>CAYTGR010000122.1:0-2395 GCA_964437445.1 uncultured Anaerolineales bacterium | reverse complement strand
CAGTTCCTGACCGATCCGAACGTCATCGCCATCCTGATGGTCATCGGCGTGCAGGCAATCCTCATTGAGCTTTCCAGCCCCGGCGGGTGGTTTGCCGGCTTCACCGGTGCGGTCTGCCTGGCGCTGGCGGCCTACGGGCTGGGCCTCATGCCGGTCAACTGGTTGGGGATGGCCTTCATCGTTATTGCCTTCATCCTTTTCATTGTAGACATCAAAGCCCCCACCCACGGGGCCTTGACCGCTGCCGGCCTGGGGTCGCTGATCGCCGGGCTGCTCATCATGTTCAATACGCCGGTTGGTTCGCCGTTTGGCAAGGTTTCTGTCCCGCTCGTGGTGGTGCTTTCCTTGTTCACGGCTGCGATGTTTGCTTTCGTGGTGGCCAAAGCTGTCCAGATCCACCATCGGCAGCCGACCACCGGGCGCGAGGGGTTGATTGGAGCGCGGGGCATCGCCAAAACGGAATTGAATCCTACCGGGGCCGTCCTGGTCCAGGGCGAGCGCTGGCAGGCCGTGGTGGAAGGCGAGGCTGTACCGGCTAACGCCCCCATCGTGGTGGTGGGGCGCGAGGGGTTCGTGCTCAAAGTGAAAGCGGCTTCAGGACGCTGAGCAGATTCCTGGGCCCTGGCAACAGCTTGCAGAAACCGGGGCTCCCATCCCCTCCGTCGCTCTTCCAGACCATCCGGCAATCTCCAACCTGAAGTTGGAGATTGCTTTCACCCAAAAGAGCGTTAGACTAAACCAAACTGAGGTATGTGTCCTTTGACTACGAGCTGGCTTTTAATGCTGATCGCTATTGTGCTGGAAGTCTCCGGCACAACCATGATGAAACTCTCGCAGGGTTTCCGGCGCCCGCTGCCTACCGTTTTGATGTTCCTGTTCTACGGCAGCGGTTTTGTCCCGCTCAATCTGGCCCTGCGCCGACTGGATGTCAGTCTGGCTTATGCCGTCTGGTCAGGTCTGGGGACGATGCTGGTCACGCTCATCGGTATCTACTACTTCCGCGAGCCGGCGACTCCCTTGAAGCTGGTCTCCATTGCCCTGATTGTCATCGGGGTGCTGGGGTTGAATCTGGCCGGGAAATTGCCTGGACCATGAATCTACGCGCTTTTCTGACTGAACTGGAACAGAGCGGCAACCTGGAGCGGGTGGTTGACCCGGTTGCTCCCGAGCTGGAGGTGGCGCGCTACCTGGCAGCGCACGACGGCCGCCCGTTGCTCTTTGAGAAGCTGCCTGCCTACCCCGGCTGGCGGATCGTGGCCGGGTTGGCGGCGCAGCGTGACTTTTTCGCCCGCGCGTTGGGCTGCGCAGTGCCCGACCTGGTGCACCGGCTGGCGGAGGCGATGGCCCATCCGCAACCGCCGCCCCTGGTCACGCAGGCTCCCTGCCAGGAGGTGGTGGAACCTGAGGTGGACCTGACCCGCCTGCCGATCCCGCGCTACCACCCGTTGGATGGCGGGCCTTATATCACGGCGGGCGTGGCCGTGATTGAGGACCCTGACCTGGGACGCAATCTCTCCTTTCACCGCCTGCTGCGGCTGGATGCCCGGCACTTCGCCGCGCGGATCGTGGAAGGGCGCGGCACCCATACCGCCTGGCGCAAGCGGCCGGAGGGCTTGCCGATGGCCGTCGTGATCGGCCTGCCGCTCCACGTGCTGCTGGCCGGCTCTATGGCACCGCCGCCCGGCGTGGATGAGCTGACGCTGGCGCAGGCGCTGGCTCCCACTCCCACCGTCCGCTGCCTCACCGTGCCCCTGGCGGTCCCTGCCGAGGCTGAGCTGGTGCTGGAAGGCGTGCTCACCCATGAGCTGGCTCCCGAAGGTCCGTTCCCCGATCTGACCGGGACGATGGATTTTGTGCGGGAGCAACCGGTCTTCCGCGTCACGGCGATCACTCACCGGCGCGAGCCGCTCTTCCAGGCGTTGTTGCCCGGCGGTCTGGAGCACAAGACGTTGATGGGGATGCCGCGCGAGCCGACCATCTTTGCCGAGGTCAGTCGTGTCGCCCGCTGCACCGGCGTCTACATCACACCAGGGGGCTGCTCGTGGCTTCATGCCGTGGTGCAGATTGAGAAACAGGGGCCGGAGGATGGTCGCCGTGCCATCGCGGCCGCTTTCCGGGGCCATGGTTCGCTCAAGCATGTGGTGGTGGTGGATACCGATGTCAACCTGTACGATCCCGCCGAGGTGGAATGGGCCATCGCCACCCGTGTGCAAGCCGACCGGGACGTGGTCATTTTGAGTGACCAGCCCGGCTCCAGCTTAGACCCCTCGGCGACGAGCGTGCCCGGCCAGAAAGCCCGCACCGCCAAGCTGGGGATGGATGCCACCATCCCCTGGGGCGCCCCGCGCGCAGACTACGTCCGCGTGAGCTACTGATATCTCTGGCTGGACAGGAA
>CAYTGR010000121.1:0-2972 GCA_964437445.1 uncultured Anaerolineales bacterium | reverse complement strand
GGTGGCTCTCCACCCCTGCCCGTTTGTCACGTGGGTAAAGATTAAAGAAAACATGGAATGACGTCGTTTTACGGATTGACAGCCCGATTTTTGGGCAGTACAATCATGCTTGGTCGGTAAAAGTTGCAATCCTATTACGACGGCACGCGGGTGCAGCCGGTGGGCGCCACGACACCCCTTACCACCGTCTTCCTGGGCGTGGTGGAGATCACGCTCTCCCCCACGGGCCGGATCACGCGCACTTACTACTTTGTCCACGGGCAGCGGAGCACGTTGCGAGAGCAGCGCAGCGATGGGATAGTGATATACTTCCTGCACAGCGAGCAGCTGAGCAGCGCCAGCCTGGCCACTACCGTGACCGGGACCCTGCTCAGCCAACGGCGCTACCTGCCCTACGGTGAAACGCGGCCCGACTTCGCGGCCAGCGCCATGCCCACCGACCGGCGCTGCACCGGCCAGCGGGAAGAGGTCACGCTGGCTTAGAGTCGGTGGTCTGTGGTCCGCTGCATAGATTCACCCCCCGCCCCGCAACACAATGGCCGCGCGGGTGCCGCCGGCCGGGAGGGCGCGCACTTCCAGGCCAGCACCGACCGCCGCCAGCAAGGCGCTGTGGAACCGCAGCCCGCTGCCGGCGCCCCCGGCAGCGGGATCGGCCCCCGGCGTGAAGCCGACCCCGTCGTCCTCCACCACCAGCCGCAGGCCCTCCGTCCGCTCTATCGTCAGCGTGAGGTGCAACGGGCGCGCTGTCTCCCCACCGCGCCCGTGGCGGGCCGCGTTGCGGAGCAGTTCCCGCGCCGCAAAGTAAACCACCTCGGCCACGAAGAGCGGCAACCGTTGGGCGGCCACCTCGGCCTCTGGGGCTACGCGCCAGTCCACCCCCGCAAACTCGCCGGCCAGTTCACGCTCCACCAGCAGCCGCAATGCCGCGACCAGTCCCTGCTGCGCCAGGAGCTGCGGTCCGGCCGGTGGCGCGTCGTGGAGCAGGTCGGCGATCCGGTGGTGGACGGCAGAGAGGCTCTCTAACGCGGCCTGAGTCTCCGGGGTGGCGGGCAGCGCGCTCACGTAAAGCAGCGCCGTGTGGAGCTGCGGCAGCACCTCGTCATGGAGCAGCCGCCGGCCCTGCCCCTCCAACACGCGCACCTGCGCTAACCGCTGGCGGAGCAGGTCCATCGCCAACCGCGCCATCTCCGCACCGGCAAGCATATCCAGCACCCGCTCGCCGCCGGCCTGCGCCAGTTCAATCTCCTCCTCGGTGTACGGGTTGCCGTCTATCTTCTCGCCCAGCAACAACAGCCCCCCTAAACTCTGGCCGCTCCAGAGCGAGACAGCCCAGGCCAGCTCAGGGACCGAGAGTGGCCGGCAACGTACCTCCGGCGATGCAAAACAGGCCGCCAGCTCGCCGGGCGGGGGAATCACCAACGGGGCCTGGGGCGGATAGCGAAGCGGCGGGCCGGCAAGAGTCGCCAGCGCATCGGAAGGGAGCAACGCAGCGGCCCGCACCCCAAGAACGTCGCGGCACAACGTGGCAAAAATCTCCGGCGGCGCGGCCGCATCCGCCGGCGCGGCGTTGACCAGTTGCGCGTAGAGATCCTGGCTGGCAATGAAGGGCCGGAGGCGGGCCATGGCCCGTTCCCGTTCGGCAGTAGTACGCCAGTTGTAGAGAACGTAAAAAAAGGTCCAGAGCGCGGTCGCTAACATCAGGCTGTAGAGCGGACGCAGCTGGATCGTCAACGTCCAGGCAGCAACGACGCCATACCCGGTCGTCAGAATCACGGTGCCGCGCCACTGGCGAAAGAGGCCGTGGCGCGGCAACGGGCGGCCAGTGAAGACCTCGTAGGCAACGATGGCCCGGCCCAAGAGGGTAATGGCGAGTGCCACTAAGCTCTCCACCACCAGATCAAAGCGTTTGGCCACCACCGCGTCGGCCGGGTTAGTCAGCGAAGGCTGGGGGATGGTCAACAGGGCCCACCGCGCCGTCCAGACCATGAGCAGCCCGGCGAGCAAGAGCAGGACCGAGACGGCCACCAGCCAGGGGCGGGCCAGGCGGCGGGCGACGGCGTCCACGGGCCGCGCGGTCAGTTCAGCACGGCGGAGCAGATCCAGCGGCAAGAGATAACAGAGGACCGAATAGACCAGATAGGCCAGCACCAGGACCGGGAGACCGGCCACGCGAGGGGTGGCGGCCAATGGGCGTCCGGCGACGTAGCTGTAAGAAGGTAAAGGGTTGGCGACCAGGATCAACAGCGCGGTCAGTCCCGCGAGCGCCACCACGCCTGCCAGCCAGAAGCGGTGCGGGTGCGGCCGCCGCCAGTCAAAGCCGGTGTACCAGAGCAGCGCGCCATACCAGGCGAAAGGCGCAGCAATCGCCGGCGTCCAGCTGACCCACCACCAGAAATCCATGCCGAAGCTGGTGCTCGCCAGGCCACGGCCCATGATCGCGGTGTGGCTGGTGAAGAAGAGCGCACCTAACAACAGGCCGCCACCGGTCAACCAGGTCCCGCCCGAACGGCGGTTGCCGTTCAGGAAAACCGTCAGCCCCAGCCATAAAAGCGAGATCGTGTTGTAGAAGGAAACCGCCAGTACAGCCCAATCCAGGAGCATGGTGCCTCCGTGGAAGGATGAAGGATGAAGGCGGAAGGATGAAATCTCCTCCCTTGAAAAGAGCACTCTGCTTGTAGTGAGGCGCTTCAGCGCCGTCTGCGCCGCGCTAAAGCGCGGTACTACAAGCCAACATTCCCAGTCGGCTTACGAAGTTTAACTAAATAATCCGGATATTTTGCTCTGAAGAGCTACCGCCAAATATGGGGCATCCTATGTCACCACCATCAAATTAGCCCAAATATGGGATAGGCTTCGCAAATAAGGATATCCGAATTTATTTGTCAAATTTCATCAGCCTCAGGCATCAGCGGCGGCTGAGCCTCATGGTGGGCCGTGCTGAGCGTCCGCTGCGCTGCCATCAAGACGTGGTC
>CAYTGR010000120.1:0-3000 GCA_964437445.1 uncultured Anaerolineales bacterium | reverse complement strand
TTTTAGAGGAGCCTGATTCACACGTTGACATTCCCCCAAGGCAGTTATAATCGGCAGAGAGATAATCGCTGCTTAACGAGGGAGCTGTGACGAAAAACTGGCGCACTGTCGTGATCCTGGTCTATGGTACCGTCGCCTTAGTGCTCAACCACTACAACCAATTTCTCCCGCGCCGTGAATGGGACAGTCTGATTTTCTTCCTGGCGATTCCGCTGCTGCTGCTGGCCTTGCTGCGCCGGCCACCGGCCCACTACGGTTTTCGGCTGGGAAACTGGCGGCGCGGGCTTCTGCTGACGGTCGGCGGGTGGCTGGTGATGGCGCCCATTCTGTGGGCCTCCACCCGGGGCGCCGATTTCCACAACTATTATGCCCCCATCTGGCGCGAACATGGTTTCTGGGGAACGGTGCTCTGGGCAGCCACCGATCTCTTCGGGTGGGAGTTCTTCTTCCGGGGCGTGCTGCTCTATGCGCTGGCCGGCATTGCCGGTGATTGGGCCATTCTGCTCCAGGCGATGTTGTTCACGCTGGCTCACTTCGGCAAACCGCAAGTGGAAACGCTCAGCTGTATCGTTGGCGGCACTGCCTTTGGCTGGGTGGCCTGGCAGACCGAATCATTTTTCTACCCGTTCTTGATCCATCTTTTCGTCACCGTCTTCACTGTCTGGGTGGCCAAGTAGAGGTGGTAAACATGGCAGAAAAGGCTACATTAAAGTTGACCGGCATGGCGCACGGCGGGGAGGCATTAGGGCGGTGGGGGGAGCGGACCCTCTTTGTCCCCTACGCTATCCCCGGCGAGCGGGTGCTGGTGGAAATCGTGGAAGAGCACCAGCGCTACGCGCGTACCCGCCTGCTGGAGGTGCTGGAGCCCTCCCCGGCCCGCCAGACGCCGCCCTGTCCTTACTTCGGCGCCGAAGGTTGCGGCGGCTGCCAGTGGCAACACATCGCCTATCCGGTGCAGGTTAGCCTCAAAGGGCGCGTGATGGTGGATCAGCTGCAACGGATTGGCAAGCTCGCTGAGCCGCCGGTCCTGGAGCCACTGGCCGACGACCAGGGGTGGGAGTATCGGAATCACTCGCGGTTTCGCCTCACCTCCGCAGGCCGGCCCGGCTTCCTGGCCGCCAACAGCCACCACGTCATCCCCGTGGACGATTGCCTGATCATGCACCCGCTCCTCAGTAACCTGCTGGCCTCGTTGGAGCTCACGTTGCCGGAGCTGGAATGGCTGGAACTGCGGGCCGGCACCGCCACCGGTGATCTGATGCTGGTGTTGCAAACCGTAGACGACGAACCGCCGGAGCTGGCTGTGGACTTCCCCCTCTCCATCGTCCAGGTGCGCCACGATGGCGCCGTCTTGCCGCTCATCGGCCTGGATTACATCACCGAGGTGGTCCACGGGCGGGAGTTCCGCATCTCCGCCACCAGCTTCTACCAGGTCAACTCGGCCCAGGCCGAACGGCTGGTGGATTTGGTGCTGGAAGCCTTAGAACTTCAAGGGCACGAACAAGTGGTGGATGCCTATTGCGGGGTGGGCCTGTTCACGGCCTTCCTGAGCGAGCGCGCCGCCCGGGTGACCGGCATTGAGCTCAGCGAAGAGGCCAGCGCCGATGCCCGGCACAATCTGGCCGGCAGCGAGAATGTAGAGTGGCTGACCGGGCCGGTTGAACTGTTGCTCGGCACGGTCACCCATCCGGTGGATGCCATCGTCCTGGACCCGCCGCGCGAAGGGTTGGAGCGGCGCGCGCTGGATGCGTTGGCGGCGCACCGGCCCGCCCGGATCGCTTACGTCTCGTGCGATCCGGCCACCTTAGCGCGCGACGCCCGGCGACTGACGGAAGTGGGGTACACCTTAGCCTGGGTTCAGCCGGTGGACCTCTTTCCCCAGACGTATCACCTTGAAAACGTAGCCTTGTTCACCCGGCAACCGTCTCATCTGAAGCCTTACAGATTACGTATCCCATAGCCTATGTCTACCGCACTTTTTCTACTGGCCAATCTCGCCGGACTGTTCGGCTTTCTTTACCCGTTCCTGTTGCCGGCTGCCGGCCTTAACCCGCAGGCACGGCCCGATGCCCCCGTGCTCTTCTTCCTGTTGACAGCGCTCTGCCTGCTCGTGGTGGTCGCCGAGCTGGCTGCTCACACGCTGGATGCGCGCACGGTGGCCTTGATGGGGGTGCTGGCCGCGGTCAATGCGGCGCTCCGCCTGCTGGAAAACAGCGTGCTGGTCATGCCAGGAGGCTTCTCGCCGATCTTCCTGCTCATCATCCTGAGCGGCTATAGCTTCGGCGTCCGGTTCGGCTTCCTGTTTGGCGCGCTCTCGCTGCTGGCCTCCGCGCTGATCACCGGCGGCATCGGCCCCTGGCTCCCCTATCAGATGACCGCCGCAGCCTGGATCGGCGCCGGGGCCGGGTTGTTGCCCCCTTTGCGCTCGCCGGCCGGCCGGCTCACCGTGCTGGCCGGTTACGGGGCGCTCTGGGGCTTCCTCTACGGGGCCCTGCTCAATCTCTACTTCTGGCCCTTCATCGCCGGCCCGGGCGGCAGCTGGGAAGCTGGCCTGACGCTCGCCGAAACGGTGCGCCGGTATCTGCTTTTCTACGGCGTGACCTCCCTCTGGTGGGATGCCGTGCGCAGCTTAGGCAATGTGGCTCTGATCCTGGTTTTGGGCGAGCCGCTCATCCGCCTTTTACACCGGTTCCAACAACGAGCGCTCGTCATCTGGTCCGCCGCCCTTCCACCATCTCCGCCAGGCCAGGCCACCCCGGCAGCTGAACGCTGAGAGAGCGCCGTCCCTCCTTCCACCACCATACACCATACCACCACCATAATCCCGGCATCACCTTCACCGCTGACGGCCCCCACCTCACGGCCCTGGCAGGAGTCACGCAGAAGGATGCCCGTGAACATTTTGCATATTCGTTTATTGGGCGAATTCAGCCTGGTCTACGGCGACCAGCCCGTCACGGCTGTCAACACGGCCCGCCTGCAATCGCTGCTGGCCTACCT
>CAYTGR010000119.1:0-3436 GCA_964437445.1 uncultured Anaerolineales bacterium | reverse complement strand
AACTTTGCTCATGCCTTGTATTATAGTGCTATCGGCCAAGTTGCGTAAGTCCTAACTGAATATCTTACTGGCCCTCCAGCCGGTAAAGCCGCAGGTCGTTCCAGGAGTTCACCAGCCGCCAGCCGGCCTGCGTTTCGGCCGCGTAGAGCGACGCCAGGGGCTGCGGGTGGTCGATATCCAGCAGGAGCCAGCAAGCGCCATAGCGCCGGGCGACCTCAGCCACGACGGCCGGCCCTTCGTTGGGAACCACCAGCGCGGTCCGCCGCGTCGTGTACCAGAAACGCGGCGGATCGGCCACCAGGACCGGGCAGCCCGCGGGATCCCGCTCCGCCAACCAGATGCCGGCCTGTTGGTAGGGGATCACAGCGGCGTTCCAGGTGCGCACTTTGGGCAACGCCAGCGCCAGGCTCATCCCCGCCGCCAGGAATACCAACCCCCAGGTGAAAACCGCCTGCGCCTGCGGGATATGCCAGTGGCGCCGGCGGCCGACCCAGGCCACGACCCGCTCCAATCCGACCAGCCCGGCGACGACCATGAACGGCAACACCGCCCCTCCGCTGTGGAAGAACCCCCCGCGCGGACCGGGAAAGGTAAAAGCAAAGGTCATCGCCGCAAAGAGCAGCAACAGGTAGAGCCAGGCCAGCCCCAACGCCGGTCGCCGCCGGAGTTGCCAACCGCCCACCAGGGCCAGGGGCGCGACAAAAATGTAGCCAATCACCGCCCACAACGTTTTCAGGTTCCAGGAAAGCGCTTCAAGTTTGGTGTTCAGGATACTCTGCCAGCCCGCGGCCAGATAGGCCGCCGGTGTCAACTGACAGTGATAACAGAACAGATCATCATAGGTAGTCAACCAGAGGGCCTGTGTGCCGCCTGTGGGCAGCCAGGTGTGCCAGGTGTGCAGGTTATAGGCCACCCACGGGCTCAGGAGCAGGGCAGTGGTTAACCCGGCGGCCAGCAACGCCCGGCCCTGCCGCTTGATCAGCGGCAACCCCAACGTCAAGCCGACCAACAACAGGCCGTCGGAGCGGGTCAGGTAGGCCAACGTGGCCCCTCCGGCCGCCAGCGCCGCCCAGCGGGCCTCCCCGCCCTCCCAGTAGCGCCCCCCGGCCCAAAGTGCGACCGCTCCAGCCAGCGCAAACGGCGCGAAAGTCTCCGGCAGCGTCCAGTAGGGGAAAAAGTAAACACTGAATCCCAGCAACGCGCCTGCCGCCCAGAAAGCCTGCCGGCGGCCGGTCACCTCCCAGGCTATTTGAGCAGCTAACACCACCAGCAAGGCCGCCAGCAACGCGAAGGGGAGTTGGGCGGCCAGGAACGAGCGGCCCGCGGCCCAGAACGGTGCAGTCAAGAGCGACGGCAGCGGCATCCAGTAGCCAAAGGCCGGATGTGGCAGCCCGGCAGGATCATCCAGGTAGTTCCAGAGATAGGGCTCGGTGGGACCATTCCCCTCCGCCAGGCGTAGTCCCTGCACCGTGTAATAAGCGGTGTCCATGTACCCCGGCTGTTGAATGAAGGCTGCTGTCACCAGCCGGAGCACCAGAGCCACCCCCCAGAGCAACCAGCGGTCACGGATCAACAGCAAATTGGCAGCTTCGTTACGGGACATCGGCGCTCTCCACACTCAACTTCAGCACTGCCACCAGCGGCAAATGACCAAAACTATCAGTCACAGGCCCCTGCCACAGCATAAACTACCACGTCAGTATTTTGAACCAACGGTCGCAACACCGGGAGGTCAAGAGGAGTGCCCTGGAGCAAAGTCCGCTCTATCGGCCCCACCCAGACGTAATCCACCCCCTCGCGGCAGAGCAACGCCCGTCGCGCTTCCGCTGTTGTCTCCGGCTGGAAGAACGCGGTCACCGCCGCCAGCCTTTGTTCGTACATTGCCGTTTCAAAAGGATGACCGACGACTACCGGTTGCCCGGTCAGGGCCGGCAGCAACATTCCCCTTTCCGGGCTGGCCAGGATGACGTGCCGCCCGCCGGCAACCAGCAGCGGACGAGCGGCAGCAGCCTCGCCAACTGTCACGTAGAATCGGGGGTCTGTCGGCAGCGTCGCCCCACAACCTCCGGCCAATAAAACGAGCGGCGTCAACCCCGTCAAGGCCACCGCCAACGAATTGATCAGCAACCGCCCGCGCCGCACCCGTGTTAGCAACGTCTCCCAACCTGCTCCGGCCAGCAAACCCAGGGGCAGGCTCGCCCCCAGGCAGAACCGTCGTTGTAGCGAGAGTGGCAACGCAATCCCAATAATGATCCCCACCACCCAGGCCATGAGCAGGCGGTCCAACGCCGTTCTGCGCCGCCAGGCCTGTACCGCGCCCACGCTTGCCAGGGGCAGCAACCATGCGTACCCGATCACCCAATTCCACCATGGCGGAGAAGCCGTGAGATTCTGTGCATCCCACGCCGCCAGCAGCGGGTCGTGACGGATCGCCCAAACTCCGTACAAGGGGTAGATCAACCCCAAAGCCCCCACGAGGCCCAGCTGCCACCCCAGTCGCCAGGGGAGGCGCCGGTGCGCCAGGCTCTCCAACACTAACCAAACGGCCCAGACCAGGCCGACTTCGGCCACCGCAAACGGCTGGAGCACCCCCAACAACAGCAATCCGCCCCCGACTGCCAACGCCGGCAGCCAGGGGCGGTCCGGCGTAGTCGCCAACCGGATCGCACCCAACATCACGGCAATCAGCAAGGCCTGCGCCCAGGGAAAGTGAGCGTTGGCCAGGATACTGTAAAACACGTAACCTTCCGGCACCCACAGATCCACCGGGGGGGGATTGGAGGCCAACAGCAGCCACCCCAGGCCGCCCGCGATTGCCGCAAACCAGAAACCCCAGCGGCGGGAATGAGGTCCCCAGGCGGCCGCGCCGGCTAACCGCCAGAGCAGGCCCAACAGGGCCAGCCCGCCCAACCCTCGTGCTACATGATAAACCACCACCAGGGGCCAGTGGACCAACCGGGCCAGGTGGCCCAAAGCCAGGTGGAAAAGGAAAAGATAAGCCCCCGACTGCGATTCAGGCGTGAACATGAGCCGGAAGCGCCACTCCCCTAACCAGCCCAACCGCATTTTCCCCAGGTAAGAGGCCGCATCCAGTGGATTGTAAACTATACCGACATATTGGTACCCCGGTGGCGTCTTAGCCCACGCCCAGCCATAGGGGAGCAACGCCAGCAGCAGCAGCGCCCCTGTAGCTGTCCAGAAGAACCGGCGTGACTTTGCATCCATCTGACCACCTCAGTCCATCTTACCCCACTTTAGTCAGATTATACCTTACCCTGGATTTTTGACATCCCCGATCTCGGCGGTCTCTGCGCCTCCGCGTTAAACCCGACTTTCAGGGGAATTCACTATGAACTGGCGTTCACCAGCGGTGGGATGAAAATGTGAGCCGTGAGCGGTGAGCAGGAAACAGGAACTGCTACCTGCTGCTCTCTGC
>CAYTGR010000118.1:0-3483 GCA_964437445.1 uncultured Anaerolineales bacterium | reverse complement strand
ATCTCCTCTGAAAATAACGCTCTTCGTTTGTAGTCAGGCGCTTCAGCGCCGTCTTAGCCGCGCTGATGATCTTTGAGAAAATAATCCGGTCACATGGGCCGTGGGCGTTTGGGCTTTGTAGTAACGCCTTCAGGCGTTTCTTTGCTGCCGCCGAAGGGGAGAACGCCTAAAGGCGTCACTACCCACGCCCTCCGCCGGTTCGCCTGTGACCGAATTTAATTTTCAAACTTCATAACGGGGCTACGGCAGCCCGGTTTACCGGGCGTGGCTTGGGTAGCCGGGCGATTGATCGCCCGGCGCCCCACCGGAAAAAACGAGTCGCCTGGTGTTACCGCATCTAATTTTTAAAGGCCAGCAGGCGTTTCTTGGCTGACCGCTGAAAGGGAGAAC
This sequence comes from uncultured Anaerolineales bacterium, assembly GCA_964437445.1. Classification (GTDB taxonomy): domain Bacteria; phylum Chloroflexota; class Anaerolineae; order B4-G1; family SLSP01; genus CAYTGR01. The sequence goes on along the minus strand of CAYTGR010000118.1, from coordinate 3,093 downwards.
GCCTAAAGGCGTCACTACCTATCTTCTATCTATGTTACGCCTTCTAAGCCGGCTTGCCCATGACCGAACTTAATTTTTAAACTTCATAAGCGCGGCACTACGAACAACAATAACGCTTGTTTGTAGTCAGGCGCTTCAGCGCCGTCCAACGCGCTGAAGCGCCTGACTACGAGCTAATTTTCATCCCACCGCTGGTGGACGCCAATTCATGGGGAAATACTGGATTCCTTACAGGATTCCCACCCCCATCAGCACTCCCATCACGATAAAGGCAACGGCAGGAATCTGTAGCAGGAGCCGCTCAGGGACCCGGCGGGCAAGGGCCTGCCCGCCGAGGACACCTAAGGCCGTCACAGCGGTCAACGCCAGGCTGCCACCCAGGAAAACCGGCCAGAGAGTCGGCTGCTTGCCGGCTAGACCGATGACCGCCAGCTGGGTTTTATCGCCCAGCTCCGCAAAGAAAAGCAAGCCTAAGGTCGTGGTAAAGGCGCGCCAATCCCAACGCTTGGGCGCTACCGGTGCGGCTGCGGCCTCACGGCAGGGATCCTCTGCCGGCGTGGCCGGGGGCTTGCCGGCCTCGCGCCAGATGAGGAGACCCATAGCGACAAAGGCCAGGGCTACTCCCAATCGGATGAATTCTGCCGGGATGAAGTGGTTGAGCAGCTGCCCGCCCAACGCCCCCAAGGCCGTGACGGCGGTCAACGCCAGGCTGCCACCCAGGAAAACCGGCCAGGTGGTGCGATACTTGCAGGTCTGGGTCACCACGGCCAGCTGGGTCTTATCTCCCAGCTCGGCCACAAAGACCAGACCAAAGGTGGAGAAGAAAACGTTCCAGCTCATGCGAAACTCCTGGTGATGGATATAGGGGAGGCGATTTAGCGTTCCGATGATCAGCGTTCCAGATTTCCGGTCATCTCATCTTCCCGGCCGCTGGCTCTGCTGTTCCCCTCCACACTCCAGCGGCAGAAAATGGCGTTAGAGAGCACCCGCCCGGCGCTGCGTTCCACGGTGACCAGCTCGCCGGTGGTGAGCGTGCCGCCCAGCCCGCGCAGCGTCTCAGCCAGCGCGTAATAGAGGCAGAGTGCCGAGGCGCGGATGGCGTAGGCGGTGAGCACGATGAAGAGGGGTTGCTCACTCAACACAGCCCGGCAGGCCTGGAGCAACGCAGGGAAAAGGGCAAAGAATTCCCAGACTTCGCCGCCGGGACCACGTCCAAACTTGGGTGGATCCAAGATGAGGCCCTCATACCGGGAGCCGCGCCGCCCCTCGCGCTGGATGAACTTGAGCGCGTCGTCCACAATCCAGCGGACCGGGCGCTCGCCCAGCCCGGAGAGCTCCAGGTTCTCGTGCGCCATCGTCACCGCTTTCTTGGAGGCATCCACGTGCGTGACCTGCGCGCCGGCCGCGGCGGCGGCGAGGGTGGCCAGGCCGGTGTAACAGAAGAGGTTGAGCACGCGCACCGGGCGCCGGGCGGCCGCAATCTGGACCCCGATCCAATCCCAGTGCGCCGCCTGCTCCGGGAAGACCCCCATGTGACGGGAGGTAGTCGCCTGGGCTTTGAAGGTCAGCTGCTTATAGTGCATGAGCCAGGTAGCGGGAACGGGCCGGCGGAATTCCCAGCGGCCACCGCTCTCCTCGTTTGTGGGCTGGAAGAGTGCGTGGGCGGCGTCCCAGACACGCGGAGGCAAGGCCGGCTGCCAGAGCGCTTGCGGCTCCGGGCGGATGAAAGTGTACGGGCCGAAGCGCTCCAGCTTCAGCCCACGGCCACTATCCACCAGCTCGTACTCCTCCCAATCGGGGGAAGCAACGAGTTCCAATTCAGGTTGAGGACGGACTGCATCTTTCATAACCCGGCATTATAACGGAGCCGGGGCAGTGGTCAACCGGTAGCCCCAGGATTCAGTTCAACCAGGTCAGTCCGGCCTGGGCAATGGCCTGCGGGTCTATCTGGAGTTGGTCGGTGCCCAGATAAGCGAGAAAGCGCTGCAAACAGCGGCGCACAGCCGATTGTAGCGCGTCCGACATGACGATTCCCGGCTCCCACCACCACTGTTTGATCACCAGGGCGCCGCTCCGCTTGTCGCGCCCTGGCTCAAACCGGGCGATAAAGCGGTCGCCATACAAAACGGGCAGGACGTAATAGCCGTAACGGCGTTCGGCGCTCGGCTTGTAGACCTCCCAGCGGTAGGCGAAGTCAAAGAGTTCCTGCACCAGGCGGCGATCCCAGAGCAGGTTATCCAGCGGGGCCATCATCACCGCCGGGAAATCGTCGGGGTGGAGGTCCGGCTCCAGGTAAGACCGGTCCTGGCTTCTCAGGTAACAGGGGACGGCCAGTCCCTCCACCTGGACGGCTATGATTTGCTCCCGTTCCAGCAACCGTTGTAAAGCGGCCTGGCGCTGGGCACTGGAAAGTTCCAGGCCCAACCAAGCCTCGCCGGACCGGTTTGCCACCAGCCCCATACTCCCGATGCGGCGCAGCACGTACCAATCGTGGTACTGCTCCTCGGTCACGTTGGGATCGGCCGTCGCCAGCAACCCGGCCAGCAGATGGCGGTGGGTGAAATCATACACTTTCCGGGTATGTACTTTGTGATGGATCAGCAGCTCGCCCCAGAAGTACATACTCTCCAGGGCGGCACGCGCCAACCGGGTCGGGGCCCAGGCCCAATCCACCGTTTGATCAAAGTGGAGATCCAGAGAGGAGAGCGGGCCGCGCTCCTCTATAGCGGCCCGAACCTGGGGCAACACGGCCTGGATGGCAGTTCTGGTAGGACTGGTGTGCCGCCGGGCCGCCTCCCGGCCGCGCCGGAAGTAGGGCCAGTCGGTCACGGAGTAAATGGACATGTTTTTATCCCAGCCATCTAACAGCTGGCGGTCTGTGTAGAGGAGCTCCTGGAGCAGCGCGGGCCGAAAATCGGCGCTCCGGGCCTGGAGCACTAACGCCGGGTTGCGGCCTACGATGTCCAGCGGATCAAACTGGATGCAGCCGACGCGCCGGATGTAAGCCAGGAGGCCGGCTTTGCCCGGTTGGGCGTAAGGCGGCCAGAGCCCCTGCTGGGCCAGCATGAAGCGACGGGCCTGGGATTGGGTCAG
>CAYTGR010000117.1:0-3649 GCA_964437445.1 uncultured Anaerolineales bacterium | reverse complement strand
GACCAGCGGATTCAGGTTGTGCGCCACCTCCCAGCCATCGGGCATCCCGTCGCCGTCGGAATCGGGGTTGGTTGGATCGGTGCCGGCAGCCAGTTCCGCATCGTCGCGCAAGTTGTCGCCATCGGTATCGGGCAACAAGGGATCGGAGGCCGGCACCGCGTGGACCTCAGCGCCGTCGGAGAGATTATCATCATCAGTATCCGAGTCCATGGGTTGAGTGTAGTAAATATGGACCTCTTCCCCATCCCACAGGCCATCCCCATCGGAATCCTGCACGTGCGGATCGGTGCCCCAGGTGGCCTCATCGCCATCTTCCAGCCCGTCGTGATCGGTGTCATTGCCGAGCGGATCGGTGCCGTTGGCAATCTCCACGTTATCGTTGATGGTATCCCCGTCGGTATCCACGTTGTTCGGGTTGGTGCCATACTGGTTGACCTCCGCCCCATCGGTCAGGGTGTCACCGTCGCTATCGGGATTGATGGGATCGGTATGGCGCTGATTGACTTCCTCCCCGTCGGTCAGGCCGTCGTCATCGTAGTCAGGGTCGTAAGGATCGGTGCCCCAGGTCTGTTCGGCAGCGTTGCTCAGCCCGTCGCCGTCGTTATCTAACGGCGCCGTGATGACACCAGTCACCATCACCGGCAGGCCGTAGCCGTTGTAGGTGGTCAGCGTCAGCGGATAGGTCCCGGTGGTGGGGAAGGTATGCGTCACCACGGCGGCCGTGGTAGCCACCGGCGAGCTCCCATCGCCAAAGTCCCAGGTGAAAGTGACCGGTTGCGTCGCCGAGGAGGGCGTGTAGGTCGCCGTGAAGCGCGCCGCCCAGTCGCTAAACGCCGTGGTCGGGGTGTAAGTGAACGCAGCGCCGAGCACCGGTTCATGCACCCCGATAAACTTCATATAGGTCATGTGGTCCTGAGGGTTGGCGACGGTCAACTGGACCGCGTAATCCACCACACTGCCCCCAAAGCTATGCGTGACGGTGGGGCTGTCGGTGACCACCACCGGCGTCCCATCGCCGAAGTCCCAGGTGTAGGTGATCGGCAGGGAACGATCCACCGAAGTGTAGCTGGCGACAAAGGTCACCGGCTCCCCCACCAGGACTGAGGTGGGCGTGTAGGTGAACGAGGCGGCGGTGATCGCCGGCCAGGCATTGAAGTGGATGTCGTCCACGTACCAGGCTGTGCCGTTGCGCGCCTCCACGTTGAACCGGAAGCGGACAGCGCTCGCGCCGCTGAGCGAACCCAGGGGCAGCTGCACGGTGGCCCAGTGCGGGACGGTGCCGGTGTAGGTTGCCACGGGCGTCCAGGCGCCACCGTTGGCCGAAACCTCCACGCGGGCCACGCTGTTGGTCGGCAGCTTATAGGCGGTGCGGAAGCGCAGCGCCGGATGCACATAACCCGCCAGGTCCAGCGCCTGCGTCAGCGTCAGCGCCAGCGAGCCGGAGACGGTGCTGGTGGCGCGGGCCTGCCAGGCCTGCGCGCCGTTGTAGCGGACGGTGTTGGTCACGCCCCACAGCGGCGCCGACCAGGACCAGTAATCTGTACCCCCCTCCACATCGTCTTCCACCAGCCGGTGGGCCAGCCCGCTGGAAGGCTCAAAGTCATCGCGGGTGTAAGCCGGCGTCGTTATGGCGACCGCGACCGCATCTTCTAACGTGCTCTGGCTCAGCGTCCCGCTGAAGATCTTGACCGCGACCAGCTGGAAAGTCTGGGTAGCAGGGGAGAGCAGCAGCGCATCGTAGAGCGCCCGCCCGTCAAAGCTCAACGTCAGCTCTTGAGCGCCCAGGTCCAACGCCTGCGGCGCGCTCACGCTCCAGGCCACCGGCCGGCCGGCCGCATCTACCAGCGCGCCCTCAATCCGGTAGCTGCCGGCGGTCTCGCTCACCGTCACGCCGGCGCGGATTTGCAGCGCGTCATACTTGCCGTTGCCGTTGGTATCCACCGCCGTGAGGGTGAAAACCTGCGTCGGCCGCACCGATTTCAGCGCCACCCCGTTCAGGGAGAGGACGGGGGTCGGCAGAGCCAGGGCCACCGGACCTTGACTTACGGGACGGTCCAAGGTCTCCACGGTGTAGGCCCGGAAGTGGCGGGAATCCAGGATCGCGCCGCTGGCGACATCCACCAGCCGCAGATGCTCCACCGTATACGGGGCCTGGGAACCGCTGATGGCAAAGCGCAGCACAGCGTCGGCGGTCTTGCCTTCCCAGGAAGCCTGCGCCACCAGTTGCCGGGCGCCGTCGTAAAGGTCGCCGGTCAGCCGGTAGCGGCCCGGCGTGTTCAGTTGTAGCGGGACGGCGAGCTCCAGGCTCTCATAGCGGCCATCGCCGTCCTCATCTACCCCGCGCGCTTCATACTTGCCGCTGATGGTCGCCGCTACCCCCTCAAAGGCCTGTGCGGCATAAGATTGCGTCTTGTACGTCACGGCCTGATAGGCCAGCGTCTCCTCCGGCAGGCCCGTCACCACCGGTTGCTCCGGCGCGGCCAGCCACAGCGCCGTGACCTGATAGGGGCCGGCCTGTCGGGCCAGACCGATCGCCTGGCCGTCAAAGACAAAGGAGACCGTCTGAAGTTTCTTCACCAGGTACTGGCTGTTCAGGAAAACCAGATCGTTGCGCGCCGGCACCGAGCGGTTGCCCACCTGAAGCCAGCCGCCCAGTTGATACTGGCCGGCCGGGGCAACGGTGACCTCCACTTCCACCACCAACGCATCCCAACGGCCGTTGCCGTCGTAATCCACGCCGTAATCGCGCAGGATGCGGCCCAATTGTGGGATCGCCGCAGCCGGGACAGGGGTGGTGCGCACCTGTCCCTCCTCGCCCGTGGCGATAGAGGCCACCGGTTCGGCAGAGGAGAGCGCCGGCGCGGTGCCGGACGTCTCCAACAGCCGCAACAGGCCCTGACCGCCTCCCAGCATCGCCTGACAGTCCGGCGTCCCTACCGAGGACGGGCTGCACTCCACCGGGATCGGGTTAAGCGGCCAGTTCTCTATGGGATTGGTCGGGCTGGGCACGCCGGTCGGGAGGGCATAGGTTTGCGTCACTAACGTGCGCCCGGCCGGATTGCTGACCGGGGGATTGCGCCACTCACTGGGCGCCCAGGCGTCACCGTACCAGGTCTCTTTGTTCAGCACGATGGTATAGGGCGACTGTTTGGTCTCCAGGGGACGGCGGCTGTTCCAATCAATGTCCCAGTTCAGATTGCCGGCCCGGAATTCCTCAGAAGGAATGCCTTCTACCGTCCCATCCCACACGGTATTGACCATTCCGCCGCCATCACTGCCGTTCTGCCAGTCCCAGCGATGGTCAGAAGTAAGGATCTGGTCCATAATGTTATCAGAATACCAGTTGTATAAGCCAGACACCCCTTTAATCCCGTGGTTATAGGGGTACTCCATATCCGATTCTTCATTGCCGTTATAGCTGCGCACCCCTTTCCAGGCCCCACTCAGCCAGACCAGGACCGAGTGATCGTATTCGTACATATCGGTCCGCCCTGATTCGCCATGCTGGTTGGGCGTGTGGCTGTAATCCCCGATGAAGGTCTTGGCCGGCAGGCCTGCTGCCCGCAGCAAAGCCACCAGGACATTGGCGTTGTCCTGGCAGGCGCCGCCGTCCATGTAGCCCAGGTAGGTCGTGCCACTGATGACTTTG
>CAYTGR010000116.1:0-3660 GCA_964437445.1 uncultured Anaerolineales bacterium | reverse complement strand
TATTATCTTGCGGCCCTGTTGTACGATCCGCAAACCATGCAACGTGTTCTGCTGGCGGGCGGGGGGGATTGGGTAGATTTGGGGGAGTTGACGTACCCTTAACCCGGTGCGGCGGAGCAGCGACCGGGGAGTCTGGCCCCTATCCCCTGTGTTCACTCTTTTGCCCTGGAATTGCAACGCGCTACCGGCCCCAGCTGATTGACAATCGGCAGATTCATATTAGAGTTCAGGTAGAATGGTGAATAGCGCTTGGCAGGGATCACCGCTGAAGTTTGCACTGGTGATGTGCCGGTGGTGGAATGAAACAGGCTTGTAGTGACGCGCTGATGAAGTTTAAAAATTAAATTCGGTCACAGGCGAACCGGCTGAGAAGGCGTGGGGAGTGACGCCTTTAGGCGTTCTCCCCTTCGGCGGCAGCGAAGAAACGCCTGGTGGTTTTTAAGAGAATAATCGGGTCACGTTCGCGCTGGGCGCCCGGCGGTTAACCGCCGGGCTGGCGCAACGCCCCGTGAACGGGGCTACGGCAGCCCGGTTTACCGGGCGTGGCTTGGGTAGCCGGGCGATTGATCGTCTGGCGCCCCACCGGGAAAAACGAGTCGCCCGGTGTTACCGCATTTGATTTTTAAAGGCCATCAGGCGTTACTACAGAGCCCACGATCCACGTGACCGGATGATTTTCTTAAAGACCATCAGCGCGACTAAGATGGCCTAAAGCGCCTTACTACAAACTCAGCACGTTATTTTCAAAGGAGGCCAGCATGGATGGAAAAAAGATTTTGATCGTGGACGATGAGGCCTTTATCCGGGTATTGTTGACCCAAACGTTAGAAGATTTAGAAGACCAGGATGTGGAACTACTGGTTGCGGGTGACGGCCGGGAAGCCTTAGCGGTGGCTCAGCGCGAGCGGCCCCACCTGATCTTTTTAGACGTGATGATGCCTCACCTCAGCGGCTACGAGGTCTGCCGGCAGGTCAAAGAAATGGATCCGCAGATCTACGTGATCCTGCTGACGGCCAAAGGCCAGGCGGTGGATAAGGAGCAGGGCACTGCGGCCGGCGCCGACGAGTATGTGACCAAGCCCTTTGATCCCGATTACATCCTGGAGCGCGCGGCCCAAATTTTGGGATTGAGCCTCCTGCCCTGAGCAGCGGACCCGGCTGATATCTCGGAAGCCGGTTTGCTATTTCCTGCGGCGACGTTAAAGCGGTATAAGGGAAAACGGTGTCACGTTCGTTGCCCTTCACTTCTTGGGTCATGCTGGGACTGGCGCTGCTGGCGCTGGGCTACACCGGAGGATTGGTTTGGTTCACCGCCACCTATCCCACGGACGGGTGCAGCCTGCACCTGGGGCCGACCGGTGCCGTCGTGACCATGATCCACGCGGGGCCCTTGCAAGCAGGGGACCTGATCGTGGAAGTGGGTGGCCGTCCGCTCAACGTTGATTTTCTGCGCCCGGGGTCGTGGTATCACTGGTTTTTTGATCCCCCACCGTCGGACGTGGCCTATACGGTGGTGCGGGGTGATGAGACGTTGGGGGTCGCTGTCCGCTGGTATTCCCCACCGTTGGCCACCGTTCTGAGCGGCTATTGGGCTTTGTTGTTCATCGGTATTGTTTTCATCCTGATGGCCGCCTTGTTGCTTTTAAGTCAGGCCCGTGATCCGGCGGCCCCGTGGTTGGCGCTCTTTTTTGGGGCCGAGGGGTTTAATCTGGTCAACAATGCCTGGATGGCGGCCGGCGTTAACCTGGCCTTGAGTGGTGCCTGGCTCTTTCATCCTCTGGACTTGCTAAGTTTTGCCATCACTTTTAGCGCGGCCTTTCACGCGCTGCTGCTTTTCCCTGAACGGTCGCTCCTGCTCCGCTCCCGGCCCTGGCTGCCTTACCTGGTTCACGCCCTGAACTTGATGGTGGCACTGGCCGGGGTGGTCGGTATGTTGTTCTGGCCACCGTTGGAAGTGCGTACCCTCACGTATCGGTTCCTCTATCCCCTGGCCGGCATGGAGCTGCTGTATGGCCTGGGCCACCTGATCCGCGTCTATCGGCGCTCCCGGCAACCCGGGGTGCGTAACCAGATCCGTTGGGTCATGTGGGGGGTGATCATCGGGGCGTCGCCCTGGCTGTTGCTGTACAACCTGCCGGTGGTCCTGGGCTATGCCCCGCTCCTGCCGCTGGAAATCCTGGTGTTGCCTCTGGCGTTAGTGCCGGGCTCTTTCTTTGTCGCGGTTACCCGGTGGAATCTGATGGCGGTGGATACCCTGATCCAGCGGAGCCTGCTCTATACGGCCCTGGTGGCGTTGTTGCTGGGTTTCTATGTGGTGGGAACCACCGTGTTGGGGGTCCTGATCCAATGGAGCCTTGGGCGGACCGCCCCCCAGCTCGTGGCTCTGTTAGCGATAGCCGTGGTCGCGCTGGTGGCTAACCCGTTGCGTCTCTATCTGCAACAATGGATTAACCGGCTCTTTTTCCGGCACTGGGCCGGCTCCGAACGAGTGTTGCGCGAGGTAGGGTCCCGCCTGACCACGACGCTGCGCCTGGAAGTGCTGGTGCCACTCCTGGTGGAGGAACTACCTACTCGGCTCCAGCTGACCGGGGCGGCCTTGCTGCAACGCCAGCCCGACGGCACTTTTGCCTCGCCGGACAAAGCGTTCACCCTGACGGTGGCCGCCGACGATCCCCTGTTCCAGGTGATAAAGCGGGGCGAGGTGCTTATCCTCGGCGCGGCCCGTAACCCGGCGCCGGCCGTCTCCCGGCTGGCGGAGCAGGGCTGGGAACTGGTGCTGCCGCTCTATGCCGGGGGGCAATGGGTGGGGCTCTACTTGCTCGGCCCGCACCTGAGCGGGGATCTTTACCGGCGGCCGGAAATAGAGATGCTGCAAACGCTGGCATACCAGATTGCGGCGACGTTGGAGAACGCCCGGCTTTACTCGGAGATCGCTCAGCACAGTGCCAGCCTGGAGGTGTTAGTCGCCGAACGGACCCGCGAACTGGCCATCGCTAACCAGCTGCTCCTTAGCGAACGAGATCGCCTCAACGTGATCCTCCAAAATATGGTGGACGGGTTGCTGGTGGCGGACCTGACCGGGCAGATGTTGCTGGTCAACCCGGCGCTGGAGGCGATTGTACACAAAGCGGCCCGCCGCTTGATCGGGCAGCCGGTGACCGGGTTGGACATTCCTGCCTTGAACACGCTCTTGGCCCAGGCCTCTGAACGCCCCGGTCAGGTCTTGACCGGGGATGTGACGTTGGGGGAACGCGCTTTCCGGGTCACGGTCATTGCGTTGGGCGACCGCTCCGGGACCATCACGGTCTTGCGCGACGTGACCCACGAAAGAGAAGTGGACCGGATGAAGACCGAGTTTGTCTCCACCGTTTCCCACGAATTGCGCACGCCGTTGACCTCGGTGCTGGGGTTCGCCAAATTGATCAGCCGGACGATGGAACGTGAAGTGCTCCCCTACATCCCGGCGGACAACGGGCGGGTGCAGCGTTCGGTGCAGCGGGTTCGGGAAAACCTGGAGATCATTGTCGGCGAGGGCGAACGGCTCACCCGGTTGATCAACGATGTGCTGGATATTGCCAAGATGGAGGCCGGCCGGATTGAGTGGCGCGATCAGCCGCTGGACCTGGCGACCGTGATCCGGCAGGCCGTGCAGAATGTGCA
>CAYTGR010000115.1:0-4419 GCA_964437445.1 uncultured Anaerolineales bacterium | reverse complement strand
AAAGCCCTGAGCTGTTCTTAGTGTATTCGGATCGGGAGCGGTTGTCATCGGATAAAAGGGGGATTTCACGCCCCATAAAAAGGCCGCCCTGAGGCGGCCTGGACTCCGCATCCGATTGAGAGCTCAATCAAAAGGCGGAGGGCAGCTACAACAAATGTCGTAATCAGCGGGCCGGAGTGTCCGGGCAGGTGTCGTCGCCGACCTCCAGGTCTGCCAGCGAAGCCAGCCCTTCACGGAGCGCGTAGAGGACGGCCTGGGTGCGGCTGACCAGATGCAGCTTGCCCAGGATGTTGCTGACGTGAGTGCGCACGGTGGCTTCACTGATCACCAATTGCTGGGCGATCTGCTGATTGCTCAGCCCTCGTGCGACCAGTTTGAGCACTTCCACCTCACGCTCGGTCAGAGCTTCGACCGGGGGGAAGGATACACCGGCACCGGTCAGGGCCGGCGGCTGGCTGACGCTGGCAGGGGGCGGAGCCGGTCGGGCCAGCTCCTGGAGCAGCTTACGGGCAATGGTGGGGTGCAGCGAGGCCTCGCCCTGATAAACCTGATGGATGGCGCGGATCAGCTCCTCCGGCCCGGAATCTTTCAGCAGATACCCCATGGCACCGGCCTTGATTGCCGGAAAGACTTTGTCATCAGCGGCAAAGCTAGTCAATACCAGAATCAGGGCTTCGGGACGGCGGGCTTTGATCCGTTGGATGGCTTCAATACCGTCCATTTCCGGCATCACCAGATCCATCAAGATCACATCAGGGCGCAGGCGCTCCGCCTCAGCGACGGCCTCCACCCCGTTTTGCGCTTCTCCCACCACCTCCAGATCCGGCTCTGTCGCCAGCAAGGCCCGAATGCCCTTACGAACAATGGCATGATCATCGGCTACCAACACACGAATGACACAAGTCATAGAGGCACCTCCACCTGGATACAAGTTCCGGCACCGGGCCGGCTGTTGATGATGAGTTGTCCGCCCAATTGGGTCGCGCGCTCTTCCATCCCGCGCAACCCCCAGCCGCCACAGGCGCGGGTCAGCTCAGGGTCAAACCCAACGCCATCGTCGGCGATTTCCATCCGTACCCGGTTGTGCTCGCGCCCCAGGGTCACGGTGATCTGGCGCGCCTGGGCATGTTTGAGGACATTGTTGAGCGCTTCCTGGGCGATGCGATAGAGGCCGATCTCCAACTCGGCAGGCAGTCGCTCGGCCACCTGGGGCACGAAGTGGATCTTCAGGCCAACCCGGCTCTCCACTGCTTCCAGGCGCGCTTCCAGGGCTGCCACTAAGCCCTCTTCCTCTAAGGTTGAGGGGCGCAGTTCAAAAATGAGCAGCCGCATTTCTCGTAGGGCCTCTTGGGCCGTGTCGCGCAGGTCGCGTAGATGTTCGGCGGCCGGCTCGGTTTCCCCACCACTCAGCAGGCGGGCGGCGGCCTCGGCGTACAAGGTCATTCCGTAGAGTGCCTGAGTCACCGAGTCGTGCAGATCGCGCGCCAGGCGGTTGCGTTCAGCCGTTACGGCCACCTGGGCGGCCTGCTGGGCCAAAGCCTCTTCAGCCCGCTGCCGTTCAGCGATTTCTTGCGCCAAGCGGGTGTTGGCTTGCGAGAGTTCAATGGTCCGCAGGGCAACCTGGTCTTCCAGGGCCCGGCTGCGCGTCTGGATGGTCCGCACCCGCAACCGGTAGCCCCCGAACAGCGCCCCGGCCAGCGCCAGGGTGACCAATCCACTGAACCACCAGGTCATCCAAAAGGGAGGAACCACGGTGACAGTGAGCGGCGTGCCTTCATTCCAGGTTTTGCCGTCCCCAGACCCTCTGAGGCGTAGGGTGTAAGTTCCGCCCGGCAGGTTGGTATACTGACCGAAGTGGCGCGTGCCGATGTAATTCCAATTCTGGTCAAAATTTTCCAGCATGTAAGCGTATTGATTTTTTTCGGGTTGGAGATAACTGAGAGCAGCAAACTCAAACTCAAAGGAGTTAGCCGACCAGGGCAGGGTGAGAGTATGGATCGTTTCAGCGGCTTGCCGTGGGTAAAGGGGAATCCCGTTTTGGGTCAACGCCGTCAATACCACCGGCAAGGTCGTCGCTAACTCCTGGACCTGCCCGGGGAAAAAAGCATTGAAGCCGTTGACGCCGCCGAAAAACATTTCACCATCGGCACTTTGCATGAAAGCACCGGGGCTGAACTCGTTGCCTTGCAGGCCGTCGCTGACGTCGTAATTGACGAAGGTCTCGGTCTGCTTATTGAATTTGGACAGACCCCGGTTAGTGCTGAGCCAGAGGTTGCCCTGCCAGTCTTCCAGGATCCCGTAGACGACGTCGTTGGGCAAGCCGTCCGCCTCGCGATAATGGGTGAAGGTTTCCTGTTCCCGGTCCAGCCGATTCAGCCCACCGCCAGAGGTGCCAATCCAGAGTCCCCCATCCTGCCCTTCGTGGATAGAAAGGACGTAATTGCTGCTCAAGCCGCGCTGATTATTAGCTGAGGCCAGATAGCAGTAAAAACGCCCCGTCCGCCGATCCAGCCAGTTGAGGCCGCGTTTAGTCCCAATCCATAAGGTTCCCGCCTGATCCTCCATGATCGCCGTGACGTAATTACTGCTCAAGCTGTAGGGGTTGGCCGGTTCATTGCGGAAAAAAGTGACCTGCTCGGTCAGACGGTTGAATTGCGCCAGCCCGTTCCCGTTCGTGCCCACCCACAAGACGCCGCGCCGATCTTCGTAAAGAGCGGAGATGGCACCGATAGCGGGATAATGTCTGAGCATCCTCACGCCGCGATCCAGACGGTCCAGCCCGCCGTGCTCGGTGCCGATCCAGAGCACGCCGTTGCGATCCTGGCGCAACGCGGTCACGGTATTATCGCTCAAGCTGCCGGGGTCCTGAGGGGAGTGTACATAATGGGTGAATTGTCCATTACTCCGATTCAACCGGTTGAGGCCACCGCCGTTGGTCCCTATCCAGAGCCACCCCTCCCGGTCCTCGTAGATGGCCGATACCAGGTTGCTGCTCAGGCTGTTGGAGTCTTCTGGATTGAACTGGTAATGGGCAAAAGGCACGACCAGACGATTGAAGTGGTTGACGCCGCCACCGAAAGTGCCCACCCAGAGCCCTCCGGTGCGGTCCTGGTGGATGGACCAGACAAAGTCGTTGCTCAGACTGTTGGGATTGCCGGGAGAATGGCGGTAATGAGTGAACGAACCCTGCTTTTTATCCATCAGTTCCAGCCCGCCGCCAAAGGTCCCAATCCAGAGCAGTCCCTCCCGGTCCTCGTAGATGGCCCGTATGGTGTTGTGGCTCAAGCTGTAGGGAGCATTCGGGTCGTGCTGGTAGCGCGCGAAACGCTCAGTCGTGCGGTCAAACCGGTTCAGTCCCCCGCCATCGGTCCCCACCCAAAGTGTGCCTTCCTGATCTTCATAGATGGCTCGGACGGCATTCAGGCTGAGCGTGGTGGGGTCTGCCGGATCGTTCCGGTAACTGGTAAACCGGCCGGTCTCCCGATCAAAACGATTTAACCCGTCTGTGTCAGTTCCTAACCACAGCGTCCCCGCTTTATCCTCATAAATGGTCCAGATGACGTCTTCCCCTAAGCGCTCTGAATTACCGCTATCGTGGCGATAACGGATGAACCGGTTGCGTTCTCGGTCAAACTTGTTGAGGCCGTCCCCGGTCCCGACCCAAAGCACCCCCTGTTGATCCTCGTAAAGTGACCAGACGAAATCGCTGCTTAGGCTATAGGGGTCCCCAGGGATCATGCGGTAATGGGTAAAGGTTCCGATTTCCCGGTCAAAACGGTCCAACCCGCCCCCGTCGGTACCAATCCAGAGCGCGCCGGAGCGATCCTCCAGCAGGGTCCAGATCAGGTTGTGGCTTAAACTGGTGGGGTCGTTGGGCTTGGGTTTGTAGACGGTGATCTCATAGCCGTCATATTTGTTCAGCCCGTCTTGCGTGCCAAACCAGATCAATCCCTGGCTATCCTGGATAATGCAAAGGACAGAACTCTGCGAGAGGCCTTGCTCCAACGAGAGATGCTCAAACCTGACGGTGGGGGTAGTCGTTGATGAACGCCGTGGCTGGGCCGTGACTGGGACAGCGGTGGCAGCAGCTACCGGGGCCGGCAGGGGGGACGCGGTTGGCAGCACGGTAGCCGGTGGCAAAGAGCTGACCGATGGCCGGCAGCCCGCCAGCACGGCCACCCCGCAGGCGATGATCGCCCCCCATCGCCGCCAACCGTGTTGTGTTTGTGATCTGTTCATCCTGCTGTGTCCTGGCGGGGCGAAGAGGTCGGTCAGGATCATCCCTTCCCGGCAGACGCAGCCAACCTGACCGGCCGTACAATTGCCCTACATACTTACTGCTCCAGCGGGCAGCTGGTTCACTAAAAGATTGAGAGGAATTCCCAATAAACTGGCGTTCACCAGCCGGGGGATGAAAAT
>CAYTGR010000114.1:0-4864 GCA_964437445.1 uncultured Anaerolineales bacterium | reverse complement strand
GGGCAACGCGCCAGCGGACAGCGCGTTCTGTGGAATGTTATCCGTGACGGAGGGATTATTGCCGGTTTGGGTACCTGGATGGGTGTCAATTTCTTGGGGAGAGCCCTGGTTCAGGCTACCGGAGGAAGTGTTTCCGCGCGGGCCGGTTGGCTCAAACGGTTGGCCCGTTTCATTCTGCGCTGATACGGAAGTTCTATGCGCGCTCTATCTGTCCGCCTTGCCTCTACCCCTGAGCGGCTGCTGGCTGGATTGTTCCTGGTCTGCCTGGCGATCTTCCTGGCGGCGCTGCCGTTGCCCCGCGTAGATCAGCACCTGATCGGCTCGGACGGCGCGTTTTATTACGCCTATTTGCCCTCTTTGTTCCTGGATGGTGACCTGGATTTTGCAAATCAATATCACCTCTCGTTAGCGCCGGACCACCCTGCCCTGACAGTGGTCAGCCCGACCGGTTTGACCCCCAATGCCTATGCCATCGGCTCTGCCTTCCTGTGGGCCCCCTTTTTCCTGCTGGCGCACGGCCTCGTGCTGGGGTTGAACGCTCTGGGGATGGCTCTGCCGGCTAACGGCTACGGCAATCTCTACGAGGCCCTCACGCTGATCGGCAGCATGAGCTACGGCTTTGTGGCCCTGATGGGCCAGTACCGGCTGGCTCGGCGGTGGGTGACAGCGCGAGCGGCGCTGCCGGCGGTGTTGCTGCTCTGGTGGGGAACCAACGTCATCTACTACATGGTGGTTGAACCCTCTATGTCGCACATGACTGCGATGTTCGCCGTGACACTTTTTATCACCCTGTGGTTGGATGGCCGCGATCGCCCAACCTGGCGGCGCTGGCTGGCTTTGGGTGCGGCGGGCGGCCTGGTAGCTTTAGTCCGTCTGCCCGACGCCACGATCTGGACATTACCTTTTCTGGATGCTCTGAGCCAGCTCCGTTCCTGGTCAGACCTCAAGCCCTGGGCCGTCCGGTGGGGAGTTTTTCTGCTCGGGGCGCTGGTGGTTTTCACCCCGCAGATGGTGGCCTGGCAAGTTATGTATGGTAACCCTTTGTACAGCGGTTATCAATACGGGAGCGCTCATCCGCTTTTCTATTGGAGCCGGCCCCAGCTGTTGAATGTGCTCTTCTCTACCCAACATGGCCTTTTCCTCTGGCATCCGCTTTTTCTGGCAGCCTGTGTCGGGTTGATCTTCCTGGCACGCCGTGAACCACGTCTGACCCTGTGGCTGGTCGTGGGGCTGTTTTTGCAGCTCTATGTGGTCAGTGCTTGGTGGGATTGGACGCAGGGCGACGCCTTTGGTGGACGGATGTTCATCAGTGTGCTGCCCATCTTCACATTAGGATTGGCGGCGTTGGTGGAAGCCTTGATGCAGGCGCGGGCAACGCGATGGCTGGCTTGGGGAGCCGGGGCACTGGTGCTTTGGAATGGGCTTTTCATGATCCAGTACCGCTTTGGTTTCATTCCGATGACGGGAGCGCTGACGTTTGAGCAGCTGGTGATCGGCAAGTTCACGCTGCCGTTTCAACTGCTGGCGAGGTGGCGGCGATGAAGCGTGTGGCTGTGGATATGCAAGCCACTGTGGGCCGCAAAACCGGTATCGGCATCTATGCCACTCAATTGCTGGCTGCTTTGCGGCGTCTGGCTCCGGGCCTGGACCTGGTAGAGCTGACCTGGGGCCGTGATCGGCCGATGCGGTTGGATCGCCGCCTGCGCTGGCAGCAGGTGGAGGTCCCCCGCCGCGCCCGGCAATCGCGGGCGGCGCTGCTCCACGTCCCTGGCTTTGATGCTCCTGGGTGGAAGCCCTGCCCGGTTGTCCTGACCGTGCATGACCTCATCGGGATGCTCTTCCCCCAAAATCTCCCTCTTGCGGCGCGTTTCTATTGGAGCCGCTGGTTGCCCTGGAGCGTCCGGTGGGCCGATGCTGTGATTGCAGATTCGGAGCAGACGCGCCGCGACCTTGTGCGGTTATTGCGCGTGCCAGCCGAGCGTATCACGGTGATTCCGTTGGGTGTGGAACCGGTCTATCGCCCGCAGACAGACCGGGCTGCTTTGGAAAGGCTGCGACAACGGTATGCGCTCCCGCCGCGCTTTATCCTTTACCTGGGCACGTTAGAGCCGCGCAAGGGATTGGATACGCTGCTCACGGCTTACGCTGCGCTGACCGCCGATTGGCCCCATGCGCTGGTTTTGGCCGGAAAAAAGGGGTGGTACACCGATGCTCTGTTCACCCAGGTCAAACAACAAGGGCTGGAGGAGCGCGTGCATTTCACCGGCTACATCCCTGATGAGGAGCTACCGGGTCTCTATAATCTGGCCGAGGTCTTTGCCTTCCCCTCGCGTTACGAAGGGTTCGGCCTGCCGCCTCTGGAGGCAATGGCCTGTGGCGTCCCGGTGGTCTCCTCCAACGCGGCCAGCTTGCCGGAAGTAATCGGTGACGCCGGCTTACTTGTCCCGCCGGATGATCCCGACGCGCTGGCGGCAGCTCTGCGGCGAGTCTTGAGCGATGCCGACCTGCGCGCCGAACTGCGGGCACGCGGGTGGCGCCAGGCAGCCCGTTTCACCTGGGATGAAACCGCCCGCCGTACCCTGGCCGTTTACGAAAGTGTGCTCCATGAACCTCTGCCTTGACCTTTCCCCCGCCGTTCACCACCGCGCCGGGATTGGCCGCTTCACGCAGGAGTTGACCGCCGCCCTGCTGAAGGTCGCGCCGGAGCACACTTACACGGCCTTCTACAACCGCCCGGCGGAGGCCCGCCCTGATCCGCCCGTGGACCGGCTGCCGCGCCTGACCGTCCCCTGGGGCGACAAACCCTGGCGGCTGCGGGTGCTGCTGGCGCATCTGCTGCGTCGCCCGCAGGATACCCTGTTCCCCGGCGTGGATCTCTTTCATGCGACCGATCACCTGTTGCCCTGGCTGCGGCGGCTGCCGGCGGTCTTTACCGTTCACGATCTGACCTATTTGCTGACCGATACCCACACGACGCTCAACCGCCTCTTTTTGACCTGGATGATGCCGCGTTTCTTGCAGGCTGCCAGGGCCGTGATCGTCGTCTCCGAAGCCACCCGCCGCGACCTGCTGGCCCATTATCGCGTGCCGGCGGAAAAGGTGCACCGGGTTTACAACGGCGTCGCGGCGGCATTTCGCCGGACTTCTACGGCGGCCATGATGGCCGTGCGCGCCCGCTACGGCCTACCGCAGCGTTTCATCTTATCCGTGGGAACGATTGAGCCGCGCAAGAATTACCCGCTGCTGCTGGCGGCCTACCGGCGCTTGCGGGATCAGGGGCGGACCGAGGGGCTGGTGATCGTGGGCAAACGCGGCTGGCGCTGCGAGACTTTCTTCCAGCGCTTGCGCGAGCTGGACCTGGAAGGCGTGGTGACGCTGCCCGGCTTTGTCGCCGATGAAGACCTGCCGGCGCTCTACAGCGCCGCCGAAGTCTTTGCCTACCCCTCGCTCTACGAAGGGTTTGGCCTGCCCCCGCTGGAGGCGCTGGCCTGCGGGACGCCGGTGGTGGTCAGCCATACCTCAGCGTTGCCGGAGGTGGTCGGTGAAGCCGGTCTGCTCGTGCCGCCGGATGACCCAGAGGCGCTGGCGGCTGCGCTCACGCGCCTGCTGGATGAGCCGGTGCTGCGCGCGCAGCTCGCGGCGCGCAGCTTCCACCAGGCAGCGCAGTTCACCTGGGAAGCCGCCGCCCGCCGCACTCTGGAAATCTACCAGGAGGTCCTGCATGTCCCTGGTTAACCCGCAGCCCCTTACTGCCCACTGCTCACTTCTCCCTGCTCACTGCTCTCTCTTATCACCATGATCTACCTTGACGTCTCCGCCGCCGTGCACCGCCGGGCCGGGCTGGGGCGCTACGCCGAGAGTCTGGCCCGGGCGCTGGCGCCGCTCCTGCCGGGGGAACTGGCGCTCTTTTACAACCGCGAGGCGGGCATTGAGCCGCTGGCGGGGGTGGAGCACCTGCCGGCGCGGACGGTAGCGCTGGGCTACAAGCCCTGGCGGATGCTCGTCTGGGCCGGGCAGCTGGGCCGGGTGGGGTTCAACCGCCTGCTCCCCGGCGCGACGCTGTTCCATGCCACCGAGCACCTGTTGCTGCCGCTGCGCGGTCTCCCCACCGTGCTCACCATCCACGACCTGATCTTCCGCCACCTGCCGGAGCACCACAAGCCGCTCAACCGCTGGTATCTCAACGCCACGCTGCCGCTCTACTGCCGCCGGGCCTCGCACCTCATCGCCGTCTCGGAGCAGACCAAACGTGATCTGGTGGCGCTCTATCACCTGCCGCCGGAGCAGATCACCGTGATTTACGAGGCCGCCGCGCCCCATTTCGCGCCGCAGCCGCCGGCGACCGTGGCGGCGGTCCGCGCCCGGTACGGCCTGCCGGAACGTTACGTGCTCTTCGTGGGAACCTTAGAGCCGCGCAAGAACCTGATCCGCTTGCTGGCGGCATTTGAGCGGCTGCACGCGGAGCAATTGACCGAGGCGCTGGTCATCGTGGGCAAAAAGGGCTGGCTCTACGAGGATTTCTTCGCGGCGCTGGAGCGTTCGCCGGCCCGGCCGGCCGTGCTCTTCCCCGGCTTTGTGCCCGATGCCGACCTGCCCGCCTTTTACAGCGGGGCGCAGGTGCTGGCCTTCCCCTCGCTCTACGAGGGCTTTGGCCTGCCGCTGCTGGAAGCGTTGGGCTGCGGGACGCCGGTGGTCTGCTCCAACGTCTCCTCGCTGCCGGAGCTGGCGGGCGACGCGGCGCTGCTGGTAGACCCTACCGATGTTGAGGCGCTCACCGCCGCGCTGCGCCGCGTGCTCACCGGTGCTGACCTCCGCGCCGACTTGCGCGAACGTGGCTTGCGGCGTGCTGCTCAATTTTCGTGGG
>CAYTGR010000113.1:1404-5031 GCA_964437445.1 uncultured Anaerolineales bacterium | reverse complement strand
GGCGCTCCAGTACCGCGCGCGGGTGGTGGAGGCGTGAGATTTCGGATTGGGGATTGGGGATTGGGGATTGGGGGATGGAAGCGCGCTTGACCTGGTTGGCTGTGGTTGAGCCTGTTGGTAACGCACACTTTAGGCGGTGAAATCCCCTTTCTGCAGTGAGGTAAAAAATTTTCAACAAATAAAAATCGCGGCTTCCGCGCCACCTAAGGCGCCACGACGCCGGTCACCACTGTCTTCCGGGCGCGGTGGAGCTCTTCATCATCGGCACCACGCGCATCCCCAAGACCTACCGGGGGCTACTTGCGTTCCCGTTTTTTAGTTACCTTTATCGCTAAGTTGTGCTACACTATATTACACTATGTTCAACCACGATCAGCATCAACCGGTCACGCTGGGCGTGCTGGCCGGCTGGCAGTTTTACTGGACGGCCACGCCGATGAGCTACCTCAGTCCTGTCTTCCAGGGGATTTGCCAGGCGGCGCACAATCTGGGCTGCAATGTGCTGCTCAGTTGTGGTATGGGCCCCTCGGCCACCTCCGGCGATCCGCTACGCCCGGCCTGGCCGTTTTCCTCGGCTGAGACCGATTTTGTGCCGGTCGGCCCCTGGAACACCGACGGCCTGATCGTGATCAATCCATTGCACGTTGAAGCGCGCTCCCGCTACATCCAGGATTTGATCGCCGCCGGACACCCCGTGATCTTTGTCGGTTCCGGTGAAGCCGGCCCGACGATCATGGCCGATAATGAATCCGGCATCCTGGAAGCGGTGCTGCATCTGGTCAAGCACGGCCACCAGCGCATTGCCTTCATCGCCGGCAGCCGGGAGGACCTGGGCGGCGATACCGGGGAGCGGCTCCGGGCTTACCAGTTCGCGTTGCGGGCCTATGGCCTGGTGACCGATCCGCGTTTGGTTGCCTACGGGCGGCACGTCTATGCGGGCGGCTACGCGGCGATGCAAGAGATCATGGCGACCGGGGCGAGCTTCACGGCGGTGCTGGCCAGCAACGATGAGTCGGCACTGGGAGCGCTGCAGGCTCTCAAGGAGGCCGGGCGGCATATTCCCCAGGATGTGGCGCTCATCGGCTTTGACGACCGGCTGGAAAGCGCCGTCCAGGAACCGGCCCTCACCAGCGTCCACATCCCCCTGTTCAAGATGGGGTACCAGGCTTTAGAGTTGTTGTACCAGCATCTGACCGGGCACGCCGATCTCCCTGCCCGGGTTAAGGTTCCCACCCGCCTGGTGACCCGTGAATCGTGCGGCTGCGGCCGCAACCTTGTCCCTGAGGTTGTGCTCCCCCAGGCGCTTGACCTGATACAGCCGATGGCGGTGGCCGTGCTAGCCGAGACCCAAAATTTGAGCGCCGGGCAGGTGCAAACGCTGTGCCAGCGGTTGATCCAGGCCTTTGTGGCAAGCCTGGAACAAAATGAGCCGGCGTGCTTTCAGCAAACCCTTGACGATATTCTCCAGCAGACCGCGGCCAACCAGGACCCGGCCATCTGGCAGACGGCCATCTCCTTCCTCCGCCACGCGTTGAGCACTCCCCAGCTGCTCACGGCTACGGTGACACAGCCGGCGACGCTGGCCCTGGCGCACGATATGCTGGATTATGCGCGGCTGGCCATCAGTGCGGCGCTGCGCCAACAACAGCGACATTATGTGGTGGATCAGCGCTGGCGGATTAATCGCATCGGGGTCTTGACGGCCCAGCTGCTCACGGCGCTGGGCGAGACCGAGATCATGCAAATCCTGGCGCGCCACCTGCCGGAGACCGGGATTCAGACGGCTGCTGTCGCCTTCTACGAGGCCGAGGGCGATGATCCGGTGGCCTGGAGCCAGCTCCGGCTGGTGCTGGAACCGGAGCGGCCCCCCCTGCGTTTTCGCAGCCGCGAGTTCCCGCCGGCGGAAGGCTGGCCGGTCGCGCCGCCGTTCACGCTGGCGCTCCTGCCGCTGGTCAATCAGAGCGGGCTGCTGGGCTACGTGGTTTTTGATACCGCGCAATTGGAGCTCTATGGCGCGATTGTGCAACAGCTTGCCGCGGCCCTCAATACTGCCCGCCTCTATCAGGAGGCCACGGAAGGCCGCCGGCTGGCCGAGGAAGCCAACCGCCTCAAGAGCCGCTTTCTCTCCACCGTCAGCCATGAGTTGCGGACCCCTCTGAATTTAATCGTCGGGTTGTGTGGAATTTTGCTGCAATCCAGTGCCGCGCTGCCGGAATCCAATCGTAAGGATATTGAGCGGATTCACACCCACGCCCAGCAATTGGGCTGGTTGATCGGTGATGTGTTGGATTTAGCCAGCGACGAGGCGGGGCAGTTGCGCCTGACGTATGAGTATGTGGATTTGAGCGAGACTTTGCGGGTAGTGGCCGAAATCGGTCGCCAGTTAGCCGCGGATAAAGGGCTGGTCTGGCAAGAGATGTTGCCGGCCGCCGGGCCGTGGGTCTGGGGGGATCGCACTCGCCTGCGCCAGATCGCGCTCAACCTGGTGAGTAATGCGGTCAAGTTCACCGCTCGCGGGCGGATCAGCTTGCAGCTGAGCGGCGAGGGGTCCCAGGTCACAGTCTCCGTCTGTGACACCGGCCTGGGCATCCCGCTGGAAGAACAGCCGCTGGTCTTTGACGAGTTTCGCCGCTCCGAGCGGAGCATTCAGCGAGGCTACAGCGGCCTGGGGCTGGGGCTGGCGATCTGCAAGCGGCTGGTGGAGCTCCACGGCGGCACGATTGGGGTACGCTCCAGCGGGGAGGAGGGCGCCGGGTCCACGTTTTATTTCACGTTGCCGACCATTACCCCGCCCGCCCTGACCCCGTCCGGCCCGCTCACCGCGCCGGCCCTCGCCGCCAGTGTGCTGGTGCTGACCCACCAGGCGGAGACCGGACGGCGGCTGGTGGCCCATTTGCAACAACGTGGCTTTACTGTGGAGCTGGCGCTGGTGGATAAAGCGCCCGACTGGCTGTCGCGGCTGATCAGCTCACCACCGGGGGCCATTGTCCTGGATATGAGCATTGCCCCCGAGCGGGGCTGGGATATGCTGAAGATCATCAAGGGCAACGCCACCACGCAAACCATCCCCGTGCTCTTTTACGCCCTCTCCCAGGATGGCGGCTCAGTGCTGGAGCTGGATTACCTCACCAAACCGATTGAGCTGGCCGAGCTCACCCGGGCGCTGGATCAGCACTGGCTGGCCGCCGATTTAGCCCGCGCGGATAAGACCATTCTGGTGGTGGATGATGATCCCGGCACGCTGGAGATGCATGTGCGGATTGTCCAATCTCACTCGCCCACCCACCGGGTTTTGCGGGCCCGCAACGGCCGCGAGGCGCTGGAACAGCTCCAACAGGAGCGGGTGGACCTGGTCCTGCTGGATCTGATGATGCCGGAGCTGGATGGGTTTGCTGTACTGGCGGCGATGCGTGAGCAGGAGACCACGCGCGCCATCCCGGTCATTGTCTTAACCGGGCAGGTGCTCACCGCCGCCGAGATGGCGCGGCTCAATCGCGGGGTCACCGCCGTGCTGGGCAAGGGGCTGTTCAGTGTGGACGAGACGTTGACCCACATCGGCGCGGCGCTGGAGCGCAAGCGCAAGTTGAACAGTGATGCCCAACGGTTGGTGCGACAGGCGATGGCTTA
>CAYTGR010000113.1:0-1304 GCA_964437445.1 uncultured Anaerolineales bacterium | reverse complement strand
AACGCGGCTCAACCCTACATGAAGAAAGTGGATCCCCCCAACTGGCAAACCTTGATTGAGGCCGGCTACCTGATGGACCTGACCGGGCAACCTTTCCTGGCTAACTACGCTCCCAATGCCCTCCAGGACGCCGGCACGTACAACGGCAAGGTCTACGAAGTCAACCTGGGGCGCGTGATCTACAGCGGTATCTACTACAACAAGAAACTCTTTACTGAACACAACGTCAAAGTGCCGACCACCTGGAGTGAATTGGTGGCTGCCTGTGAGACCTTCAAGGCAGCCAATATCCCCTGCATGACCGCCGGTGGTAAGGATGGCTGGCCGATCTTCGTGGGGGCGTATGGGCTGCTGGGCGCCATCTATCCCGACCAGGCCGGTCTGGTAGAAGGGCTGTGGACCGGCACCATCAAGTGGAATGACGCTAAATCGCTGGAAATGTGGAAGAAGATGCAAATCTACGCCCGTGACATGATGGAACCGGGCGCCAGCGGTGTCGCCGGTGACGCCGCGCCTGGGCGGTTTGCTTCTGGCGCTGTGGCCATGTTCCCCGGCGGCAGCTGGTATGCCTCTGCCATTGAGGCCGCGCAGCCCGATTTTGAGTGGGGTTACATCCCCTTCCCCGGCAGTGATAATCCTGAGGACAACAAGTACCTCTTCGGTAAATACGATCAGGGCTGGGTCATCGCCGCCAATACGCCCAATAAAGAAGCGGCCCTGCTGTACCTGACCGAATTCTCCGCCAAAGAGAACTACCAGGCCTTTGTCAACGCGGTTGGCTTCATCCCCACCCAGCCTGATGTGACGTTAGACACCAAGATCGGCCAGGAGGTAGCCCCCTACCTCAGCAACTTCCGCGTCGGCTACGAGCAGTATTGGGTCGCCCCCAAGGGCGCCGGGCAGTACGCCAATCCCTGGGCTTCTTACTTCAAGCCCTTTGGCACCTACGATGATCCGCAGGCCCTCGCCGACAAAGTGCAGGCCGACCTGCAATCCGGGTTGGACGCCGTCAAGTAAGTCGTTGTTTCTGCGCATAGGCTTCTCGTCCCCGCGACGAGAAGCCTATCCTCTATCACTTAAGTTGGGAGGAATGAGGCCATGAGTTATCACTTTGGTCGCGGGCGAGAGAAGTTAATCCCTTACTTGCTCCTCCTACCGGGCATATTCTTTTACCTGCTCATCTCGGTAGGACCCTCGTTGGCTACGACGGTTTACTCTTTTACCGATGCTACCGGCATCCGGGGCGCGCCGATCCACTGGATTGGGCTGGACAACTACAAGGAGTTCTTGCTGATGGGCCAGGC
>CAYTGR010000112.1:0-5280 GCA_964437445.1 uncultured Anaerolineales bacterium | reverse complement strand
GGGATCGTGGCCGGGTTCACAAATCGCGCCCAAATCTCGCCTTCGGCCGGGAGAGATTCAGGTGTCGCTTGCTCTTCAGGCGTTTCGGTGGCGGGGGCTGGGGTTGGTTCAGGGGTGGGCGTTTGGGTGGCGGGGGCGGCGGTCGGCGACGGTGCGGGAGTTTCCATCAGAGTCGCGGCCAGGGTTGCCAGGGGAGAACTCCCCTGGAACGTGGGACCTGGCGCGCAACTGGTCAGCAAGACTAATAAGAGTCCCCATCCTGCTATTCCGCGTTCTTTGCTCATCAATCCCCTCCTGCTAAGAGACTTCCCGGTTCCTTACTGAAAGAGCGTTGGTCCCCGGTCCGTGGCCGCTTGAAAATAGATGAGTTCGTAGTGAGCAGAGACTGGTAGTTTTTTCGTTCGCGCTGGTGTAAGTATAACATAGCTGTGGGAGAACACAAACAGCGGCGGTCAAAAGAGGCCGCCTTGAAAAACTCAAAAGGACTTCGTGAGGGTCATGCCGGACGGTCATTGCGCCCGCCGCTCCGCGGGGCAAACTCCATAGCGGGGTCAACCCTCGGGCGGGCGCTCTGGGGGATGGCCCTGGAGCCGTTCCAGCAGCTTTTGCAGCTCCGCGTTGACCTGTTGCAGCGCGGAGACCAGCTGCGGCCGGGCTTCATCTATGCTCTGGCGGGCGGCCTCGCGGGCGTTGACGGCCGCTTTCTCCACTTCGGCGCGGACCTGCTGGCCCTCCGGCGAGGTGGCGACCTGCTGCATGGCCTGGCCGACCTCCGTCACCATACTTTCCACGCCGGCCTGCATGGCCCGCAGGTGCTGCTGCGTCTCCTCGTTCTCCCAGGCGGTGCGCAAGGCGGCCGCTAAGCTCTCCCCCAGGGCCTTGAATTGCTGGCCGACCTCATGCCAGCTCTCGGCCGGGCCGGGTGTTGGATTGGATTTCTCTTCGGACATGAGTTTTTCCTCCCTTGAAAATAGAAACCAGTTAAGGAGTGAGCAGTGAGCAGAGAGTAGTGAGCGGTGAGCAGCAGGTAGAAGTTTCTGTTTCCTGCTCACTGCTCACATTTTACATTTTTCCTTCCGCGTGGTCTGTGGTCCGTGGTCTGTGGTCCCCTCAGCTTCCCCACCGCCCCCCGGAGAGCCGGTAGAGCAGCGCATCCACTGCGTTGCCGGTGTAATTGCCCATCCGGATCATCCGCAGCGCGATCTCAATCGCCGCTGCCGCTTCCGGGCCGTAAGTCGCCAGGAGCCGGGCCTGAGCTTCCGGGTCGGGCTGCCCGCCGGTGTCGGCCCAATGCTGGGCGTACAGGACGGCCGGGAGCTCCTCCGCCGGGCAATCCTCGCAGACGCCAGCCAGCAGGGCGTTAATCTCGTCCTGGCTCAGGCCGCCTTCCAGCGCCAGCCGGGAGTGATAGTAAGAGCAGTAGCGACAGCCGTTGACGGCCGTGACCGCTAACATCAGCCGCTCACGGAAGGCCGGCGTCAGCTGCTGCATCGCCGCGCGGACCTCCCCCCGGTGCGCTTGCATCCATTGCAGATCGGCCCGGAACTCGTCCCAACTGCGATAAGTCCGCTTCTTGAAGGCCGGGACGCCCGCTTGCCGGCGGGCCGGGCTCAACACCGCCGTCGCGCCCAACCGGAAGAGGCGGGGCGGCAGCACCTGCGTCAGGGTGACGATCAGCCGGTTGATCCAGCCGGGGATGGAGAGCACCTGACCGCGTTGCAGGTCGCGCAGGGCGTGCTCCACCACCGCTTCAGCCGTCATCCAGAGGAAGGAGGGCAGGGCCGGCCGGCCTGTGCCCTGCGTATCGTGGAACTCGGTGTAGGTGAAGCCGGGGCAGAGTGCCTGAACCTGGACGCCGGTCCCGCGCAACTCTTCCGCTAAGGTCAGGCTGAAGGTGTTGAGCGCGTTTTTGGTGGTGGTGTAGAGAATATGGCCCCCGGTGGGCATAAAAGCGGCGACCGAAGAGACGTTGATGAGCGCGCCGTTGCCGCGCGCCAACATCCCCGGCAGGGCCGCGCGCGTCAGCCGCACCGTAGCCGCCATGTGGACCTGAATCATCGCCAGCTGGTGGGCGGCATCGCCTTCCGCAAAGCGACCGGTCAGCCCAAAGCCGGCGTTGTTCACCAGCAAGGTCAGGTCGGGACAGGCGGCGATCCGTTGGGCCAGCGCTTCCACGGCGGCCGGGTCGGCCAGATCGGCGACCACGGCCTCGGCGGCGACCCCATACTGTGCCTGCAAGGTCTCGGCCAGCGCCGCTAAGCGCTCCTGCCGGCGGGCGACCAGCAGCAGCCGGTAGCCCTCGCGGGCCAGCCGGTGGGCGAAGGCCTCCCCAATGCCGCTGGAGGCCCCGGTGATGAGCGCGGTGCCCCGTTGTTCACCGGCCGCCGGCAGCGGGTGGTGCGGTCGCGTGCGCTGCCAGAGCCAGAAGAAAAACCCGGCCGCCGCTCCTGCCGCCAACCCCAAACCCAGCCAGCGCCGCGAATCCCTGGTGTGACAAACTTTCATACCTGCTTCCCTCCCTGCATTTTGCGTATTGCGTTTCCCGCCTCACGTCTCCCGCCTCACGTCTCCCGCCTCACGTCTCCCGCCTCACGCTTCACGCTTCACGCCTCACGTTTCCCGCCTCACGCTTCACGCTTCACGCCTCCCGTTTCACGTTTTCCGCCTCACGTTTCCCGCCTCCCGCCTCCCGTTTCACGTTTCACGTTTCCCGCTTCCCGCTTCACGTTTCACGCCTCCCGTCTCCCGCCTCCCGGTACTGCCGGGCGCGTTCCACGTAGCGCGCCGCCGTCTGCCGGTTGCGGGCAATCTCCTCCTCCGTCAGCGCCCGCACGACGCGGGCCGGCTGGCCTAAGATGAGCGACCCCGGCGGGAACGTCTGACCGCCGGTCAGCAGCGCCCCGGCGGCGATCAGGCAGTTCTCGCCCACCGCCACCCCGTCTAACAGGATGGCACCCATGCCGATCAGCGTGTTTGGTCCCACCGTGGCCCCGTGGACGATGGCGCCGTGGCCAACGGTCACGCCCTCCCCCAACGTCAGCGGAAAACCCGGGGAAGTGTGGAAGAGGCAGCCATCCTGCACGTTGCTCCTGGCCCCGACGGTGATTGGCTCCAGGTCGCCCCGCAGGACGGCGTTGAACCAGATGCTGCTCTGTTCCGCCAGGATGACTTCACCCACCACCACCGCGCCGGGCGCAATCCAGGCGGTGGGATGGACCAGCTCAGGCCGGAATACATATTTGGACAATTTCCCCTCCTCTGACCACCGACCCCAGCCCGCCGACCCCCCTTGCTGGTGGTCTGTGGTCCGTGGTCTGTGGTCTCTTGTCAATGGGCCAGTGTTGTCAGCTCCACCCGGTTCCCGTCGGGATCCAGGATGACGCTTTCGTAATAGCCGTCGCCGGTCCAGCGGGGCTCGCTGACGATGCGATAGCCATCGGCGCGGAGCCGGGCGGTCAGGGCATCCACTTGGGCCGGCTCGCCGACCGCGAGCGCCAGATGGGCGTAGCCCACGCGCGGCATGTCACCGGCTGGATCGGCCAGCGCCGGTTGCTGCATCAGCTCCAGGCGCGCGCCGGCGGCCAGCGTGAGGAAGTACGAGGTGAAAGGCCGGGTCGCGCTGCTGTAGCGCGCTCCGGCGCGCGCGCCGAAATAGGTCTCGTAGAAAGCCCGTAGCCGTTCCAGGTCGTGCGTCCAGAGGGCCAGGTGATCAATTTGTGCCATGAATTATAGCACCTCCTTTAAGTCTTGCCCCCGGGCTGCGGCGCGGGCCTGCTGCCAGCTCTCCTCATTGGGCAGCGGTGGCGCGATCTCTTCCTCTGGCCGGCGCACCAGGCTCAAGGCTTCTTCCGGGCAGGCTAAAGCGCAGACGCCGCAGCCGACGCAGCGGCAGGCATCTACCTGCGCTACGCCTTCCACCGTCAGGGCGCCGAAGGGACAGCGTTCCACGCAAGCGCCACAGCCGATACAGCGCGTCTCATCCACCTGGTTGATGAAGGCCGAGCGCGCAATCACGTTAGCCAGCCCCAGTTCGGCCTGGGCGCGCAGTAACCCGCAGGCGCAGGTGCAGCAGTTGCAGATGTACCAGAGCGGCTGCTGGTAGTTGCTCACCGAATGGACCAGGCCCGCTTCGGCCGCGCGCCGCAGCGTCGCCAGCGCCTCTTCCTTCGTCAAGGCCCGGATGGAGGGGTGCTGGTCAAAAGCGCCAGGCGTGGTGCTCAAGACCATGCAGACATCCAGCGGGTGAGGGCAGGGATGGCCGACAAAAGCCTGCTGTTTGCGGCAGATGCAATCCTGCACGCCCCACGCCTGGGCCTGGGCGACGATCTCGGCGGCGCTCTCAAAGGGGCGGATTTCCATATCCATCCGCACGCTCTGCCCCACCGGGATGACGCGGTGGACGGAAGGCTGCATCCCGGCGGTCTGGCCGAAAGCCTGCCGGTAGTAATCCTCAAACAGGCGCGCCAGTTCCGGGGTGAGCGTAGCCGCCTGCATCTCGTAAATCCCGACGACAAAGGGGAGCAGGCCGTAGCCTAAGCCGCCCTCGGTTCGCCCGGCGGCGATGAGACCCCGGCGCGCCAGCTCTTTGAGCTGCCGGCGCAGGGTTGGGGGATCGCCGCCGATGCGGGCGGCCAGCTGGGCCGGCGTCTCCAGCGTCAGCCGCAGCTGCGCCGCGAGCGCAGCCTCCTCCGGCGTGAAAAGCGCTGCCAGCAGGCGCAACTCCGCGCCATCGGCGGTTGGCGGGAAACCGTTGGGCAGCGCATCTAACCGCGCCGCCAGTTGCCGGTAAGGTGAATCGTTCATTATCGGTCACTCCTTGCAAGAAGTAGGGAATAGTGAGCAGAGAGCAGTAGGGAAGTGTCTGTTTCCTGCTCACCGCTCACGGCTCACATTTGTAAAGTATGAAGGATGAAGGCGGAAGGATGAAATCTCCCCCCTTGAATAACGCTCTTCGTTCGTAGTGAGGCGCTTTAGCGCCTTTGCAAGGATGAAGGATGAAGGCGAAAGGATGAAATCTCCTCCCTATGAATAGCGCTCTGTTTGTAGTCAGGCGCTTCAGCGCCGTTCTGCCGCGCTAAAGCGCGTCACTACCAACACGCTAAAACGCTGAAACGCTGAAACGCTGAGACGCTAATGTGAACGCCAGTTCATGGGGAATTCCCTTTTCGCTGTGCGTAGCGGCTGAGCGCCTGCCAGAACGGGAGGTTGCTGCTGCCGGTGCTCAACGGGATCGCCAGGATACCCAGATCGGCCAGCACGACCACTTCCCCTTGACCGCGC
>CAYTGR010000111.1:0-5328 GCA_964437445.1 uncultured Anaerolineales bacterium | reverse complement strand
ACAATTCCTGGTCGGGTGGCTATAACTCCTGGTCTGGCGGCTACAACTCCTGGTCCGGGGGGTACAACTCCTGGTCTGGTGGCGGCTTTTGGGGTGACTGAGCCAGGTTGTTAGCCGTTCTAGCTCATTGAGCAACAGCGATGGCGTTATGCTGTCGCTGTTGCGTTTTTAGCGCATTTGACACCCGGGTATGAAACAAAAAAACTGGCTTTATCTGGTGCTCATTTGTGGAGTCTGGTTTGCCATTGGCTGGGTGCTGCGAGGCTACCTGGGCAATGGAACGCTGTCCACTGCCACCGAAAGCGCGTTGCTGGCACAGGTCCGGCAATTGCTCAAGGCCCAATATTACGGGGATTTGCCCTCTGACCGCGCTTTGACATATGCTGCCATCCGTGGAATGCTGCGCCGGACGGGAGATCCGTACGCTGCGCTGCTGGAGCCGGAGGTCAGCCAGCGGTTTGAGGCGGATTTCGCCGGCCAGACCGGTGTCATCGGCCTGGTCCCGGCGGTGAAGGACGGGCAAATGGTGGTGGAGGTGGTCTTTCCCGGCGACCCGGCTGACCGGGCCGGGTTGAAACCGGGCGATGTGCTCCTGGAAGTAGACGGTGTGCAGCTGGATCCCTATTTTACGGCCAGTGAGGTCGGGTTGCTGATCCGTGGTCCGGTCGGCACACCGGTCCACCTGGTTGTGCAGCGGGGCGATCAGGTGTTACAATTTGACCCGGTCCGCCAGGAGCGGGTCGTGGTAGAGCAACAGCTGTTGGAGGACGGGGTAGGTTACGTGGCGCAGTACACCTTCACCGCCAACGCAGCCGATGAGATGAAAACTGCGTTGCAGGCGTTGCTGGCCGAGCACCCGCGGGCCATTATTTGGGATTTGCGCAACAACGGGGGCGGTTCCATGCAGACCACGCAGCAGGTACTCAGCTATTTCATCCAGGAGGGGCTGTTGTTTACGGTGGAGAGCAAGGATCGTTCCCCGGTGCGGTTTGAGGCCCTCAAAGGTGACTTTCACACCGACCTGCCGCTGGTAGTGCTGATCGGGCCACACACCTTTTCGGCTGCGGAGACCTCGGCCGCGGCGGTCGCCGAATTGCAACGGGGGGTGTTGATTGGCGAGCCGACCTATGGCAAGGGGACCGTCTACGCGACCTACCCGGTCGGCAATTGCCGGATTGAGTTGACCAACGGCCGTTGGCTGGGGCCTCAGGGGACGTGGTACAACCAGCAGGGAGTTGCACCGACCATCGTCGCCCACGACGACGAAAGCAGCTCAGCCGATGAGGTACTGGAAGTTGCCTTGCAGTATATTCGGGATACAATAAAGCCATAATTCTTTCAAGTGGTCAATGGAGTCCCAGATGGCGATCCCGGATTACCAAAGTCTGATGCTGCCGTTCTTGAAAATTCTGGGGGATGGTCAAGAGCATACCATTGACGAATTGACAGAGACTCTGGCGCAGCAGGTCGGTCTGACCCCTGAAGAGCGTAGTGAGATTTTGCCCAGCGGTACGCAGACACGCTTTGTTAATCGGGTGAGCTGGGTACGGACTTACCTCAAGAAAGCCTTGTTGGTGGAAAGTACTGGCCGCGCCCGTGTTCGTATCACTGACCGAGGACTGCAAATCCTAAGGCAAAACCCTTCGCGCATTGATGTAAGGTTTTTGCGTCAGTTTCCGGAGTTTTTAGAATTTCAAAGCGCCCCTCGACATCTCAAAGAAGGGCTTGAAAACGATGCAGAATCCTCCGGACACGAGATATTATTAGATCCTCGTGAAATCCTGGAATCCAGTTATCAGAATCTACGCCGGGATTTAGCCCGTGAGCTGCTGGACCTTGTCAAAAGCTGCTCCCCACGGTTTTTTGAACATTTGGTGGTAGACCTGCTGGTGGCTATGGGTTACGGCGGCTCGCGCAAAGATGCCGGTCAAGCCATTGGGCAGGTTGGCGACGGCGGTATAGACGGAATTATCAAAGAGGATAAATTGGGGTTGGATGTCGTCTATATTCAGGCCAAACGGTGGGAAGGAACCGTCGGTCGGCCTGTGGTGCAGGGTTTTGCAGGCAGTCTGGCCGGACAAAAAGCCCGCAAGGGTGTTTTGATTACCACTTCGCAATTCTCGCCAGAGGCCAGGGAGTACGTCTCCAAAATTGAAATGAAAATTGTGCTGATTGACGGTGATACTCTGGCTCAGCTGATGATTGATCACGGAGTTGGAGTAACCGAGATAGCCAGCTATACTGTCAAAAAAGTGGATCTGGATTATTTTGATCAAAGCTGAGCCGTCGAATAAATGTTGCCATCTACATTGCCGGGAGACCACGGACGACTGACCACGGACCGCTGTAAAGTAGGGTGGTCTGTGGTCCGTGGTCATAAAGAGAATGTAACTCTTACCAACGCCAGGTAGCAACTGGGGTTAGTTATCGAGACGAGTGTAAAGCAGGTAGGGGATAGCCCCTGATTTTTATGATTCACCCTTTTAAACCGCTGGAACTGGCTGATCGCGCCACCTTACACGAGTGGTTATGGCGCTTTCAGCCGGAGACCTCTGAGCTGACCTTCACTAATCTTTTTATCTGGCGCGAATATTTTGGTTGGGAATGGGCCGACGACGGCGATTGGCTGTGGCTGGTGGCCGCCAAACGGGGATACGCGCTGCCGCCCATCGGGCCGGCGCCCCGCGCCGAGGCGGCCCGCCGGTTGTTGTGCCATCTGCGCGACGAGCGCGGCTTCAGCCCGCGCCTGGAGCGCGTGGATGCTGCCCTGACCGCCGAACTGGCCGGCGCCCCCGACTTGGTCATAGCGCCAACCCGCAACCAGTTTGACTATGTTTATCGCACGGAGGCTTTGGCGGCGCTGTCCGGGCGCAAGTACAGCGCCAAACGCAATCAGCTGAACCGTTTGCAGCGCGAGTACCCCGCAGCCAGCTACCTTCCGCTCACTCCTTCGCTGACTGCGGCCTGCCAAGAGCTGGCGGGGCGCTGGTGCGAGATCCGGCGCTGTGACGAAGATGGCAGTCTGCTGGGCGAATGGGAGGCGGTCCAGGAGGCGCTGGTGCATTTTGCGGCGCTCCAGCTCCAGGGCGGGGCCATTGAGCTGGCGGGGCAGCTCGTGGCTTTTGCGCTGGGGGAGCCGCTCAACGCGCAGACTGCCGTCATCCACATTGAGAAGGCCGACCCGACCATCACCGGCTTGTATGTCCTGATCAACCAACAGTTCGCCGCGCAAGCCTGGGCCGCGTTCCCGTTCATCAACCGGGAGCAAGACCTCGGCGACGAGGGATTGCGGCAGGCCAAGCTTTCGTACAACCCTGACCGGTTAGTGGAAAAATTCAGAATTTCTCTGCCTTGAGTTCCTATGCTGCTAAAACGTTGCACCCCGCAAGATTTTGGACGCTATGCCATGCTACCACCCCCTGCTGTGCCGGGGGAGATTTTGCGGCTATGGCCACTTGCCGGTGGTAAACTCTTTTGGATGTAAATGGATAAGGGAGAACAGGGAGGTCCCTTTTTATGGAATACGTTGTCATTGCAGCGGTGTTGATCGCGATTTTGATCGGCCTGTTCGTGTTGGCGCCGACTCTGCTGGGGTTAGTCGTCATCAACGAGCGGCAGGTTGGAATCGTCGTTAAGAAGTTCTCTACTCGCCAGCTGCCGCCGGGACGGTTGATCGCACTGAACGGTGAAGCCGGCTATCAGGCCAATACCCTTTCACCGGGTTGGCACTTCTTTTACTGGCCCTGGCAGTACAGCATCCGCAAAGTGCCGGTCACGGTGATCCCGCAGGGGGAGATCGGGCTGGTGGTGGCGGCCGATGGTAATCCCATCCCGCCGGAGCGGATTTTGGGCCGGGTGGTGGATTGCGACAACTTCCAGAACGCGCACAAGTTCCTCACCCGGGGTGGCGAGAAGGGGCGCCAGCTGGGGATTCTCACGGCGGGCACTTACCGGATCAACACGGCGCTGTTCACCATCATCACGGCGCAGACTGCTCCGCAGCATGGCATGGATCCGGCCCAGCTGTTGGTCTACCAGGTGCGGCCTGACCGCGTTGGCATTGTGACCACTCAGGATGGTTCGCCGATTGAGCCGGGCGAGATTGCCGGGCCGGTGATTGAGGGCCACGACAATTTCCAGAACGCTCAAGTCTTCCTGAGCAATGGGGGACGCCGTGGCCTGCAGGAGCAGATTCTGCTCTCCGGCTTGTGGAACCTCAACCCCTGGTTTGTCCAGGTGGAGCAGGTGCCGATGACCGAGATCCCCATCGGCTATGTCGGCGTTGTCATCTCCTACGTCGGCAAGGCGCACGAGGATGTCAGCGGCGTGGAGTTCAAGCACGGTGATCTGGTCAACCCCGGCCACAAGGGCGTCTGGGTCTCGCCGCTCTATCCGGGCAAGCACCCGATCAATACCCGGGTCATGAAGGTGGAGCTGGTTCCCACGACCAACATCGTCCTCAACTGGGCCCACCGCACGGAAGCGCACATGTACGACGCCAAGCTTTCGTCCATCACCGTGCGCTCTAAAGACGGCTTTGCTTTCAATCTGGATGTGGCACAGATCATCCACGTGGGGGCGTTGGATGCGCCCAAGGTGATCTCGCGCGTTGGCTCCATGCAAAACCTGGTGGATCACGTGCTGGAGCCGATTGTGGGCAACTATTTCCGCAACGCTGCCCAATACTTCACGGTGTTAGATTTTCTCAGCGCGCGCAGTGAGCGGCAGGTGCAGGCGGCCGAGCATATCCGCAAGGCGCTGGGAGCTTACGATGTCCAGGCTATTGATACGCTCATCGGCGACATCAATCCGCCGCCTGACCTGATGCAGACGCTCACCGACCGCAAGATCGCCGAAGAGCAAAAGAAGACCTATGAGGTCCAGGAAGCCGCCCAGGTGCAGCGGCAACAACTGGTGCGCCAGACCGAGATGGCCGATATCCAGCAGCAGGTGGTCCGCTCTGAGCAGGGCGTGAGGATTTCGGAGCTCCAGGCGCAGTCGCAGATCAAACAGGCCACCGGCGAAGCGGAAGGAATCCGGCTGCGCGCCGCCGGCGAGGCCGACGCCATCCGCGTGACCGGCGAGGCGAAGGCGCAGGCCTACCGTGCCGGTGTGGAGGCGCTTGGCCCTCAGGGGTACACGGCCCTCCAACTGATGCAAATCGTCGGCGAGCGGCAGGTTCGCATCGTGCCCGACGTCTCGGTCACGGGCGCGAGTGCGGGCGGCCTGGCCGATGGGTTGCTGGCGCTCCTCATGCGTGGGCAGCTGCCGGCCAAACCTGTCCCCCCGCCGGCCAAGTAAGACTGGTCATGACAAGTGCCGGTCACT
>CAYTGR010000110.1:0-5365 GCA_964437445.1 uncultured Anaerolineales bacterium | reverse complement strand
GCCCGCCAGGAACCGGTCTCCCGGCCCAGCGGTCTGATCCGCCCGGCGCTGGCACTGAACAGTTGTCTGGGCCAGCCGCGCGAGGCCCTCATGGAGCTCAATTTATCCGATGCCCACCCCCCTGTTTGACCACTTCGGCGCGTTAGCGCCCTGGTACGACCGTTTGATCCGGCCGGCCGATCCCACGCGCCTGCTGGCGCTCTTAGCGCTATCACCCGGCCTCCGCGTTCTGGACGTAGGCGGCGGTACCGGCCGTGTGACGCAAACGCTGCGGGCCACCGGCGCTGCGCTCACGATTTTGGACCCGGCAGCAGAGATGTTGCGCCAGGCCCTGGCCAAGGGGTGCTGCCGCCCCTGCCAGAGCGTGGCGGAAGCACTGCCCTTTGCCAGCGCCAGCTTTCCCCGGCTCCTGGCGGTAGACAGCTTCCACCACTTCCACCAGCAGCGCCGGGCCGCGGCGGAACTCTGGCGCGTGTTAGCGCCAGGCGGGCGCATCGTGATTGAAGAGCCCAACATCGTGCGTTGGAGCGTGAAACTGATCGCGTTGGGGGAAACGCTGTTGTTGATGCGCAGCCATTTCTACCGGCCGGACGAGCTGGCGCGCCTGTTTCGGGACCTGGGCGCGCGCGTCACCCTCCACGGGGCCGACGAGGTCAATTACTGGCTGGTAGCAGAAAAATGACCGGCGCTGCACGCCGGTCATGGGCATCCGTGAAAGAGCGACTATCGGCGGGTTGGGCGGCCGCCAGCGGCCATCGCTTCCCGGTCCATAAAGACGCTGGCCGGCAGGTTGAACCCGTGATTGATCAGCCGGGGCATGAAGCTGGGACGGATGCCGGTCGGTTTGACGCGACCAACCACCTTGCCGTTTTCCTCCCCCAGCTCTTCAAAGACGAAAATGTCCTGCAGGATCGGTGTCTCGCCCTCCAGTCCCTGGATTTCGGTGATGTTGGTCACCTTGCGGGAGCCGTCGCGCAACCGGGCCTGCTGCACAATCAGATTGATCGCCGAGGCGATCTGCCGGCGCACCACACTGAGCGGCAGGTCCATCCCGGCCATCAAGACCAGGGTTTCCAGGCGGGACATGGCGTCACGCGGACTGTTGGCGTGGACCGTGGTCAGGCTGCCGTCGTGGCCGGTGTTCATCGCCTGGAGCATATCCAGGGCCTCACCGCCCCGGCACTCACCCACGATAATGCGCTCCGGGCGCATCCGCAGCGTGTTGATCACCAGGTCGCGGATCGTGACCGGGCGGCCGGTCGGCTCGTTCGCTTCCACCGGCTTGGTCTCCAACCGGACGACATGGGTCTGCGCCAGTTGCAGCTCCGCGGCATCTTCCACCGTGATGATGCGTTCGTCCTCCGGGATGTAGCCGGAGAGCACGTTGAGCAGAGTAGTTTTGCCGGAACCGGTGCCGCCGGAGACAACGATGTTCAGCCGGGAGACCACGCAGGCCTTCAAGAATTGGGCCATCTGCTCGGTCAACGAGCCGAACTTGATTAAATCGTCCACGGTCAGCTTTTTCTTGCTGAACTTACGGATGGTGATGGTGGGACCATCTAACGCACAGGGGGGAATGATGGCATTCACGCGGGACCCGTCGGGCAGGCGGGCATCCACCAGCGGCCAGGCCCGATCCACCCGGCGGCCTAACGGTTTGATGATCTTCTCAATCGTCTGCAAAACATGATCATTGTCCAGAAATTTGATCGGGGTCAGCTCAATCCGGCCCCGGCGTTCCACGTAGACCAGCGCCGGTCCGTTCACCATGACTTCGGTCACCGACTCGTCGGTAATCAGCTCTTCAATGGGGCCAAACCCGGCGACCTCATTCAACACATCCCTTGTCAACCGCTCTCGCTCAGCCTCGGCGAGGTTAAGGTTCAAGTGACGATACAACAGCGCAAACCGTTCTTGAAACGCCTTAAGGTTCTCGGGGGTCTGCTCCATCCGGATGCCGGGAGCGAGAGCAAAGGACTCCCGCAGTTTGGTCGCCATCCACAACACCCGGCGCCACCATTCCTCCTTGACTCCTGGGGACGGATTTAAAGGTTGTACAGCCATAGCCTTACCTCCCATCCACGAATTGACTACCCTTCATCCCTATTATAGGCAAGGTGAAAGAAAAGAAAAAGCTGTCAAGCAGCCATCCTTATCTATCCTCAATTTCGGAGTGCGCCATCATGTCTATCCAGGCCATTGCCGCTGTACTGATAGTTACCCTGGCAACTGTCCTCTTCATCTCGGGGCGAGTGCGCCCCGACCTGGTAGCGTTGGGGGTACTGGTCATCCTGCCGTTATCCGGCCTGCTCCCGCCCGAGACGGCGCTGGGCAGTTTTGGCAACCCCATCGTCATCACGTTGATCGCCGTCTTCATCCTGGGGCGAGCACTCAATGCCACCGGCGTGAGTCACCGGATCGGCCTCTGGCTGCAACGCCACCTCGGAGCGAGTGAGGGGCAGCTGCGCGTCGGGTTAATTCTGGCGGGCAGCGGCCTCTCCCTGTTCATGAATAACGTGGCAGCGGTCGCCGTGCTGATGCCGGCCGCCCTGGAAGTGGCCCGCCGCCAGGAACGCTCCCCCTCCCGCTTGCTGTTGCCGCTGGCCTTTGCCACTCAGCTGGCCGGGATGGCCACGCTCTTCACCACGGCGAACCTCATCACCGGTGAATTTCTAAGTGCAGCGGGCTATCCCCGTTTTGGGGTGCTGGACTTTCTACCGGTAGGCGGCCCGGTCGCGTTGGCGGGCCTGGTCTACCTGGCGCTGGTCAGCTGGCGGCCGTTGCCCCGCCATTCAGCCCAGGAACTCTTTCCGCGCCGCTTCCTGCCGCAGGAGGAGCTCCCCACGTTCTATGCCCTGGGAGAGCGGCTGTGGGAGGTGACCGTGCTGCCGGAAGCCGCGTTCGCCGGCCAAACCCTGGCCGCAAGCGCCATCGGCCAGCGGTGGGGGCTCACCGTCCTGGAGATCTGCTACCATGACCGGCTCTGCGCGGCTCCAACCACGGCCGCCGTGCTGGAGCCGGGCGCGACACTCATCGTCGCCGGGCGCGAGGAACGAATCCGTGAACTGGGTGCCGCCGGCGCCCCATTCCGGCCGGCTTCCAACGAGGTCCTGGCCCAGGTCCTCTCCAAGCAGGCCGGGATGGTGGAGGTGCTCATCCCGCCCCATTCGCGCGCCGCCGGCCAGACCCTGCACGAGCTCCACTTCCGCGAGCAGTATGGCCTGACGGTCGTGGCCCTCTGGCGCGAGAACCGCAGTTATCGCACCGATGTGGGTACGCTGCCCCTGCGCGTCGGCGACGCACTCCTGGTCTACGGTCCCCCCAACCGTCTGCAATTGCTGCAACAAGTGCCCGACTATCTGCCACTGATGGCAGAGCAGCAGTGGCCGCGCCCCGGCAAAGCCCCCTGGGCGGTCCTGGCCCTGGCGGGCGCTCTGATTCTGGCCGCGACGGGGATAGCGCCCACCGCCCTGGCGCTGCTGCTGGGCGCAGTGGTCACTCTCGCCACCGGCTGCGTGACGCCCGACGAAGCATATGAGGCTATCGACTGGCGGTCGGTATTCATCATCGCCGGGATGATCCCGGCCGGTCTGGCCTTGAGCCAGACCGGGGCAGCCGCCTGGCTGGCCCAACAGGTCCTGGTCCTGACCCGGCCGCTCGGTCCGGCCGGCCCGGTGTGCGGGCTGCTGGCACTGACGACCCTGCTTACCCAGCTGATCCCCGGCGGCGCGGCCGTCCCCACCCTGTTGGTCCCCATCGCCATTCAGGCCGCCGCCCAGGCCGGGCTGGACGCCCGCGCGCTCGCGTTAGGCATCGCCATCGTCACCGGAGCAGCCTTCAGCACCCCCTTCGGGCATCCGGCCAACCTGATGGTATTGGGGCCAGGCGGCTACACCGGGCGCGATTACCTCCGCAGCGGCGGGCCGCTGGTGTTGCTGACTTTTGGGGTCACGCTCCTGTTACTGCTGATGAAAATGGGCTTGCAGTGACACGCTTCAGCGCGTGAGACGGCGCTCAAGCCCTGACTACAAACAAAGCCGGCTTTCAGGGAGCACTCTCCGGGCCTCCGGTTGCTGGCCGATGACTAACAGCTAAAGGCGGCCCTCCTCGTGCGCTTTGCCGTTCCAATGATGGCCGGGGCTCCCCAGACGCTGGCTCAGTTCCAGCTGCAACCCATCGCGGACGAGGGCCAGCACTTCGTCGCCGGCCTGGAGCGTGGTATGACCGTGCACCACTAACGCTTCGTCGCCGCGAATCACCGCCACCAATAGAATCTCCGGCGGCAATGCCAGTTCCGCCACCGTTTTGTCGACCACGGCCGCGTCGGCGGCCAATATCTCAGTCACCAGCACCAGCTCGCCCTTGCGCAGCCGCAACAGGGTGAGCATATCGCCCAGCGACATCTGCTGCGCAATCATCTTCGCCAGCAAATCCGACTGGTTGAGGGCCACATCCACCCCCATCTCCGGCGTAAAGAGCCAGGCGTTCTTGGGATTGTTGACGCGGCCGATAATCCGGGGTACCTGGAAAAGCCGCCGTCCGATCATCGCCACGGCCAGATTGGCCTCGTCATTCCCGGTTGCAGCCACTAACACATCGGCCTGGCGGATGTGCGCCCGCTCTAACGTCTCCACGCGAGTGCCGTCGCCGTCCATCACCACCTCGGTCGGCAGCTCGTGGTGCAATTTCGCCAACACGTCGGAGCGTTGTTCCACCACACAAACCTCATATCCATCGGCCAGCAACAATTCGGCCAGGTGCGAACCGATCTTGCCTCCACCCACAATCAACACGCGCACGTCCCCGACTCCTTTCCCGCTGTGGCCAGCCAGATCTGCAATTCATCCAGCGCGCCGGCGACGACTCCCAGCCGCAGAACGTCGCCCTCTTCCAACGTCAGGTCAGGAGTCAACAACCGGGCCGCGCCAGCCCGCGTCAGCACCAACGGGACCCAACGGCCTGGCCGCGCCGCCGCTGCCACGGATTGCCCCGCCAGCCTGGCATCAACCCGGAGATCCATCTGGAACACTTCACCGTTGCCCAGCGTTTCCACGATGCTGAGCGTCGGCTGGCAGAGCAGCTGATCCAGCCGGCGCACCCGCCAGGAGATGCCGGAAACCACGGTCACGCCCAGCGCCTCGTACAACGGGGCGCGCTCTGGCTCGTACAGCCGGGCGACCACGCGCGGTACATGGAAGTGAACCCGCGCCAGCTGGCAGACCACCAGGTTGGCCAGCTCATTGCTGGTGACCGCCGCCACGCCGTCGGCGGTCTCAATACCCGCGCGCAACAAGAGGTCGCGATCAAACGCCACCCCGGTCAGCATCCGCCCCTTGAAATCCGGCAGCAGTCGCCAGAAGGCCTC
>CAYTGR010000109.1:0-5580 GCA_964437445.1 uncultured Anaerolineales bacterium | reverse complement strand
AAAATCGGGCTGTCAATAGTATTCGGGGTGCAAAATTGTGTAATTGGGGGAGTTGCGCTTGCTAGCCCGCTCGCCAGCTGCGTCCCCACAATGGCGCATGGTGGATGGCAGATAGCGATCAACTTGGAGGGGTTTGAAAAGCGGGTACAATGACGGTGGGGCAGTTTGGACTGAGATCAGGGGCAATACGGGAGAGAGACCCTTCCGGCTCAGTTTGTCCCGGCTGCCCCGGCCAGGAGGGCTTAACCTGCTATGACTCACCTGTCAGGTTCATCGCTTTATGAACGGATCTACGCAGTGATCCGGCAAATCCCGGCCGGTCAGGTCTCTACCTATGGGCAGATCGCGCGCATTGTGGGGCAGGGCGACGCCCGGACGGTGGGATACGCTCTGGCGGCAGTGACGGAAGCGAGCGGAGTCCCCTGGCAACGGGTGATCAACAGCCAGGGGCAGATCAGCCTGCGGGGGGCGGAGGGCTACAGCGAACAGCGCACGCTGTTGGAAGCCGAAGGCATCCAGTTTGACGCGCAGGGCCGGGTGGATCTCAAACGCTTCGGCTGGTCGGGGCCGGGCAGTGAATGGCTGGAAGCGCACGGTTACGATCCCCTGTGGTTTATGAAAAAGTGAAGGGGCTGACCGGTGTAGCGCCGGCCGGCCCCTTCAGCGGAGAGTGCCCGGCATGATGGAATGCCGGGCACTGGGGGATCAGCGGTTGCGCAGGACCAGTGGCAGGTAGAGCGGATAGATCATCGCGCCCTCTAACTGCACCTGGATGCCGCCGAGCAGCTCGCCATCCACGTAGCCTTCCACGTTGATCTCCGGCGGGCCCCCGCTGCTGTTGGTTGCTAACGTTGCGTTGAGCGCGAGCGCGCTCAGCTGGCAGGGCGGCGTGATGGTCAGCGTGACGGTCAGGCTCTGGTACGGCCCCAAGACGGTTTGCGTGATGTCGGTGCTGTAAGTCCAGCCCGGCGGCAGGTTGATCGCGTGAGCGCCGATGTCCACGGTGACGGTCAGGGGGCCGCTGTTGCTCAGCTGGAACGTGGTGGTGACCGGCTGGCAGGGCTGGTACTGCCGCCGGTGTACTTCCACATTGCGCTGACTGCGCTGCTCCGGGTATTCCTGTTGCGGGTCTGCCAGGATAATCTGAATGCACCAGTGGCCGGCGCTGGGCGGCGTCCAGACGGCGCTGACAGTGGTGCTCATCCCCGGCGTCAACGTCACCAGCCGATAGGTCGGCACGATGTTGGTATTCGTGAAGGTGATCCCCATGCCGAAGTTCGCCACGCCAAAGCGGACCAGGACGGTCTGCGTCACTTCACCGGTGTTGATGACCTGGGTGGTGATGGTGGTCGGGCGGCCGGCCTCTATCGGCTCCGGCGTGACGCTGATCTCCGTCTCGGCGTAGGGGCGATCTTGCGGCTTGTGCAGCGGGATGGGCGGCTTGGCGAGCTTGCGGATGCCGCCGATCAGGGTCCCATCCGGCAGGTAAGCTTCCACATCCACGATCGGCTCCCCATCGGCCAACCCTTCCCAGCTGGGCGGCTTGACGGTCAGCGTGACCGGGCGGACTTCGCCGGGTCTCATATTCGGCAGCACCATGGGTGACAGCTCCACCAACCAGTTGGCCCGGTGGTTGATCAACGCCATCGTGATCGTCACGACCTCACTGGTGGGATTGCGCACTTCCAAAACGCGGGCGTGCGGCCGGTCGGGGCGCAGGGGTTCGCCGACATCTATGTTACGCTGGCTGCGGACCGGCTCCAGCCCTGGCGAGCGCACCTCAATCTGGACGCAGACGTGGCCGTTGAACTGTGGAATCCAGGCCGTCGTGGCGCGCGCCATCCCGTAGGGCGGGATGAGCAGCCGCTGCACCGGCGAGATGATCCCGGTCGTGGTGAACGGCATCCCGATCCCGAAGTGCGCCACGCCGAAGGTGAGGGTCACCCACTGCGAGACCGGCGTGGGGTTGAAGACCACCGCTCCTAACAACGTCGGCAGGTTCTGGCGGGTGGGGTAGGGGTCAATGAAGATTTCCGATTCGGCGTAGACCGGGTCTTGGGGCGGGTGGACGGGGATGGGCGGGTAGTAGAGCTTGCGGATACCGCCGATGAGACGCCCGTTGATGAAGGCCTCCACATCCACAACCGGCGAACCCGGTTCCGGCAGCGCGTTCTGCCGGGGCGGGATGACCGTCAGCGTGACCGGGCGCGTCTCCCCTGGCTGCAAGGCCGGGAGCACGTCGGGGAAAAGGGCGATTTGCCAGCCGGGCAGGTGCGACACCAGCCCCAGCGTGACCGTGGCGACCTGGCCGGTGGGGTTGCCGACCGGGAAACGCAGCGACGAAGGCTCGCCCGGCACCAGGATTTCGCCC
Organism: uncultured Anaerolineales bacterium; assembly: GCA_964437445.1. Classification (GTDB taxonomy): domain Bacteria; phylum Chloroflexota; class Anaerolineae; order B4-G1; family SLSP01; genus CAYTGR01. Next base: position 3,209 of record CAYTGR010000109.1, on the reverse strand, counting down.
ACATCCATGTTGCGCTGGCTCCAGAACGGCTCGTGGCCGGGTAGCCTGATCGTCACGCGGGCGCAGAAGTGACCGCCGAAGGGCGGCACCCAGGTGACGCAGACGCGCTTGATGCTGTGGGGCGGCAGCGTGACGACCAGGGGGCGCGCGATGTCGCGGAAGGGCAGGCCGATGCCGAAGGCGGCGACCCCAAAGGTCACGGTCATCGTTTGGGAGTCGTCGGTCGGATTGCGCAGGTCTACGCAGATCTCGGTGGGCTGGCTGGCGCGCGGCGGGTAGGGGTTGATGGTGATTTCCGACTCCGCGTAGATCGGATCTGGCGGGCGGTGGATGGGCACCGGCGGGCGGAAGAGTTTGCGGAAGCCGCCGATCAGCTGGCCCTCGGCGTGCCCCTCTATGTCCACGATGGGGGTATCGTCCTCCGGCAGGGGGCGGTCGGCGGGGGCCAAAACTGTCAGCGTGACGGGGCGGACTTCACCCGGCCTCATTTGAGACAAGACGCGCGGGGTGAGCTCGGCCTGCCAGCCTTCCAGGCGGACGAAAGCGGCCAGCTCAATCGTGGTGGGGTCCGGTAAGGGGTTGCCGACGAGGAAGACAAACGGCTCCGTCCACTGGCCGGGGATGAAGATCTCGCCGACATCAATGTTGCGCTGGCTGCGGAGCACGCGGTAGCGTTGTTGCGGATCCACCAGCGTCACCTGGAAGCAGTAGTGACCGGCAGCGGGCGCCACCCAGTTGACGCAATGGCGGGTCACGCTGTGAGGGGGCAACTGGACCTCGCGCCACTGGATGGTCTGGAAGGGCAGCCCGATGCCAAAGTTGGCCCAGGCGAACTCCACTTTGACCGTCTGGGTGATGTCGGTGGGGTTGCGCAGTTCCACGCAGAGCTGCACCGGCTCACCGGCGCGCGGCGGATAAGGCTCCACGGTGATCTCCCGTTCGGCGTAGGGCGGATCGGCGGGATGGTGGATGGGCACCGGCGGGCGGAAGAGCTTGCGGAAGCCGCCCAGCAGGCCTTCCTCAGTGTAGGCTTCCACGTCCACCACCGGCGCGCCGTCCTCCAGCTCTATCAGGTTGGGGGCGGGGATGACGGTCAGCGTCACCGGCCGGGAGGTGTGGGGCGCCAGGTTGTAGAGCACCTCCGGCGTCAGGAAGGCCTCCCAGCCGGGCAGATGCTCCACCAGTCCTAAAGTGACGGTGATCGGCCTGTCGTAGGGGTTCCCGACCGGGAAGACGTAGCTGTTGGGCTTGCCCGGCTCCAGGAACTCGGCCACGTCCATATTGCGCTGGCTGAAGACATCGCGGTAGCCCGGCTGGCGGATGATGATCTGCGCGCAGAAGTGACCGCCGATGGGGGGCACCCAGCGCGTGCAGGTGCGCACCTGGCTTTGCGGCGGCAGCGTGAGAGCTTGCAGGTCAATCCGGGTGAAGGGGAGGCCGATGCCGAAGTTCGCCACGCCGAACTCCACCTGCACGGTTTGCGATACCGTGGTGGGATTGCGCAGGTCGGTGCAGATGACCACCGGCTCGCCGGCGCGCGGCGGGTAGGGTTCAAGGCTGATCTCCGATTCGCCGTAGGGCGGATCTTCAGGCCGGTGGATGGGGACCGGCGGGCGGAAAATCTTGCGGAAGCCGCCGATGAGCTCGCCACCGACCGGCAGGGTGCGCGCTTCTACATCCACCACCGGCGCGCCATCCTCTAAGCGGCTCAGATCGGCCGGCGGAAAGACCGTCAGCACCACCGGCCGGAGCTCGCCGGGACCCATATTCGGCAATTCATAATTGGAGAGCAGAACTTCCCACCCCGGCAGGTGAACGGTGGTGGTCAGGTAGAGGGTGGTGGGGATGGTCAGCGGGTTGCCAACTGTGAAAGTGAACATGTCCGGCTGGCCCGGCTTGAGGAGCTCGCTCACGTCCATATTCCGCTGGCTCCGCTGCTCCAGGTAGTGGCCTGTGGGATCCAGCAGGCGGACCTGGACGCAGTAATGGCCGGGCGCGGGGGGCAGCCAGCTCACACAAACCTTGAGCCGCCCGTGGGCCGGCACGACCACGGAACGCATCCCGACGTTGGTGAAGGGCAGCCCGATGCCGAAGGCGGCGATATCAAAGAACGATTCCACCGGCTGCGGCTCGTCGCTCAGGTTGTAGAGCTCCACACAGAGCTGGACCGGCTCGCCGGGGAGCGGGGGGTAAGGCTCAATGCTGATCTCACTCTCGGCGTAGGGCGGGTCGTGGGGGCGGTGCAGGGGGACCGGCGGCATATCCAGCTTGCGGAAGCCGCCGATCAGCGCATTTTGGCCGTTTCGGGCCTCCACATCCACAATTGGCTCCCGGCTGCCGAGCAACGTGCCCTGGGGCGGCACCACCGTCAGCGTCACCAGCCGGCTTTCGCCCGCTGCTAACGTTAACTCTTGCGGGGTGAGGAGGGCTGTCCAGCCGGGGCGGAGGTTGAGCAGCTGGAGCTGAATCCTATCGGTGGTGGGGCCGGGGTTGCGCACCGGGAAAACGGTCTCGGCCGGGACGCCGGGGGTCAATACCTCCCACACATCCAGGTTGCGCTGGCTGCGCTGATCTGGCTGTTGCGGCTGGTGCAGGATGACCTCAAGGCACCAGTGGCCGGGTTGCCGCGGGATCCAGACGACACAGCCCTGCGCTTTGCTGTTGGGGGGCACTACCACGGTGCGGCTGCCGAGGGGGGTGAACGGCAGCCCAATGCCAAAATTGGCGATGCCAAAGTCTAAAGTGACGGTTTGCGTCTGCGGGCTGGTGTTCAACACCGCAGCGCAAATGTGGAGGGGTTGCCCCAGCACCGGCGGTTCAGGATTGAGGGTGATCTCCCGCTGGGCATATTCGGGCCAACCGGGGTCAGGGGGGAAAATGACGGGCGGCGCGGCCGGCGCCGCTGCTGTTTCGCCCGTCCCTAAGGTGGCCTGGAGTAGCAACGCGGTTGCCAGCGCGGCAACCAAAACGCCACCGAGCAAAAGCCACCGCAGAGAGGTCTTCATGGCCGACTCCTTTCGGCTAAACTTAACTTTACCCCATAGATTCGTGACTGAGGCGGCAAACGGCAGGGCGAAAGGAGCTCTCCAAGAGGCCAAAGCTGGCGTTGAACGTGAGCAAACACCGAAGGATAGTCAGGACTGCGCAGACGCAGCCATGTTTCACCGCTGAGAGTCCTGGCCTGTTTGTCGTGGCGCGCTTCAGCGCGC
>CAYTGR010000108.1:0-5790 GCA_964437445.1 uncultured Anaerolineales bacterium | reverse complement strand
AAGATCGCGCGCCGCAAGCAGGCCCGGGAGAGGTCAGCGCCGACCAGGCGGGCCTGGGTCAGATCGGCGGCCGGCAGCTGGGCCTGCCCGAGCATAGCCCCTTTGAGCAGCGCGTGGGCCAGGTAAGCGTGAGAAAGCCGGGCCTCGGTCAGATCAGCCATCTGGAGGTTCATCCCGCGCAGATCGGCCTGATCCAATTGCGCCCCGCGCAGCGAGGCAGCCTCCATGGAGCAGCGACGAAACGCCGCCAGCCGGAAATCCACCCCATCGGCCAGGACGCGGCGCAGGTCCACCTGGTTGAACTGCGTGCCGTAAAAACTGCGGGGGGTCAGATCATGGCAGGAGAAATCTTCGTTTTGGATCACCCCGCCTTTAGAAGCTGAACAGGCACCCCCTGTAGTGGACATCCCCACCCCCTGATGGCCGGAATCATTTTCATTTTAGTAAGATGTCGGGCAATGTCAAATTCTAAGGGTGACACCAGCTGAAAGGATGTAAGGATGAAGGCGGAAGGATAAAATCTCCCTTGAAAAGAGCGTGAAAAGTTTGTAGTCAGGCGCTTTAGCGCCGTCTGAGCCGCGCTGGACGCCCGGCGGTCAACCGCCGGGCTAGCCAGCAACGCCCCGTGATGAAGTTTGAAAATTAAATTCGGTCATGGGCGAACCGGCTGAGAAGGCGTGGGTAGTGACGCCTTTAGGCGTTCTCCCCTTTGGCGGCAGCAAAGAAACGCCTGAAGGCGTTACTACCAAGCCCAAAAGCCCACGGCTCAGATGACCGAATTATTTTCTCAAAGATCATAACGGGGCTACGGCAGCCCGGTTTACCGGGCGTGGCTTGGGTAGCCGGGCGATTGATCGCCCGGCGCCCCACCGGGAAAAAACAAGTCGCCCGGTGTTACCGCATTTAATTTTTAAAGGCCAGCAGGCGTTACTACAAAGCCCACGGCCTGTGTGACCGAATTATTTTCCTCATCCCACGGCTGGTGAACGCCAGGCCACGGTGAATTCCGCGACCAGCGCGGAGCAGGCGGCGGGCTTTCCCCTTGTCAAACAACCTGAGTATGTTATGATGACGGTTGTATGCCAGAGAGCCGGCCCGCAGCGGGCAGGCAGGGGCCATGGCCCCGGCAGATGCTGAATTGGGAAGAGAGAACCATGCAACGTACGATTGACATCCGGCGGATGACAGTGACGGCATTGATGGCCGCACTCATTTTCGTCCTGACCCGGCTGGTGCAGATTCCGACACCGGCGCGCGGGTACATTCACCTGGGAGACGCGGGGGTGGTCTTCGCCGCGCTGGCGTTCGGCCCGTGGGTGGGCGCGGTGGCCGGCGGTCTGGGAACGGCGTTAGCCGACCTGACCAGCCCCTACGCGCAGTGGGCAATCTTTTCGCTGGTGATCCACGGCGTCCAGGGGTGGGCCGTGGGGATGCTCGTGCAGCGGCGGCGCACCCCGCTCACGTTGACGTTAGCGGTGATCGCGAGCCTGGTCATCGTCGCCGGGGGCTACTTCGCGGCCGGAGCGCTGTTGATGGGCGTCGGCGTCGCACTGACCGAGGTGGTCCCCAACGTCATCCAGGCGCTCAGCGGCGGCCTGATCGGGGTACCGCTCTTCGCCGCCGTCGGCAGCGCCTATCCGCCATTGTGGCGGTATCGCAACCGGCCCGAATAGCTGCCGTTTACGGCTCGCCGGCCGGGGGCTTCTCGGCCCCCTTGCCCCGGCGGCGCGGTCTCTCGGCCTCCGGGCTGGGTGGACAGAGCGCCTGCTCCAGCACGGGGCCCATCTGCTCCACCAGCACCACATTCAGCCCCCGCAGGATCGCCTTAGGGATCTCCTGCAGGTCCTGGCGGTTGCGCTCCGGGATGACAACGGTCTTGACGCCGGCGCGGTGCGCAGCCAGCAGCTTCTCCTTCAGACCGCCCACGGGCAGCACCCGCCCCCGCAGCGTGATTTCGCCGGTCATCGCCACGTCATGGCGGACGGCCCGCTCGGTGAAGGCGGAAAAGAGCGCGGTGGCGATGGTGATCCCACCGGAAGGGCCGTCCTTAGGGATGCCCCCTTCCGGGCAGTGGATGTGGACGTCCACCTTCTCAAACAGGTCCGGCGCCAGCCCCCAGGCCTCAGCCTGCGAGCGCAGGTAGGTGAAGGCCGCCTGGGCCGATTCCTGCATCACCTCGCCCATCTGCCCGGTCAACGTCAGATTGCCCTTGCCCGGCATGAGGGCCACTTCCACCGGCAGGAGGTCGCCCCCCTCCGGCGTCCAGGCCAGCCCCATCGCCACGCCGATCTGCGCCTCTTTTTCGGTGCGTTCCTGGGTGTAGCGCGCCGGGCCGAGGTATTTCGCTACCGCCTCCGCCGTGACCGTCGTCAGCGGGCGTTTGTCCTCGGCCAGGCGGCGGGCGGCCTTGCGACAAAGGCTGCCGAGCTCCCGTTCCAGGTTGCGGACGCCGGCCTCGTAAGTGTACTGCCGGATGAGGAGCCGCAGCACGGCCTCGGAGAAGTGCGGCGGGTGTTGCTCCAACCCGTTCACCTCTATCTGGCGCGGGATGAGGAACCGGCGGGCGATCTCTATCTTTTCCTCTTCAGTGTAACCAGGGAACTCAATCACCTCCATCCGGTCGTGCAGCGCGGGCGGGATGGTGTCTAACACGTTGGCCGTGGTGATGAAAAGCACCTGGGAGAGATCGTAGGCGAGCTCCAGGTAATGGTCGGAGAAAGCGTGATTCTGCTCCGGGTCCAGCACCTCCAGGAGCGCCGCCGCCGGATCGCCCCGGAAGTCGGCCCCGAGCTTGTCAATCTCGTCCAGCATGAAGATGGGGTTAAGTGTCCCCGCGCGCTTCATCGTCTGGATGATCCGCCCGGGAAGCGCGCCGATGTAGGTGCGCCGGTGGCCCCGGATCTCCGCCTCGTCGCGGACGCCGCCCAACGAGACGCGGACGAATTCGCGGCCTAACGCCTCGGCGATGGAGCGACCCAACGAAGTCTTGCCGGTCCCCGGCGGCCCCACGAAGCAGAGAATGGTACTGCGGCTTTTGTCGGGCGCGAGTTTACGCACCGCGATATATTCCAGGATCCGCTCTTTGGCCTTTGGCAGCCCGTAGTGGCGCGACTCCAGCACCCGCTCGGCGTGGTTGAGGTCTAAATTGTCCTCGGTGGCCTTCGTCCAGGGCAGCTGGAGCAGCCAGTCTAAGTAGGTGCGGATGATGCCGGTCTCCGGCGCGAGCGGCGGCATCATGGCGAGCCGGCCCAGTTCTTCCTCCACGCGCGCCCGCACCGCCTCCGGCAGGTCGGCCTGCTCCGCCTGCTCGCGGAGGTGATTGAGGTCACGGGTGAAGGTGTCGGTCTCCCCCAGCTCATGCTGGATCGTGCGCAGCTGCTCGCGCAGGAAGTACTCCCGCTGCGATTTATCTACCTCGGCCTGCACCTGGGTCTGGATCTGATCCTCCAGTTCCAGGACATCCAGCTCACGAGCCAGGTGTGCGCTGACCTTCTGGAGGCGTTCCACCGGGTTGAAGGTTTCCAGCAAGCTCTGGCGCGCCCCCAGGTCCAGAGTGATCATTTGCGCGATCAGGTCGGCCAGCGCGCCCGGATCATCCACGTTCATCGCGTAGATATAGGCCTCGTCGGGAAGGCTGCGGTTCAGCGAGACGACTTTCTCAAACTGGCCCAGCACCGCCCGCATCAGTGCCTCCACCAGGGGGGCGCGCTCCGTCACTTCGGCCACCGGCTCCACCAGTGCCAGCAGGAACGGCTCCTGCTGCGTGTATTCTAAGATGCGGACGCGCTCCATCCCCTGGGCGATGGCGCTGGCGGTCCCGTCGGGCATCCGAATGGAGCGGACGATCACGATGTCGGTGCCCACTTTGCCCAGCTGCTCCGGCGCGGGGTATGCCTCTTCTTCCTCATCGCCCTCCAGCTGGGCCACGGCGACCAGGGGCCAATCCTCGTGCAGGGCAGTGTCTAACGCCTGGAGCGAGCTTTCCCGTCCGATGTAGAGCGGCGTCACCATCTGCGGGTAGATCACCAGATCGCGCAGCGGCAGGATGATCGCCTCAAACGGCCCTTCCTCGTCCGGCAGCTCTAAGTCCAGATCGTCCGGCAACAGCTCGGGCAATTCATCCCAATCTGGCAACGCCTTTTTCTTTCCAGCGCCCATCTTACGACTCACTTTCCAATCCACAAATGGCGAATAACAAATGGCGAATGGCGAATGCGAATCCTCGTTGATTCCTTGATTCGCTGATTCTTGATTCACCGCACCCACGGCTCGTCGTCCCAATCCGGCTCCGGCAACCGGAAGGGATGCTGCCTGGCCCAGGCCTCGCGGACATCGGCTACCAGGAAGATGGAGCCGGTCGCCAAGATCCCTGAATTCGGCCCCAAATGAGGCCCGGCCTGCTCCAACGCCCGCGCCGGGTTGACGGCAATCTCCGCGCCGCGGCCCAGCTCGGCGCAGAGATCGGCCAGCTCGTAGGGCGTCGTCGCGCGCGGATGGTAGGAGCGGGTGACGATGACGTAGTCGCTGGCCGGCAGGAGCGCCTGCAACATGCCACGGATGTCCTTGTCGTTAGAGGAACCGAAGAGCAGTACCCAGCGCCGGTCGGGGAACCACTCCTTGAGCGAGCGGGTCAGCATCTCCGCAGAGTAGGGGTTGTGGGCGCAATCCACCACCAGCAGCGGCGAGCGGCTCAGCACTTCCATCCGCCCCGGCCAGCTGACCTGGGCCAGCCCGGCGCGGAACGCCTCCGGCGTCACCCAGCGCTGCCCCTGCGCGGCCAGCACGGCGGCGGTGGCAACGGCCACCGTCGCGTTCTCGCGCTGGAAGCCACCGATGAGGGGGAGAGTGTACTCCCCATCCAGGTCGGAGGGAGCCCCGGTGCGGCGGATCGTGAGCGATTGCCCCTCCAACGTGCGCGCGCCCGCTTCCCAGCCCCAATCGCGCCCCACCAACGTGAACGGCGCGCCCCGTTCCGCCGCAAGCGTCTCCAGGACGGCCGCGGCCTCCGGCGGCTGCGGCGCGGAGACGACCGGCACACCCGGCTTGATGATCCCGCCCTTCTCGTAGGCGATTTTGTCCACCGTGTCGCCGAGCAGGTAGGTGTGGTCCAGGCTGAGCGAGGTGATGACGCTGACCAGCGGTGTGATCACGTTGGTGGCGTCCAGCCGGCCGCCCAACCCCACCTCTACCACCGCCAGGTCCAGCTGCTGGCGGGCGAAGTAGAGGAACGCGAGCGCCGTTGTCACCTCAAAGACGGTCAGCCCCTCCATGCTCGCCACGACCGGCTGGAGCTCCTCCACCAGCGCCGCCAGCGCCGCGCGGGGGATCGGCTCACCGTTGACGCGGATACGCTCGCGGTAGGTGTGCAGATGTGGGGAGGTGTAAAGCCCCACCCGCAGCCCGGCGGCCCGCGCCGCTGCGTCCAGCATCGCCGAGACGGAGCCTTTGCCCTTCGTCCCGGCGACATGCACCGTGGGATAAGCCCGGTGCGGGTCGCCCAACCGGTGCAGGAACTCCACCACCCGGTCCAGGCGGAATTCACCGGGCGAGTAGCGGTCAATCCGCCGTTTCTCATAATCCACCATGCTATAAAGATAACGCAGGGCGCTGTGATAATCCATTTTAGTCGCTCAATCCGTTAATCGTTTGGTTATGAATCGCTCAGTCAATGAGTGATTAATCAATACAGGCGCGGCGCAAACTTAAGTTGGCAGCCTCAAGCAGCCCGTCGCGGTACAGCTTCGGACGATTGTACCCGCTTTCCGGGCAATCGCAAGCGCCACAAGAAAC
>CAYTGR010000107.1:0-5948 GCA_964437445.1 uncultured Anaerolineales bacterium | reverse complement strand
GGCTTTCTCGCTACCACGCTGGCCGCGAGCCGGGAGGCGATCACCGCTGCGGTGGAGACGATAGCGCAACAAATGGTCCGGCCGCTGCCCGGCGCTGCCCTGCTGGGAGCGCACCTGGAGGGGCCGTATCTGGCGCCCGCGCGCGCGGGGGCGCAGCCGCTTGCACACATCCGCCCGGCTGATCCCGCTGAATATCGCCCCTGGTTGGCCTCTGGCGCGGTGAAGCTGATCACGCTTGCGCCGGAAATTGCTGCCAATCGGCTGTTGCTCACCGAAGCGCATCGCGCCGGGATCAGCGTTGCCGTCGGCCACTCGGAAGCGACCTACGACGAGGTGCTGGCGGCGGTTGCACTTGGCCTCAACGGTGTGACGCACACCTTCAACGCCCTGCCGGCGTTGCACCACCGGCAGCCCGGCGCGCTCGGCGCGGCGCTGACCTGCGATGCGCTCTACACCCAGGTCATCGCGGACCGCATCCATTTGCATCCGGCCATCGTCAACCTGCTGGTGCGGGTTAAGACACCCGCGCGGACGGTGCTCATCACCGATTCCATCCGCGCGGCCGGCCTGCCCGACGGCGCTTACGACCTCGGCGGCGAACGGGTCCAGGTCTGTGACGGCGCGGCTCGTCTGCCCGACGGGACACTTGCGGGCAGCACGTTGACCATGGACGCCGCCTTCCGCCACGTGTTGGAGGACACCGGCGTTGACCTGGCGGCCGCGGTGCAGATGGCGGCACTCACGCCGGCCGCCGCGCTGGGCCTGGCCGGCCGGAAAGGTCGCGTGGCCCCTGGCTACGACGCCGACCTCGTGCTGTTAGATGCCGCCACGCTTCAGGTACGCCTGACGATGGTCGGTGGCGTGATCGTTTATCCTGCGGAATACGCAACACGAAATACGTAAGATATTGCGTATTGCGTTTCATGTCGCAGATATCCCATGACCCAATTCGCTCTGTCCTCCGCGCCTTTTTTCTTTCCCGGTGGTGAGCCGGGCGTGTTGCTCATCCACGGTTACCTGACCGCGCCAAGTGAGATGTGGCCGGTCGGCGAGGCGCTCGCCGCGGCCGGAGCGACCGTGCTCGGCATTCGCCTCTCCGGTCACGGGACCACGCCCGCCGATCTGGAGCCGGTCCGCTGGCCGGAGTGGGTGGCAGACGGTCGCGCCGGGCTGGCTGAACTGCGCCGGACCTGCCGCCGGGTGAGCGTTGTGGGATTGTCGCTCGGCGGGGCGCTGGCGCTCTACCTGGCGGCACACGAACCGGTGGAGCGCGTCGTCGCCTTTTCCGCGCCGGATGGCGCGCTGACCCGGCGTTTCCCGGTTCCCTGGGCGCGCCCCGCCGCGCGTTGGCTGCGCTTCATCCCTAAAATCGGTGCCGACGTTCATGATCCGGCTGCGCGGCGCGCGCATATTACCTACCACCAAATCCCCCTGCGCAGCGTTTGCCAGCTACTGGACTTCCTGCTGGCGCTGGACGGCGTCTTGCCGCAGATTACCGCCCCCACGCTGCTCGTCCACGCCCGGCATGACCGGGTGGTGCTGCCTGCTACCGCGCCGCGCATCGCTGCCCGGCTTGGCGGTCCGGCCGAAATCCGCTGGCTGGCGCGCGGCGGCCACACCGTCACCCTGGATGAGGATCGCGCAGCCGCCTGTGCGGCGGCGTGCGAGTGGTTGATGGGGACGTAAAGCGTGAGACGTGAGGTGTGAAGCGTGAAACGTGAGGCGTGAGGCGTGAAACGTGAAACGTGAAACGTGAGAAGTGAGGCGTGAGAAATGGGGTTGAAGTGAAACGGGGTGCGTTCAGGTGGATAGCGGGGGGGGCGCTGTTGGGGCTGGCGTTTGCGCTGCGCGTCTGGAAGCTGGGCGGGCCGAGCCTCTGGTACGATGAAGCCTATCTCTGGTGGGCCACGACGCAGTTGACGCTGCCCAAGATGCTGGCGCTCAGTGTGCGCGAGGTGATCCCGCCGCTGCATTATCTGCTGCTGCGCGGCTGGATTCCGCTGGCCGGTGCGAGTGAGTTCGCGCTGCGGTTGCCCTCGGCGCTGCTGGGCGTGGTGACGGTGGCTGCCGGAGGTCGCCTGGCCGGGCGATTGACGGGCCGGCGCACCGGGCAGCTGGCGGCGCTGACGCTGCTGGCCGTGGCCACCCCGTTGCTCTGGGCCGCGCGCGAAGTGCGGATGTACGGTTCGCTCCTGGCCTGGACGCTGCTCTCCGGCGCGGCGCTGGTGGAGACGCTGTTGCCGGTCTCCGGGCGCCGGCGCGCCGGGTGGCCCTGGCTCTGGGCGGCGACGACGCTCGCCGCGCTCTACACGCTCGTGCTGACCGGTTTCTGGCTGTTAGGGCAGGGGCTGTTTGCACTGCTGGTCCTGGCCTGCCAGGAGGGGTCGGTGCGGCGGCGCTGGCTGCGCGCCATGCTCCCGCCGGCGCTGGTGGTGGGGCTGCTCTACGTGCCCTGGCTGGCGGCGGCGGCGCGCTCGGTGGGGAGCAACGCCGGCTATTGGAGCGGCTACCTTCCGCCCGCCGCTTTTTTGCAAGTGGCCTTTCAGGGGATCACGCTCTCTAATTTCCTGCCTTCCACGCTGCTCAACGGCGCTGCCGGCCTGCTCCTGCTGGCGGCGGCGCTGGCTTTGCTCTTCACCCGTCCGCGCCCCTGGGCGGGACTCTACGCGCTCTGTTATGCCGCGCCTCTGGCGCCGATGGCGCTACTCTTCCGGGAGCTTCCCAAGTGGGGGACGCGCCACGCCGTGCTGTTTGCGCCCGCGCCGTTCCTGGCGCTGGCGGCCGGCTGGGGTGTGCTGGGCTGGCTGCGCCCGCTTTACCGGCGGATCGGCTATTTCCTGCTGGGGATGGCGACGGTGTTGACCTTCGGGTTCACGCTGAGCGCTGATGCTCATCTGCTGGCGGATCCGGCCTTCGCCCACGACGACTGGCGCGGGGTGGCCCACTATGTGCAGGCGCAGCGCCAACCCGGCGAGGTGGTTATCGTGGAGACCGGCTCGGTCTTTCCTGCCTGGCTGTACTACGGCGGCGGAGCGGGGCTGCTGCCGCTCCCATCGGATGAATTGCTGGATGTGCAGCATGTCCTGACCTATACTGCTACCGCCGCGCAGCTCAACACCGGGCTGCGCGGGGCCACCGGCGTCTGGCTGGTCACCTGGCTGGAGCAGGTGACCGATCCCACCGGCCTGGTGCCGTTGTTATTGGACGACATCGGGCAGGAGGTGCCGACGCCGGCGTTCCACGGGGTGGGGCTGCGCCGGTTCGGGCTGGAGCAGCCGGCCGCCTTCCCGCCGGAGCCGCCGACCACGGCCCGGCCTGATGCCGAGCTGCTGCCGGGGCTGCGGCTCTGGGGCCATGATTTGCCCACCACGCCGCAGCCGGCGGATCGCCCGTTGGACCTGCGCACCTGGTGGACGGTGGCTGATCCGGCGGCCCACGAGGCCCGTTTCTACAATGGACTGGTGGAGCTCTATGATGGCGCGGGCCAGCGCTGGGGTGAGGCCAACGGCGCGCCCGGCGGCGCTTACCGCCCGGAGCACTGGCCGCCCGGGGTGCCGGTGTTGGGCCGCTTTGTGCTCCAACCGCCGGCCGGCACGCCTCCCGGTCATTACACCGCCACGTTGCGGCTGGAAGGGGCCGCTCCCTTCGTGCTGGGGACGGTGGTGTTGACGCGACCGCTCACGGTCCCGGCGCTCCCAGCCGGGTTGGAGCCGCCGCAGGCGACCGGCGCGCCGGCCGCGCTGGCGCTTCTGGGCGTGGGGGTGGATCAGGCGGAGGTGAAGCCCTGCGAAGAGCTGGTCGGGCACCTTTTCTGGGAGGCGCTGGCCCGCCCGCCGGAGGCCTATCAGGTGGCGGTGAGCCTGGGCGCGCAGACGATCACACAGCCCCTCACCTTAGAGTTCCCGCCGACGGCCTGGGAGACCGGTGACCGGTTTGACACCCGGTTCCGGCTCCCCATCTCCTGCCGGGCGGTGGACTTGAGCGCGCCGCTCACGCTGCGGCTGCTTCACGCCGATGGGACGCCGACCGCCACGGCCTGGAGCGGGCCCACGGTGACGGTCCAGGCGGGGCGCGCGTTTACCGTCCCCGCCGGGTTGACTCCCCTGATGGCTGAGTTCGGGCCGGGATTCGCCACGCTCGTTGGTTACCGGCTGGAGCCGTCTGCCCCACGGGCCGGCGAGCCGTTCACCGTCACCCTGACCTGGCAGGCCGGGGAGACCGGCGAGACGCCCTACACGGTCTTCGTCCACGTGGCCCCTCCTGAGGCGCCGGGTCCGCTCGCGGCGCAGCATGACGGCTGGCCCGCGCTCGCCACCCGCCCGACCTATACCTGGGTGCCGGGGGAAATCATCACCGATCCGCACCCGCTGCCGGGGGTGCCGGCCGGCAGCTATCGCCTGCGTATCGGCCTCTATACCGGCGAGACCCGTCTCCCGCTGGCGACCACGCCGCCCGCTGATGCGGTGACGATACCCGTAGAAGTGAAGTAACAAGGGGAAAGAGCGCCGCCTCCGGGCGCGTTTCAGCGTTGTAGCGTCCCGGTGTTCAATCTGGCGTCCATCGGCGGGGAGAGTAGGGCAAATTTATGAAGTTTACAAATCAAATTCGGTCATTTCAGCTGCCTGGCTTTTTTCGCAGTGGAGTGCCAGGCGATCCATCAACTGGCGCTACTGCCTAGTCAGCTCCTTGCCGTCCACAAATGCTACACGAATACACAAATCACGGGCCCGCAGCGCCTGCCGACCAGGCGTGACGTGGGCGCGGGGCGGCCATTCGGGTATTTGTGTCTTGATTTGTGGACGGCCCGCATCCCGGCGGTTGACTGCCGGGCGCAGGGACCAACCTCACCGGATTATTTTTTAAAGACCATTAGTGCCATCTTATCTGTGTTGAAGTGCGGCACTACAAGTATGTTCCCCAATTCACTACGCATTACTCAATTTTCATTCTTGGATGGTGTGTAAGCGCACAAGGCGTCTCTTTATAAAATTCGGGATTTTAGTTTATAAAAACAAATTTTTATATTTGCTATTGACTTTAATTTTAATATGTACTATAATTTCAAGTAACAGGCTGCTCCAGATCTCCCAATTGTGCACACAAAAATTTCTTGAGTGACAGTCCAACGTATTACCACTCAACTCGAATGAGTCTCAGCCAGAAAGGTAGGCTAAGCAATTTACATTTTGTGAGTTTCCTCTAACATTTCATTGTGGTTCTTTATCCAATGTTGTGTCTGTGAAAGAAAAGAGGTTTCTCAATGAGTGCGAAAGCCGGTCGGTTGAATCTTTGGGTGGTCCTAATCTTGGTGTTGAGCATAGTCTGTTTGCCTGGCAGTGCTCAGACATCTGCAAGCATACCCTCAACGCTACTGAGTCAGAACGACGGCCCGGCACTGCAACCACTTTTGCCCTCCACGACATCCGACAAGACCTCAGGGTGGGAGCAACTGCCTCCCGAAATTCGGGCCAAGGTAGATCCGCGCATTTGGCAAGAATTGAGCGGTGAGATCATCCCTGCTCATCTGGGTGGCCAACCCGACAGTGCACAGATTGCGCTCTCCAAGCGCCAGCCACTCGACAAAACCAGGTTCCTGGTTTATCTTAAAGCTCAAGCCGATCTCAAAACAGTTACAGCGCAGCCCTTTGCCACGCTGGCCCAGCGGCGCACGGCAGTGGCCGATGCGCTGATCAACACCGCGCAAGCCACGCAAGGCCCGGTCAAATCACTGCTCGACATGCATGTGACCGCCGGGGCTGTTGCTGCGTACCAGCCGTTTTATATTTTTAATGGCTTTGCAGTTGAAGGTAACTGGGATACTGTCGTTGAGTTGGCCAAGCGCGATGATGTTGAACGCATTGCTGCCAACTATCCCCTGATCAAATATGATCAGCTTCTCTACCGTACATCTGATTTAAAAGGTCAGTCATGGTATACTCCGCGGTGAC
>CAYTGR010000106.1:0-6223 GCA_964437445.1 uncultured Anaerolineales bacterium | reverse complement strand
CCGCTGAGGGTGGAGAGCTATAATCGGGACGCCTGGGATCGCCAGGTGGCCGCCGGCAATCCGTGGACCATCCCGGTCACGCCAGAGCAGGTGCAGGCGGCACGCGCGGGCCGGTGGGAGCTCTACCTCACGCCGACGCGCCCGGTGCCACGCGACTGGTTCCCGCCGCTGGCCGGTGCCGAGGTGCTCTGCCTGGCCTCCGGCGGGGGCCAGCAGGGGCCGTTGCTGGCCGTGGCCGGCGCGCACGTCACCGTGCTGGATAACTCGCCGCGCCAGCTGGCCCAGGACGAGCTGGTCGCTGCGCGGGAGGGATTGGCGCTCCGCACCGTCCTGGGCGATATGGCCGACCTTTCAGTTTTTGCCAGGGACACTTTTGACCTGATTGTGCATCCGGTCTCCAATACCTTTGTGCCTGCCGTGCGTCCAGTCTGGGCGGAGGCATTCCGGGTGCTGCGGCCCGGCGGCGTGCTCCTGGCCGGCTTTGATAACCCGGTGATCCATGTCTTTGACGAGACCCGCTATGGGCAGGGCGAACTGGTGGTCAGGTATCCGTTGCCCTACTCGGATTTGGAAAGCCTGGCACCGGAGGACCTGGCGCGCCGGCTGGCCCAGGGGGAGCCGTTGGAGTTCAGCCATACCCTGGAAGACCAGATTGGGGGCCAGCTGGCGGCCGGCTTCGTCCTGACCGGCTTCTACGAGGATACCGACTGCCCGGAGGCCGACGATCTGCTGAGCCGGTATCTGCCCCCTTATATCGCCACCCGCGCGCTGAAGCCCAAGGGGGAAATTGGCTCGTAGCGACGCGCTTGAGCGCGACTGGGACGGCGCTAAAGCGCCTGGCTACCAACGTGCTGTTATCCGTAGTGAGTCAGGCTCACAGTGACCGCTCACTGCTCACCCTTATACCTGTTACTTACACGAAGGAGAAGGTCTGTTTCATGAAACACGGGTTACGACGTCTGGTCGGACTTTTACTGCTGGTTGTTGGCATGGTGGTGGGGACTACTCCCCGCGCGCTGGCAGCGCCCACCGCTCCCGGCCCGGAAGGGCTATGGAACACGGGGACGCTTACCCAGACCAGCCCTTTTGGCCCGGGCGCACAGCCGGCTGGCCCGGTAGTGCGCGCCGTGCTCTACTGGCGGCAAGATTGCCCCAACTGCGAGAAGGTGGAAACCGAAGTTCTGCCGCCGCTCCAGGCGCAATACGGTGCCCAGTTGGAAATTCAACAGTTGGAGGTCACGGCCGCCAACCTGGAGCAATTCTACCAGGTCGCTGCCGCTTATGGGATTGCCAAAACGCAGGCCGGGGTGCCGCTGCTGCTGATCGGCGACCGGGCCTTGCTCGGCGCGCAGCAGATCCCGGCAGAACTGCCCGGCTTGATTGAGCGCTACCTGGCTGCCGGCGGCGTGGATTACCCGCAACCCGGCGGCCTGATGCTGGTCACGCCCACCGGTGAGGCCGGCGTCTGCCTGCCAGAAGTCCCCTGCGAGACACCAACGCCGGTTCCCCAGCCGGGTTTGATCTCCGAGGGCTTTGAGGTGGCCTATGGCGTGCTGGCTCTCCTGGTGGTAGCGTTGCTCTATGCGCTGGTGCGCGGCGGGCAATGGATGGTAACGCCCGTTCGCCCGCCGGCCCGGTGGGTGCAGATGGTTTTCCCCCTGTTGATCCTGGCGGGTCTGGGCGTGGCGGGGTACCTGGCCTATGTGGAGACCCAGGCGGTACCCGCCATTTGCGGTCCCATCGGCGATTGCAATTCCGTGCAGGAAAGTGCCTACGCGCTGCTGTTTGGCTTCCTGCCGGTGGCTGTGTTGGGATTGCTGGGGTATGTGGGTCTGGGCGCTGCCTGGGCGTTCATCACCTATGGCCGCGGTCCGCTGCGCCGGTGGGCGCAAGGAGCGTTGTTGGGGATGGCCCTCTTCGGGGTGGGCTTCTCCATCTACCTGACCGGGCTGGAGCTGTTCGTCATCCATGCCGTGTGCAGCTGGTGTTTGACTTCGGCCGTCATCATGGCCATCCTGTTAGTGTTGAGCGTTGAGCTGGCTGGCGAGGTATTGCAGCGTCAGGGGCGTCGCGCCAGTATGGCGGAGGTCGGTTAGCCCATGGAGCTGGCCATCTCTTCGCCTCAGGGGCAGCGAGCCGAGCGCGCGACGCTAACGCTGACGCAGGCCGGCGTCCTGGTCGTGGCGGCCTACATTGCCGCCCAGATTTTATCCGATATTGGCAGCCTTAAAATCGCCTGGGTCGCCGGGTTCAGCATTGACGGCGGGACGTTCATCTATCCGCTGACTTTCACCCTGCGCGACATGGTGCATAAATTGCTGGGCCGGCGGGCCGCGCGCACGGTGGTCCTGGCCGCCGGCGCGATCAATTTGCTGATGGCGGGGTATTTTGCGCTGCTGGCGGGCCTGGCCCCCGATCCCACGTGGCCGCTCCAGGCGGCGTTTGCGGCAGTGCTGGCACCGGTCTGGCGGATCGTCATCGCCAGCATCATCGCGGAAGTGGTGAGCGAGCTGCTGGATACTGAGCTCTATCACGCCTGGGTCACGCGCGTCACCCATCGTTACCAATGGGCCCGTGTCTTGACCAGCAACAGCCTCAGCATCCCGGTGGATAGCCTCATCTTCTGCTGGGGCGCTTTTGGCGGCGCCTTGCCGGCGGCGACCGTCTGGTCCATCTTCTGGGCTAACGTGCTGGTCAAAGGGCTGACCACCCTGATCAGCCTGCCGGGGATTTACCTGGTGAAAGACAACGCGGAGGCTGATGAGTGACCGAAAAACAACGCCCTTTGACCAACGACGAACCGACCGGGCGCGCACCGGCGCAGCCGGAGGTGGACGCCGAAAGCGCGGCCCTGATTGAGGCTTTCCTGCGCGGCGAGGGGGCTGCTTCGGCCGACTGGCGTGCAGAACCGCTGCCGCCGGACCACAAATCGGGCTTTGTGGCCGTTATCGGGCGCCCCAACGTGGGCAAATCCACGCTGGTCAACGCGCTGGTGGGGCAGAAAGTCGCCATTGTCTCGCCCAAGCCACAGACCACGCGCCGCCGGCTCTTGGGCATCCGCACCCGGCCCGACCACCAGGCCATCTTCATAGACACGCCCGGCATCCATGACCGTCCTTTGCACCGGCTCGGCACGCAGATGGTGGAAAGCGCTGTCGCCATTATCCCCGATGCGGATGTGATCCTGTTTGTGGTGGATGTCAGCGTGCCCCCCGGCCCGGAGGACGCACACATTGCCCGGTTGTTGCCTGCCAAAGCCGAGGCGCGGCCGGTGCTCTTCGTCCTGAACAAGATGGACCAGCTGCGGCTGGAAACGGCCCAGGCACGCATTGAGTCCTATTGGGCGCTGCTGCCCGGCTATGCCGATTCCATGCCGGTCAGTGCCTTGCGCGGCACCAACGTGGAACGATTGATGAGCCACATCCTGGACCGGCTACCGGCCGGCCCGCGCTATTACCCGGATACCCAGCTCACCGACCAAACCGAGCGGCAGATCGCGGCGGAACTGGTGCGAGAGGCGGTGCTGCGCTATACGCAACAAGAGGTCCCTCATGCCGTAGCCGTGCTGGTGGAACACTACGAAGAACGTCCGAACGGGGTCCTCTACGTGGGCGCGACGCTCTGGGTGGAAAAGGAATCGCAGCGGCCCATCCTCATTGGCAAGGGCGGGGAGATGCTCAAACGGATCGGCGCGGCTGCCCGCAAAGAGTTAGAACGGATGGTGGGGAGCCAGGTCTATCTGGAACTGTGGGTCAAGGTGCGCCCCGATTGGCGTAACCGGCCCCGCGATCTGCGGGAATTGGGGCTGGAGGAGAAATAACGGCGAGCGTGTTTCGTTCAATGAAACACGCTCGCCCTGAAGTCCCTGGCCGGCTGTTAGAGTCACGGGAAATAACGATAGACTTCCTTTTTGTCAGTTGCCCCACGCCCGCAGCATTTCTACCAGCAGGCGGACGCCATAGCCGCTGCCGCCTTTGGGGACGTAGGGGCGGCCTTTGTCCTCGGTCGCCAGCCCGGCCATATCCACGTGTGCCCAGGCCACACCCTCCGGCACGAACTTGCTCAAAAAGGTGCCCGCCGTCAACGCGCCGGCCGGCCGGCCGCCGGTGTTTTTCAGGTCGGCGGTATCGCTCTTGATCTGCTCAGCGTATTCTTCATACAGAGGCAGCGGCCAGACCCGCTCGCCGGTCTCGTCACCGGCGCGGCGCAAGCGGGCCACCAGCCCATCATTTCCCATGACACCGGCCGCTTGCGACCCCAACGCCACGACACAGGCCCCGGTGAGCGTCGCCAGATCCACAATTGCCTGCGGCTTGAACTCGCCCGCGTAGGTGAGCGCATCGGCTAAGATCAGCCGACCTTCGGCATCGGTGCTGATCACCTCAATGGTCAACCCTTTGCGGGAACGGAGCACGTCGCCCGGTTTGTAGGCGCGGCCCCCGGGCATGTTCTCGGTCGCCGGGACCAACCCGACCACATGCAAGGGCAGGTCCAGCTGGGCTACGGCGCGCAGCGTGCCCAAGACCGCTGCACCGCCGCCCATGTCGTTTTTCATCGCCTCCATCCCCTCGCTCGGCTTGATGGAGATGCCGCCGGAGTCAAACGTCAAGCCTTTGCCCACCAGGACGATGGTGGGGAGATCGGCACGCCCGGCGTTGTGCTCTATGATGATGAATTTGGCCGGTTCGGCCGTGCCACGGGCCACACCCAGCAGCGCACCCATATTGAGCGCCGCCATGTCGGCCTCTTCCAGCACCCGGACGCTCAAGCCCAGCGCGGTCAGCGCCAGGGCCTGCTCGGCCAGATGCGTGGGGGTCGCCACGTTGCCGGGGCGATTAACCAGATCGCGGGCCAGCAGGGCAGATTCGGCAATAATCTGACCGGCACGTGCCCCGGCCGCCATTGCCGGTAGCTGGGCCGCGTCAGATCCCACTAACGTGAGGCTTTCCACGTCCGGGCGGATGTCACCGTTTTGTGTTTTGAGCTCGCGGAAGCGGTACAGCCCCAGCAAAGTGCCCTCCACCACAGCTTGCGCAGCCCGTTCCATCCCCAAACTGTCTGCACCATGCACCATGGTGGCCATCTGTATCCCACCCAGCTCGCGCGCTTTAACGGCCGCCGTCGCCGCCGCCTGCCGCACCCCATCCACCGTGAACTTCTCCGGCTTCCCCAGCCCTACCACAATCACGCGCTGGGCCGGGATCATCCCCTGCGGGTAGAGCACTGCAACCTCGTTGCGCTTGCCACGGAAATCTCCGTTGGCCAGTAACGCCTGGAGCTGTCCATTCAGCGCCCGATCCAGGGTCTGAGGCATCCCCTCCAGCGCTGGAGCGCCTTCAAATAAAGTGACCAGGAGCGCGCCGGTGGTCTGCGTCTCCAGGGTGCCTACACAGCTTTCAATGCGCACAATAACCTCCTGTTAGTTGAGGACTTTGATCGCCCGGCAATGATAAGCATCGCCAAACTGGTTAGGGAATTCCATAAAACGGTTCAGGTGATGGCGCAATTGGGAGAGCACAAAAGCCACCGCCGCCGCGTCATGATTGAAAGTCGTGATGAGGAACTCAAAAATAGCGTTCATTTCGGAATTCTCCAGGTCGCTGGCCAAATTGATGGCCGCTTCCAGATCATGGATGGCGGCCAGGGCCTTTTCTACCGAGAACTGGCTGACGTGGCGGGCCTGGAGCAGGACATTGGGATCGGCCGGGGCTGCCAGCTGCTCGGATGGGGCGGCGTCGCGGATTTCTTGCAGCTTTTGCGCGTGGAAGACTTCATCCGCGGCGACCTGCTGCCAGAATTTGACCACCTCTGGGTAGCCGGCAAATTTGCGGGCCAGGCTCAGATACAAATCGCGCGCCGTATTTTCGGCCTGGATAGCCAGCTCAAAGAGCCGATCTACACTTTCGTCAGTAAAGGTCATAGGGCCCTCCTGGAATAGCCGTTCATATGAATTATATCACGTCTCGTAAAAAAAGCTCTTCGAAAACGGGGGGCAGGATGCATTTCAATCCGTAGTTTTACGGATAGACAATCCCGGCCGGTAGCAGTATAATAATTGCTGGTCACGCAATACCTGTGTACTTATCCGTGGTGAAACGGCTGTCCGTGCGCATTTGTCATTTTAGATTCCTGGACATTCTCACTATATCACCATCTTCTTGAAAATACAATTTGATGCTAACCACTTGTCCCTTGACTTCGGCCATCTATGACACCTGCGCTC
>CAYTGR010000105.1:0-6593 GCA_964437445.1 uncultured Anaerolineales bacterium | reverse complement strand
ACCGGCTCTAACGGCTCGGTGAGCGGGTCAATTTTGGCCTCCAGCGCCGCCGTGGCGGTCTGAAATTCCTCTTGTAGCGCCTGCAATTGCTCCCGGGCCGTCGCTAAGGTCTCCGTGGCGCGTTCAATGTCGTCCTTGGTCCCGGCCGAACGGCTGAGATCCCGGGCGGCGGTCGTGGCCCGGCCTAAGGCCCGGCGCCCGGAGAAGGCCCCCAACAGAGTGGCCCCGATAGAGATAGCGCTCTGCATCTGGCGCTGGCGGGCATCGGCCTGTTCGCGCGCTACCGCCTGCTCGGCGCGGCGCACCCGCTCCTGGAGCGTCGCCAGCTTCGGCGCGTACTTTTGCCGCAGCGCTTCCACGGCCGCGTCGCGCCGTTCGCGGGCCAGCTGTTGCAGCCGGATGCGAAAGTCGCGTTCATCCTCGCCCGGTTGCGAGAGGACACCGAGGCTGGGACTGCGGAACAGGTCCAGCCGCTCGTGGCCGGCCAGCCAGGCGGCAAAGGTGCGGTTCCAGACCGGGTAATTTTTGGCCTGACTGGCGGCAGACGGCAGCCCGGCAAAAGCAGCTCCCGGTTGAGCAGTTTTGCTCAGGTCGGCGGCGGTGATCCCGGCGGGCTCCGCTTCCTCCCAGTTGACCGAGATGGCGGCGTCGGTGATGGGGGTCAGGTAAAGGACATCCTGGCTCAGATCCACTTTGGCTTTGGCGTCGGTAAAGTGCACTTTGGCGACGCCGAGTAGCCGGGGCTGGTAAACCAGCGTTTCCGCTACCGCGCCGCGCACAGGGAGGTAGAAAGCCGTGACATCCGGCGGCAAAGTCGGCGGCTGTTTCGCGACCGCAGCCCCGGTGGGAATCGGCGCTGGGGCCGGGACAGTCGCGGCCATAGCCGGGGCAGCAGCGGGCACAGCGGGGGCCGGCGTTGCTTTCCGCGCTTCCATCAAGGCCCTGACCTGTTCACGGCTGAGCGGCCCCCGCAGGTACGAGAGCGCCCAGCGGCTCTGGAAGACCACCGGCGCGTCCTCGTGGACGTTGTTCATCAGGAAGACACGGCTGCCCAGACCGGCGAGGATCTGCTCCAGCTCTGCGCGGTCCAGGCTGGCGCCGGTCACCGTCGCTGCGCCCTCCAGCCCGTCCAGCAAGCGGGCCTTGTCGCGCTCGGTCTGCAAACGCCCGATGAACCAGGTCCCGGCGTTCGCCAGTCCTTTGTAATCCAGGTCCGCCGGGTTCTGCGTCGCCAGCACGACGCCCAACCCGAAGGCGCGGGCCTGTTTCAGCAGCGTCAACAGCGGCTTTTTGGAGGGCGGGTTGCCCAGCGGCGGGAAGTAGCCGAAGATTTCGTCCATGTAGAGCAGCGCACGCAGACTGGTGGTGCCCGATTGGGCGCGCATCCAGCCGAGCACCTGGTTGAGCAGGAGCGAGACAAAGAACATCCGCTCGGCGTCGCCCAGGTGGGCAATGGAGAAGATCGCCAGGCGCGGCTTCCCGGTCGGCGTGTAGAGCAGCTGGCCGATGTCTAACGGTTCGCCCTCCAACCAGGCGGCAAAACCCGGCGAGGCGAGCAGATTGTTGAGCGCCATCACCAGCGCGAAGCGGTCTTTGGCCGGGTAAAAGGTCTCTAAATCCAGCACGCCGATTTTAGTGATAGGCGGCGTCTGCACCTGCGAGATGAGCACCCCCAGGTCCAGGTCCTGCCCCTGTCGCCACGCTTGCTCCACCAGCGTCGCCAGCAGGATATACTCCCGGCTCTGAAGCGGGTCGGCCTCCAGCCCCAGCAGTCCCAGCAAGCTGACCACGGTCACACCGACGCGCTCGCGCAGCAGCTCGCCATCTTCCAGCACTGCCGGGCCGGGCGCGGCAAACGATTTGAGGATGGAGACCGGGAGGCCGGCCTGGCTGCCCGGCGTGTAGATGGCGCAATCAACGGCGTCGCGGAACCGCCGGATACGTACCCCGTCCTGGCCCCACTCCGCCAGCCCTTTCTGCCACCAGGCGGCCTGCCCGGCGGCGTAATCTGCCGGGGTCTGGCCCTTTTGCCGGGCCTCGTCGGCGTTGACCCAGGGGAGGAAATCCTCGCCGCGCAGCGACGGGAAAGTGAGCAGGAGATTGCCCAAGTCGCCTTTGGGGTCAATGATGAGCGCGGGAATGCCGTCAATGGCGGCTTCCTCCAACAGCGTGATCCCCAGGCCGGTCTTGCCGCTACCGGTCATCCCCACGCAGACGGCATGGGTGAGCAGATCCTTAGCGTCGTAGAGCAGGAGTTCTTCTTTTGGTTGCCGGGCCGCCAGATCGTACAGACGCCCCAGGTAAAAGAGACCGAGTTTTTCGTAATCTTCCATACGATGGACCTCCTCAACGCACAGGTATTCAGGTAAGGCCATTGTGGCGGTAAATCGTCACCTGTCAAATCACCAGGCCCGGCTTCAGCCGTTTGGGACGCCGGCAAGCGTTCCCACGGGGCCTGAAGCGTTGTTCTGAAATAGGGAGGACGCCGGATGGATGCCGGGTGGCATTACGAAAGCGGGATTTCACTGTTTGAAAATGCGGAGGCCGCCGAGAGAGGATAATCTCTCGGCGGCCTTAGGGGTAAAAAAGAGGCCGGGCTGCGCCAGCCCCCTGCTTCAGGGCCGGCCCTGAGGGGACGGCGTGGCCGCCGGCGAGAACTCAAAGCGGACGGTTACGCTGGCCCGGATGCTAATCTGCCCGGGCGACAGACTCCCCTCCAATTGCGGGGTGGCCGAGCTAAACTCCTGGATCACGTTCTGGGTCATGGAGTTGCCCCAGCGCCGCCCCCACCAGCTATACCCCGACCACCAATCCACACTGCCCTCGTCAATGGATTGCGGCTGGCCCAGCTGCTGTCCCAGCTCGGCCGCGAGGGCCGTCGCTTTTTCGCGGGCGGCGCGGATGGCCTGGGCGCGGGCTTCGTCGCGATAGCTGCGCAACGTGGTCGTGCGGAACTGGATGTCGTAGACGTAGTTGACGCCGGCCTCTAACGCGGCCCCCAGAAAGCCCTCAAACTTGGTCAGGTCGCGCAGGGTGACGACGACAGTCTTGGTGACGAAGTAGCCAACGAAACTTTGCTGGGTGTAGCCGGAGTCGTAGCGCGGCTCAATGCTCATGTAATCGGTCTGGACCAGGTTGGAGGGGATGTTGTAGCTGCGCGCCAGGTCCAGTACCTTGCGGACGATCTGGTCGTTCTGCCGCTTGGCCGTCTGCAAGTTTTTGTCGGATGTCTCCACCCCTAAGGTGATGACTACCTCGTCGGGCGGCACGCGAATTTCGGCCTCGCCGGTCACGGTGATGACGCCGGGGTCGGGCAGCTGCTCCTGGGCCGCTACCGGCAGGATCCCGCCAGGGGCCACCAGCAACCCAATTGCCAAAATGGCAGCCAGAACCAGTTTGTGTTTCATGTTACTTCCTCCTTGTGAAAGTCAATGGGGTTTTTGTCAATCGCCAATGTAACGCGAACTTTAGTTCACTATCTTGGATGAGCGCTCAATTTTCACCCAATCGTTTGGTATCCCCGGTTCATGGGGAATTCCTCGGAAATAGTAAGGTCCGATTTATCAATGCAGCTTCCCGGCTTCGGTCAGGACCTGCAGGAGGCGAGGATCGGCGCGCGGGTCGTCCCCGGTGAAAAACGCGGGACCGGGATAGCCCAGGTCAAGCCGGAGCGTTTCCGTGAGGGCCGACGGCCAGAGCATGGTTACGCCGTCGTAACTGAGCGAGGAGACCGGCGTCCATAAAGCGCCGGCGTAGATCGGTTCGCCGCGCACGTAGAGGACGAAAGGCAGGCCGTTGACCGGGACTTCCAACGTGGCCAGGCGCTGCCACGCTTCAGGCGTGATCGTGAGGGTGTGGGTGGCCTGAGTGTAGGTCAACACGTCGTTGAGCGTCAAAAACGGCTGGGCCGCCCTGGGCAGCAGGGCCGGCGGGGTGGAGGCAACCTCCGCCGCCGACCCGGAGCGCGCCAGCAGGTAGAACGCCAGCGCGGGCGGCTCTGCCTCCAGCTCGCGCTGGAGCATGGCGACCAGGTCCTGGCCTATGGCCGGTTCACCGGTCGCCAACAGCCAGAGCGCTAACGCCTGGTGAGGGTCGGCCAGCCAGCGGACCTGGCCGTTCTGCTCCACGCGCACGGCCGCGTTGAACAGCCGTATGGTCTGATCGGCCAGCTGGAGTGCCAGGCCCCGGTAGCCCAGCCCTTCCGGCTCCGCCTGCGGCGTTCCCGCCGGGAGCGCCGCCAGGCGTTCCGTGAACGTGGCGGTCTGTTCCGCCGTCAGTGTCCAGACGGGATCGGGACGTCCGCTGAAGAGATACAGCGTGACCGTTGGCGGGACGACCGTCGGCGAAACGAGCGGAGATGGCGTACCAGACGCCGGTGGCAGGGGGCTGACCACGCTCCCTGCCGGGCTGCAAGCCGTGAGCAGCCCCAATAAAATTAGCCCTATACCACGTTTGAACAAGTTCATTCCTCCCTATCAGATTCAAGATTGAGCGGGCAGGATTGACTGCACCTTCACTCACCATCTATGGGCATTGTAACCGGTCTGTGTGACAATTCGGAGATAGATGGCGTGCAATCGAAGTACAAGCAGGAGATAGCCGACCGCCGACCGGCAAAGGGCGCGGTCGGCGGTCAGGGGGGAGAGCGGGCAGATCAGGCCGGGCGTGGGGGGCGGACAAGCAGGTAGGCCAGCAGCGCCACCAGGTTACCGATGAGCACGAAGACGGCCCAAACCCAGGCGCGCTCACCGCGCTGGCGCGCGTCCAGCCAGACCCAGAGCGGCAATGCCAGCCAGTAAAGGCCAAAGCCGCCCAGACCGCCTGCAAGCAACGCCACCCAGCCGGCACTGGGCGTGCCGGCCCAGTCGCTCACGTCGTAGGCGATGCCGACTAACGCGACCATGGTTCCATCCGGCGCGGCGATGGGGCGCACCAGGTGGCGGTAGACGTCGTTGTGTTCCCCTTCGGCCTGAATGGCCGAGGCGGCGAGCAGGAGTGTGCGCTGTTCGGCGCTCAGCGTCTCTTCCGGCAACGTCGCCAGGATTCGGCGCGTCTCGGCCGTCGCCCGTTCTGCCGCGGTGCCCGGCGCTGGCGCTGATTGGGCAGTGCTCCCACCGGCCCAGACGATCTGCCCGTCAGGGGCGAAGAGCCAGACCGTCGCCACGTAAGGCTCGTCCAGCGCGGCCTTCACCGCCTGCTGAAAGGCTGGATCTTCCAGACGACCGGGCTGCAACGCCTGAAGCCGATCTAAAGTAGCGACCACGGCCGGGCGGGTCACGCCGGTATCGGTGAGCGCGGCGTTCCGGATCTGGGTCAGGGCGACGGCACAGGCCAGCGCGATCACCCCACCGATCAGGGCCACCCACGGCAGTATTCTTTTGATAGATAAGGTTCGGTCACTCATGGCTTTTTCTCCTTGCTAAAATCACCAGACTGGCGACCGGCGTCAAGGCGACATTGAGCGCCAACCAGGCCACAAGCAGCGGCGCGACCGGCGAGCTGGCTATCGCGCCACCCTGGAGTGCCTGGACGGTCAGCCAGACTGCCAGGCAGCACCAGAGCGCCCCCAGGGCCACTAAGGCCGCTTCAGGGAACTCCGGGGCGCGACGGGCGCGCAGCTCCTGCTGCAACCGGCGAAAGGTCGCTGCCCGTCGCGCCAGATCAGGCTGCGCTGCGCCCCCCATCCCGGCTTGCAACAGCCGCGCCGTATTTTCTTCCAGGAGCCGTTCGTCCTCGTCCATCTTGCTCTCCCCTTTTTTCACCGTTCGGCCTGATGCAACGCCTGGCGGAACGCTTCCCTGGCCCGTGAAAGGAGCGATTCGGTGGCCTTGTAGGTGCGGCCCAGGCGGCGGCTCACCGCCTCCACGCTCAGTTCTTCCACGTAGCGCGCGACCAGCGCCGTGCGGTACTCGGCGGGCAGCGTCCCCAGCGCCGTCACTACCTGGAGCCGGGTGGCGCGCTGCAACAGCACCGCCTCGGGCAGCGGCGCGGCCGACATCAGCTGCGCCAGATCACCCTCCGGCAGGTCCGAGAAGACCTCGGCCCCCAGCCCCCGGCGGCGGTAGTAGTCGGCCAGCTTGTGGCGCGCGATGCTGCAGAGCCAGGTGAAGAGCGCGCTCTGACCCCGGTAGGCCGGCAACGAACGGAGCGCCGCCAGCAGGGTATCCTGCCAGAGCTCCTCGGCGTCGGCACGAGCGGATTCCAGATGGTGGAAGATGAACGCGAAGAGCGGATCGGCGTAGCGTTCGTAAAAATCGCTCAACGCGGCCTCGTCCCCTGCCGCTACACGCCGGGCCAGGGCTAAATCGTCGGTTGCGTCAGACTTCATGCTTTCTTTTGCCCTGTCATCTTATCACCTTGCGCCGTATCTGTTATCTGTAATGTTAGTCGCAGGCCGGCAAGGTTTTCCTTCGGGACATTTCTTGTTCAGGCCGGGCTGTGCATTTGGCCTGAAATGCCCCTTCTTCCCGTGCAACAGGAAGAAGAAAGAAAAAATTGAGTAATTTTTGATACATACAATGCTCCTCTGAAAATAGAAACCAGTTAAGGAGTAAGCAGAGAGCAGCAGGTAGCAGTGCCTGCTTACCGCTCAC
>CAYTGR010000104.1:0-7039 GCA_964437445.1 uncultured Anaerolineales bacterium | reverse complement strand
GGAGTTAACGCTGACCGGCCAGGTGGACGCTCAGTGTCAACTGGAGTTAACGCTGGCTGACCGGGGGGACACTCGCCCGCGGCTTTCAACGGGGCGGGCCAGGAGGCGGAAGGCTCCGCAAAAAAGTCCGTGCCACGCGGCTCTAACAGTCGGCGGCCATCGGAGGCGGTGTGCACCGCAATCAGTCCGTGGCTCTGCAATTCGCCGAGGAGCCGGGCAACCCACTGCCGCGAGCAATCCAATAATTCCCCCAACTGCGTATCGGTCAGATCGCATAACATGGCGGCGCACCGCGCCGCTGCCGCCGGATCAGGATTCTTCTGTTCAGGATGAAACTGCCAGCTGTAAGCCGCGATCACGTGGTACAGCCGAAAGGCCTTGTCGCTCAGGGTTGGCTCCAACAAAGGGCTGACCGCTGCCCGATAGTAGCCGCGCGGCGGCAGACCGGTCCAGTGACCTTTAGCCGAGCTGCGTCGCATCGGGAGGCTCCCCCCATCCCGGCAGCGGAGCCGGGTCCTCGGTCATGCCCAGCAGGTATTCCAGGGTGGTCCCCAAGGCCGCAGCCAGGCGGGCCAACGTCACCGCTGCCACATAGGGTCGCTGCCCGCTTTCCAGCCGCTGGAGCTGGCGTAGCGAAATCTCGGCGGCGGCGGCCACTTCCCGCGCGGTCAGGCCACGCCAGTGCCGGACCTGGCGCAACCGGTCGGCGTCGACAAAAGGCCCCGCCGTTGGGTCCAAGCGGTATTTCATCTAATCTTCCAGAATCAGGTTAGCCGTGAGTTGGGCCAGCAGCGCCTCCGCCTCCGCCGCCTCGTCGGGGTGGGCGACGGGCGGCGTCCCGGCGGCGGTGAACTGGCGCTGATCCAATTCGGCAGCCAGGGCGCGGCGGATTTCGGGCAGCCAACCGCTGAGGTCCACGGCCGCCGGCGCCGCCGGGGTCGCTGCCGCCGGTTCACTCCCCAACCCTCGCCGCAGCACCTCTTTGATGGCCTGCCCCTTCCCACCAAACGGCAAGGTGTCCAACGTGGCGAGCCACTGGAGCAGGTCATCATCCGGCCCTGGATAAAAACGCACGGCTTCTCTACGAACTTTGGGTTTTCTGACCATCGCTCCCCTTTCCGGCCTTTGTCGCCACTTGACACCAGGTGGCAACAAGTGACGCCATCACAACGCCACCCCTTTGAAGCCGCCAAAGCCGGGGTCCAGGCCGATGACCACGGGGGCCTCCGGGTAGAGCCGCCGCGCGTAGCGGGCCAGGCCGGTGGCGTTGGCCGTGACCGGCTCAGGCAAGATGACGCCATAGGGATACTGGGCCAGCAGCGGCTCTTGGAGCGCCAGCATCCCCCCGCCGGTGAATAGCAGGTGAGCAAATTGCCGACCGTTCCCCCACCGCGATTCCAGGAAGGCTATGACCCCACTGGCCGCCGTCGCGCGGGCCTGTTGCACCAGCGCCGTCAGGTCCAGGCTCTGCCCGGCGCTGGCTAAGGTGGGCCGCCGCTCGCGGAGCAGCGCATCCGCCTGATGCAGCGAGAGCATGACCCCGTACTTCTGCCGGACACCCTGGACCACAATTTCCGCCGCGCGCCGCATCCCGGCGGTATCGCCCCCGGTGAAGCGACCGATGACCTGGCCCCCCTGGACGGTAAAAATATCCAGCGTGTTAAACCCCGCGTCGGCAATCCCCACCAGCGCTTGCAGGTCGGCGGTCGGGCGGGTCCACTTCCCGCGCTCATCCAGCCCCCAGGCGAAGTAAGCCCCCGCCGGTTGTGCCAGTGCCTGCACCTGGAGCACGGTCAGCCGCGTGGCCTGCTCATCCACCGTGAACTCGTGCGCGCCGACCAGCCAGCCGCGCAACTGCTGGAGCACGGCCTGGGCCAGCGCTTTGTCCGCCAGGACTTCCACGGGGAAGCCAACCACCAGCGCGGCCTGGTGTTCCCCCGGGCCGAGCAACGTCCCCAACGTCCCGTAGGTCAGGGCGCGGATTTCCGGGCCGTCGGCGAGGCGTTGAAAATCCAGGCGCTCCACCGGGCGGGCGAAGCGTTCCACGCCGGCGCCGACCAGGTAAGTCGTGCCGTCCCAGGCCACCCGGAGGGGCGTCTCGGCGGCCCGGCGATTGCGCCCCAACGCCCCCAGCGAGAGCAGGCCGGTATCGGTGGTGCCGACGCCGACAATGGCCGGTAAAATTGCAGTGTTCATCTCATTTCTCCCTTTTTATAAATCAACTACGTCGCTGGTCACCTGCCGATGCGTGATCGGCACCCCGCCCGGCAGACTGGCCGGGTCGGGCAAGTAGACGTTGAATTGCGCCGGCGGGACGGTCGGCCTGGCGGACGGGCGGGCCGCTGCCATCCTGAGTCGGGCATTATCGCGCAGGTCCACAGCCCGGGCCAACCCCTCCAACGCCCGATCAAAGCCGCCCAGAAAGCCGGTCACCTGGACTTTGCCACAGTAGAACCCGGCCAGAAAGGCCACCGCCAACCCGCCGGGCAGCGCCACGAAGCACCAACGCAACGTGGTGACGCTGAGGGTCCGGGCGATCACCCACAACCCCCAAAGCGGCAACCCCACCACCAGCGCCGCCAGCAGCACACCCCAGGAAATGGTGAGCAATACTTGTCGTGCTTTGTCCCTCATCTCGAACTCCTTGCCTGGTCCTGCCTGCCTGCCTGCCCGGAACCTATATACCCCTTTGGGCCTCCAAGGCCTTCAGCAGCCCTTTCCACAGAGGGGTATAGGGGTGGGGGGGCAGGCAGGCAGGCCACTCACCAAACCACATCCTCTTCCAATGCCGGGGCGTGCCCGGCCGGGGACGACTCACCCTCCAAGGGGGTCAGGCTCACCCCCTCGGCGTTGAGCCAGGCATAGATCTCCCGGCCTAACCGCAAGAGCCGCTGCGCTTTCTCATTGCCGGGCGTGGTGCCGGTGGCTGCGCCAATCTTGCCGCGCAACCAGGGCCGCCCCTTGCCCAGGTGCGCCGCCAGCAGCGCCGCGCCCACGTCGGCAGCGGTATCGGGGCGCGCTTCCTCCTCCGGCAGCGTCCCTGCGGCTTCCGGGTCAAACGGTGGCCAGACCTCCAGCGTATACACCCCGCGACCGCTGTAACGCTCCAGATTGGCCGGCGGTACATAGGCCAGCTGCACCCGTTGCACGCGGCCCGGCACCACCGCGTAGGCATCCCCGGCGCCCAGCAGATGATCGGCGCGGGGGGCCGGCGCGCCGACGACCAGGTTGGAGGCGACGCCATCCTCTACGCGCAGCGCCACCCGCCCGGTCAGGTTGCGCTTGATGGTGGCGTCGCCCAGCGCGGCTTTGGTAGGATGCTGCGTGCCGATCAGCACATGGATGCCGGCGCCGCGCCCCAGCGTGACCAGCCGCCGCAGCAAGGCTACCGCCGCTTCGTCCTGGAGCTCCTGCACCTCGTCAATCGCTACCAGCAGCCGTCCCGTGTGACCGCCGGCTTCGTAACGGTAGCGCATCTCGCGCGCGGCCCAGGCCAGGGCGCTCTTGGCGGTCTCGGCGTCGGTCGCGACCGGCCCCACCAGCCCCGGCAGTGCCCCCAGGCGGCCTAGCCCGTCGCCCCACTTGCAATCAATCAGGATCAGGCGATTGTCGCCGGCTTGCGCTAACTGGAACAGTGCCGCGCGCAGCGCCCAGGTTTTGCCCGAGCCGGTCTGGCCACCAAAGAGATAATGGGGATTAGTGCCGTCTACTCCCAGGGTGACGGTAGCGCCCGATTCGTTTTTACCAGCGATCCAGCGCCCCCCGCCGTGGGGATGGCGGCCCAGTTGTCCCAACGGGATATCTTTTTCGGCCAGGCTCTCCGGCCAGCCCGCCTCCAGCCGGACGAAGCGCCCGCTCATGTAGACCACCGGCTCCCCTGCAAACGGCCAGGTGATGAACTGCCGCAGCAGCGCGTTGTCATCGGCGGTCATCAACCGTAACAGCCGCCCGGCTTCTATCCCGGCATCAATCTCCAACGCCCCGGCCCGGGGGCCGCGGATGGCCTCCACCCGGCGCAAGGCCAGCGGGCGCCCCCCGAGCGCCCCGGCCGCGGCGGCCCGGGCAATGCCGCCCGCCCATTGGGTGAGCAGTGCGGCCCGTGAATCGGCTGGCGAGTTGTCCACTTTGCACCTCCCTGTGTACACCGGTGGGCAGACCGCTACCCAGCGGCTACCCGATTACGCTGGTAATTCATCTCTCCGCGGCAGTGCTCATCTTACGACGCCGGGTTAGCGGGAAACTCCTGTTCCGCCAGCGGGACCGGCGGCGCCGGGTTGTCGGTGAGGCCGACCAGGTAGTCCACCGAGGTCTGTAAGGTGAGGGCTAACCGCGCCAGCGTCACCGCCGCGACGTTAGGTCGGTGTCCGCCCTCCAAGCGCCAAATGTGGCGGGCCGTCAGGGTAGCCAGACGGGCCAGGGCATCAGTGGACAGGCCGCGCTGTTTGCGCAAGGCCCGGAGTCGGGTCCCGTCAAAGCGGGGGGTCAGTGATTGCGTCGCCATCGCTAAACTCCTTTCTTGAGTGAGATGGAATCGGGTCATCTACCCACAAAAAACCGCCGTTAGCCAGGTGCTAACGGCGGTTGAGAAACCAAAACGCGGTTAGCAAGTACGGCTTGACCT
The DNA here is from genome assembly GCA_964437445.1 of uncultured Anaerolineales bacterium. Lineage (GTDB taxonomy): Bacteria > Chloroflexota > Anaerolineae > B4-G1 > SLSP01 > CAYTGR01. The sequence continues at coordinate 2,418 of CAYTGR010000104.1, read as the reverse complement.
GATGGTCAAGGGATACTTGCCAACCGCGTTGTCTACGCTATAATGTTACTTGGATTGCTCAGCAGGTAACGGTGCGGGTTCCACTCCCCCAGGGGCAGCGGGGTCCCGTGGCCTCCCTGATGCAGGATCTAACGGTGGTGGCAGGAGCCGAACTTCATTGTCTGATGGAGGACAGCGCCCGTCGTCCCCGCTCCATGTAATTCTGCACTAACAGCGCTTGCAACACCGCCGCCCGCGCCCCCCTCGGCGCCTGCGGACAGTCATCATAGCCCCGGCTGCCCGACAGTTCACGGTAGTACGTCGCCTTATCCTGATTTTGCTGGCTCATGGATCAACTCCTGTGCTGGGGATAGTTGAGCCACCGGTGGATCACGCACTGGTGCTGGGCTGGCTGCTGCTGAATCCGTACCTCTCGCCGGGGGTACGCCCGCTGCTCCTTGCGCTGGCGTACTATCTGTGGGGGCCGTGGGGACTGGGGCTGCTGCCGCCGCTGCTGGCTGCCAGCTGGGTCGGCGGCACAGCGCTCTGGCGGTCGTATCACTACGGTGACCGCTTACCGACGCCCTCATGCCTGTCCCCCTGCCCGCACGCGCTGGGATCACAACTCAGCGGCCCGCTCAGGAGGCACCCGATGGCCGATAGCTTGGAGCAATTCACCGCCTATTTGCAGGCCCAGGACCGCAGCGCGCACACCGTCGCCGCCTACCAGCGCGACGTGGCGGCCTTCTTCGCGTGGCTATCGGAACAATTGGGGCGGGGTGCCCTGGCAAGTCGCCCCCTGCTGCCGGTGGAGGTCACCCCGTTTGATGTGCAGAAGTACCGCGACGCCCTCGTCGCCGCCGGGCGCAAACCCGCCGGCGTGAACCGGGCGCTGGCGGCGCTGCGGGTCTTCTTCGCCTGGGCCGTGACGACCGGTCAGGCGAGCACCAATCCCGCCGGGCAGGTGCAGGGGCTCAAGCAGGGGCAGCGCACGCCGAAGGCCCTCACGGCTTCGGAGGTCTACCGCTTGCAGCGGCAGGCGGCAGCCCAGCGGCAACTGGCGCAGGCCAAGGCGGGCGGGGAGCTCACGCCGACGCTGGTAGAGGCCCTCCGTGACGAGGCGCTGCTGAACCTGTTGCTCTACACCGGCTTGCGGGTCTCGGAAGCAGCGGCGTTGCAGGTGGCGGACGTGGCGCTGAACGGGCGGAGCGGGCAGGTCATCATCCGTTCCGGGAAGGGGCGGAAGTATCGCACCGTGCCGCTGCACTAAGGAGGCGCACAAGGCCGTGGAGGCGTACCTGGCGGTGCGGCCCGCCGACCGGGGCATGACGCTGTTTCTGGGCCAGCGGGGACCGCTGGGCGCGCGGGGGATTCAGTTCCGCCTCGCAGCCTTGGGGGAGGCCGCGGGGGTGGCGGTGACGCCACACCTCTTGCGGCACACCTTCGCCACGCGGCTGCTGCGGGAGGCCAAGGCGGACCTGGTGACAGTCGCCGCGCTGCTGGGCCATTCCAGCGTGGCGACGACGGCCATCTACACCCAGCCGAGTGAGGAAGATCTATCCCAGGCGGTGGCCGGGTTGGGGTGAAAGAAATGTGGCTTGTGTAACCAGCGGGTCTGTGTATTGAACCGTCTCGCGCTGCCCGGTGTAGCGGTAGGGCGTGGGCAGGTGACCGGTCTCGCCGCGCGGCAGGCCGTAGGGCGTGTACCGCAGGCTGCTCACCACCGTCCCGGTCAGCCCCGTCACCAGGGAGGCGCTGCCCAGGGCGTCGCCATGCAGGAAGTATACCCCTATCCCGTCGCTGCGCTGCTCCCGCAGGGCGCTCCGCTGGCCGTGGACAAAGTAGTAGGTGCGGGTGATCCGGCCCGTGGGGGAGAGCGTGATCTCCACCGCGCCCAGGAAGACGGTGGTGACGGGCATCGTGGCGCCCACTTGCTGCGCTTCCCACACTTTCGCGCCGTCGTAATAAGATTGCAACTTTGAGCAACCAAGCATGATTGTACTGCCCAAAAATCGGGCTGTCAATCCGTAAAACGACGTCATTCAGGGTGCAAAATCGCGTAACTTTTTGCTGATGGCCGGCTCATTGATTCGCCGTCCCCTCACCCAAACGGCGGATACCCCTGCTTGAGTTCCAGCCCGACCTCCTCGCTGGACGCCAGGAGCGCCCAGAGCCCCCACGCCAGCGTCCGCTCGGCCGCGCGGACCGTATCCGGCAACGGGACGACGCCGGCAGCAATCATGATGTTTGCTGACCACCGAGCGCTCTTGTCTGCCCGGCTTGAAGAGCGGCGCCTTCCCCCAGGGTTGCGCTTTGGTCCAGGCGGCATACAATCACACCAGAACCGGATGCGGGTCAAACTCTGCTCTCAAGGACGGTGCCACCAGCATGAATGTCGGCTCTATCGTGCAAGTCCGTGATCGCTACTGGGTGTTGCTG
>CAYTGR010000103.1:3463-7199 GCA_964437445.1 uncultured Anaerolineales bacterium | reverse complement strand
GCTCTCTGCTCACTACCTGACTGGTTTCTATTCTCAAGGGAATCCCCCATGAACTGGCGTTCACCAGCCATGGGATGAAAATAGGCTCGTAGTGACGCGCTTCAGCGCGGCTCAGACGGCTCAGACGGCGCTAAAGCGCCTGACTACGAACTCAGAGCATTATTTTCATGAGGAGGACTTACGCAGGATGGGGTTCGTAGTGGCGGCTTCAGCCGCTCTTAGCGCCACGGGAACGCCTGAAGGCGTCACTACGGGGCTACGGAGGTTAAGCGTTCACGGAAAGTGCATAAGCCCTGTTTCCTTAACTTCACTCCTTACTCCCTATTCCGTACTCCATACTTCCTGCAACCCGGCAAACAGATCGCGGTGGGGGCGTGCGGCCGGCGGATAGGCCTGCATGAACATGTCGTAACGCTGGGTGTAGCGGCGCAGGAAGGCCGGTAGCCGGCGTTGCAGCCCGCCGCCGCCCTGGCTGCGATGGCAGGCGCTCGCCTGCTCTTTGACCGCGACGTAAGGCCCCACGTTTAACCGCACGTGGAGCTGGTCGTTGGGCACACCGACGCGGGTCAGGTCAATGTCGCCGTTGCGCCCGGCCCGGCGCGGATCCTGGCCGCGCAGCCGCATCACCGCCAGCACCCACTTGAGCGCCGAGCGTGGAATCACCGTGTAGTAGAGCCGGGCCGGCTGCCAGGGCGCGCCGCCGCCGTCCAGGTAGGCCGGATCGCCGGCCAGCGTGAAGGCCAGTTGCGTCGCCCGGTTGATCTTGATGTGGTCGGGGTGGAAGTAGCCGCCGGTCGGATCGTGCGTGAGCACGACCTGCGGGCGCAGCTCACGGATGAGGCAGGCGATGGCGCGGGCCACCTCCTCCAGCGGAGCCTGATAGAGGCTGGCCGGGTCCTGGTTATCGGGGGCGCCCTCCATGCCGCTGTCGCGGTACCCCAACAGGTGTAACGTCACACCGAGCGTCTGGCAGGCGCAGCGCAACTCCTCCAGCCGTTGTTCGGCCAGAGAGAGCTGCCCGCCCGCTACGGCGGCCGCGTCGTAAGAGCCGGCCGCGCCGTCGGTCGCGATGCAGACATGGACAGTTGCCCCTTCGCGCGCGTACTTCGCCAGCGTCGCGCCGGGGCCGAAGGATTCATCGTCGGGATGGGCGAAAACACCCAATAAAACGCGATCAGGCATACGTTCAAAACCTCGTGGGGCGAGGTGTTGCCTCGCCTTTTTTATGCTGATGTCCGGGTGGCAACCACGATCCCGCCCAGGATCAGCGCCGCGCCAGCCACCGTGACCACCGTCGGCGGTTCGTGCAACAGGAGCCAGGCCAGCGTGGAAGATCCAATGGGTTCGCCCAACGTCACCACCGCGACGTAGGTCGCCGGCAGGTAGGCCAGCGCCCAGTTAAGCGACGAATGGCCCACAATCTGGGGGATCAGCGCCAGCAACAGCAGCCAGAGCCAGGTGGAGCCCCCATAGCCGCCCAGCGGCGCGCCGGAAAACGCGGCCAGCGCCATCAGCACGACCGCGGCCGTCCCGTAGACCGGAAAGATATAGGCCAGGAGCGATAACCGCCCGCGCAACCGCCGCCCGATCAGGAAATAACCCGCCGCGCCGACCGCGCCGAGCAGCGCTAACAGGTCACCGGTCAACCGGTGTGTCCCCTGGCCAGCGTCACCCCACGCCACGACCACCGTCCCGACCAGCGCTAACGGCAGGCCGATCAACATCTGGTGGGTCAGCCGCTCCTTGAGCACGAAGTGCGAGAGGACGCCGATGAAGAGCGGGCTGGTGGCGACCAGCGAGACGGAGGCCGCAACCGTGGTCAGCGCCAGCGAGCTGATCCAGGCTGCAAAGTGCAGCGCTAACATCACGCCGGAGACCAGCGCCAGCAGCCATTCCTGCCGGGTGAGCTGCCGCCACTCCGCGCGCCGGGTCGCCAGGGCGAAAGGGGCCAGAAGCAGCGAGGCGAGCGCCAGCCGCCAGGCGGCCACCGCCAGCGACGGGATGGCCGTCTGCGCCTGCCGGATGAAGATCGCGGCGGTGGAGGCGGCCGTGATCCCGACCAGCAGGCCGGCTACAGGCGGGAAGCGCGGCGAGCTCATGCGTTACTCTTTTCCGGTCAGTGTGAAGACGAGCACGCCGTTGTCGTATTTCAGCAGCGGATGCGGAGCCACAACGTCGTACCAGGCCGTTTCCACCGGTGTGGCATACGCGGTTTGGTAAGTCAACGTCACCTTCCAGGCCGTGAAATCGCCTGCCGGCGTGGTCAACGGCTCGGTACCGGGCACGCGGATATAGCTCTCGGCCGGCTGCGGCTCGGCGTAGAGCGCCCGGACTAACGGCGCCCGGCCCAGGAAGCCCTCAGCAAACGGCAGGCCCGCCAGCCGCCAGGGCCACTCGTCGTTGAGTAAAATCTCGGTGGATAGTGTGGCTGTGCGGGTAATCTCAGCGCCGAAGTGGTTGGTGAGCGCCAGCGCCCCGGGGCGCGTTTCCAGCGCCGCGTAGATGGGCTGGTCAGCGATTTGCCCCCTGGCCTCCAGGGCAATTAAGTGCAATGCGTCACGCTGCCACCAGGCGGTCAACGTCTGGTCGGTCCTGGCTACGTAGTAAGAGCTGTTGCCCTGGTGCACCTCAGAGGCGTCGTACTGCTGATGACAGGTCAACACGAAGGCCACGGGGTCGGGCTGGAGCCGGCAATCGGCCTCGCCGAGGCGAGTCGCGGCCCGGTCGCGGATCTCGTAGGTCCAGTGGGCGGGTTGTTCCCAGGCCGGCGCTTGCAGCGTGAGCGGTGACGCCAGGCGTGCCGGAGCCTGGTTGAAGGCCCATTCGCTCCAGGCGGCGTAACTGTAGAGCGCGGCTGCCACCAGGAGCGGCGCTGCCCAGATATACCAGGGACGCGACTCGGCGACGGGGATGATCGGTTCCGGCCGGGTCAGCCGCCCCAAAAGCCAGAGGCTCAGTGCAGCCAGCAGCAGGCCGCCGAAGAGCAATCCACCCAGCGTGACGGCAAATGCTGGCGTTGTCAGGTTCCATTGGAACAGACTTTGCCCGATCACCAGGCCGGCTTGAAGGCCATTGTTAGCGAAGTGCGCCAGGATGCCGGGGACCAGGGAATCGCTGCGCTGTGCCAGATACCCCAACGCTAATGCAATTGGCAGCAACGCCAGCAGCCCTTGCAGTCGCAGGTGGAAAAAGGCGAAGAGCAGCCAGACGCTCCACAGTGCCGCCCGGGCGCTGCGCCGCTCATAGGCGCGCTGGAGATAGCCGCGAAAGAGGGCCTCTTCACACAAGGGCGCGCAGAGCGCCAATCCCACGAAGAACACCACCGCCTGACCGGGCGTAGCAGGCAGATAGTGGGACGATGTAGAGGGAACATAGCCAAAGAGTGTTGCGCTGATCGTCTCCAGGAAGAGGCCCAGCGGCCAGAGCCCCGCGCCGACCAGCGCTCCCAGCAGGGCCAGCGGCCAACCCGGCCACCGCAGGCGCAGGGTCGCCCGCAGCGGCACACCGGTCAAGCGGATGAAGAGCAGGGCCGGCAGCAGGATCAGCAATAGCTCGGTGAGGATCAGCCCCCAGCCGAAGCTCCAGCCCTGGAGCCACGCTCCGAGGGTGACTATCAGCCCCATGGAGAGCAGATAGAGCAGATTGGCGCTCAACAAAGAAGGTCTGGATGAAACGGTTGTAGTTTGCATGATACACTGACTCACTGATTTATGGAGAATTTGTAGTGCGGCGCTTT
>CAYTGR010000103.1:0-3363 GCA_964437445.1 uncultured Anaerolineales bacterium | reverse complement strand
GCTACAGTTAGCTGGCCTGAAAACAAACCGGCCGGCTGCGGTTCAATCTGACTTTCAGGGGAGGTGGGGCAAACTTCAGTTTGCCATAAGACGCAAGCGGTGAATGGCAAGGCAGGGGCCGACCAGGATGCACTTTGCGCGGCGGAGAGAAAAGCATGGGGGACTTTGTGCGCAATGAAGCCGCGCACAAAGTCCCCCTTTTGTTTGACCAAGACTTAGCTGAGCGGTTACTGGGCGATAAAAGAACTCGTCCACGCCGGCTGCGCCGGTTGCTGGCCCTCCGTGACCAGCGCCCGCCAGGCCTCGTCGGTCAGCCGGTTGCTGAGCGGCCAGGCGAATTCGTAGTAGGAGTAGACGCCGCCTTTGGCCAGCACCAGCCCGCCCCGCCCATCCGGCACGACGACGTAAATTTCGTAGATGCGGCCGGTGGCCTCTTCCAAGACCTGGCCCTGCGGGTCGGTGGCCACATCGGCGACCAGGGCGGCCTGCTCGTCCTCGCTGAACTCGTTGGCGTAGCTCCCCTCGGGGGTATCGGCGGCGGCCATCGTTACCCGCTCCAGCCAGCCGCCAAAGTACTTCAGGCGGAAGTACTCGTCATCGCTGAGCGCCTCGCCCCGTAGTTCGCGCTCGGCCACGCTTTGCAAGAACCCTAACATCTCATCCAGCTCTTCCAGGTAATAGGCAGTTTGGGCAAGGGTGCCCTGCCCCTCCAGCAACCCGCGCTCGTCCAGGCCGGCGCGCGTCATCTGCGTCAGGGCCCGCAGCCGGGCATAGGCTGTGGGGTTCGGCTCCACGTAACCGCGCGGCGGCGCTTCTTCTTCTCCGCCGCCACCCAGCTCCGCCATCACCTGCTTAGCGTAGAGGATGGTGTCGTGCTTGAGCTCGGTCCAGCTGCCCAAGGCGGTGTGCAGGTCTTTGCGCGCCCACGCCTGTGTCTGCATGAAGGGCGGATAGGCCTCGCCCTTAGGGTCGCCGAGCGGCTGGAGCGCGTAGAGCCAGTTCCAGTAGAGGTTCTGGGTCCAGGAATCCTGCTCCAGGGCGGCGAGCTGGCTCTGCACTTTCGTCAGCTGCTCATCGTAATGCAGGTACTCAGTCTCGCCCATTTCCTGCAGGATGGTGTAGGCCTCCGGGCTCCCCAGCGCCGCGAAGACATCCAGTCCTTTGGGCAGCCAGCGGTCTTTGACGTTACGCTCAATCAGCTGCCCAAAGATGTAGGCATCCAGTACAAAACGCTGTCCCATGAAGCGGAAGCCCTGGGTCACGTCCGTCTTATCCTCCCAGATGTAGACCCACATGGAGTTGATCTGGGGTGGCGGCAGCTGGCGCGCAGTCTGGATGAAGGTTTGCAGATAGGTATCGTCGGCGAGCAGGGCCAGCGTGGGTTCCGGCCCGTAGACGGCCTCCATCACCGCGCCGTACTCGTGGAAGCCCAGATCGTCAGCCTTGCCCACCATGAAGGCGGTCGGGTCGTAGATGTTGGCCCAGAGGCCGGCCGCGGAGGCGCCGTCCACCGTGGTCTGGCGGAGCAGCCGGGTGATGAGCAGCGCCATCTGTGTCTCGCGTGGCTGCTTGAGCCGCAGGTTGATCCGCCCGTACCACATCATCGCGCGGAAGTAGCGCTGGAGCCGCTCATCGCGGGTGTAGTGGCCGCGCGGCACGTACTGGCTGTAATCCTCACAGTAGAATTTGGCCGCTTCCTCAGGCGTCGCGTTGGGAGCGCACGGCTGGCCCGGCTGGAACGCTTCCGGCAGGGTGAGCAGGGGGGACATGTAGATGCCATCATGGGCCGCGATCTGCGCGAGCTCTTGCTGCACCTCGGCCTGTACCGGGGTCGGGATAGGCGGCGGGGCAGCCAGCAGGAGCTGCTGCGGCACGACGAAGTAGCCCCAGACGCGGCGGGCGGCGTCTTCCAGCGGCGTGCCCCGCGCCTGCTCATACTGGGCCTGGGCGGCGCCGGCCAGCGCGTTGGTCAGCGTTTCCAGAATGGGGATGAACCGCTCGCGTTCCAGATCGCGCAGGAGTTTATCAAAGAGCAGGTGATAGACATGGTAGACCGCGTCGGTGGTGACAAAGACCGGTTGCTCGTCATAGCGGACCGCTTCGTAGAGTTGGAAGAATTCCAGCCACTCGGCAGGGATCACCACAAAGCCGTTCTGTTGTAAGAGGGCCTGCTGGGCCGGACTGAAGGTGTAATGGCCGGCGTTGGGCACCGCCGTTAACGCCACCGGCAGGGTGTAAGGTTCGCCCTGGTAGCGCGCGGGCAGCTCCACCGCGAGGGGCCGGTAGAGCTGCGCAAAGCCCGCGGCCCGCACGTCGGCGGGGAGCTCCACAGGGGGGACAGAGGGCGTGGTGGTCGCGGGCGGCGCTGTGGGCGGTACCGTGGGCGCTGCGGTGGTGGCCGTCGGCTGGGGAGGAACGATAGGCGCCGGCGTGGGCACGAAAAACTGGCAGCCCAAGAGGCTGATCAACGCTGACACAAGTAACATCGTCTGCAACAATTTGCGGTTCATGGCACACTCCCTTTGCTCACTGATTCACTGATACCTCAGGCCCTTGACACCCTGACTCGCTGAGCCACTGCTTTTCCTGCTCACCGCTCACTGCTTCCTGCTCCCTGCTTCCTGCTCACTATCCTCTGCTCTCTGTTCACCGCTCACTCTCCCCTGCTCACTGTTCACTGCTCTCTGCCCCCTGATCGGCTATTGCACCAGGATTTCCTGGACCTGGTCGCCGTTGAGATCGGCCAGGGTCAGGGCGGTGAAGCGACCGGGTGGGCTGCGCCAGCGCAGGTTGAAGCCGAACCCGTTCCACCACCAGACGGCGAGCTGGCGGGCCGGACCGGACCGCCCGGCGCTATAGGTTCCTTCTAAGACGATTAATTCCGGCTTTTCGTTCCCATCCACGTCACCCACAGCCAGCTGCAACACCGGCACGGCCAGCGCCGAGCCGGCCCAGAGCTCGCGGTATTCCCCGCTGCCCTGCGGGGTGACCAGGATCACATGGGCGCTGTAGCCGGCAGCGTCGTGGTTAGCGACGATGGGACTGGGGCCTTTGGCCCAGCGCATGATCGGCCAATCCCGCCAGGGCCGCCAGACCAGGAGCACGCATTCGGGGAGCCTGTCACCGGTGACATCTGTGTAGAGAGAGGCCTGGAGCTCCCAATCCGCCGGGAAAGCGAGCGGTGGGCAAGGGGGCGGTGGGGAGGGCGTCCAGCGCACGGCCAGACCCGGCGCGCAACCGGCCAGGTCACAGGTCCAGGCCTGCCAGGGGGCAGGCGCGCGCGCCGAGGTGCTCAGTCCCAGGAGCAAACTGAGCAGGACGAGCCAGGATAGCGGGCGGGGAGGGTTGGTCATAGCGAATGGC
>CAYTGR010000102.1:0-8030 GCA_964437445.1 uncultured Anaerolineales bacterium | reverse complement strand
GTGGAGATCACCTATGGCCTGGAGCGCATCGTGATGTTCCTCCAGGGTGTCCGTTCGGTCTGGGAGATTGACTGGGACGGCCGGCACACCTACGGTGAGATCCTCAAGGATCAGGAAGTGGATTACTGCCGCTACAACTTTGAGCTGGCCGACGTGGCCCGCTTGCAGACGCTCTACGCACTGTACGAGCAAGAGGCGGTGGCGGCGTTGGAGGCCGGGCTGGTTGTGCCGGCGCATGATTATGTGCTGCGCTGCTCGCAGACCTTCAACCTGTTGGATGCGCGGGGTGCGGTCGGCGTGACCGAGCGGGCGCGCTTCTTCAAGCGGATGCGCGCGCTGGCCCGGCGCACCTCGGAAGCGTACCTGGCGCAGCGCGAGCGGGCCGACTTTCCCTGGACCGGGCGACCCGGCCTGCGTTCAACCCCGGCCGCCCCGGCCGTTCCCTTGCTGTTGCCGTTGGAGGAGAGTGGTCAGCCGTCAGCCGCCGGCCCTCAACCGTCAGCCGTCAGTGATCAGGCGGTGGCGTCCGCCCCGTTTTTGTTTGAGCTGGGGACGGAGGAGCTCCCCGCCGGGGATGTGACCGAGGCGCTGGCACAGCTGCAAGCCGCCGTCGGCCCGGCGCTGGACGCTGCCCGTCTGGCCCACGGTGACATCCATTTCGGCGCGACCCCGCGCCGGCTGGCTTTCTGGGTGGAAGACCTGGCGCTGCGCCAGCCCGATCAGGAGCGGGTGGTCAAAGGGCCGGCCGTCAAGGCCGCCTACGATGCCGCCGGGAAGCCGACCCGCGCCGCCGAGGGCTTTGCCCGCGCGCAGGGCGTTTCAGTGGAAGCCCTGCGGGTGGAGGAGATGGCCGGCGGGCAGTACGTTGTCGCCCTCAAGCGTGACGTGGGCCGTCCCGCCGCCGAGGTGCTCGCCGAGCTGTTGCCGGGCCTCATCGCCGGGCTGCACTTTGGGCGGGCGATGCGCTGGAACGAGACCGGCGTGGCCTTCAGCCGCCCCATCCGCTGGCTCGTCGCCCTGCACGGCGAGACGGTCGTCCCCTTCACCTACGCCGGCGTGACCAGCGGCCGCGTCACGCGCGGGCCGCGCCCGGCCGGTTCGCCGGAACTGGCGCTGGCCGGCGCAACCGGCTACCTCAACACGCTGGCGAGCGCCGGCGTCGTGGTGGACGTGGACGCCCGCCGCGACGCGATCCGCCGCCAGGTGACGGCGCTGGCCGGGGAGGTCGGCGGGGTCTTTTACGACGACCCGGCGCTGCTGGACGAGGTGACCAACCTCGTGGAACTGCCGACCGCGCTGCGCGGCACCTTTGAGGAGCGTTATCTGGCGCTGCCGCCGGAGATTCTCATCGCGGTGATGAAAAAGCATCAGCGTTACTTCCCGGTGCTGACGGCGGAAGGGAAATTGCTCCCCTACTTTATCGCCGTGCGCAACGGCGGGCGCGAGCACCTGGCCCTGGTCACGCAGGGCAACGCCGACGTCATCCGCGCCCGCTTTGCCGATGCTGAATACTTCTACGCGCAGGATATCCGCAAGCCGCTGGAGGCTTTCCTGCCCCGGATCGGCACGCTGACCTTCCAGGAGACCTTAGGCTCCATGCTGGATAAAGCGCAGCGGCTGGAGGTGCTCGCGCCCTGGGTGGGGGAGCGGCTGGGGCTGACGCCGGAGGAGCAGTCCCACCTGGCGCGCGCGGCGCATCTCAGCAAGGCCGATTTGGGGACGCAGATGGTGGTGGAGATGACCAGCCTGCAAGGGATCATGGGGCGCGAATATGCCCGCCGCGCCGGCGAACCGGAGCCGGTCGCGCAGGCGCTGGCGGAGCAGTACCTCCCCCGTTACGCCGGGGATGCGCTGCCGGCCAGCCGGGTGGGGGTGGCGCTGGCCTTGGCCGACCGCTTAGATAGCCTGGCCGGCCTCTTTGCGGTGGGGCTGGCGCCGACCGGCTCGGCAGACCCCTACGGGCTGCGGCGGGCCGCGGCGGCGGTGGTCCAACTGCTGCTGGCGCAGGGGCAACCCTTCTCGGTGCGGGAGGGACTGGCGCAGGCGGCGCGGGCACTGCCGGTGCCGGCCACGCCAGAGGCGTTGCAGGCGGCGCTGGAGTTCGTCACCGGCCGTCTGGAAGGCGCGCTGCGCGAGGAGGGCTTCGCCTATGATGTGGTGGCGGCCGTCCTGGCGGCGCAGGGAGATGATCCCACCCGGGCGCGGGTGGCGGCCCAAGAGCTGACCGCCTGGGTCGCCCGCCCGGATTGGGCCGCGACGCTGGACAACTACGCCCGCTGCGTCCGCATCACCCGCGACCAGCCGCGCTACGCGCTGGAGGTCGCGCGCCTCACCGAGCCGGCGGAGCGCGCGCTCTACGAGGCGCTGGTGGCCGTGGCCGCGCAGGTCGCCGCCGGCCGCACCGTGGCGGGCTTCCTCACCGCCTTCCAGCCCCTGGTGCCGCTGATTGAGCGCTTCTTCGTGGAGATTCTGGTGATGGACCTCGACCCGGCGGTGCGCCAGAACCGGCTGGCGCTGCTCCAACAGCTGGCGGCCCTGGCGGAAGGGATTGTAGATCTGAGCAAGCTGGAAGGGTTTTAAGCGGGACCACGGACCACAGACCATACAATGAAACTGTTGATCTTTCAATGCTTCAGCGTGCCGCGATGGTGCTGAAGTGGCTGACTGCAAGCGGTGGGGGGCGAACTGAAGTTCGCGCTACTCTTGCCCGCCACGGCTAACCGATTCAGTGGCGGTTGACGACCAGGCTATGTTCAGAGGATTCCCCCTGAACTGGCGTTCACCGGCGGTGGGATGAAAATGTGAGCAGTGGGCGGTGAGCAGGAGACAGGAACACTGCTCTCTGCTCACTCCTTAACTGATTTTCAGAGGAGGTCTCCATGCGCCGACATCGCCGCACCTTTCTGATCGTGGGTCTGGCAACGCTGGCGGTGACGCTTATCAGCTGGTGGGTCTGGGGGGCGGCTTAGCCTCCCAGCCGGCCTTTTTTACTTTTAGCACGATCCACGCGGGCGCTCACCCGCGGCCGGTGACGGCGGCAGCGCAGGGCTGGGTCAACCATGCTCGTTATGGGGCTACCTGGGGGCTGCGGCGGCGGCTCTTGGGGATGGGGACTGACGCCAATTCCCGTTGGTAGTGGTGGCTTCAGCCGCTCTTAGCCCCTCAGCGATGCCCGCAGGCGTCACTACAGGCTGACGTAAGTCCGGGTATGTAACTTTCTCCCCTTCTGGACTGAACCGATTTGCTTTTTGGCCCCTATTTTGTATAGTGTGTTTGCGCACCACCACTCGCTGGCCGGCGAAGGCGGCCTAAAAATGCTATCTTTCCAGGAGGCTTTCATGACTGCGGACGTCAAAACCTTGGCCCAGAAAATCATCACCAACGTGGAACGGGTGATCGTCGGCAAGCGCGCTACTGTGGAGCTGGCCGTTGTCGGATTGCTCTGCCAGGGGCATCTGTTGGTGGAAGATGTGCCCGGCGTCGGCAAGACGATGCTCGCCCGCAGCCTGGCCCGCTCACTGGATTGTTCTTTCAGCCGCATTCAATTCACCCCCGATATGCTTCCCAGCGACGTGACCGGCGTTTCCATCTTCAACCAGAACACGCGTCAGTTTGAATTCCGCCCCGGCCCGGTGCTGGCGCAGGTCGTGCTGGCCGACGAGATCAACCGCGCCACGCCCAAGACGCAGGCGGCGTTATTGGAGGCCATGGAGGAGCGCCAGGTGACGGTAGACGGCGTCACCCACTCGCTGCCGGCCCCCTTCCTGGTGCTGGCGACGCAGAACCCGATTGAGTATCAGGGGACCTTCCCGCTGCCCGAAGCGCAGCTGGACCGGTTCCTGCTCCGCGTCCGCCTGGGGTACCCGGAGACGAACGACGAGATCGCCATCTTAGACCGGCAGCAATACCACCATCCCATCACGGAACTGGAACCGGTGGTCACGGTGGAGGAACTGTTGGCGGCGCAGGAGGCCATCAAGGCGGTGCACGTCGCGCCATCGGTCAAACGTTACATCGTGGACCTGATGCAGCAGACCCGCCACCATCCCGATGTCTTCTTAGGGGCCAGCCCGCGCGGCAGTTTGACGCTTTACCGGGCCGGGCAGGCGCGGGCGGCCATGCAAGGGCGCGATTTTGTGCTGCCCGATGACATCAAGGGGTTGGCCGTCCCGGCGTTGGGACACCGGTTAATTTTGGGCCCGGCGGCCCGCCTCCGCGACCAGAGCGCCGAGCAGCTCCTGCGCGAGCTGCTGGAGACGGTGCCGGTCCCCACGTTGTGAGAGGAGGGGGGGTAGGGTAACTCCCTACTGCATCCTGATGAAACGCTTCCTCGATCCACGCTTGAAATTGAACGGCTGGCTGGCCCCGGGGCTGGTGGCCCTGGTGTTGTTGCTGCAGCTGCTGACGCCCTATAAAGGCTGGCGGATTTTGCTGGTGGGGCTGGGGGGCGCTTGGCTGCTGAGCTACCTCTGGTCGCGGACCCTGGCGCGGGGCCTGCGGCTCACCCGCGAGCGGCGTTTCGGCTGGGCCCAGGTCGGCGATCAGATGGTGGAACGGTTCACCTTAGAGAACAACAGCTGGATCCCGGCTTTGTGGGTGGAGATCGCGGACCATTCCACGCTCCCCGGCTACCGGGTGGGCCGGGGGACCGGGGTCACCGCCGACAGCGCGATCCGCTGGCACACCGAGGCGGTCTGCAACCGCCGGGGCCTCTTTGTGCTGGGACCGACCAGCCTGCGGACCGGCGATCCCCTGGGGTTTTACACGGTCACGCTGGATTACCCGGCCTCCACGCCGTTGTTAGTGCTGCCGCCCATTGTGCCGTTGCCGGCGATTGAGGTCGCCCCTGGCGGCCGGGCCGGCGAGGGCCGCCCGCGCGCCAACGCGCCGGAACGAACCGTCAGCGCCTCCGGCGTGCGCGAATACGCCCCTGGCGATAGCCTCCGCTGGATTCACTGGCCTACCTCCGCCCGGCGCGGCGAGCTCTATGTGCGGCTCTTTGACAGCACACCGGCCGGTGACTGGTGGATCTGCCTGGACCTGGACCGCCGGGTCCAGCTGGGGGAAGGGGCGGATTCCACTGAGGAGCACGGTGTCATCCTGGCGGCTTCTTTGGCAGACCGGGGGATCCGCGACGGCCAGGCGGTCGGGCTGGTCACCCACGGCCAATCGCTCGTCTGGCTCAAGCCGGAGGCGGGTGACGGTCAACGGTGGGAGATCTTGCGGGCGCTGGCGCTGGTCAACCGGGGAACTGTGCCGCTGGCTGAGCTGCTGGCGCGGACCGGGGCGACCATCGGGCAACGGGCCAGCCTTGTCCTCATCACCGCGGACGCGGCCGGCGGGTGGGTAGAGGCGCTGGTGCCCATCCTGCGCCGGGGCGTCATTCCCACCGTGTTGTTGCTGGATCCGCTCTCCTTTGGGGGAACGCAAACGGTCACTTCTACCACGACCCTGTTAACCCAAATGGGGGTCGCCCATTATGTGATCACGCGCGACTTGCTGGACCGGCCGGAAGCGCGGCCGGGGCGTCAGGGCCAGTGGGAATGGCGTGTGCTGGGCACCGGGCGGGCCGTACCGCTTCATCCGAGGCTGGATACCGGGTGGAGGACGCTCGGATGAAAAACTATATCTTTCTCATGCCGTTGCTCCTGCTCTCATTAGGGCTGCTGGCGGTTGTGTTGGGCCTGACGGATGCCGTGCGCGGCCTGGACCTGGCGCTGCTGCTCCCGCTGGCTTTTCTGGGGTTGCTGGTGGGGTGGGGACTGGGCTGGCTGCCGCTGCCCGGTGCTGTGAGCGCGCCGCTGGGGGTGTTGATCGGCATGGAATTCCTCTCCTGGCGCGTGGGCCGGTTAGGGCCCGCCGTTGGAGCGTTGCTCGGCGCGCTCTGGCAGGTGAGCGGGACGGCGCTGCGCTGGCTGGGCGAGCTGATCGCGGCGACCGTGGGCAAACGGCCCCTGGTGCTATCTCCCCCGGCGTGGGAGTCCATCGGCCTGGCCTGGACTGCCATGTGGGCCAACGTGGTCACGCTCTGGGGGCGGGCGGGGCATTGGGGCCAGCTCCTCTTTAAGGGGACGCCGACTTACGACCCGGTGGCGACGGCGCTGGTCTGGGGGTTGGCGCTGTGGTTAACGGCCGCCTGGGCCGGCTGGATTTTGCGGCGGCGCAACCAGCCCTTGTTGGCGATTGCGCCGGCCGGAGCCCTGGTGGCCTCGGCTATTTCTTATGTAGGGGGCAACGCCTATATCCTTTTGCCCGTGTTGGGCACGACGTTGCTGGCGATGGCCTTCAGCGGCCACCAGAGCCGCGAACAGCGCTGGCAGGCCTTGGGGATTGATTTCTCCCGGGATATCCGGTTGGACCTGACGGCGGCGGCGCTGGCCGTGTCAATAGCGTTGGTAGCCCTGGCGGCGCTGGCGCCGGCCTTCTCGGTGGAAAACTTCCGCGATTGGTTCCGCAAACTGACCGCGCAGCGCACTGAGGAGCAGGGGGAAGTGGCCGAATCGCTGGGCCTGCAGCCGAAACCGGTAGCCAGGCCGACCACTGGCTTGGAGCAGGTCAGCCAACCGGGGCTGCCGCGCCATCACCTTTTGACCGGCGGCCCGGACCTGGCGCGCGAGGTGGTCATGGTCATCCGCACCGGCGATCTGCCGCCCGGCCCGCTGGAGAGTCTGCCGGCCAAGCCCCTCCGGTACTACTGGCGGGGCACCGTTTATGATATTTACAACGGACGGGGTTGGCTCACCAGTGGAACAGCGCTCTATGCCTATGGCCCGGGCCAATTATTGACGACCACCGTGCAAACGTACCAGCACCGGGTGCGCCAGGAGGTGCAGGTGATCGGCAAGACCGGGTCCATCCTGCATGTGGCCGGAGCGTTGCTCTCCGTGGACCAGCCCTTTGAGGTGGCCTGGCGTGGCCCAGGGGACATGTTCGGTGCGCTGGCCACAGTGGAAAGTTATCGGGCCGATTCCCTGGTCACGGTGGTCAGCGAAGAACAATTGCGTGCTGCCGGCACCGCCTACCCGCCAGACATGGAACACTATCTGGCGCTGCCCGACAGCGTGCCCGCTCGCGTGCTGGCCTTAGCCCGTGACCTGACGGCGACGGCACCCACGCCCTATGACCGGGCGCGCGCCCTGGAAACCTACCTGCGCCAATTCCCGTACACGCTGGAAGTGCCCCTGCCGCTCCCGGACCGGGATGTAGCCGACTTTTTCCTGTTTGATCTCCAAAGGGGCTATTGCGATTACTACGCCACGGCGATGGTGGTCCTGGCCCGAGCCGCCGGGCTACCGGCCCGGTTGGTGATCGGTTACGCCAGCGGGAGCTACGATGCGCCCAACGCCCGCTACATCGTCACCGAAGCCGACGCGCACGCCTGGGTGGAGATCTACTTTCCCGGCTACGGCTGGATTGAATTTGAGCCGACCGGGGGCCGGCCGCCGCTGGAGCGCTCGGCGGCCACGGAGGCGCTGACGTGGCCGGAGTCACGGGGGCCTTTAACGCCATTGGCCTACCAACCCTCGTCACAGCCCTGGGCTGGTTGGACCTGGCTGCGATGGGGTCTGCTGGGTTTGGTGGGGCTGGGGTTTCTGGCGCTGGTAGTGGACCTGGTGCGCCTCTCGTTGAAGCCACTGGCGGTGGTCCTGCAAACGGTTTACCTGCGCCTCCGGCGTCAGACTCAGCGGTTGGGGCTTCCGGCCCGGACCGGGGATACGCCTTACGAATTCGTCGCGGCTTTCAGAGGCTGGATCCCGCAGCTGGTAGAACGTGTTCAATGGCCGGGGGTGCTTTTCCCGGCGGTTTGGGAGCTGGAGCAGCTGGTCACGCTCTATGTGCAGGTTTGCTACGGGCGGGAGCCATTGCCGCCGGCCGCGAAGGGTCAGGCGCTGCGGCTCTGGCTCCGTCTCTGGCTGCGGCTGTGGGCGGGCTGGTTGGGACGACAGCCACGGGTCAGGGAGAGCGTGCCGCCCACTCAGCCGCCGGTGCCCGGCCCCGAATTGCCACGTTTCTCGCCGCCGGCTTGAGGG
>CAYTGR010000101.1:1653-8487 GCA_964437445.1 uncultured Anaerolineales bacterium | reverse complement strand
CCGCCTTCCCGGCGCAGTACCAGGTAGATTACGTCCGGGTCTATCGCGCCGCCCAACCTTGATGTTTCCAACGGTTCAAAGGGTTTGTAGTGACGCGCTTCAGCCAGTCAAGACGGCGCTCAAGCGCCTCACTACGAACCCATGATGACAAGGAATATCACGCCAGACTTTTTCATCCTTCCGCCTTCATCCTTCATCCTTTCAGAAGGCGTTCACCTGCGGGTGGAGGAAAATGTGAGCCGTGAGCGGTGAACAGGAAACAGGAACTGCTACCTGCTGCTCTCTGCTCACTCCTTAACTGGTTTCTATTCTCAGAGGAGCACGTGGTGCGCATGACCGAGAACTATTACGTGGACGCTGCCAACCGCTTTGTCATTGAAGACTACGCCCGTTTGCGTCCCTTCGCCAGTTTCCTGCCGGGGATTGCCGGGCCATTGGGCACGCCGCTCTGGGTTTTCTACGTGAACCGGGGGCAGGCGATTGCCAGCCTGGGCGTTGCCAGCAAGGATTGCCCCATCCTGGAGTTCCAACCGGCGAACAAAGCGTATCAGGCCACCCCCTGGACCGGCTTCCGCACATTCATCAAAGTGCAGCACGCCGCCGGTTCCACCCTGTACGAGCCTTTTTCGCCCTGGCAGCCTGACGACGCAGCCCGGATGTTGGTGGGGATGAACGAACTGGAATTGCAGACCATCAGCGCCGCGCATGGCCTCCAGACCGGCGTCCTCTACTTCACGCTGCCGGGCGAGCCCCTCGCCGGGCTGGTGCGCCAGGTGACGCTCACCAACGTTGGCGCGGCCCCCCTGGCGCTGGAAATACTGGACGGCCTCCCGCAGATCGTCCCCTACGGCGTGGATAACTGGCAGTTGAAAGAAATCAGCCGCACCCTGGAAGCCTGGATGCAAGTGGACAACCTGGAACAGGGCGTCCCGTTCTACCGCCTCCAGGCCAGCGCCGCCGATACCGCCGAGGTCGGCGCCATCCAGGCCGGCCACTTCTACCTCGCCTTTGTGAGCGCCGGGACAGCCTCACGGTTGCTCCCGGCGCTGGTAGACCCCGCGTTGGTCTTCGGGCAGAACACCGCGCTGAACGCGCCCGACCGCTTCCGGCGGGAGCCGCTTGCCGTGCTCCTGGCGGAGCGGCAAATCACCACCGGGAAAACGCCCTGCGGCTTCTTCGGCCTGAGCCACACGCTGGCCCCCGGCGAATCTCTAACGCTCTATGCCATCGTCGGGCACGCGCCCACGCTGGCGCAACTCAACCGCCAGCAACCGCGCCTGGCGCAGGCGACTTTTCTCGCCGCAAAGCGCGCCGAAGCCCACGCCCTGGCGCAACGCCTGACCGACACCGTGGCGACGCAAACCGGCTCCCCGCCCTTTGACGCTTATTGCCGCCAGACCTTCCTGGATAACGTCCTGCGCGGCGGCTGGCCGCTCTTCCTCGGCGACGCCGAGAAGCCATTTGTCTACCACATCTACTCCCGCAAACACGGTGATCTGGAGCGCGATTACAACGCTTTCTACCTCGCGCCGGAGTTTTATTCGCAGGGGAACGGCAACTACCGCGATGTGAACCAGAACCGTCGCTGTGATATCCTCTTCAATCCGCGGGTAGGCGCTTTCAACGTCTTGAGCTTCCTGGGGCTGATCCAGGCCGATGGCTACAACCCACTCGTGGTGAACGGCGTCCGTTTCACTGTGCCGCCGGAACACCGCGCGGAGATTCTCGCGCTGGTCTCCCCACCAGACGCGCTCGCGCCGCTCCTGGCGCAACCCTTCACGCCCGGCCAGCTGCTTAAAGTCATCGGTGAGCGGGAACTCAGCCTGGCTGTGCCGGTGGAGGAATTCGTCGCTGTGACGCTGGCGCACGCGGAACAGCACTTCGCCGCCAACTTCGGCGAGGGCTATTGGACCGACCACTGGTTCTACAACCTGGACCTGCTGGAAACCTATCTCACCATTTTCCCTGACCAAAAAGCCGACCTGCTCTTCGGCCGGCCGGAGGTCCCGTTCTTTGACAGTCCTGCCGTGGTGCAGCCGCGCGCGCGGAAATATCGCCTGGTGAACGGCCAGGTGCGCCAGTACGGCGCGGTGGTGGAGGACGCTGAGAAAGCGGCGCTCATCGCCGCGCGGACGGAGGCCCCCAACTTGATGCGCACGGCGCACGGCCAGGGCGCGATTTACCGGACGACGGTGGCGGGCAAACTCCTCGCGCTGGCGCTCATCAAGTTTGCCACCTTAGATCCCTGGGGGATGGGCATGGAGATGGAGGCCGGCAAACCGAGCTGGTGCGACGCGCTCAACGGCCTGCCGGGACTGTTCGGCTCCTCACTGCCGGAGACCTTTGAGCTGGCGCGACTCCTGACCTTCCTGATTGAAGCCTTGTCCGAGACCGTCGACGCGACGCTCTCCCTGCCGGTTGAATACGATGGCCTGTTGCAGCGTGTGCTGGGCGCACTGGCAGCGTGGGCAGCCTCCGCGAACGCCGACCGCGACTTCACCTATTGGGACGCGGTAGCGACGGCCCGTGAGGACTTCCGCGCGGAGACACGGCTGGGTTTCGCCGGGCCGGAGCGCGCCTTCACTGCCGCCGAGCTGTTACCCCCGCTGCGGGCGTTGCTCGCCAAAGTGGAGGCGGGCTTGCAACGCGCCATCGCCCTCAACGATGGCCTCCCGCCGACCTACTTCGCCTACACCGTCACCGATTACGCCCTTCTGGCCGAAGAATCAGGGCAGACCTGGGTGACCGCGAAGCGTTTTGAGCCGGTGGTGCTGCCCCCTTACCTGGAAGGGCCGGTCCACGCGCTCAAACTCGCGCCGGATGTCGCCGGCGCACGCCAGCTCTACGCCCGCGTCCGGGAGAGCGCGCTCTACGACCGTCCCCTCGCTATGTACCGGGTCAACGCGCCGCTGACCGCGCAGCCGCACGAAATCGGGCGTGCCCGCGCCTTCACCCCGGGCTGGCTGGAGAATGAATCCATCTGGCTTCACATGGAATACAAGTACCTGTTGGAAGTCTTGAAAGCCGGTCTCACCACCGAATTTCTGGAGGACTTCAAGCGTGTATTGATCCCCTTCCAGGATCCGCACCGCTACGGGCGCAGCCACCTGGAGAACTGTTCGTTTCTGGTCAGCAGCGCGCACCCCGATACCTCCCTGCACGGCGCGGGCTTTGTCGCCCGCTTCACCGGTGCGACTGCCGAGTTCCTCAACATCTGGCACGTGATGATGGCCGGTCGCCGTCCCTTCTTCCTGCGCGACGGCGAGCTCTGCCTGCGATTCCAACCGACGCTGCCCGGCTGGTTATTCAGCATGGAGCGCACCCTTACCTTTACCTTCCTTGGCCATTGTGCGGTCACCTATCACAACCTGGAACGGTTGGATACGCCTGGCCTCCACGTCCGCAAAATCATCCTGCACCTGCGCGCTGGTCAGACAGTAGAGCTCGCCGGGGAGGTCATCGGCGCGCCCTACGCCGCCCTCGTGCGCGCCGGGGAAATCCCCGCCATCCAGGTGGTGCTGGGAACAGGAAATTGACCATGAACCTGACGATAACTATTCCCGAAACTCTGGTGGAAATTGGCAGCTATACCGGCCCGGGGTACCAGCCTCTCGTGGATTTTGACGCGTGGCGGGTGGCCGTATTGCGCGCGATTGATGAGCTGTGGCCGGAAAATCTGACCTCTATGCAGCGCCATCATGAGACCGATGAGGTGTTTGTGCTGCTTGCCGGGCGGTGCATTCTTTTCTTAGGGGAAGGCGCAGACTCCGTAACCGCCATTTATGCGCTGGATATGGAACCGCTGAAGCTCTATAACATCAAACACAACGTGTGGCACACCCATACCTTGAGCGCCGAAGCGACCGTGTTAATCGTGGAAAACGCCGACACCACCGCCGCTAACTCAGCGGTTGCGCCGCTCTCGCCATCCCAGCGCGCAGAGATTGTGCGGCTGACACATACATTGTGGCCGGTAGAATCACCCTCGGAGGCGTAAGCAGGTTTTGTCGGTATCCAATGCCAGCCAACGACCCTTAATAGTTTTCTTTGCGCCCTTGCGGTTGGATTTCCGTCGCTTGCTCAGGTTCTGATTTAATCTTGAGGAAACTATGACCCATTTAGATTGGCATTTTATTGACGACACCGGCGCCTTTCGCCTGGAAAACCCGCAGCAGACCAGCTCTCTCTACTTCCCGCTGGTCAACGCGGCCGGGCTGATGTCTTGCATCACGCCGACCTTGCACGGCGACAGCAAAACCGGCCAGCACACCTTCCTGCTGCCGCCGGTCTCGGTGGAGGACCTGCACACCTCGCGGGCCGCGCGAAACTTCTGGGTGCTGGTAGACGGTCAGACCGCCTGGTCTGCCACAGGCAACTCCGCGCCGCAAATCGCCGCCCGCCTGGAGGGCCGCGAGCAGGTCACGCTGGAAGCCGGGCTGCTCTGGCACAAAGTGGCGCGCGTCAACCCGGTGCTCGGCTTGCGCGCGGAAGTGACCAACCTGGTGCCGCCCACCGACGATACCGTGGAATTGATGCAGGTCACGCTGACCAACCTCTCTGACCGGACGCTCACGCTCACGCCCACCGCCGCGATCCCGCTCTACGGGCGCTCCGCCGACAACCTGCGCGACCACCGCCACGTTACCGCGCTCCTGCACCGGATTCAGACGCACCCGCACGGCGTTCTAGTCCGCCCCACGCTCTCGTTTGACGAGCGCGGCCACCAACCGAACACGATCACCTATGGCGTGCTCGGCTTTGAGGCCGGTGGTGCTGCGCCCATTGGCTTTTTCCCCACCGTGGCCGGGTTCATCGGCGAGGGCGGCACGTTAGACTGGCCTGAGGCGGTCGTCCGCCCCGGCAGCAGCGGCTATCCCGCCGGCGTGACCTTCGCGGGGCAGGAAGCCATCGGCGCGTTGCGCTTCGCCGATTGCCAGCTACAACCGGGGCAATCCCGCACCTACGTGCTGGTGCTGGCGGTCATCCCGCAGGAAAAAGAGAGCGCGGCGCTGATCGCCGCCTACGGCAGCGCCGACCGCTTTGCCGCCCACCTCGCTGCGACGCGGGCGCACTGGCAGGCGCTGAGCGACCGGCTTACCTTTCAGACCGCCGACCCGCGCTACGACTGCTGGCTGAAATGGGTGGCCGTCCAGCCAGTGCTGCGGCGGCTCTTTGGCAACTCCTTCCTGCCCTACCACGATTACGGGCGCGGCGGGCGCGGCTGGCGCGATCTCTGGCAGGATAGCCTCGCGCTCCTGCTGCTGGAACCGGACCAGGTGGGCGAGCTCCTGGCGAGCTACTATGCCGGCGTCCGCATAGATGGCAGCAATGCGACCATCATCGGCGCGCGCCCCGGCGAATTCAAGGCCGACCGCAACAACATCCCCCGCGTCTGGATGGACCACGGGGCCTGGCCCTACCTGACGACCCGCTTCTACATTGACCAGACCGGCGATCTGGCCTTCCTGCTGCGACCACAGGTCTATTTCCAGGACGCCCTCATCCACCGCGCCCAGGGCCGTGACCTGACCTGGCAGCCGGAACAGGGGACCCGGTTGCGCGCCGCCAATGGCGCGATTTACGAAGGGACCATCCTGGAACATCTACTGGTGCAACACCTCGTGGCCTTTTTCAACGTGGGGGCGGCGGGCAACAACTTCAAACTGGAGGGGGCCGATTGGAACGACGGCCTGGATATGGCCGCCGCGCGCGGCGAGAGCGTGGCCTTCACGGCGCTTTACGCCAGCAACCTCCGCGACCTGAGCCGGCTGGTGCTGGAACTGACCGCGTTGGGCATCAGCCAGGTGGAGCTGGCCCGTGAGCTGGAGCTGTTGTTGGATACCCTGACCGCGCCCCTGGATTATGATTCGGCCACCGCCAAACAGGAACGGCTGCAAACCTACTTTGCCGCCTGCCAGCCTGCTCCGAGCGGCTGCAAGATGCCGCTGGCGCTCCAGGACCTGGCGCGCGACCTGGCGGCCAAAGCGGATTGGCTCTACGGCCACCTCCGCGCGCAGGAGTGGCTGCGCAATCGGGAGGGTTACGGCTGGTTCAACGGCTACTACGATAACGACGGGCAGCGGGTGGAGGGCGACCATCCCCTCGGCGTGCGGATGACGCTGACGGGGCAGGTCTTCACGCTGATGGGCGGCATCGCCACCGATGAGCAGGCGCCAGAGCTGGTGCGGGCCGTGGAGCACTATCTCTTTGATCCCACGGTGGGCGGTTACCGGCTCAACACCGATTTCGGCGAAGTCTGCCTGAATCTGGGACGTTGCTTTGGCTTTGCCTTTGGCGAGAAAGAAAACGGCGCGATGTTCAGCCATATGGCCGTGATGTACGCCAACGCGCTCTACCGACGCGGCTTCGTCCGCGCCGGCTACCGCGCGCTGACGCTGCTCTACCAGCACTGCCAGGACTTTGCCATCAGCCGGATGTATCCTGGCCTGCCGGAATATGTCAACAACCAGGGGCGGGGGCTCTATCCCTACCTGACCGGCGCGGCGAGCTGGTATCTGCTCACGCTGTTGACCCAGGCGTTTGGCGTCAAGGGGGAGTTGGGCGCGCTGGTGCTGGAGCCGAAACTGGTCCGCGAACAATTTGACGCGGAAGGCCAGGCCAGTGTCACCACGGTCTTTGCCGGGCGGCGCCTGCGGATCACCTATCACAACCCCGCCGACCTGGATTGGGACAGCTATGGCATCCGAGAAATCACCGTGGATGGTACCCCCGTATCCTTTACCGGGTCAGGGCGCAGGGCCCGCATCGCTCGCGCGGAGCTGCTGGCGTTGACGGAGCCGTCGGTGCATCACCTGGATGTGCAGCTGGAGCCGG
>CAYTGR010000101.1:0-1553 GCA_964437445.1 uncultured Anaerolineales bacterium | reverse complement strand
GGTGTGATTGTGGGTCTGGTGCTGCTGGGACTCGGTCTGGCATTGATCGTCGTGCCGGGACTGCTCGGCGCAGATATGATGGCCTACGGGTTTGGGCTGGCCGCGTTTGGCGTTTTCCTGCTGATCACCGGTCTGGTCACGGCGATGATTTACTGGCGGTATGCGGTCGCTCAGCGCCAGGTGCTGGCCGGGCAGAATGTGCTGGCCCGCTGGCAGTACGATCCAGAGACGTGGCGGCGTTACGCCGGAGCCGAATTCCAGCGAGAGCAAGCGGATAAGCGACGCTTATTCTGGATCACCACCGCCCTGTTGGTGGTGACTTTCGGCGGCTGCGGCATATTGGATTCCGAGGTCGCCGGCTGGATGGCGGGGATAGGGGCGGCGGTGATCGCGTTGCTGGCCTTCTTTGCCTTCATCCTGCCCCGGCTGAACTACCGGCGCAACTTGAAGCGCCTGGGCAATGTGACTATCGCCGCCGATGGCATTGACATGAACGGTGCTTTCATGCCGTGGGACCGCCTGGGCGGACGGTTGGAGGGGGTGGAACTCTGTCCGCAAGAGGACCCGCCGTTGCTGGTGTTTGAGGTCAGCTATCCGGCACGGACAGGGCGGCAGCGCACGACGATCAACGTGCCCATTCCGCCGGGGCAGGAGGCTGAGGCCGAGAGGGTGCTGGCCCATTTTGAGCAGGCCGGGCGGAAGGTTAAGTTTTGACTGGAGGGGGGAACTCCCCGGAAGTGGCAAACTACTTTTATCATTTCTTGCGACGTTGGCAACCGCATTGGCCGTACTTGCGGGCGATGGAAGCCGAACTGGAGCGCGATCAGTGGTTGAGCCGCGCCGAGCTCCAGGCGGTGGCGTGGCGTAAGCTCCAGGCGCTCCTGGAACAGGCCTATCAGCATGTCCCCTACTACCGGCAGCAGTGGACGGCGCTGGGGCTGACCCCCCGTGATATCCAGACGCCGGCCGATTTTGAGCAATTGCCCCTCTTGACCAAAGCAGAGGTCCGGCAGCACAGCGACCAGCTGATCGCCGACAATGTGGAACGCTCCCGCTTGCAGCGGGTCGTGACCAGCGGTTCAACCGGAGAGCCGTTCGTTACCTATCACGACGGGTTGTATCAGGCGGCGAATGTGGCCGCCTTTGCCCGCTCGCGCCGCTGGTTTGGCTGGGAATTCGGCGATAAAGTGGCCTGGGTT
Organism: uncultured Anaerolineales bacterium; assembly: GCA_964437445.1. Classification (GTDB taxonomy): domain Bacteria; phylum Chloroflexota; class Anaerolineae; order B4-G1; family SLSP01; genus CAYTGR01. The sequence continues at coordinate 354 of CAYTGR010000101.1, read as the reverse complement.
TGGGGACGCCGCTCGGAACTGCCGCAGACGGTCTGGCAACAGCTTCAACAGCGGCTTAAACAGGAGCGCTGGCTGGATGGCTTCCGGCCCACGCCGGAGCGCCTTCAGGCTTTTGTGGCCGAGTTGCGCCGCTGGCGGCCGGAGCTGGTGGCCGGTTACACCAATGTCATCGTCCTGCTGGCGCGCTACCTGCTCAAGCAGCAGATCACCGAAATCCGCCCCAAGGTGGTGGAAACCACCGCGATGAACCTCTGGCCTCAGGAGCGGGAGTTGATCCAGCGCGCCTTCCAGTGCCCGGTTTCGGATCGCTACGGCAGCCACGAATCGGGTTCGGTGGTGGCGGCGGAATGTCCG
>CAYTGR010000100.1:7179-8533 GCA_964437445.1 uncultured Anaerolineales bacterium | reverse complement strand
TTTACGGTTCCCAGGGTTCAGTCGCCGGGATCTCGCCGGCGGCGCGGGCTGCGTCATAAGCCTGCCACCACTCCACCACCAGCTGGCGAAGACGGGGGTGGTGGAAGGCGGCCGCAAACGTCGCTTGTTGCTCTGCGGTCAGATCCCCGTAGGGGCAGGTGGCGAAAATTTTCGCCAACCCCCGTTCATCGGCCGTGGCCACAAAGGCCCGCTGCAGAAACACACGACCAGCCAACCAGGTAATGTCTTGATACGCCATGACGACCTCCCCTTCACGAACATTTTGCTCTTACTTTGCTCTAATTTTATCACAGGATGCCAGTTTGACGAGAGAACACCACAGAGCCAACTTCATTCCACCACAGGAACGGGCACGGCGTCAATGATCTCCTGGACCACTTGTGCCGGGGTGCGTCCCCGCAGCCGCACTTGCGGGCTGATATGCACGCGGTGCGTGAGGAGCGCCGGGCAGAGCCGCTGGACGTCGCTGGGGATGACGTAATCGCGCCCGCGCAGCGCGGCCAGCGCCTGGCTGGCCCGATAGAGCGCGAGCGTCCCGCGCGGCGAGACCCCCAGGTCCACCGAGGCGTGCTCGCGGGTGGCCCGCGCCACCTTGACAATGTAGCGCCGCACGTCCACGCTGACGTGGACTTCGCGGGCGCGCTGCTGCAGTGCCTGCACTTCCTCCACCGTGGCGACCGGTCGCAGATCGGTCAGGGGATCCTCCCGCTCATAGCGGAGGAGAATTTGCTCCTCCTCCTCTTCAGTGGGATAACCCAGCGGCACCTGCATCAGAAAGCGATCCAGCTGCGCCTCGGGCAGCGGGAAGGTCCCCTCCAGCTCAATCGGGTTCTGCGTGGCGATGACCAGGAAGGGACGCGGCAGCGGGTAAGTTTGCCCATCCACCGTGACCTGCCGTTCCTGCATGGCCTCCAGGAGGGCGGATTGAGTGCGCGGTGTGGCCCGGTTGATCTCATCGCCCAGGAGGAGCTGGCTGAAGACCGGACCGGGGCGGAATTCAAACGTTTGCTCCTTCTGGTTGTAGATGTTCAGGCCGGTGACGTCGCTGGGTAGCAGGTCGGGCGTGAACTGGAGGCGGGCAAACGAACAGCTCAAACTGCGGGCGAGCGCTTTGGCAAGCGTCGTTTTCCCAATGCCGGGCACATCTTCCAGCAGAACGTGGCCTTCGGTCAACAGAGCGACCAGCAGCAGTTCGGTCACGTCGGCTTTGCCGATGATCACCTGCGCCATGTTGGCCTGGATGTTGTGGCTGAATTGCGCGAAATCCATAAGCTCTCCTTGTTTTAAGGTAGTGGGTGAGCGGTGAGTAGTGAGCAATAGCCACCAGCCCCCT
>CAYTGR010000100.1:0-7079 GCA_964437445.1 uncultured Anaerolineales bacterium | reverse complement strand
TCTCTATTCACTGCTCTCTATAACTACCTTGCCGGCCCGCCGGGCCACCGCGTAATCGGCGCGCAGCTGCGCCAGTTCCGCCGGGGTGATCTCCTGATCGCCGTAGTGGACGCGCATGTAGGCCGCGGTGAGGTGCGCCAGCGGCTCGTCGGCCCCGTAGAAAGCCCGGGCGAGTGTCGGGAGATAGCCATCGGGCGGCTGGGAGGGCCGGCGTGGGTAACCGCGCCGGTGTGCCAGCCGGCAGAGGTTGGCGTAGAGCGCCTGGACCGAGAGTGCGGCCAGCAGGCCCCGGTTGAGCCCATAACGGCGCAGCAGCCGGGCCAGGTCGCGCAGCTGTTCCAGCCCCTGGCGCAAGCCTGATCCCACGGCCGGCCGTTCAGCGGCGCTTGTCTCGGCATCGGTGCGCTCCCGGCGCAACGGGATCACGCCCAGGACGACCAGCACCAGCAAGAGCAGGGGCAACACGACCACCAGCAGGACGGCGATCCGGACGGCCAGCCAGAACCAGGGCGGCAAGGTGATAACCAGACCCAGCTCCTCGGCCAGGCGTTGAGCCGTCTCCTGAAGCGAACGCAGCAAGTTCTCCAGCTGGCCGGGCTGAATCAGCGGCTGGCCGTGCAGCAGCCGGTCCAGCATCTGGAACAGCTCCACCGCCACGAAGGCCAGCAGCAGTGCCAACAGCTGGATGACAACCAACAGGATGGTCCAGATCGGCCAGAGCCAGACCAGCACAGCGCGCACCGGCCCCGGCGCGACCCACCAAAAGCCGAGGCCCAGGACCAGCGTCAGGGCGGCCAGGAGCGCGAAGAGCGCCAGCTTCCCCGGCGCGAGCGGGCCGCCGACGCTGCGCGTCCCGAACGGCCGCTCGTCAGTGCGGGCGAAGATCAACGCGAGCAGCCCCAGGCCGAAGTAGGCCCAGGCCAGGAAGGGCGGGGCCGGCCGGTGCATCAGGGCGTGGAAAAGCACCGCGCCGAGCGTCAACAGCACCAGCCCTATCCAGAAGCTGGTGCGCACGTCGGGGAAATCCACCTCCCGGCGGGTGGTCCAGCTGGCCCGCTGCCAGAGGAAAAAACTGAGCAGCACCAGGAGCAGCTCCGGCGTGGGCCACAGTTCAAACAGCAGGAGGCCGGTCAACGCCTGCGTGGCCCAGCGCCAGTCGGCCAGCGGCATCCCGCGGTAAAGGATCGTGTAGACCAGGCCGACCGTGCTCAATCCGACCAGGAGCGCTACGCCCAGGTGATACCACGGGAAACGGATGCGCGTCCGTCCCAGCAGCGCCAGGAACGCCATACAGGCCAGCAGCAGCCCCCACAGGCCGCCAAACAACACCAGCGGGGGCTGCGGCCCAATCCATTGCCAGACGATCAACAACAACGGCGTCACCCAGGCCAGGTCCATCCCCGACAGGCAAAAGTAAAGGGCCGCGCGGCGGAGACCGGCGGTCGTCGTCAGGGACATACGCGCTCCGGCATGATCACGTCTTCTATCAAATGGGGCCAGTGGTAAACGGTGAGGCCGGGCAAGGGCTGGGGAGGCGGCTCCGGCGCGAGCGTAAACAGGGCGATCTGCCGGCCAGCCTGGCGCAGAGCCAGCAACGTGACGAGCAGCTCGGCGGGCGTGACGGCCGTCACGACGAGCAGGGTGGCGCTCCAGGGCAGGCGGGGAGCCTCACGCGACAGCAGCTCCTCCACCGGGCGGCCCGCGAACGGCGTCACCGCCGCCAGCAGCTCCAGGATCCGCACCAGCTGGTCGGGGCGGCGACCGGGAAGCAGGCGCAACACTTGGTCGCTGCCCGGCCAGTAAGCGTTCGCCAGCAAGCCCACCGGCAGGCGCATTTCAATAGCCAACGCGGCCAGGCTGCCGGCCACGCTGACCGCGCGCTCTAACAATTCGGGGATGGCCCCCTCCCAGTAGCGCGTCACGGTCGCCACGTTCAGGTAAATCATCACCTGTGGCTCGTCGCTCGGCTCGTAGCGCCGGCTGAGCAGGCGCTGATGGCGGGCGGTCGCCTTCCAGTGGATGCGCCGGAGGCTGTCGGTGGCCTCCCATTCGCGGATACCGGCCGGGCGCAGTGGATCCTCAAACAGCGGCAGCTGCGAACCGCGCTTGCCGAAGGGGCTTTTGGAGGGGAGGTGGAGCTCGGCGGCCGAGTAGAGCCGGGGGTAGATGATCAGGTACTGGCGCTCGGCCAGCGTCAACCGGCGGTTGAAGAGCCCAAAACCGTCGCCGGTCTTGAGCGTCACCGGGCCAAAGCTGTAATAGCCCCGTTGGGTGCACGTAATTGTCACAGTGCGGGTGAGCCGCTGGTAGGGGCCGGGCCGCCAGAAGGAGAGGTATTCGCCCAGGTTGGAGCCGGGGCTGGCAGTGAGGCGCACCCCATCCAACGGCAGGTTGGTCGGGAAGGTGTCTATCACCTCCAGCCAGCTGAGCGGGATGGGCTTCCGGTTGTGTACTGCCAGGGTCAGGGTGATAGTCTCGCCGAGGAAAGCGCGGGTCTCACTGAACGAGCGGCGGTAGTGCAGCTGGAATGGGATCAGAGCATTCCAGGCCCAGGCGACCGCGATGAAGACCAGCAGTGCCGAGGCAACAGCCAGCAGGAAGGGCTCTTCCAACAGCGCACCGACCGCCAACAGGATCAACGCCACCCGGAACCAGAAGAGGGGGACCCAGGACTCGTTTTCCAGGTCGGTGGCAACATCAGCCGCCGTTGGGGGCTGGAGACGCAAGAGGCGGCGCCAGCGCTGCGGCCGGTCTGAGGCAAGGCCGGGGGCGGCCTTATGGACACGGGTCTCTGATGTCTGCATGAACGACGCCGATCAGGGATGAGTTACACACTCTATGCCAATCGTAGTATGCTACAATATACCGCCTGGCGGGGAGCAGGGTTCATGGCTCGCCCGGTGGCCTTGGGCGGCCACGATCGTTTTCCCCGGCCGGCGCTCGTCACAGGGTTTCGGTCCCATAGACCGGCTCGCGCATCGCCTCGGGGAGGGCGCGCGCCACCGCCCACAGCCGGTCGGCGGCCCGGTAAAGGGTGGCTAAGGTCAGGGCACGCTGCACCTGGCAACGGAACCCCGGTGCAGCCAGTTCCCTTTCCTGGTCTTTTTCCTGCTCTTTTTCGTTAGTCAGATCCAGGGGGCAGCTATCGGGACACTCCTGCGCGCAATGATAGCGGTTGAAGCAATCGGCGCAGGGAGGGAGGAGCGTGCTCAACCGGGAGCGCAACGTCTGGAGATGCGCCTCGTCCAGGACAAAGCGACCGGTGGCCCGGTCCAGCGTGCCGATGGTCGCAGCTTTGGTCAGGACCTGCAGGGCAGTGGAGAGCTTGAAACAGACCGTGGCGACCTCGCCGGGGACCAAGTGGAGCATCGCGTGGAACAGGTGGCAATGTGGGCCGTGTTGTTCACTGGGGCGGCTGCCGGAGCTCACCCAGGGGATCCCGTAGCGGCGGGCAGCGGCCTGCGCGGCCAGGAAGTGATCCACAAATTCCGCCGCCCGCTCCGGTGGGAGCGCCGTGCCGCGCCCGCCCCGGTGAACCGGCTCCACGTGGATCTCCTGGGGGACCAGCCCGTAGCAGAGATAGGCGGCGATCTCAGCCTGCCGGTTCAGGTTAGCGGCAGTGATCGTCACGCGCACGTGGAAGGGCCGACCTTCGTCGCGGAGGATGTGCGCGGTCCGTTCCACAATACGGGCGCTGCCCAACCCGTTGAGCGGCGGCCGCTGGAGGTCCTGGAGCTCCGGCGGCCCGTCGCAGGAGAGCGTCACCAAGTCAAAGTGGCGGGCCAGCCAGACCGCCCCGGACTCCGGCAGAAAGCCGTTGGTGACGATGGCACGGAACAGCGGGACGCCGTAGGTAGCGGCGATCCCCTCTACCCGTGCCAACAACGCTTCCAGTTGGTTGAGGTCTAAGGTGGGTTCGCCCCCGCCGTCAAACACGACGGTGAAACGGTGGTTGTACTGCCGGCACTGGGCGGCGACCAGCGTCGCGGCGGCCGTCACCGCCGCCGGATCCAGGCTAACCGTCGGGCTGGGGCTGGGATCGCCGAAGCAATACGTGCAGTTCAGGTTACAGGCATTGTTCAGGGCGAGCGTAAGGCTGGTAGGATAAAAGGGGGCCTGCCGCCGGTGGGCGTTCTCCATTGCAGTCTGAACGGCGTGCTGCCAGAGCCGGCCGGCCCACCCCGTCGCTTGCGGGCCGAGCGTCGCCTGAAAGGCCTCGGTATGCTCCGCAGCCACCACGCAGAGACAGCCCGGTGCGTAGAAGAGCGTCGCGTCGCCTCGTTCGCACCAAAACAGCGGTAATCCGGCACCTCTGACCGGCCGGAAGCCGGCTGCGTTGACCAGGGTTTCAGCGCGCATCCTGGGTCCTTTCTGTGAATGGCAACAGATCGTGGCAGAAAGATCCGCCGGGCTGGCGTGGGCAACGGCGGCGCCTCGCTGAGCGGCGGCGGCTGGGAGAGTGGGAAAATCAGCCGGCGGCGTAGTGCCCCTTCTAAGTATAGAATACTACGTAAAGTAAACTTTTTCAAGTCACGTTTAAGGGAAAGACGTGAGCAGCAAGCAGGAAATTCCCCCTGAACTGGTGTTCACCAACCGGGGGATGAAAACAGGTGCATAGTAACACGTTTCAGTGCGGCTCAGACGGCGCTCAAGTGCCTCACTACAAACTCAGAACGGTAGTGAGCAGTGGCGCAGGTTCAGGGCAGTGTTACAATAGAACGCTGACTCTCCGATTCGTTGATTCGCTGCTTCTCTGATTCGATTTGTCTTGAGGAGGTGTGACATGTCTCTTCCTGCGACCATGCGAGCGATGGTGTTGACCGCGCCGGGCCAGCCGCTACAGCTGCGTGAGCTGCCGGTGCCTGAGCCGGGGCCGGACCAGGTGCTGCTGCGCGTTCACGCCTGCGGCGTCTGCCGGACCGACCTGCACATCGTGGACGGTGAGCTGACCGAGCCGCAGCTGCCGTTGATCCCCGGCCACGAAATCGTGGGGACGGTAGTCGCGGTCGGGGCGGCGGTCACGCGCTTCCGGCCCGGCGACCGGGCCGGCGTGCCCTGGTTAGGCTGGACGTGCGGGGTCTGCCGCTACTGCCGCCGGGGACAGGAAAATCTTTGCGAACGCCCACGCTTCACCGGCTACACGCTGCCCGGCGGCTACGCCGACTACACCGTTGCCCACGAGTCCTATTGTTTTGCGCTCCCGCCCGGTTACGACGACGCGGAGGCCGCCCCCCTGCTCTGCGCCGGGCTGATCGGCTACCGCTCTTACCGGATGGCCGGAGCGGAAGTGCAACGCCTGGGGCTCTACGGGTTTGGCGCGGCGGCCCACATTGTCGCCCAGGTGGCGGTGCACCAGGGCCAGCAGGTCTACGCTTTCACCAAAGCGGGAGACGCGGAGGCGCAGGCGTTCGCCCGGCGGTTGGGCGCGGTCTGGGCAGGGGATTCCACCGCTCTGCCCCCAGAGCCATTGGATGCAGCGATCATCTTTGCGCCGGTGGGGGCGCTCGTCCCGGCGGCGCTGCGGGCCGTGGACCGGGGCGGGGTGGTTGTCTGTGGTGGCATCCACATGAGCGACATCCCGGCCTTCCCCTACCGGGCGCTCTGGGAGGAACGGGTGATCCGCTCGGTGGCCAATCTGACCCGGCGCGACGGTGAGGAGCTGTTGGCGCTCGCGCCGCAGGTGCCGATCAGGACCGAGGTACAGCGTTTCCCCTTAGAGCAGGCCAACGAGGCGCTGGCGCGGCTCCGGCAGGGGGCGCTCCAGGGCGCGGCCGTGCTGGTCATGGCGTGACGGCGGGTGGGGACGCCGGTTCACTATCCAGCGCCCACCGGTCCACCGGATCGTGCAGGGGGCCGTACTGTGCGACCTGGCGGGCGGCGAGCGCCGCGCCGCGCCGGGCCGCCGCGACCGCGTCCAGCCCGTCTAACAGGCCGCTGAGCAGCCCGGCCCAGAAAGCATCTCCCGCCCCCACGACGTCCACAGCAGTCACCGCCCGCGCCGGGACCAGGGTCACGCCAGCCCCGGCCGAGACCCAGGCGCCCTGTGCGCCGCCGGTCAGCACGACCAGGCGCGGCCCCAGCGCGTGATAGCGGGCGATCATCTCCGCCGGCGGCAGGGCTGCGCCCCAGAAGCGTTCGGCGTCATCCAGCGAGGGCTTGACCACATCCACTAACGCGAGCGCCTGCCGGATCACGGCGCTCCCCTCCGCCGGGTCCTGCCACTGGCGCGGGTGGTAGTTCGGCTCCAAGGCAGTGAGCGCACCGGCCTGACGGGCGGCTGCCAGGGCAGTGAGGACGGCCTGGCGCAGCGGCTCGCGCGCCAAGGCCAGGGCCGAAGTAAAGAGGACGCGCGTCCGGTTCAGCAGCGCCAGGGGGAGTGCCTCGGGGGTGAGCCGGCGGTGTGCGCCGTGGAGGGGGATGAAGGCCGGCGACGTGGTTGAGCGCGAGACGATGACCATGCTCGTGGTGACGCCGGGGAGGATCTGCACGGGGCCGGTCTCCACACCGCAGCGGTGCAGCTCTGCCCGCAAGAAATCACCGAGCGGGTCGGCTCCCACTGCGGCCGCCAGCGCGGCGCGCAATCCCAGCAGCGCGACGTTGGCGGTCACGTTGGCGACGGAGCCGCCCCGGAAGCGGCGAAAGGTCTCCGCCTCGGCCAGCGGCACAGCCTCAGTCGCGATCCAATCTACCAGCAGTTCCCCGACGCCAAGCAAGTCAGAGGATGCATTCATCTTACATACCCTCCCCGGCCAGGACCACAGACCACAGACGGCAGACCACGAGCGATCGCAAATATGGTCGGCGGCCGGGGTCCTGGTCTATTCCTCAGTAGTGTACCTGCTTTGGTGAAAATGGGAAGGCATTCACCACGTAGTTTTATTGATGTTTTTGATATGCTCTGTAGAATTCAGTACCAGTTGCGGGGGCTGCCGGTGCACTTTGCGGTCCCTCTGGGCCGGGGGCCATCGGGTGTTTTGTGGGCGGATATTTGCTGACAGCTGTCCCATTAGGGGTAATCGCTGGGAGTTGGAATGAAAATCAACTTTTTCCTTCCCTGGGATTACAACCACAGTGAGGGT
>CAYTGR010000099.1:0-8691 GCA_964437445.1 uncultured Anaerolineales bacterium | reverse complement strand
GGCGGGTGAGTCTGAGCCGCTGGTGCAGTTGCGGGAGGTGGTCAAGACGTATAAGACCGCTGCCGGCGCGGTGACGGCGCTCAAGGGCATCAACACCGATTTTCGGCGCGGCGAGTTCGTGGCGATCATCGGCAAATCGGGCGCGGGCAAGTCCACGTTAGTCAACATGATCACCGGTGTGGACCATTTGACCGCCGGTGAGGTGCAGATCAACGGCACCTCTATCCATGCCTTGAGCGAAAATGCCCTGGCACTCTTCCGCGGGCTGACGATGGGGGTCGTTTACCAGTCTTTTGAACTGCTGCCGTCGCTTTCGCTCTTAGACAATGTCATGCTGCCGATGGATTTTTGTGGGCTGTACCAGGGGCGCAAAAGTCTAGAGCGGGCCAGGCAGCTGCTCGCCGAGGTGGGGCTGGCAGAGCATGTGAGCAAGACACCGACGCGCATCTCCGGCGGCCAGCAGCAGCGGGTGGCGATTGCCCGCGCGCTGGCGAACGATCCGCCGCTCATCGTCGCCGATGAGCCGACGGGCAATCTGGATTCGGCCACGGCCGAAGGGATCTTTGAGCTGTTCACGGGGCTGGTGCGCCGGGGCAAGACCGTCATCATGGTGACCCATGACGAGGGCCTGGCGCAGCGGGTGACGCGCGTGTTGCACCTGGTGGATGGGGAGTTGGTCCACGAGACTCCATAACGTGCGTATAGGCTTGGAGTGCCGCGCTTGAGCAAGGTTGAGACGGCGCTTAAACGTCTCAAACTTTTTCGCGCTACGTTCAAGGGGGAACGATGACGATTCAGTTCAAACAGCAAACGGTGGAGCCGGGCGCCGGCTCGTTGATTCAGATGCGCCAGATCGTCAAGACCTTTAAGACGCCGGCGGGGGATTTCACGGCCCTCAAGGGAATTGACGCCGATTTCTACCCCGGCGAATTCGTCAGTGTGGTGGGCAAATCGGGCAGCGGTAAATCTACTCTGGTCAACATGATCACCGGCATTGACCGGCCGACCTCCGGCGAGGTGAAAATTGGCGCCACCTACGTCCACCGGTTGAACGAGAGTGAGATGTCGCGCTGGCGGGGGCGGAACCTGGGCATCGTCTTCCAGTTCTACCAGCTGCTGCCGATGCTCTCGCTCCTGGAGAACGTGATGTTGCCAATGGACATCAGCCGGCTTTACACACCCGCGGAGCGCGAGCGGCGGGCGTTGGAGTTGCTGGACCTGGTGGGACTGATGCAGGTGGCCCACAAGATGCCGGCGGCTGTCTCCGGCGGGCAGCAGCAGAGCGCCGCGATTGCCCGCGCGCTGGCCAACGATCCGCCGTTGATTGTCGCCGACGAACCGACCGGCAACCTGGATTCGCGGGCCGCCGCGACGGTCTTTGAGCTCTTTGAGGGGCTGGTGGCGCAGGGGAAAACGGTCATCATGGTCACGCACGATCCGGTACTGGCACAACGGGCCGGGCGGATTCTGCGCCTGGCCGATGGCGAAATCGTGCAGGATTGAGCGGAGCGCTGCTGACGATGCTGAGACCGCGCTGGCGTAAAGTGTTGTCCGATCTATGGGACAACAAGATCCGCACGCTGTTGGTCGTTGCCTCCATTGCCGTTGGCGTCTTTGCCATCGGCGTGATTGCCGGGACCTACGTGCTGCTCTCCGAAGACCTGAAGCAAAACTACGACTCGGTCAACCCGGCTAACATTGAGATCATCACCGACCCGTTTGAGCCGGACTTTGTCCGCTCTATCCGGCGCGTGCCCGGGGTAGCGGAGGTGGAAGGCCGGCGTGCGGTGACCGTCCGCGTGCAGAAGGGGCCGGCTGAGTGGGATACCCTGACGCTGGTGGCCAGCGAAGCGTTCCCGACGCTGCGGGTTAACCAACTGCTGCCGCAGCAGGGAACCCTGGCTCCGGCTGACCAGACGGTGGTGCTGGAACGCAAAACCCTGGCGCTCCTGGGGGTCGCCGTGGGCGATTCCCTGACTATTGAGTTAGCCGATGGGACGCTGAAAATGTTGCCCATCGTCGGCACCGGGCTGGAGCCCACCCTGGGCTATGGTGGCGTCCTGGGCGATCTCAAAGGCTATGTCACCCTGGATACGCTGGAATGGCTCCACCAACCGCTGCTGTTGAACCAGCTCTTCATCACCGTCTCCGAGGGGCGCACCGATAAAGCGCACCTGGAGGCGGTCGCCACCCTGGTCAAAGAGCGCCTGGAGCAGAGTGGCCGCCAGGTCTACCGGGTGGAGGTCGCCTACCAGCATCCCCTCAGCTCTATCCTGGAGGCGCTGCTCGGCGTGTTGGGGATTATCGGCGTGCTGATCGTCTTCCTGAGCGGGTCGCTGATTATGAACACCATGTCGGCCCTGCTGGGGCAACACATCCGGCAAATCGGCGTGATGAAGCTGATCGGCGCGCGCCGTATGCAGATCATTGCCATGTACCTGGTGCTGATTCTCGCGTTTGGGGTGATCGCACTGCTGGTCGCCATCCCGTTGGGCACCTGGGGAGCGTATGCTTTGACCCGTTTCGCCGCCGACATCATCAATTTCCAGCTGCGCAGTTTTCGGGTGATCCCCTTCGCCTTGGTGCTGCAAATCAGCATTGCGCTGCTGGTACCCCCCCTGGCCGGCCTGCTTCCGATCCTGCGCGGCTCCGGCATTACGGTGCAACAGGCGCTCAGTAATCTGGGGACCGACAGCGAGCGCCTGCCCAAAGGCTGGCTGGATCGCCAGGTGGAGCGCATCCGCTGGGTCTCGCGCTTGCTGTTGATCTCCATTCGCAACACCTTCCGCCGCAAGGGCCGCCTGGCGCTGACCCTGTTCACGTTGACCTTAGGGGGCGCGATTTTTATCGCGGTTTTTAACACGCAGGTGGCGCTGAACCAGCAGGTGGCGCGGGGGATGCGCTATTTTCGGGCCGATGTCAACCTGGATTTTGCCCAGCCTTACCGGATTGACGAGGTGGAGCATCTGGCGCGGACCGTGCCGGGCGTGACCGGGGTGGAGGCGTGGGCGCTGGCTAACGCTGACGTGGTGCGCTCAGACAGCGCCGCGCCGCTTTCCGTGGTCATTTTTGGGCCGCCGGCTGCCAGTGCCCTGGTGGAGCCGGAGCTGCTACAAGGGCGCTGGCTCCAACCCGGCGATCAAAACGCCATCGCAGTCAATGAAGCTTTTTGGAGTGAGTTCCCTCAATTGCAAATCGGGGATACCTTGCGGCTAAAAGTGCAGGGCGAGGAAGCTGATTGGGTCGTGGTGGGCATTTTTAAGTATATCGGGCTGGATGAATTGATCGCTTACGCAAATTACGACTATCTGGCCCAGGTGACCCGGAGCGGTGCGGCCGCCACCACCTATCGGATCACGACGGCCGCCCAAACGCCGGCCTATCAGCAGCAGGTCAGCGTGGCCCTGGAACAACGTTTCAAGGAGCAGGATTTCAAGCTCAACAAAGTGCAGACCGGCCAATCGCTGATTACCTCCTCCGCCAACCTGCTGGGGATTTTGACGGCAGTCTTGTTTATCATGGCCCTGTTGACGGCTTTGGTGGGTAGCATTGGGTTAGCCGGGACGATGAGCATGAATGTGATGGAACGGACGCGCGAGATCGGGGTGCTGCGCGCGATTGGGGCGCACAATCAGGTGGTGATGCAACTGGTCATGGTGGAAGGGGTGCTGATTGGGCTGCTCAGCTTTATCCTGGGGGCGCTGCTCTCGTTCCCCATCACCGTGGTGCTGTCCAATGTCATCAGCTATGCCATCTTTCACTCTCCTACCGAGCTGGCGCTCACCCCGACCGGCTTCGGTCTCTGGTTGGTGGCGGTGCTGCTGCTTTCTACCATCGCCAGCGCTTTACCGGCGCGCAATGCCTCGCGCCTGACCATCCGTGAAGTCCTGGCCTATGAGTAATACGAATAGCGAATGGCGAATGGCAAATGGCGGATGGCGAATCAGGAACTTCCCTACTGCTCTCTGCTCACTCCTTAAACTGGTTTCTATTCAAGTGAGGTAAAGTAAGAAAATGTCTCAGCTGAAAAAAGTTCTTGGGTTGGTGGGATTAAGTTTAGTGCTACTAAGTGGTTGCAGCCAGGTCGCGGGGACCCGCGAGGCGGCGTCAACGGCATTGCCGGTGGTCACGCAGGCCGCTGAAGGGACTGTGCTGGCCGAGGCCACCGTTGAGGCTGCCGATTGGCAGGCGCTCCGCTTTGAATTGGGCGGTACCGTGGCCGCAGTCCTGGTGGATGAGGGCGATCTGGTCACAGCGGGCCAGGTGCTCGTGCGGCTGGACCAGGCCAATGCCCGGATCGGCGTCCAGCAAGCGGAGGCGGCGCTGGCCGCCGCGCAGGCCCAGCTGGCTCAGGTCAAAGCCGGCGCGCGTCCGGAAGAGCTCGCCGCGCTGGAGGCCGAATTGAAAGCCGCGCAGGCCGGCGTGACCGGAGCGGTGGCCCAACGCGATGAGCTCCAGGCGGGCAGCACCGAAGTGCGCGTCGCCGCGGCCGAAGCGCAACTGGCCGCCGCGCAGGCGCAGGCCTGGCAGGCCAAGGATGTCTACGATCAATACGGTTGGCGGTTGGGCGATGCGGCGACGACGCAATGGCATGCCGCGCAGGCCGCCGTCACCGCAGCCGAAGCGCAGGTGGCGCAGGCTAAAGATAGCAGCCCGGCCCAGGAGCGGGCCGCCAACGCCGCCGTTTGGGCCGCCGCTGCCCAGCGTGACGCCGTGCAGGCCCGGCTGGCGTTAGCGCAGGCCGGGGCGACCCCGGAGCAGATCGCGGCCGCCGAGGCCACTGTCCAGCAGGCCGAGGCCGCGCTTGCCGCCGCCCAGACCGTGCTGGAGCGCACAGAGCTCCGCGCGCCGTTCGCCGGCACGGTGACGCTGGTTGCCGTCAAGGTGGGCGATTTGGCCTCGTCCGCGCAGCCGGCCGTGACGCTCGCCACCTTAGACCGGCTCCAGGTGCGCACCAAGGACCTGACCGAAAAAGAGATCGTCCGCGTCCAGGTAGGGCAGGCGGCCGTCGTGACGGTGGATGCCTTGCCGGGCCGCGAGTTCCCCGGCCACGTCAGCGAGATCGGCCTGGAGGCGGTGAACTACCGGGGGGACATCACCTACCCGGTCGTTGTGGTGCTGGATGCGCCGGCCCCGGAATTGCGGTTGGGGATGACGGCACTGGTCAAGATCAGCGCACCGTGACCGGTGCGGGGGCACAGCGCTTAACAGGGATAGGGAGTCGGTAAATCCAGGGCGGGATGCTGCTCAGTGGCATCCCGCCTTTTTGATTTTGAGCCCTGGCGGTATAATTGATTTTTAACTTCTGAATATAGTTTGGTAGGAGAAGATATGACCAAGACGATCCATGTCGGCATCGTTGGCACCCGCTTTATGGGCCGCGCTCACAGCAACGCCTGGATTGACGTCCCTAACTTTTTTGACGTCCCCTTGCGCCCCGTACTCCGGGCTGCTTGCGGCCGCGACCCGGTGACGCTCGCCGCGTTTGCGCAGCGTTTCGGCTGGCAGACCACCGAGACTTCGTGGGAGCGGTTGGTCGCTCGCGACGACATTGATCTGGTGGATATCGCCACCTCCAATGCGACCCACCTGCCCATCGCCGTTGCGGCGGCCCGGGCCGGCAAGCATCTCTTGTGCGAAAAACCGCTGGCCCTCAATGCCGACGAGGCCCGCCGGATGTTAGATGCGGCCCGCGAGGCCGGCGTCCGCCACATGGTCGCCTTCAATTACCGCCGGGTGCCCGCCATTGCCCTGGCCAGGCAACTGATCCAGGCCGGCAAGATCGGGCGCGTCTTTCACTTCAACGCTGTTTACTACCAGGATTGGTTAGTGGATCCGCAGTTCCCCTTGAACTGGCGCCAGGATGTGCAGGAGGCAGGATCGGGGGCCAGGGGCGATCTGGCCGCGCATATTGTGGACCTGGCCCGTTTCCTGGTCGGAGAGGTGGAGGCTGTTTCCGGGGCCCAGGAGACTTTTATCAAAGAGCGGCCCTATGCCGGCGGCCGCGGCACCGGGCCGGTGACGGTGGACGACGCCACGCTCTTCCTGACGCGCTTCCAAAACGGGGCACTTGGTTCATTGATGAGCACCCGCTATGCCACCGGACGCAAAAATTTCCTGCGGCTGGAGCTCTTTGGCAGCGAAGGGAGCCTGATTTTTAATCTGGAACGGCTTAACGAGCTAGAGTTCTATTCCCGGAGCGATCCTGCCGCCGAGCGCGGCTTCCGCACGATCATGGTCACTGACCGCAGCCACCCTTACCTCAACGCCTGGTGGCCGGCCGGCCACATCCTGGGGTGGGAGCACACCTTCATCCACGAAGTCGCCGATTTGCTGGGGGCGATTGCGCGGGATGAGGCGGCCTCCCCTGATTTCTATGATGGGCTGCGCTGCCAGCAGGTGTTGGACGCGGCTGCCCGCTCAGCCGTGGAGGGCCGCTGGATCACGTTGCCCCCCAGTGAAGCCTGAGGTTGACATCCGGCTGGGGAGTGCTATCTTCCCGGTGATGACATTGGTCGAGTCACTCCGCCTGGAATTGGAATCTCAGCGCGCCGCCTTGAGTGAGGCGCTGTTGGCCTGGTTTGCTGCCGCCGCCCGCGACCTGCCCTGGCGGCATGACCGGACGCCGTACCGCGTTTGGGTGGCCGAGGTCATGCTCCAGCAGACGCAGGTGGAGACGGTGATCGGCTACTACGAGCGGTTCATGGTGCAGTTCCCCACGGTCCAGGCGCTGGCGGCCGCTCCGCTGGAGGCGGTGCTCAAGGTCTGGGAGGGGTTGGGATACTACAGCCGCGCCCGTGCGCTCCATCGCGCCGCCCAGGAGGTGCTGGCCCGGTACGGCGGTGAATTGCCTGCCGAGGCCGCCGCGTTGCGCCGGCTGCCGGGCATCGGTGCCTACACCGCCGGGGCCATCGGCAGTCTGGCCTTTGGGTTGCCCCTGCCGGCTGTGGATGGCAACGTCCGGCGGGTGCTGGCCCGCCTGCTGGCGCTGCCCGCGCCGGCGCTGGCGGATCTGGAGGCGACGGTGCGGCTGCTCCAGCCGCCGGAGCGGCCTGGAGCGTTCAACGAGGCGCTGATGGAGCTCGGCGCGACGCTCTGCCGGCCGTCAGCGCCGCTGTGCCTGCTCTGCCCGTGGCAGCCCTGGTGCCGGGCGGCCGCGTTGGGCCGTCCTGCGGACTTTCCGCATCCCGCGCCGCGCCGCGCCCTCCCCCACTACGATGTGGTCGCCGCCGTCACCGTGCGAGAGGACGGCCGGGTGCTCGTCTCCCGCCGCCGGCCACAGGACAGGTTGGGCGGACTGTGGGAGTTCCCTGGGGGCAAACGCGAGGCCGGTGAGACGCTGCCCGAGGCATTACAGCGCGAACTGCAAGAGGAACTGGATATCACCGTGGCGGTGGGCGAGCCGCTCACCACCGTCCGCCATGCCTACACGCACTTTCGGATTACGCTGTACGCTTTCTATTGCCGGTTGTTGGCCGGCGAACCGCGTTGCCTGGCGTGTGACGACTGGCGCTGGGCCACTGCCGAGGAACTGCACGCGCTGCCGATGGCCGTCACCGACCGCAAGATCGCGCAGGCGCTGGCAGCTGCGCCGGGCGTAGCCCTCTCCACGGGCCAAGCCCCGTCCCCCTTGCCCTGACCCGGCCAGATCATCGGGCCGCTGCCCAGCGAGTGACCCTCCTTGCATTGCTTTGCCACGATCACCATACCGGGCAACAGCACGATGGATTGCGGCTGTTACCCAACACTCACACAGCCCGGTGTGTGCCCGCGGCCGCCGGCGTTGCACTTGTCACCGGAGAGAATCAATCTATACTGAAGGGGCGGTACTCCCCGGCAACCCGGCTCGGGGGGCCGGCGCGGAGGGCCGTGACCTCTGACCAGGGAGGTGGCTCATGTGCGAAAGATTGCCGGCCCGTGTGGCGCTCTGCCCGGCGGTAGGAGCGGGGGCGACATGACACCCCGGCGTATCCCTTTCATCTGGCGGCTGTTGAGACGCCTCAACCAGCGCCTGGCGACACAGGTGATCGGCGCCGGCCGCGGACCGGCGCACCTCGTCCTGTTGCTGACCACCACCGGGCGCAAATCGGGGCAGCCGCGCGTGACACCTCTCCAGTTTGAGGAGGTAGACGGCCTTTACTACGTCGCCTCGGCACGCGGCCCGGAAGCGGACTGGTTCCGCAATGTCGTCGCCTGCCCTCGCGTCCAGGTGCAGCTCCAGGACCGCCGGTGGGACGCCACCGCCGAGCCGGTCACCGATCCGGCCCGCATCGCCGACTTCCTCGCGCTGCGGTTGCGCCGCCGCCCGGTCATGTTCCGGCTGATGCTGCTGTTAGAGGGGGTCGTCTGGCGGGCGGATCGCCGCGCGCTGGAGCGGATCGCCCGTGGCAAGGCGCTGGTGATCCTCCACCCGGAGCCGCCTGCGGGGGAGAAGTAGCGTGGCGGATAGGGAGCCCGGGGGCAGCCGTTGATTGTGCGGGTTGAGGCGGCGATGGGGGGAAACGTGAGACGTGAGACGTCAAACGTGAAACGTGAAACGTCAAACGTGAAACGTCAGACGGGAAACGTGAAACGTCAAACGTGAAACGTGAGACGGGA
Organism: uncultured Anaerolineales bacterium; assembly: GCA_964437445.1. GTDB lineage: Bacteria > Chloroflexota > Anaerolineae > B4-G1 > SLSP01 > CAYTGR01. The sequence goes on along the minus strand of CAYTGR010000099.1, from coordinate 93 downwards.
AACGTGAAACGGAAGAGGCCATACGCGACCCGTACTAAGTTTCTTGTGGCGCTTGCGATTGCCCGGAAAGCGGGTACAATCGTCCGAAGCTGT
>CAYTGR010000098.1:0-8944 GCA_964437445.1 uncultured Anaerolineales bacterium | reverse complement strand
CCTGCACGCCGATGACCATCAGGATGGCGATGACGTTCGGATCGGTCAGGAACTGAAGCGCCACCTCCATGGGATTGGGGGGCAGCTCTTGCCGGGAAACGCCCTGCAGGTGCAAAGTGACTTCCTGGCCGTTCACCTCCACGGTATGCCCGTCAAATTGCGTGAGCAGGTCGGTCAAATCGGTCGCCACCAAATCTACCACGCCTAACTTGACCGCTTCCGCGTCGGTCGCCACGATGCTCTCACGCACGGCTTTCTCGGCCCAGGCAACCGCCTCCTCGCCCCGGCGGGCGGTCACGTTCTGCAACTTACCTGCTAACGTGTTGACCAGCTTCTCGTTAATGGTCTCTGGCAAGTCCTGACCACCGCTATCCACCGGATGCGCGGCCCCGATGGTCGTTTGTGGTGCCATCGCGGCGCCGTGCGCCGCCAACGTGATGAAGGTCCCGGCCGACATCGCCATCCCGCCCCGGGGCGCAATATAGACGACTACCGGCACCGGCGAATTGGCCAGCCGTTCCATGATTTTGAGAGTAGTGTTGACATCACCACCAGGGGTATTCAACTGAATGATCACTGCCGCAGCCTGCTGAGCGGCGGCCCGTTCCAACCCGCGATTGATATAGTTGCCCATCGCCGGGGTAATGGGGCCATCCACTTTTAAGACCAGCACTGATCCCGCCGTTTCCTGGGCCAGCCCCGGTCCGGCGGACAACAGGACCGCCAGCAACCATACCATGCCCAACCAACGCAGGAAGCTTTTCATCGTTCACCTCCAGACCTATCTTATCATAAACCCCAGGGGAGGGCAAGGGGATTCAGCGGTCAGCATTCAGCCGTCAGCACTCAGGAATCAGGCACAGCGACACAGTCAAGGGACCACGGACAACGGACGACGGACAACAGACCACTGCTGGTTGAAAAGGTGGTCGGCGGTCCGTGGTCAGCGGTCTGGGATTCGTGGTCTGCGGTCCGTGGTCGGTGGTCTAAAGCAAGCGTGTCCCTACCAATCGGTGCCACTTGAGTTATAATACCTCCACTGAGACGCTAAAACGCTGAGGCGCTGCACCATGAAAATCCTGGTCCCTGATTTCTTGTTCACTTATGTCCGGGGCGATGCCTGCGCCCTGCTGGAAACCTGCGCGGTGGTGACGGCCACGCGCCAGGGCGATTTCTCCGGCCCGCTGGAGGGGGTGGAGGTGGTCATGCTGCCGTGGGGGATCCCCCCTGAGGCGCGGCAGGCTATTCTGGAGCTCCCCACGCTGCGCTGGGTACAGACGATCAGCGCCGGCGTGGACGCGGCGGTCATCGCGGCGCTGCGCGACCGTGACGTGGTGCTGACGAATGCCAGCGGCATCTTTGACCGCCCCATTGCTGAAACGGTGCTCACGTACATCCTGATGGCGCTCAAGCGGATGCCAGAGTATGCCGCATTGCAGCGGGAGCGCCGCTGGCGCAAGCTCGCGCACCGCGAAGCCGGCGGCCTGACGGTGGGCATTGTTGGACTGGGCAGCATCGGCAGCGAGGTGGCCCAGCTCTGCCAGGCGCTGGGGATGCGGGTGGTAGCCCTGCGGCGGCATCCCGACCGGGGAGCGGCCCCCGTGGACGCGCTCTGGCCGCCGGAGCGGCTGGATGACCTGCTGGCGGAGGCGGATTTCGTGGTGCTGGCGGTCCCCCTCACGCCGGAGACGGAGGGATTGATCGGGGCGGCGCAACTGCGCCGGATGCGCCCGGAGGCCTGGCTGATCAACATTGCGCGCGGCGCGATCGTGGATGAGCCGGCGCTGATCCAGGCCTTGCAGGAAGGCTGGATTGCCGGAGCGGCGCTGGATGTCTTCGCCACCGAGCCGCTCCCGCCCCAGTCGCCCTTGTGGAGCTTGCCCAACGTCATCCTGACGCCGCACCAATCCTGGAGCACGCCCCATTTGCAGGAGCGCGAGGCGGCGCTCTTCCTGGATAATCTGCGCCGCTATTTGAACGGCGAACCGCTGCTCAACGTGGTGGATAAACAGCGGGGCTATTAACAGTACAAAGAGCATAGAGAGTAGTGAGTAGTGCTGAAGGCCTCTGCTCACCCTTCATCGCTCACCTATTTACCAGGAGATCCAAAGTGGAAATTCAAAAACGGGCGTTAGTTCTTTCCGGCGGAGGCGGGCGCGGTGCCTATCATATCGGTGTCCTCAACTACCTGGAGCAGGTCCAATGGCGGCCTGATCTGATTGTGGGGACCTCCATCGGGGCGGTCAACGCGGCGGCGCTCGGCTCTGGCCTGCCGTTGGCGGCGCTGCGCGAGCGCTGGCTGGATCTGGAGACCGCCGATGTCCAGAAGATGGATGCCGGCGATGTATTGGTGGATAACCTGGTCCGCCACAGCGATCATGTCTTTGATACCGCGCCGTTGCTGCAAACTTTGCGCGGGCACGCCCCCAAATGGTATGACCGCCCCTGGCTCATCCCTGATGTTTTGAACGGACCCGAAGCCCCTTACGAGGTCTGGATCACCGCCGTGGAAGCCACCACCCGCGAGCTGGTCTATTTTGGCAACCGGACCAGGCAGGGGATTAGCCCGGAGATGGTGCGGGCCAGTTGTAGCATTCCGCTCTGGTATGAGCCGACCCGTTTAGCCGACCACACTTATCTGGACGGCGGCACGATTGCCAACACGCCGTTCCGCAAGGCGCTGGAAGCGGGCGCGACCGAGATCATCGTGGTGTTAATGGCCCCCTGGCCCGGCCGTCCGGTCAAATCCTGGGAGACACCCCGGCTGCCCGCGCTGGAGGATGAATTGCTGGATATTCCCCAACAGCTTTGGAGCGTTTTTGAGCCGTCGCTGGATATGCTCCTGACCGAAATCGTCTGGAAAGATTACCAGCTCTTAGAGGCAGAGCGGCGCGCCGGGATTTACCCGGAGCTCCAATGGATCCGGTTTGTCGCACCGGAGACCCCGCTGCCGGTGGGGTTGATGACCACCTACCAGCGCCGCAACCACATCCAGCTCTTCCGCCGGGGGGAGGAAGACGCCCGCACGACCCTGACTGACCTGCTGGAAGGATAATCAAGAGTCTCCTGAGAAAACTCAACGCCGGGCACGCAGAGAGTACGGAGTTTAAAATTATCCTGCGTCCGCTGCGAACTCCGCAGCACATCCTTCGGCAAATGAAATCAAGTTGAGGCCGCAACAGGCGATGCCGATTGAAGGACAGCGCGGGCATCTTCCATCCCGTATTGGATCAGCGTCACGTTGTCGGGCTCCTGGTAATCAATGATAGAGACCAACCCCTGTAATTTCTGCGGGGCAATAATGCGAATCCGGCCGCGTTCCTCAGGCCGCAGACGGCGCAGCTCGCTGCGGAACGAGGCTAACATCATCCAATCCAGGAAGCGATCCAGCGCATCCAGCACGGTGGGCGGCTCGCCCCGCAGCGCGGCCCCACCGGCGTCGGCGGCGGCCGCTTCAGCCCACGGGGTCATCAGGACCACAATGATGTCGGACGCCCCCGTATCCAGTGCCGGGCCGATGGGCGTATTATCAATCAACGCGCCGTCCCACCAGTACCGACCCTCTACCAGTGTCGCCTCGTAAAAGCCGGGGATGCTGGAACTGGCCATGATATGCTCTGGTGTAAGCCGCGAGGCCACGCCGTTCACCCCCGGCGGCACATGATTCCAGAACATACGCAGCGCGCCGGTGGCCGCATCGGTCGCTGCAATACCGAGATAGGGCGTCTCCGGCGCATTCAGCTTGTCAAAATCCACGTAGCGTTCCAACAGATCATGCCACCCCTGGCGTTCCATCACGGCCGGGCGGCCTAACCCTTCCGCAAATGGCGCGCTAAATCCCTCCTGCAACCGTCGGGACAGCCGTTCCTTGATCCGGGCTTCCGACAACCACCCCTTGGCCTCGGCCACCAGGTCGGCCGGCGAAAGGCCATAGCTGAGGTCGGCCACCGGGCGTTGGCGCTCCGGCGGCGTCTGCCACTCTTGCAACCCCCGGATCACCAGGCTCATAATCTCATGCAGGAGCAACGGCCAACGCTGGGAAACCTGGTGCAGCGTGTCGTTGATCAGCTCCTTGTGCCAGAGGGCGTCCAAAAGCGCGGCCCCTGACATCGGCCCTCGTGGCGCTACCAGCAGGGCCCCGTTGGTGGCCCCGATGGAGTTGCCCAGCACCAGGTCCGGCCGCCAGTTCAATTCCTCCAACACCCGGCAGACCCCCACCTGGTACGCTCCCCGCCCTCCCCCGCCAGAGAGGACCAACGCCCGTTGCACCTGCGACTCGCTCATGCTCCCTCCCTTGAAAACAGAAACCAGTTAAGGAGTGAGCAGAGAGCAGAAAGTAGAAGTTCCTGTTTCCTGCTCACCGCTCACGGCTCACCGCTCACATTTGAAAAGGATGAAGGATGAAGGCGAAAGGATGAAATCTCCTCTGAAAATAACGCTCTTCGTTTGTAGTGAGGCGCTTCAGCGCCGTTTTGCCGCGCTAAAGCGCGTCACTACAAGCATAAAGCGCGGCACTACCAACCTAAAGCGCGCCTCCCCACCTTCAGAAGATGGCTTGCACTACGCTCACCAACAGGGCCTCAGCCACCCACAGAATCAGCAGCGCCACGATCGGTGAAAAGTCCAGCCCGCCGGCGAGCAACGGAAGCCGTTTGCGGAGCGGGCCCAAGAGCGGCTCGGTGATGTTCCACAGGAACCGCATCAAGGGCGTGGCGTAGGAAACCCGGATCCATTCCAGCAGGATGCGAACCAGGAGCGCGAAGGTGTAGAGCTGAAAGAGCAGGTTGATCACCCCGGCCAGCCAGCCGCCCAGGTCCTTCCCCGGCTGGAACAGCCAAAGCGGCGGAGCGGCCACCCACAGCAGAATCCGTATCACGACGGCCTGGACCAGCCAGAGGACCAGAAGCGCCACCAACGGCGCCAGGTCCACATAAAATCCGCCCAGAGAGCCGTATAACGTCTTTCCCACCACCCGGCGCACCGGCCGGAGCAACGGTTCGGTGATGGTGGTGAGGAACTTCATGAACGGGTTAGAAGGCGAGACGCGGGCAAAGAGCAAAATCACCCGTAAAATCAGCGCCAGCGCGAGCAGGCCAAAACCAAAATTAACCACCTGGATGAGAATAGAAATCGGCATTGCTCCCTCGTTGTTCAGGATGACACACTTAAAAAATTCTGCATGGTGTGAGCCTCATGCTTTTACTGCGGCCGGGCACCGAAGATCGCCCGCCCGATGCGCACTAACGTCGCCCCCTCGGCGACGGCCACCTCAAAGTCGTCCGTCATCCCCATGGAGAGATGCGGCCACGCCACGGCGGGGAAGCGCTCGCGCAGCGCCTCCCGCAGCGCCCGCAGCGAAGCGAAGACGGGCCGCACCTGCTCCGGGTCGTCAGCCAGTGGCGCCACGGTCATCAGTCCCTCCAGCCGCAACCCCGGCAGCGCCAGCAACGCCGCCACCTCACCGCAGAAACGCTCGCGCAGGGCCGGCGTCTTTTCCCAGCCGGCCAGCCGGTAGCCATATTTGCTCGCCTCGCCGGAGACGTTGCACTCCAGGAGAATGGGCAATTCGCGCCCGGCGGCGACCGCCAGCGCACTCAACTTCTGCGCCAGCACCAGGCTGTCCACCGAATGCACCACGTCAAAGTGCGCCAGCACCAGCCGCGCCTTCCGCCGCTGGACGTGGCCGATCATGTGCCAGACGGGACGAGCTCCGTGGAGCGCCGTGGCCACCGCCGGGATTTTGACCGCCCCTTCTTCCGGGCGATTCTCGCCAAAGTCGCGCTGACCGGCCTCCCACGCTGCCAGGACGGCCTCCGCCGGGAAGGTCTTGCTCACGGCGACCAGCTGCACAGTGGCCGGATCGCGCCCGGTACGCAGCGCCGCTTCGGCGATCCGCTCCCGCACCTGGGCTAAATGACTGGTAACTTGATTCATGCGTTGCCCGAGCTCCTCCTGTGAAAGTAGAAACCAGTAAAGGTAAGGAGTGAACAGAGAGCAGCAGGTAGCAGTTCCTGCTTCCTGCTCACTACTCACTGCTCACTGCTCACATTTTTTCATCCCCCCGCTGGTGAACGCCGGGTTAGTACCGGTTCTGCCACCAGTTGCTCTCCGGCCGGTAACGGTCCATCCCGTAGACGTAACGGTACGGAAGACGCCGTTTCTGGCGGAAGAACGGCATCAGGACCATGCCGGCTATAAAGCCGCCGATGTGCGCCCAAAAAGCGACGCCACCCGTCTGTGCCGTCATCACGGCCAAGCCCGCCACCCCGTTGAACAGTTGCACCAGGAACCAGGAGACCAGGACAATCACCGCCGGCACGGCCACCGTCGTAAAGATCAGGAACAGCGGTATCAACACGTAAACCCGCGCGTGAGGATAAAGCAGTAAATAGGCACCCAACACGCCGGCAATCGCGCCACTGGCCCCGACCGAAGGGACACGCGAGGTCGGATCAACCGCCACCTGCGCCAGTGCCGCCAGCACTCCGCAGAGCGTGTAGAAGACGAAATAGCCCAGGTGTCCCATCCGATCTTCCACGTTGTTGCCGAAGATCCACAGATAGAGCATATTCCCGATCAGATGCCACCAGCCGCCGTGCAGGTACATGGAGGTGAACAGCGTGAGCAGGACCGCCGGCGACTGCCAGTGGGCGACAAGCTGCGCCGGCACGACCCCCCACTGTCTGAAAAAGAGCTCCAACTGCGGGCCAAGCGTCAGCTCCACCAGAAAGACGAGCGCGTTGACGGCGATGAGCCCGTAGGTGACGAACGGGAAACGCTCGCCGGGGACATCATCACCGATGGGAATCATGATAAGCCTCCTCTTTTTGACCCGGTGCCGGCGGCAGGCGATACGGCATCGGGATGTAGCCCACCGAGGGCCGCCCGGTCCCCTGCTGCGGATAGAGAGCCATCAGTGCATAGACCTCTTCCGGCATCTCCGTGGTGACCGGCAACCCTAAGCGCTGCGCCTCCTCCACCGAGATGGGATAATCGTGCGTCCACTGGCCGGTGCTCAACGTGTTGGCCAGGCGTTCGGCCTGCTCCTGGGAGACCCCGTTAGCCTGGGTGATCTCCACCACGGTATCCCAGACTTGACGCAGCGCCTTGCGGGCGATATCGGCCTGGATGAGCGTCTGATCGTCAATTTCGGCGACCGGTTTCTGCTCCAGGACCTTGAGCAACGAGGCCGCGGGCAGCTGCCCCAGCTGCGGATCCACCGGGCCGAGCACGGCATTGGGATCCATCACAATCTGGTCAGCCGAGAGCGCAATCAATGTGCCGCCCGACATGGCGTAATGGGGGACAAAAACGGTCACCGGCGCTTTGTGGCGCACCAGTGCGTGCGCGATCTGCTCGGCGGCCAGCACCAGCCCGCCCGGTGTGTGCAGAATCAGGTCAATCGGCAGCTCCGGTGGTGTCAGCCGGATCGCGCGCAGGATCTCCTCAGAGTCATCAATGTTGATATAGCGCGAGAAAGGAATCCCCAGAAAGGAAAGCGTCTCCTGCCGGTGGATAAGCGTGATGACGCGCGAACGGCGTTTGCGCTCCAGGTGGACAATCACCGAACGACGTTGTGCCTCCAGCAGCTGCTGCCTGAGCATCGGCGTCAGTGTGCTGGCGATGATAAGCAACCAGAAAACCCAGGTGAAATCCATGACAACCCCCTTCTATATCATTATCCTCTAAAGCCGACGCAGTGGCAAGCCCTGCATGAGCTAAATTTGTCGGTCCTTTGTTTTGTGCTATAGTGCTCTTCGCCGGAGGATCAGCCCCGATCATCTGCTCCGGCTATTCTGTATCTTACACGATCTGCATTAGAAGGAGGATAGAACCATGAAGAGAAGTTCCACTCTTTTGAGCCTGGTGCTGCTGATCGGCCTGCTGTTCACAGCCTGCGGGACCACGCCGACGGCCGCGCCGACCACCGCCGCTCCCACCACACAGCCAGCCACGACCGAACCCAGCCCCGCGCCGACTACGGCCGCGCCGACAGCGGCGCCAACCGGAGAGGTCACCGCCGCGCCCACTCCCGCTCCAGAGGCCCCCAAGACGCTGCGGCTGCCCGACTTGAAAGGGCGCAAGGTGGTAGCGGTGACCGGTAACGACTACACACCGCTCAACTTCGTGGATCCCGTCACTGGCCGGGCAGTCGGCTGGGAATACGACGCCGTCAACGAGATCTGCCGCCGCCTCAACTGCACAGTGGATTGGCAGGTCACCTCCTGGGACGCCATGATCTCCGCCGTCCACGACGGCCAGTTTGACGTCGGCATGGACGGCATCACCATCACCGACGAGCGCAAGCAGCAGGTAGATTTCTCCGACCCCTACATGCTCTCCCAGCAGTTCATGCTGGTCCGCGCGGATGAGAACCGCTTCACCAACGCCGCCGAGTTCGCCGCCAACGAAAAACTGCTCATCGGCTCCCAATCAGGCACCACCAACTTCTACACCGCCGTCTACGAAGTCCTGGACGGCGACGAGCAGAACCCCCGCATCAAGCTCTTTGAGACCTTCGGCGCGGCGGTGCAGGCGCTCCTGGCCGGGGACGTGGACATGGTCCTCATGGATGCCGCTTCCAGCAAGGGCTACATCGGCGCCAATCCCGATAAACTGAAGCTGGTCGGCGATCCGCTCGGCACCGAAGAGTTCGGTTTCATCTTCACCCCCGGCTCAGACCTGGTGGCCCCCTTCAACGCCGCCATTGCGCAGATGAAGGCCGATGGTTACCTGGACTACCTGAACAATCGCTGGTATTTCCTGACCGATCCCAACGGCAAAGATGTCTACGACCAGCTGCCCGATTTGAAAGGGCGCAAGGTGGTAGCGGTGACCGGCAACGATTACACGCCGCTCAACTTCGTGGATCCGGTCACCGGCCAGGCGGTCGGCTGGGAATACGACGCCGTCAACGAGATCTGCCGCCGCCTCAACTGCACAG
>CAYTGR010000097.1:0-9041 GCA_964437445.1 uncultured Anaerolineales bacterium | reverse complement strand
AACACTTTCATTTCTCTAACCGTTTTTTTGGTCTAGTAAATGGGGGTCACCTCAGACTACCGTAGGAATGACCTTGACTTCATCAATGAAGGGGGTGCGCCAGTGCAAACCGGGCTCAAAGACCTGGCCGGTCAGCCCACCAAAGCGGACCACAACCGCCACAGTTCCATATTGGACCGGCGTGTAGGCCTGGCTAAAGGCAAAGGCCCCAAAGATCACCAGCGCGACCACCGCCCCTACAATCAGCCCCAAACTCCATTTCCGGGATGTTCCGCGCCGGTTGGTTAACACCCAAACCACCACGCCGATCAAACCTCCCGCCACCAATGCAATGACCAGAGAGGGGGCCGCTGCACCAAGAAAGGCCAGGATTGCCATGGGTTTTCCTCCTTACTTTAACAGAAACCTGCCAAAACACTCCGGAGTCTACTGCCAACATCAGGACAGAGGTCACTGGGCACGCTGCCGCAACACCTCGTACAACATAATGGAGCCGGCGACCGCCGCGTTGAGCGAGTTGATCTGACCGCGCATGGGCAACACCCCCAGCCAGTCGCAACGCTCGCGCACGAGCCGCCGCAACCCCTCGCCCTCGCTGCCCACCACAATCGCCAACGGGACCTGCAAGTCTATGGTTGCGTAGGGCTTGGCCCCATACACATCCTCCAGGCCAACGATCCAGAGACCCTCAGCCTTGAGCCGTTCCATCGCCTGTACCAGATTCGTCGCCTGGGCGACCAGCAGGTGCTCCACCGCCCCCGAAGAGGCATTCACTGCGGCGGGCGTGATACCTGCCGCCCGTCGCTCCTGAATGACGATCCCGTGCACGCCCGCCGCCTCGGCGGTGCGCAACAAGCTGCCCAGGTTATGCACGTCCTGAATCAGATCCAACAACAACAGCAACGGCGCTTCGTTTCGCTGTTTGGCCAGGGCCAACATCTCATCCAGGGAAGCATACGGGTAGCCGGAGGTCTCCAAAGCTACCCCCTGGTGATCCTCGTTCCCCACCAGGCGGGCCATCTCATGCTTGGAGACTGTGGCGGTGGCGACGCGCTGGCTGGTGGCCAGCGCCGAGGTCTCCTCCACCACCGGGGCGCTGAAAATACCTTCCATCAGCAGCAACCGAAACGGCTGTCGCCGCCCGGCTCGTAGGGACTCGCGGACCGCCTGTCGCCCGTAAAGGATCTCGCGCATCGTCCGCTATCCCTACATCCGCCGCCAGCTGGAACCGTCCGGGCCGTCTTCTACCAGAATTCCCATCAGGGCCAGGCGGTTGCGAATATCGTCGGCCCGCCGCCAATCCTTGGCCGCCCGGGCCTCCTGGCGCAGATCCAATAGCAGCTGCATCAGGTCATTGACCAGTTCGCCGCCACCCTGTTCCTCCTCCAGCTGGTCGGGGAGGATCCCCAGCACTTTGCCCCCCAGTTCACGGAACATCTTATCCATCGCGGCCAGAGTCCCGGCCGTCGGATCTTCGTGCTGGTCCAGGTAACGGTTGACATCCCGCACCAGTTCAAACAGCGCCGCCAGCGCCTTGGGAGTATTGAAATCCTCATTCATGGCCTCTTCAAAAGCCATGCGGTAATCGGTCATCGCTGCCACCTGACCCAGCTGCGCTGTGACGGCCGGCGGCGCTTGCTCCAGGCGGTGGCGCAGCTTGCGCACGGTCTGATGCAACCGGTTGATCCCCTGCTGGGCCGCTTCCAGCGCCTCGCGCGTAAAATCTACCGGCCCGCGATAGTGCCCGCTGAGGATGAAATAGCGAATGGCCTGGGGAGAATAAAGCCGCAGAGCATCTTTGATGGTCAAGAAGTTCCCCATGCTCTTGCCCATGCGCACACCGTTCACCGTCAACGAGCCAACCAACAGCCAGTAGTTGGCAAACGGGATGCCGCCGCTGTGCGCCTCGGCCTGCGCCACCTCACATTCATTGTGTGGGAAGATGTTTTCCAGGCCGCCGCCGTGGATATCAAACGGCTGGCCCAAATACTTGGTCGCCATCACCGAGCACTCAATGTGCCAGCCGGGGTACCCTTCGCCCCAGGGACTGGACCAACGCATCACGTGCTCCGGCTCGGCCCGCTTCCACAGAGCAAAGTCCGCCGGATTCCGCTTATCCTCGCGGACTTCCACCCGCGCCCCGGGCTCCTGTTCTTCCACCAGGCGGCGCGACAGTTTGCCGTACTGCGGGAACTTCTCCACCGAGAAGTAGACGTTGCCGTCCACCTCGTAAGCGTAGCCCTGATCCACCAGATCCTGGACCCACTGGATGATCTCCGGCACATGGCCGGTAGGTCGCGGCGAGATATTGGGGCGCAGCACGCCTAATGCGTCCATGTCCTCAAAGTAGCTCGCGATGTAGGCTTCTACCACCTCCATCGGCTGTAAACGTTCCCGGCGCGCCCCCTTGAGAATGCGATCTTCCCCGGAATCCAGCAGATGCCCCACGTCGGTCAAATTCCGCACGTGGAACACCTGATACCCCAGGTACTTGAAGTAACGGACGATCACATCCATGGCCACGTAAGTCTTGGCGTGCCCCAGGTGCGAATGGTCATACACCGTTGGCCCACAGACATACATGTGGATCCGCCCCTCTTGAATCGGCTTGAAAAGTTCTACTTCACGGGTCAGGTAGTTATACACCTTGAGGGACATCCTCTTTCCTCCTCATCAAACTCGTTCAACTACGCAATCGGTGTGGTAACATTAGCCGGGCGGGCGAAGATCATGCGGCCCGCTGCTGTCTGCAAGACTTTACTGACCATGACCTGGGTCGTCTGGCCGATGAACGACCGCCCCTCCTCCACCACCACCATCGTCCCGTCATCCAGGTACCCCACCCCCTGGTCTGACTCTTTCCCTTCCTGCATGACGTAGATAACAAAACTCTCGCCGGGCAGCAACACCGTCTTGACGGCGTTAGCCAGCTCGTTGACGTTGAGCACCGTCACCCCCTGGAGTTCCGCCACCCGGTTAAGGTTGTAATCGTTCGTCAAAATGCTGGCGCCCAGCTGCCGGGCCAGGGTAACCAGTTTGTCGTCTACCTCGCGGACCCCCTCCACGTCGGTATCCAACAGCCGCACCGGGACGGGGGCGTCTTCCTGAAGCTGCCGCAGAATCTCCAACCCGCGCCGCCCCCGGTTGCGCCGCATCGCATCAGGGGAATCGGCGATATGTTGCAGTTCGTTTAACACAAAGAGCGGAATAACCAGTTCGCCCTGGATAAAACCGGTCCGGCAGATGTCGGCGATCCGGCCATCAATGATCACACTCGTATCTAAAAGGATCGCCGGCAGCTTCGGGGACTCGGACTTGACCTCTTTGGAACCAAAGCGCTCCCGCAATGCCTGCAACAAATCCGGCCGGGATGTCGTGACCAGCACCCCCAGGTAGCCGAAAACGGCGGCGACGACAAAGGGCAACACCTCCCCAAACGGTGAAGGGAGCAGAGAAATGGGATAGGCGGTGATGACGCCAAAGATCAGACCTACCGCCAGACCCAGGATGGCCGGCACTAACAGGTGGGCCGGCAGATGTTGAATCACCTCTCGCAACCGCCGAAACGGACGGGTGGTCATCCATGGAGTGACCCAAAATCCCAACAGCGCACCGAGCACCGTAGCCGGGATAACGATGTAAAGCGGATTGAAGACCAGCCGCGCCGGCAACCACTGGGCCAGTTCACCCCCCAGAGCCAACCCCCCTAAACCAAACAACAACAAACCCGCAATACGCATAATAAGTTCAATGCTCATGAAAATAATTCCTCCGTGGTGTAAGATAAAAATAAAAAATAAATCCATTTCGGGCCGGGGTAGCTATTCAGTTGTTAAAATAATAGCAATAATGACGATTTACGATAGCAGTTTATCACGGTCAAGAGAAAAAGTCAAAACCGACCAGACTCATGCAAAATTGCCCCGAAAAAAACTCACCGCTGAGAGCACAAAGTTTTCTGGTCCTGCTCCGTGCCCTCGACAGTCTCATAAGGACCTGCCGGCAACAAAATCGGCGGGCCATAACGACCCGCCGATTTGCCCTCCCCCCACGCCGGCCTTACCCGCGCGGCTGCTGTTGCGTGATGCAGTGGATGTTCCCGCCGCCCAGCAGGATCTCGCGCGCCGGGACGCCCACCACGCGCCGCTCCGGGAAGAGCGCCTGCAACTGCGCCAACGCCGGGGCGTCGTGCGGATCGTCAAAGGTGGGGACGATGACACCGCCGTTGGTGATGAGGAAATTGATGTACGACGCCGCCATCCGGTCGCCAGCCTGGCGCGGATAGGTGCCGTCCACCGCATCCACTCCTTCGGCCTCCGCAGCGGTGATCAGCACCGGATCGGGCTGGTGGATTTTGTGGACTTCCAGCCGGCGGCCTTGCGCGTCGGTCGCCTCGCACAGGGTCTCATACGCTTCGGCGGAGATCTCGTATTGCGGATCGCTTCGGTCGTCGGTCCAGGTCAGCGCCACCACGCCGGGGCGGATGAAGCAGGCGATGTTATCCACGTGGCCGTTGGTCTCGTCGTGGTAGACGCCCCGGGGCAGCCAGATAAACCGGCTGACGTTGAGATACTCCGCCAGGTACGCCTCAATCTCCTCCCGGCTCAGGTCGGGATTGCGGTTGGGATTGAGCAGGCATTCCTCCGTAGTCAGGAGCGTCCCCTGCCCATCCACATGGATGGAGCCACCTTCCAGGACCAGGGGAGCCCGGTAGCGGTCCACGCGCTCTAATTCGGCCACCTTGAGCGGCACCAGGTCGTCCAGGTCCCAGGGGAAGTAAAGCCCCCCGGTCAAGCCGCCCCAGGCGTTGAACTGCCAATCTACCAGGCGGAGCTCGCCCTGGCCGTTGACCACGAAGGTCGGGCCACAGTCGCGCATCCAGGAATCATTGTACGAAAGTTCCACTACCCGCACCTGGGGCGGAAGCAGCTGGCGCGCGTTACGGAACTGCGCCGCCGAAACGCCCATGGTCACCGGCGTGAACTGCGCAATGGCCGTGGCGACGGCAGTGAAAGCACGTTGCGCGGGCTTGGCGCCCAGCCGCCAGTTATCGGGCCGCTCCGGCCAGAGCATCCAGACCTGCGTTTGAGGTTCAAACTCCCCCGGCATCCGAAAACCGTCGGTGCGGGGCGTGGTGTTCAAAGTTTGGCTCATAAGTCCCTCCTCTGAAATATAGAAACCAGTTTAAGTAGAGAGCAGAGAGCAGCAGGTAGAAGTTCCCGTTTCCTGCTCACTGCTCACATTTGAAAGGATGAAGGATGAAGGCGGAAGGGTGAAATCTCCTCATGAAAATAACGCTCTTCTGTAGTCAGGCGCTTCAGCGCCGTCTGAGCCGCGCTCAAGCGCGTCACTACAAGCATAAAGCGTCACTACCAACACGCTAAGACGCTGAAACGCTGAAACGCTGAAACGCTGAGACGCTAACTTGAGTGCCATTCTGCCGCGCTAAAGCGCGTCACTACAAGCCTAAAGCGCGTCACTACGAACCTGATTTTCATCCCAACGTTTCACGCCTCACGTCTCACGCTTCACGTTTCACGCCTCACGTTTCACGTCTCACGCCTCACGTCTCACGCCTCACGTTTCACGCTTCACGCCCGGCTGGCCCTGGCAAGCAGCAACAGCCCCTCGCCGATGACGATAGTGATAAGCACGCCGATCAGCACCGGCCCGGCGTAGGCCCAATCTATCGGCTCGCCCGGCACCCAGACGAAGAAGACAATCGCCTGGATGATGAAGATCTCGCACAGGATGGCTGCAATCCAGGCCAGCACGTTCCCACCGGGCAGGCGGTAGGGGCGCGGCGTGGCCGGATCGCTGTGCCGCAGCTTCAGGAACGCCGGGAAGAGCGCCAGGTAGGGCAGCAGGAAGATGATGGAACTGAAGGCGAACAGGGTCCAGAAGAGCTCTTCGGCGCTGGCGGCCAGGAAGCCGTAGAGGACAATCACCACGGTGGAAACGACGCCGGTGATGATAAAGGCGCTGACCGGGGTTTTGTGCACCGGGTGGAGCCGCCCAAAGATGGCCGGCAGCTCGCCCTCGTTGGCTGCTTCAGCCGCTGTGCGATTGGCGCCCATCGTCCAGGTCACCATGTTCGCCAGCAAGGTATAGAGCGCGCCGACGCCTAACACCGTCACCAGGACGCCGCCTATGCCCGTCTCCCCAAAGAGGACGCGCAGCGTATCAATGATGCCGGAGACCAGACCCAACTGCTCCAGTGGGAGCGCCATCAGCATCCCCAGAGTCCCCAGCAAGTAGAAGATGGCGATCAACACGCCGGAAATAATGATGGCGCGGGGAATATCCTGGCCGGGATTTTGCATCTCCTCGCCCGCGCCCGACATCAGCTCAAACCCCATAAAGTTGTAGACGATGACCGGCAGGAAGGCCAGGCCGGCGTCCCAGCGGGGCAGCAGCGCCGGCAGCAAGAGGTCGTTCGCCACGCCGTGCCGCGCCGCGTAGACAAACGCTGCCAGCCCGATCACCACCATCAGCAGCGCCTTGAGGAACGCGCCGAGGTTGGGGAACCACTTGCCGGTCTCCAACGAGAGCGTCCCGATCCAGACCGTGATCCAGGTCATTGCAACCCCGATGGCGATCTTGGGCCAGAGTCCCAGGTCCGGGTAGAAGAGCTGGGCAAAGATGCCGGCAAACAGGATGTAGACCGAGGGCATCCAGAGCGCCACGTTGATCCAGTAGAACCAGGTGCTGCGCGCGGCCCACTTTTCGCCAAAGGCCCGTTTGATCCAGACGTAGAGGCCGCCCTCTTCCGGGTAGGTCGTGCCGAGCTCGGCCGTGATCAGCCCGTAGGGGATGAAGAAGAGCACTAAGGTGATGATCCACCATGAGATGGCCGGCGCGCCGATAGCCGCCGAGGGGGCTAAGGTGTCAATCACCAGGATGGCGCAGACGGTGAACAGCGTCATATCCAGGCCCCGCAGGACCTTCTTAAAACCACCCGATTGGGCCGGTAAAGATGACATAGGAGGCTCCTTGTGTGTCATGTGGGCTGTCTGTTACGTGTTGCGTAGTCCGTTTTTACGCAACGCGTCTTATTTTTTCAGAAACGCCTCAATCCGCCCCCGGTGGTAGGCCTTCAGTTCGGCCGAGGGGCGTGGCAGGCGCGGGTAGATCAACCAGGTCAGGATGCCCTTCTCGGCGTGCAGACGGTTCTCGGCCTGGTCAAAGATGATGGATTGGGGCGAATCCAGCACTTCGTCGGTTGCTTCCACCCCGCGCGAGGCCGGCAGGCAGTGCATGACTTTGCAGTGCGCCGGGGCCTGCCGCAGCAGCTCCAGGTTGACTTGATAGGTCGGCATGAAAGCGGCGCGCCGCTCTGGAATCTGATCTTCCTGGCCCACCCACCACCAGAGATCGGTGTAGATGAAATCGGCCTCCCGGACGGCGGCCCGCACATCCTCGGTGATGGTCAACGTGCCGCCGGAGGTGCGGCAGTTCGCCTCGGCCATCGCGCGCCACTCGGCCGGCGGCTGATATTTGGCCGGCGCCGCGTGCGTGAAGTGCATCCCCAACCGCGTGGTGATGAACATGAGCGAGCTGAGGACGTTGGTCGCGTCGCCGACAAAGGTGACGTGCAGGTCTTCCAGCCGCTTGCCGGCCGGTTGATGCTCCAGCATCGTCATCACGTCGCAGATCACCTGCGTGGGATGGTTGAAGTCGGTCAGACCGTTGATCACCGGAACGGTGGCGTACTGCGCCAGACCGAGCATTGTCTCGTGCTTGAGGGCGCGCAGAAAGATCGCATCGCACATCCGCGAGAGGACGCGCGCCGTATCTGCCAGCGACTCGCGCACCCCCAGATGGATCTCACCCGGCTTGAGGTAGAGCACATGGCCGCCGAGCTCCGTCATCGCCACCTCAAACGAAACGCGCGTGCGGGTGGAAGGCTCCTCAAAAATCATCGCCAGCGACGCGCCCTCCAGCAAGGGCGGCGTGCAGCCCTGTTGGTCGGCCTCCTTGATCAGCCGGGAGAGCTGGATAAGGTCCAACAGCTCCTCTTTGGTGAAATCCTGTACCGTGATAAAGTGTTTGAGCGTCATAGTCCTTTCTCCTCAACTTGAAAATAATGCGTGAAACGTGATGCGTGAGCACACTCCATATCCGCCTCACATTTCGTGCTTCACGTCTTCACTGATCCCCGCTTCCTGATCCCTGTTGATTCACTGACTCGTTTCCTCGTTGACTCGCTTCTTCGTTGACTCGCTGAAAATCCTCCGCCGCCGGCATCCACTCATCAATGTTGCGCAGGACGCGCGGGACGAGCGCGTAGCCGGTCACCTTGACGCCGGGGAGCGCCAGCAGCGTATGGCGCAAGAAGTCATGGAGCGCGTCGCTGCCCTGGAAGCGCGCCTCAATGGAGATGTCGCGGTTGCCCTGTCCGTAGGCCAGGTAGGAGATCTCCGGCCGCTGCAAGAGGGCCTGGATGACCTCTTCCTCATGCGCGGGGTCTACGTCCAGGAAGATGTCGGCAGCGGTGGTGTAGCCAAAAGGCCGGGGGTTGACCACGGCGGTCAGGCGAATCGCCTCCAGCGCGACCAGCCGGTCAATCCGCTTGCGGACGGTGCGCTCATGCGCGCCCACCGCGCGGGCGATGTCGGAGGCGGAAGCGCGGGCATCTCGCCGCAGTTCCTGGATGATGCGATAGTCCAATTCGTCAAAGGGATTGTTCATTTGGGTCATTTTTAGTTCCGATTCGGAATAATAGCATTCCTAAAACGTACTTATATAATAGCACACCCCCTGCCCCTTGTCAAGAGGGGCAGTCTGTAAAATAACCATCAAAATCCCCTCTTCTGAAAATAGAAACCGGTTAAGGAATGAGCAGAGAGCAGCAGGTAGAAATCCTGTTTCCTGCTCACCGCTCACATTTTCATCCCGCGGCTGGTGAACGTCAGTTCATGGGGAATCTTTTAAAAGTGGCCCGAAATTGAAACGTATTTGTCTCTCTGCCGGGCTTGACAGGGCTCCAAACGGCCCTATAATGAAATAGAACCTTTGTTCTATCGCAAGAGGTGTTCCAT
>CAYTGR010000096.1:0-9066 GCA_964437445.1 uncultured Anaerolineales bacterium | reverse complement strand
ACCAGTTGAGGAGTGAGCAGAGAGCAGCAGTAGAAATTCCTGTTTCCTGCTCACTGCTCACATTTTCAGCCCCCGCTGGTGAACGTTAGTGCATGGGGAATCCCTATGAAAACTCCACTTTACCCTTGAGGAGAGTTGCTATGAAGAATTACCGACAAATGGGACTCCTGGCACTGTTGCTGGGGTTGCTTTTGCTGGGCGGGGCCGGCCCTGTCGCTGCGGCCCTCGGCTGGGTCGGCGGGATGTTCCCGGCCGGCGGCTCCACCACCGAGATCCAGCAGGGAACTGTCTCCAGCTTTGATGTCTACGTGCAGGTCTACAAAGCCGGCGTCACGCCGGGGGTGGGCCAGGGACCCGGCATCCAGTGCTACGTCCACTGGGGGCCGCTGGGCGGGACCTGGGCCGATACGGCCATGGCCTACCACCAGGATCAGGGGAACAACGACGAATACAAAGGCACGCTCGCCATCGGCGCGCTGCCGGTCGGCACCTACGGCTTCACCGCCTACTGCACCGATGGGACACCCACTTGGCAGGGGGCCGGCGATGGATTCATCCATATTTGGAATCCCGACCAGCCCGATGACGCGCAGGCCATCTGGCTGGACGAGATCACGCTGGCCTGGATGGGGCCGGCTGCGAGCACTTACCGGCTCTACTACGACCCCGACGGCGGGCTGAGCTTGAGCAGCAGCTCCTTCATCACGCTGACGGTGGATGGCAC
The DNA here is from genome assembly GCA_964437445.1 of uncultured Anaerolineales bacterium. Classification (GTDB taxonomy): domain Bacteria; phylum Chloroflexota; class Anaerolineae; order B4-G1; family SLSP01; genus CAYTGR01. The sequence continues at coordinate 8,342 of CAYTGR010000096.1, read as the reverse complement.
GGTGAGCGGCTACCCGGCCTTCCCCAACGCTACCGGCAAGCCGGCGCTGCGGTTCAACGGCGGGGCGGTGGGGCTGATCCCCACGCTGCTCCAGGGCCAGCTGGTCGTGGCGGCCTACAACAGCGGCGGCGCGTTGGTCAAAGCCACCGGTGTGCAGCTCCAGGGCGTTTTGGATGACCTCTACCGCTACGCTGGGCCGCTCGGCGTCACCTACGAGGGGCCGACCCCCACGCTCCGGCTCTGGGCGCCGACGGCTAAATCGGTCACGTTGCACCGCTTCACCGATGCGACCACCCCGCTCAGCACCACGGAGGCTATGACCGCCGTGGGCAACGGCGTCTGGGCCATCACCGGCGCGCCCGCCTGGGACAAGCAGTATTACCTCTACGAAGTGGAGGTCTACGTGCCGGGGACCGGGCGCGTGGAGCGCAACCTGGTCACCGATCCCTACGCGGTCAACCTCACGCAGAACGGCCGGCGCAGCCAGCTGCTTGACTTGGCGAACGACCCCACGCTCAAACCGGCGGGCTGGGATACGCTCACCAAGCCGTCGCTGGCGGCCCCAGAGGATGTTGTCGTCTACGAAGTCCACGTCCGCGACTTCAGCATCCAGGATACGAGCGTCCTCACGCCCGACCGGGGGACCTTCCGCGCCTTCACTTACGACGGGCGGGATGGCCGGCCGCTCTCCAACGGGATGCGCCACCTGCAAACCTTAGCCGCCGCCGGGCTGACGCATATCCACCTGCTGCCGGCCTTTGATATTGCCTCCGTGGAGGAAAACCCCGCCGCCCGCAGCGAGCCTGATCCCGCCCTGCTGGCAACCTATCCGCCCAGCTCCACGCTGCAACAGGAGGCCATCAACGCCACCCGTCACCTGGATGGCTTCAACTGGGGCTATGATCCCGTCCACTATGGCGTGCCGGAGGGGAGCTACGCCACCGCGCAGGACGATACCACCCGCGTCCGCGAGTTCCGCGAACTGGTGCAGCGGCTCAACGAGAACGGGCTGCGCGTGGTGATGGATATGGTCTACAACCACACCGCCGCCAGCGGCCAGAGCTCGCCCTTCTCGGTGCTGGATAAGATCGTGCCCGGCTACTACTACCGCTACGACGGCAACGGACGGTTGCAGAACTCCAGCTGCTGTTCAGACACCGGCGCGGAGTTCGCCATGATGCAGAAGTTGATGGTGGATACCGTCGTGCGCTGGGCGCGCGATTACAAGGTGGATGGCTTCCGCTTTGATCTGATGAACCTGCACACCGTGGATAACATGCTGGCGGTCAAAGCGGCGGTGCGGGCGCTCACCCTGACCACCGACGGCGTGGATGGCAGCCAGATTTACCTCTATGGCGAGGGGTGGGATTTCGGCTCGGCGGCGGCCAAGGGGCTGACCTACGCCAAACAGGGGAACATGGCCGGCACCGGCATCGGCACCTTCAACGATAAGCTCCGCGATGCGGCCCATGGCGGCTACAGCACCGACCCCCTCCAGATCCGGCACCAGGGCTTCATCAACGGCCTTTCTTACGACTGGAACGGCTATTTTTACGACAACCGCGATCTGGCTAACCTGAAGTACGAAATGGATCGCCTGCGGGTGGGGCTGGCCGGCGAACTGCGCACGTTCCAGTTCAAAGACAGCGCCGGGGCCAACAAGCAGGGCAGCGACTACGGCGGCTACGCGCTGGATCCGCAGGAAGTGGTCAATTACGTGGAGAAGCACGATAACGAGACGCTCTACGACAACAATATTTTCAAAGCGCCGGCCGGCACCTCCCTGGCCGACCGGGTGCGCATCCAAAACCTGGGCCTTAGCCTGACCGGGCTGGCGCAGGGTGTCCCTTTCTTCCAGATGGGCAGCGACATGCTGCGCTCCAAGTCGCTGGATCGCAACAGCTACGATTCCGGTGACTGGTTCAACCGGGTGGATTTCACCTACCAGCGCAACAACTTCGGCGTGGGGCTGCCGCCCGCCTGGGATAACCAGAGCCGCTGGAGCATCATGGAGCCGCTGCTGGCCAATGCCGCCCTCCAGCCAGGCCAGACGGAGATCCTCTCCTCGGTCCACCACCTCTCGGAGACGCTGCGGATCCGCCAGAGCTCGCCGCTCTTCCGTCTGCGCACCGCCGCCGACATCAACCGGCGCGTCAAGTTCTACGCCACCGGTGACGCGCCGATCATCGTCATGGAGCTCACCGACATCATCACGCCCGACCTGGACGCTCAGTACGAGCGCATCCTCGTCTTTTTCAACGCCGGCAAGACCGTGCAGCCGTTCACCATTAGCGCGTACACCGGCAACACCCATATCCAGCTGCACCCGATCCAGCAGAACGCTTACGATCCGGTGGTGCGCACCGCGTCGTTCAATTCCAGCAACGGCACCTTCACCATCCCCCCGCGGACGACGGCGGTCTTCGTGGATACCAGTCCCAACATCACCACCAGCGCCACCCCGCCCACCTGGGTTGGCAACCTCTGGCCGGCCGGCGGGAGCAGCACGCCGCGGCAGGCCGGCGACGGCAGCGGGTTGACCGTCTACGTGCAGGCCTATAAGGTCGGCGTGACCGGCAGCGCTAACGGGAGCAACGGCTCGGCCCACGAGTGCTACCTGCACTGGGGGCGCTACGGCAGCGCGTGGGGCGACCTGCCGATGGCCTTCAACGCGCAGTTTACGGGCAACTCTAACAACGATGAGTACTACGCCACCCTCCCCACCGGTGAGCTGGCCGTCGGCACGTATGGCTTCACGGCCTACTGCACCGGCGCGGGCAATCCCACCAGCCGCGAATGGAACGCTGGCAGCGATGGGATCCTCTCCATCACCCCCCGGCCCGCTGAAAGCCGCCTGCCCTCCAACCCGCACGGTGTCTATGTCCACCTCTTTGAGTGGTCATGGGACGACATTGCCAAAGAGTGTCCCTATCTGGCGCAGCAGGGCTACACCGCCGTGCAGATTTCACCGCCGATGGAGCACATCACCGCTACCGAGTGGTGGGCGCGCTACCAGCCGGTCAGCTATCGGCTGGACCAGAGCCGCAGCGGGACGCTCGCGCAGTTCCAGCAGATGATCACCGCCTGCACCACGGCGGGCGTGGAAATTTACGCCGACGCCGTTATCAACCACATGACGGCGATGAGCGGGACGGGGACGGCCGGAAGCGTCTTCACCAAGTACGACTATCCCACCGTGCCCTACACCATGAGCCACTTCCACACGCCTTGCGACATCAACAGTTACACTGACCGCTGGCAGGTGCAGCACTGCCAGCTCTTAGGGCTGGCCGATCTGGATTACGACAACGCCGACACGCGCGCCAAAATCCTGGCCTATCTGGAGCAGCTGCAAATCTGGGGGGTTAAGGGTTTCCGCATTGATGGGGCCAAGCACATGGCCGCCTACGATTTGGAGCGGGTCTTGAGCCGGCTGGGCGGTGCGCCTTACATTTTCCAGGAGGTGATTGAGGATGCTGCCGAACCCATTCAGGGCTACGAGTATCTCTACAACGGCGCGATCAACGATTTTAACTACGAGTACGGGCTGGCCTATGCCTTCAAGGGCGGCGGCAACCTGGCCAGCCTGAAGACCTTCGGCACGGGGGCGGAGTTTGTCCCCAGCGCCTTCGCCGCTGTCTTCACCAATAACCACGACGACCAGCGCACGCGCCCCGCGCAGGCGATCACCTACAAGGATGCCACGCACGACCTGGCAAACGTCTTCATGTTGGCCTGGCCCTACGGCTACCCGCAGGTGATGTCGAGCTACTACTTCAGCGACCCCGACCAGGGGCCGCCGGCGTTGAGTGTCTACAATGGCAACGAACCGACCCCGTCCCGCTGCGCCGATGGGACCCACTGGGTCTGCGAACACCGCCGGACGCCGATTGCGAACATGGTGCGCTTCCGCCATGTAGTCGGCGAGGCGCCGGTGATCTACTGGTGGGACAACGGCGCCAACCAGATCGCCTTCGGGCGGGGCTATCAGGGCTACGTGGCGATCAACCGCGAGGGGAGCGCCTTAGTGCGCACCTTCCAGACGGGGCTGGCGCCGGGGCGCTACTGCAATGTCATCCAGGGGACGCTGACGCCCGACGGGTTGGGCTGCACGGGGGAGGTCATCACCGTGACGGCGAGTGGGCAGATCGTCAACTACACCCTGCCGGCGCTGAGCGCCTTTGCCATCCACAGCGGCGCTCGCCTTCTGCAACCTGCCGATCTGGTGCTGACCAAGCAGGTCACGCCCGGCGCGGCCCACTGGGGGGAGCCGCTCACCTACACGTTAGTCTTGACCAACCTGGGGCCGGGGCCGGCCTTCTCACCTATCCTCACCGACCTGCTCCCGGCGCTGCTGAACGTGCAGGTTGCCAGCAGCGGGGTGACGCTCACACCCACCGGCAGCAGCGCCTACGTCTGGCAGATGGGCGATCTGCCGGTGGACGCTGTGGGCCGGATTACGATCACGGGCCTCATCAGTCCGGGCACGCCGCTCAGCCAGACGCTGACCAATCTGGCCACGCTGAGCGCCGCCAACGATCCCCTCACCGGCAACAATGCGAGCACCGCCGACCTGTTTGTGCTCAACTGGCCGCCCACGCTCACCGTCCCGGCGGATCAGACGGTGCCGCAGAACAGCGTGGTGGGGCCGCTCACCGTCACCGTGGGCGACTTAGAGACGCCCGCCGCCGCGCTCACCCTGACGGCGGCCAGCGGCAACCCGGCGCTGATCCCGGAGACGGCCCTCGCCCTGGGCGGCAGCGGCCCGACGCGCACCCTCACCCTCACGCTGACCGCCAGCCTCACCGGCACCGCGCGCCTCACGCTCACCGTGGCCGACGGCTGGGATACCACCTCGGCGGCGTTTACCGTAACCGTGACTGCCACCGCCACGCCGAAGTGGTACATCTATCTGCCGCTGGTGCTAAAGAATGCCGGCGTCGTTGGTCAGGGGGCGCTCATCGCCCCCCACCAACCAGTTTTGCCATTCACCCGTGTAGTTTTACGGATAGACAACCCCGGCCGGTAGCAGTATAATGATTTCCGGACACATAGGTACCTGGGTAGGTTGTTTTATTCATCATCCATCATCTTGCTTGGAGTGTGACTTGATGCTAACCGCTTACCCCTTGACCTCGGCCCTAGTACGGCACCACGGCCGCCGGCTGCTCGGTTTGCTGCTCGCCGTGGCGTTGCTGGCGCAAAGTCTCCCGCTGGTCCAGGCTGCCCCCCTACCGGTGCGGTCAGCGGCACCGGCGGCGCAACCGGCCGTGTTTTTACCTGCACCGATGTTACGTCTCCGGTCGGCAGCGGAGCCAGACGTCGCGTCACCAACCACACCGCCCACCCCGCCGCTATGGATAGGGTATGGGCAGCTCATCTACCAAACCAATTTGCTCAGTGTGACCACCCCCATTTCTGTGACGCCAAACCATTATTACGCAGTATCAATCTACTTCAGGCAAGTGGATTGTTTAACCTGTAGTGTTAAAGTAACGGCGGATGTCACATGGCCGGTGCATGAACATAATTGTCAGGACAACTGCTTCATCTATACGACGGATAAGCTTACCACGACCAATAATGTTGCTCTGGGTTGGAGCAGTCTTTGGCACACGGATTTAAATCCAGCGTCCCCTGTTACTGGCACGCTGGTGACTGGCGATCGACTCTATCTTGACGTTGAAATCTTCGGTCCGCTGCAGCCTCCCAACGGCGTTGTGAGCTTGATAGACTTGAGTTTGCCGGCTCGCGGACGCCTGCTGCAGCGACAATCTTTGATTTTCCAAGAACAGCAAACAAGCGCCGAAACAGAGGTAATGACGACCACTCCTGGGCATCTGTATTGGTTAGAAGTGCAATATGCTTATACAAGTGAATGCGACCATTCCAATGGCTGTATGGTGAGTGGAAAGGTAAACTATTTCAATCCCGGTCTTGGCCAAGGTTACTACCAGGATGGTACCTGTGATGCTCGGGGATACGCTGACGGCGGGCTGTGCGGTAACATTCTGATAATACCGTCTCACCCAACTTCAACAATTCATGCCGATTTTTACAGACCTGAATTGCATAATTTCCCCATGACGGCTACGGTCGCCCTTTATGATATCAGTGACATCCCGCCCATGTTGTCGGCGCGTACCTACGCTCCTGAGGACCCCTGCCTGGCTAATCTCCCCCAGCAGGCCAGCGGGACCGGCGCGCCGGGACTGGCGGGGGGTGGCAGTCCGGGCCGCCGTACCGGGGGCTGGCTCTTCACCGGCAGCGGGTCCGGCCCCGGCGGATCGTCCACGAGCGACGCCTCCGCCGCAGCGCCGGTCAATGCCCGCACCGGCAATTTCACCCACCAGGACGTGGACCTTACCCTGCCCGGTCGTGGCCTGCCGCTGACGTGGGAGCGCTCGTACAACTCGCTGGCCGTCACCACCGGGCTCTCCCGGCCGCTGGGCTACGGCTGGACCCACAACTACGCCCTGCGATTGGTGCCCACCCCAGGGCTGATCACGTTGGTGGCGCCGCGGGGCTCTGAATTGCCGTTCTACTGCTCCACGGCCGACTGCAACGGCGGTCCCTTCACGCCGGGCCCAGGCGTGCGCGCGACGCTGGTCCAGGCCGGCAACACCTACACCGTCACGCGCGGGGACGGCCTGGTTTACACTTTTGATCGCGCGCAGGGTTACCGGTTGGCCGGGCTGGCCGACCGTTTCGGCAACCGCACCACGTTGACTTACAACGCCGCCGGCCAGCTGACCCGGCTTACCGCTGCCAGCGGCCGGGCGCTGACCCTGACCTATACCGCCAACGGCCAGCTGGCGCAGCTGCTGGACCCCCTGAATCGTGCCACCACCTACACCTACAATGCCGCCGGGAACCTGTGGACCGTGGCTCGCCCCGGCGGGGAAGTCATCACCTACACCTACACCCTCAGCCACCAGCTGCGTACCATCTCAGATACGGTCGGCACTTTCCTGATCAACGACTACGATACCGCAGGCCGGGTCAGCACTCAGCGCACCGGCACCGGCGGGACGACCACCTGGGTCTATGCCTCCGACCACACGGTCGTGACCGACTCCCTGAGCCGCACCACCCGCTACACCTTCACCGCCTCCGGCTTGCCCGCCGCCATCCAGGATCCGGCCGGCGGGGTGACCACCTTGGAATACGACGACCAATATAACCTGACGGCCCGCACCGATCCGTTGGGCCGCACGACCCGGCTGACGTGGGATGCCGCCTGCAATCCGACCGCCACCACCGACCCGCTGGGCCAGGTCACCCGTCTGACCTATGACGGCGCGCACCAACTGCGGAGCCTGACCGACGCCCGGCTGTCCACTACCTATTTTGGCTACCAGGGCGGCGCCTTGACGGCCATCACGCGCGCGCTGAGCAGCGGCGTCCTGACCCAGGCGACGTTCGCCTACAATGCCGCCGGGCAGGTCACCGCCAGCGCCGACGCGCTGAATCATGTGACCCGCTATGGCTACAACAGCGCCGGTGACCTGGTGGTCATCACCAACCCCCAGGGTTACACGACCACGCTGGCCTACGACCCGGTGGGCCGCCTGGTGGCGATCACCAACACCCGCGGCGCGACGCTCACCCTGGCCTACGACGCCGGTGACCGCCTGCTGCGGCAGGTGGAGGCGTTGGGCGGGACCAGCACCTACGAGTACGGCCCGGCCGGGCTGCTGTCCCGCGTGAGCGATGCCCACGCCCACACCACCACGTTCGGCTACAATGCCGCCGGGCAGCTCGTCACGGTGACGCCGGCCTTGCCCGCCGTGCCCCCCACGCTCTACGCCTATGACCCCGCGGGCCGGGTCACCGCCGTGACCGATGGCCAGGGGGCCACGACCCGGCTGGAATATGATGCCGGCGGGCGGGTGCTCACCGTCACGCCGCCGCTCAGCAGCGTGTTACCAACCCGTTATACCTACGATGCGGCCGGCCAGCTGACGGCCGTGCGTGGCGGCGATGGACAGACCACACAGCTGGCCTACGACCAGGCCGGACGGCTGGTGACCGTGACTCAGGCGCTGGCCTGGCAGCTCGTCTACAGCTATGATCCCGTCGGGAATGTGACCCGCGTGCAGGAGCCCAACGGCGACCTGACCAGTTTTGGTTACGATGAGCTCAACCGCCCGACGGTCATCACCGACGTTCACGGCCGCCCCACCCGGTTGACGTACGACGCGGCCGGTAACCTCCAATCCCAACTGACCCCCGACCTGCAGCTCACGCGCTACAGCTACGACGCGCTCAACCGCCTGACCACCCGCCAGGCCCCGCTGGCCGGCGTCACGCAACAGTATGCCTATGATCCGGCCGGGAAC
>CAYTGR010000095.1:0-9118 GCA_964437445.1 uncultured Anaerolineales bacterium | reverse complement strand
GCGCTGGTGATGCGCGGTCTGGGCAGCGAAATTGTCCTCACCGACATCAACCTGAAGCGCGCACAGGCCGAGGCCGATGATATTTTGCACGCGGTGCCGTTTGTGCAGCCGGTAGATGTTTACGCCGGCTCGTACCAGGAGTTGGCCGGTAGCCGGATCGTCATCATCACTGCCGGGACGGCCCAAAAACCCGGTGAGACGCGGTTGCAGCTGCTGGGACGCAACGCCGGCATCGTCCAGGGCGTGATGGAGCAGGTGCTCACCTACGCGCCCGAAGCGGTGATCGTCATTGTCAGCAACCCGGTGGATGTGATGACGCATTTGGCGGCCCGGTTCGCCGCCCGCCACGGCGTGCCGCCCGGACGGGTCTTTGGTTCCGGCACGGTGCTGGATACGGCCCGCTTCCGCGCGCTGTTGGGTCAGCAGGTCGGCGTGGATCCCCAACACATCCACGGCTATGTGGTGGGTGAGCATGGCGATTCGGAGGTCCTCACCTGGTCGCTGGTCAGCGTGAGCGGGCTGCCGCTGGACGAGTTTGTCCGGCTGCGCGGGGTCTGCCTGGAGCCGGCCTGCCGGCAGGAGATTGATGACCGGGTGCGAAACGCCGCCTATCACATCATTGAAGGCAAAGGCGCCACCTATTACGGGATCGGTGCGGCGCTCGCGCGCATTGTGGATGTGGTGCTGCACGATCACCAGGCCATCCTGACCGTCTGCGCGCCAATGCCGGAGGTGGAGGGGGTGCCTGAGGTCACCCTCTCGCTGCCGCACCTGGTCACCGGCGCGGGGGTGGTGGAGACGTTGCCGTTGACATTGGACGAGCGCGAGACCGAGGCGCTCCGGGCCAGCGCCGGCACCATCCGCCAGGCCATCGCAGATTACGATCAGGCCACGCAAGGAGGCGGTGTATGAACGAACCGTTGACCACCCTGGGCCAGACTGAGGTGCAAATTCCCTGGTTAGGGATCGGCACCTGGCAATGGGGCGATACGATGATGTGGGGCTACGGCAAGGGGTATGCCGGGGATGACCTCCGGGCCGCTTTTGCAGCCGCCGTTGCCGACGGGGGGCGTTTCTTTGACACCGCCGAGGTCTATGGGATGGGCCGCTCTGAGCGGTTTTTAGGCCGGTTCATCCATGAACGCGGTCTGGAAAAAGAGGTCATTGTCGCCACCAAGTTTTTCCCCTTTCCCTGGCGATTTTCGCGCCAGCAGCTCCTGGCGGCGTTGCGCCGGAGCCTCCAGCGGTTGGGGCTGGCCCGCGTGGATCTCTATCAGGTGCACTGGCCGTCGCCGCCGATGCCGGTGGAGCGCTGGGCCGAGGCGCTGGCCGACGCGGTGGAGGCTGGCCTGACCCGCGCGGTCGGCGTCTCCAACTACAACGCGGAGCAACTGCGCGCGGCGCACGCGGTGCTGGCTAAACGGGGCATTCCCCTGGCCTCCAACCAGGTGCACTATAGCCTGCTGCACCGCGCGCCAGAGCGTGATGGCGTCCTGGCGGCCTGCCGGGAGCTGGGTGTCACCCTCATCGCTTACAGCCCGCTGGAAAAGGGCGTGCTCACCGGCAAATACACGCCGGAGCATCCCCTGCCAGGGCTGCGCGGGCGGCTGTACAACCGGCGCCTGGCGGAACTTCAACCGCTCCTGACCCGTTTGCGCGAGATCGGCGCCGCTCACGGCGGCAAAACTCCCGCGCAGGTGGCGCTCAACTGGCTCATCTGCCAGGGTACCGTCCCCATTCCCGGAGCCAAAAACGCCCGCCAGGTAGCATCTAACCTCGGCGCGCTGGGCTGGCGGCTGACATCCGATGAGGTCGCCACGCTGACCACGTTAAGCGAGGAGATGCAGACATGAATCCTTCAGCCTCGTATAACGTGCAACAGCTCTCACTCTACCCCCTGGTCTTGACCGAATCGCACCAGGCGCTGTTCAGCGTCTCGGTGCCCACCCTGCTCTCCATCAGCCACGGCATTGAAGATGCCGTGATGCAACACCGCCTGCGCGGGACCTTTTTCGCCGGCTTCCAGCGGGTTTCGGCCTTCCTGCCCCAACGCAACCGGTTCGCGCGCCTGGCGGCGCTGGTCGGGGATGTCTTCATCTTCGCCATCCCCGATGCCCCCATGCCCGCCATCCCTGGGGTGAAGTTAATCACCCTGACGCCGGAAGCGCCGCTGGCCCAGGAGTGGTTTATTGTGTTCACCCACCCCACCTTCGCCGCCGGGCTTTTCACCCGCCAGACCCAGGAAGAAGACAGCACGGCCATTGCGTTCGGGCGGCAGCGGTTTTACCAGGGCGCGCTCTCTTTCAACCCCACCCTGATCCAGACGGCTGAGGTCGCGCTCTGGCAAGCCTTGGGCCTCGCCGGAACCGTCCCTGACATCCCCAAAACCGAACCGCCGGCTGCTTATCTCACCTTTTTCCGCACCTTCAGCCGCGATCTGGAGCAGAACAACCGCGAGCTGGCCGCCCTGTACAACACCTTGCGCGAGCGCAACGCCGCCGTAGAGCGGCTCCAGGCCGAAATACAGCGCCTCCTCTCGCGCACCGCCTGGCAAGAGACCACCCAACGGCTGGAGCAACCTCAAGCCACCGCGCGGTCCGAAACCCTGACGATCCTGACCACCGACATCCAGGGGTTCACCACGCTCAGCGAAACCATGGCCGCCGCGCCGCTGGTGGAAGACCTCAACCGTTACCTGGATATGCTGGCCTCCACCGTGTACCAGGAGGGCGGCGATGTGGACAAATTCCTGGGTGACGGGATGTTAGCGCTGTTCCATGACCCCCGCGCCGCGGTGCGGGCCGGCATTGCTTTGCAACGACGGGTGGAGGCTTTCAACGAGCAGCAGCTGGCCGCGCGCCGCCCCGCCTTCCCCACCCGGCTGGCGATCACCACCGGCCCCTGTCTGGTGGCGCGGGTCGGTTCACGGGCCCGGCAGGAGATCACCATTTTGGGAGATACGGTGAACACGGCCAGCCGGTTGCAAGCCCTGGCTCCCGTGGGCTGGGTGCTCGTAGATGAGGCCACGGCCGCCGCCTGCCACTATCCCCCGCAGTTGATCGCCATCAGCTTGAAAGTGCGCGGCAAACGGCTGCCCCAGACCGGCTACCAGCTCTCGCCGGAACATTTCCACGTCCTGGAGCACCTGTTACAGGAACAGGATGGTCACAGCCCTCTGGTGGATTCGGCGTGATCTGCGTCTGAGCGACAATCAGGCACTGACGGCAGCCCTGCACGCAGCGGAGCAGGTGGTGCCGGTCTTTGTGCTGGATTCCCGGCTCTGGCGTTCGCCCTATGTCGGCGTGCGGCGTCTGGCTTTCCTGATCGGCGGGTTGCAGGCGCTGGATACCGCCCTGCGCGCTCGCGGCAGCGCGCTGATTTTACGCGCCGGCGAGCCGGCCACGGCGCTGGCGGCGCTGACCGCCGAAACCGGCGCGCAGGCCATCTACGCCGAGGCGGATGCCTCGCCTTACGCCCGCCAACGCGATACACAGGTAGCCGCGGCGCTCCCGCTCCAGCTGACCGCCGGCGTGACCGTGCACCCGCCGGGGAGCATCCTCAAACGCGACGGGACTCCCTACACCGTCTTCACCCCTTTCAGCCGGGCGTGGCTGGCGCTGCCGCTCCCCACCGCGGCCGAGCTGCTGCCCGCCCCGGAGCACATCCCCACCCCCCTCGGCCTGAGCTCCGTGCCGTGGCCTGACCTGCCGCCGCTTGAGCCGGCCTTCCCTCCCGGTGAGAGCGCAGCGCAGCGCCGTTTGACCGCCTTCACCACCTTGGCCATCTACCACTACGCGGAGCAACGCGACCGCATGGCGGAGGAAGGCACTTCACGGCTCTCGCCTTACCTGCGTTTCGGGATGCTTTCGGCGCGGCAAGCAGTCGTGGCCGCCTTGACCGCCCGGGCGGCCGCCGTCACGCCCGCCGAGGCTACCGGCGCCGCCACCTGGCTCAACGAGCTGCTCTGGCGCGAGTTCTACGCGCACATCCTCTATCACTTCCCGCAGGTCCGGCGGGAGAGTTTCCGCCCCGCGCTGCGCGCCGTAGCCTGGGAAAACGACCCGCACCGGTTCGCCGCCTGGTGCACCGGCCGCACCGGCTACCCGATTGTGGATGCCGGGATCCGCCAGCTGCTGGCTACCGGCTGGCTGCACAACCGCGCCCGCATGATCGTCGCCTCATTCCTGACCAAAGACCTGCTGGTGGATTGGCGCTGGGGCGAGCGGTTCTTCATGCAGCAGCTGCTGGATGGCGACCCGGCGGCCAATAACGGCGGCTGGCAATGGGCCGCCGGGACGGGGACAGATGCCGCCCCCTACTTCCGCATCTTCAACCCGGTCTTGCAGGGCGAGAAATTTGATCCCACCGGCAACTACATCCGCCGCTGGGTGCCGGAACTGGCCCGCGTGCCCCTCCCCTACCTGCACCGGCCCTGGACGATGCCGGAACCAGTCCAGCAGGCTGCCGGCTGCCGTATCGGGCGGGATTACCCGGCGCCGGTGGTGGATCACGCCCGGGCGCGGGAGCGAGCACTGGCAGCATACAGGAGTCCTGTTCGCAGTGACGCGCTTTAGCGCGGCTCGGACGGCGCTCAAGCGCCTGACGACGAACCAGAAAGGCCGGCAGTGACGCGCTTCAGGGCGTAGGATGGTACTCAAGCCCTCACAACAAACTTCTCCTGCTATTTTCACCGGTATTTTGTATGCCCCATTTTACGGAATGTATATATTTACTATACAAAAACGATATATATACTTGACAAACAACGGGTTTTCGGGTACAATATAGACAAATAGTATACAAATACTATATCATACCTGAAAGGAACTGACCATGAAAAAGAACCTGCTCTGGCAGATGATCGTTATAGTTGTTACCCTGGCGACACTTGTGGTGAACGGGTTGGCTAATGCCTTGCCGCTGAACGGCCTGGAGACCGGCGAGATTTCCGACCGTTTCGCAATCTATTTCGTCCCGGCCGGCTACGTTTTCTCTATCTGGGGCCTGATCTACCTGGGCCTGCTGGCATTCACCGTTTACCAGGCGCTCCCGGCGCAACGTGAGAATCCCCGCCTCCAGCGCATTCGCGGCTGGTACACGCTCAGCGGTCTGGCGAACATCGTGTGGATTTTCCTCTGGCACTACGAAGTTTTCCCCCTGACGATTGTCGCCATGCTGATCATCCTCGGTTCGCTCATTGTCACGTTCCTGCGGTTGGGGATCGGTGTGAGCGCCGCTGCAACCGGCGAGACCTGGGCCGTGCGCGTTCCCTTCAGCATTTACCTGGGCTGGATCAGCGTGGCGACCGTCGCTAATGCAACGCAGTTGCTCTACTACCTGAACTGGAACGGGTTCGGCATCGCACCGGAAGTCTGGGCCGTCATCATGCTGGTGGTGGCGGCAGGTATCGCGCTGGCGATGAGCCTCACGCGGGGGAACATCGCTTACGTTCTGGTCTTCGTCTGGGCCTATGCGGGCATTGCCGTGAAACATGCGCCGACGCTGGTGGTCGCCATCCCGGCGGGTGTGCTCGCTGTGCTGCTGGGTCTGTCGCTGTTCCTGACCGTGCCGCGCGTGCAGCGACGGTTGGGATGAAATTACCACTCTGAGATAGGGGATAAGCTCAGCGGGCAAGCGTGGATGGCGCTTGCCCGTTGGGCTGATTGGGATATACTGAGGCGCTGAAACTCTATCCTTAATGTTTCAGAAAGGCTTGATCCCATGCCCCAGGCTTCTTTTCCCTTGCCATCACCGGTTGAATTGTTGCAGACCCTCATCCGCTTTGACACCACCAACCCGCCGGGCAACGAGGCCGCCTGCATCGGCTACCTCAACACGCTCTTGCAAGGGGCCGGACTCCAAACCACCCTCCTGGCCCAGGACCCGGCGCGCCCCAACCTGATTGCGCGTCTGCCGGGACGCGGCCAACGGCCGCCGCTGATGTTCCAGGGCCACGTGGACGTGGTGACGACCGCCGGGCAGCCATGGGCGCATCTGCCCTTCGCCGCCGAGATCGCCGATGGGATGCTCTGGGGACGCGGCACGCTGGACGACAAAGGGAGCGTCGCCCTGATGGTCCACGCCGTGCTGCGCGCTCAGGCGGAAGGGGTGACACCGCCCGGCGACATCCTGCTGGTCATTGTCGCCGATGAAGAGGTCGGGCAGGTCGGCGCCCGCTTTCTGGTGGAGCAGCACCCGGAGCAGTTTGCCGGGGTGCGCTACGCCATCGGGGAAGGGGGCGGCTTCTCAGTACGGATGGCCGGCCGCAAGTTCTATCCGATCATGGTCGCCGAGAAACGCCTGTGCACGGTGCAGGCGACCTTCCACGGTCCGGCCGGCCATGGCTCGTTGCCCCTGCGCGGTGGCGCGATGGCGCAGTTGGGACGGGCTTTGCAACAGCTGGACCGCCGGCGGTTGCCGGTCCACATCACGCCGGTGGCCCGGCGGATGTACGAAACGATGGGGACAGCGCTCGGCTTTCCGACGGGCACGGCGCTCCGCCTGCTGCTGGTCCCGGCATTCACCGACCGCCTGCTGGATGCACTGGGCCCCCTGGCCCGGCAGTTGGAGCCAACGCTGCACAACACCGCCAATCCCACCCTGGTCCGGGGCGGTGAGCAGTTAAACGTCATCCCCGCCCAGGTGTCGTTGAGGCTGGATGGGCGGCTGCTCCCCGGCTTCACTGCCGACGATCTGCTGCGCGAATTGCGCGCACTGCTTGGCGCTGAAGTCACGCTGGAAGTCGTCAACTACGAGCCTGGCCCGGCCGAGACAGACTGGCGCGGCTACGAGGCCCTGGCGCGGATCATGCAGCAGGCCGACCCACAGGGAACCCCTTTCCCCTACCTGCTCAGCGGCGTGACGGATGCGCGCTTCTTCTCCAAACTGGGCATCCAGACCTACGGCTTTGTCCCGCTGGACCTGCCCGACGGCCTGATTGAGACCGTCCACGCCGCCGATGAGCGGGTCCCGGTCGCCGCGCTGGAAGCCGGCGCCCAGATCATGTACCAGGTGCTGCTCCAGCTCGGGCTGGAGTAGCGTTCCCGATCACGGACGACAGACCACGGTCCATAACCCGATAGATCGTGGTCTGTCGTCTGCCGTCCGCGGTCTCCCTTAGAACGGCCCAAACCGGATGGCGACGGCCAGCGCCAGGAAGGCCGCGCTGACCAGGAAGACCCACAACCAGAGCTTGAGCAGCCACTTGATCCATTGCGGGTAGGTGACTACGGTCAACCCCAGGCTGATCAGCAGCACCGGATTGGTGGGATACGCCAGGTTGGAGAACCCGTCGCCAAAGCAGTAAGCCAGCACTGTCACCTGGCGAGTCAGCCCCACCAGATCCGCCAGTGGCAGCAGAATCGGCATCATCAGGAAAGCTTTGGCCGAGCCGGAGCCAATGAAGAACTCAATGAACAGGGCCAGCGCGTAGACAATCAGGGCAGCCGTAAACGGGCTGGCCTGCGCGATCACACCGGCGGCGCTGTGCAGCAGCGTATCCATGATCCCGCCCTGCGCCACGATGTACTTGACGCTGGCCGCCATCAGAATCAGCACGATGCCGGGCGCGATGCCGGAGACCCCTTCGCCCAGCGCCCGCCAGACCGACCGCCGCTCGGCTCCGGAGAGCAAGCCGGCTCCCACCCCGCCGATGAGGAACCACAGCCCTACCAGCGGCAAGGCGAACTGCGAGAGCACCGGCACGAGCGGCCCGCTCACCAGCGTCAACAGGATCAGCCCCAGGAAAACCAGGAACCAGCGCAGCGCTCGCCCCAACCGGGGGGCCTCGGCAGCGAGCGTATCCAGTTGGAGGGACTGGTATTTGGCGCGTTCTGCCTGGTCGGCGGCGTAGACGGGTGAAGCCTCTGGGTGGCGGTCAATCTTCCGCGCATAGGTGACCAGAAAGAGCGCCAGTACCCCGTACATCGCCACGAAAATGATCGCCCGCAGCCAGGCCCCTGAAAAGAGCGGCAGACCGGCCAGCTGTTGCGCCACGCCGATGGTAAAGGGGTTGGCAATCGCCGCCGAGAAGCCCATGTTGGTCGCCAGAATGCTCATCCCCAGCCCGGTGAGCGAATCCCAGCCCAGGAAATAGGCCAGGGCGATCATCAACGGCACCAGCGGCAGCACCTCTTCAAAGATGCCGAAGAAGCCTCCCAGCGCCATGAAGGCCAGGGCAATCGTCAGGAGGAGCGCGTATTTGCGCTTCCCAAAGGCCCGGACCAAGCGCCCGATCACCGCCTTGAGGATGCCGGCGCTATCCAGCACGGCAAAGGCCCCGCCCACCATCAGCAGGAAAACGATGATGGTCACCACCGTCAACCCGTCCGGCCCCCAGAGGACTTCCACGGGCGCGGTGAACCAGCGCCAGATGGGATAATCCGGCCGCGCCCCGTACTGGAACGATTGCGGATCAATGAGCTCGCGTCCCTCTTGCAGGGTGCGGGTATAGCTGCCGGCGGGGACAATGCGGGTCAACAGGCCCGCCACGATGATCAGGGCCAGCAGGATCAGAAACGATTGGATGAATGACTGGCGGTTAATCTGGGCGCCGGCTTTTTGTGGCATGGTGGTGCTCCTTGTGTGAATGGCAAATAGCGAATGGCGAATAGCGGGTTTAGCTGGTGGTTTCTTTCCCGCGCACCATCACCGTCCAGGTCCCTTTTTGCGCGGTCTCGTCGCGCTGGTTGAGGATCTCCACGTCAAAGGTGACCAGGCCGCCGCTGTAGCCGGGCAGCGCGCGCTTCTTGAGCACGGCAATCCGGGCGCGGATGGTGTCGCCGGCTTTAACCGGCGCGCGGTATTTCCACTCCAGGCCGGTGAAGGCCTCCGCCGTCCCCTGCAAGAAGCCGAGCTGGTTGGCCAGCCCGGTGGCGACGGCGAGGACAAGCAGCCCGTGCGCGATCCGCTCGCCGAACTGCGTCTGCGCCGCGAAGAGGGCATCGGTGTGCAGAGGATTAAAGTCGCCGGAGAGGCCGGTGAAGAGCACGATGTCGGTCTCGGTGATCGTCCGGCGTGCCGTCTCCACGGTCACGCCCGGCTCCAGGTCTTCAAAATAGTAGGCTGGCTGCATGGACATGGGTTTAGCTCCTCTTCCTGAAAATAGAAACCAGTTAAG
>CAYTGR010000094.1:0-9424 GCA_964437445.1 uncultured Anaerolineales bacterium | reverse complement strand
GTTTGTAGTGAGGCGCTTTAGCGCCGTCTGAGCCACGCTGAAGCGCGGCACTACGAACCTGATTTTCATCCCTCTGCTGGTGAACTCCCTGCGAAAAGCCAACAATCTCACGCCAGGACCGAAGCCCGCAAAGGTTTTCCTCTTTTCGGCCGCTTACCTTACCGCGCCAGCACGGTCTTGATAAATGCATCGCCCTGCAGCAGCCCTAACGCCCCGGCCTTGACACTCTCTTCGTCGTAGCGCGTCACCGCGTCCGGCGGATAGCGCGGATCGCGGATCGCCACCGGCACCAGGCCGCGTGTGTGCTTGCCGTGCGCCACCGGCGTCGGATGGTCGGGCAACACCGCGACCACCGCCGGGATCTGCTGCGCGTCCAACCCCTCCAGGATGCGCCGGATCAACCGGTGATCTAAATCCTCAAGGCAGCGTAGCTTGAGCGGTAGATCGCGGGCATGGCCGGCTTCATCGGGCGCTTCCACGTGCACGTAGACGAAATCATGGTCGGCCAGCGCCGCCAGTGCCGCGTCGGCCTTGCCCTCGTAGTTAGTGTCATAGAGGCCGGTCGCCCCGACTACCGGAATCACGTCCAGGCCGGCGTAGAGGCCCAGCCCCTTGATCAAATCCACGGCGGTGATCACCGCCCCGCGCACGCCAAATCGTTCCTGTAACGTGACCATCTGCGGCCGGCGGCCCGGCGACCATGGCCAGAGCGCGTTGGCCGGCAGTTCTCCCGCTGCGCTGCGCGCCCGATTGAGGGGATGGTCGGCCAGAAACGCCTGCGAGGCGACAATCAGCCGGTTGAGCAGCTCGGCGGTCGCGGCCGCCTCCGGCACGAGCGGGCGCACCAGTTGCGCCGCTACCTCCGCGCCGACGTAATCGTGCGGCGGCGTGCATTCCAGCCGCGGATCGCCGCCCGGCACGACCAGGAGATGCCGGTAACTCAGCCCCGGCGTGAAGCGGAGCGGCCAGTCGCGGAAGTGCGCCGCCAGGTCGTGGAGCAGTGCGTGCGCCGTGGCCGTATCAATATGCCCCGCCGCGTGGCTGCGAATCCGCCCTTCCTCCACGCAGATCAAATTCACGCGCAGCGCCAGATCATCAGGGGCCAGGGTCACGCCCAGCGAGGCCGCTTCCAGCACGCCACGCCCCTGATAGACCTGCCGGGGATCATAGCCGAGCACTACCAGGTTGGCGATTTCTGAGCCGGGCGGCAGGTCGTCATCCACTGTGCGGAACAGCCCCGTCCGCCCGGCGCGCGCGATCTCATCCATCGCCGGCGTCGCGGCCACCATCAACGGTGTGCGGCCGCCCAATTCCGGCAGCGGCTCGTCGGCCATCCCGTCGCCCAGGATGACGATGGTTTTTAAGGCGAAATGCTCTGCGGACATGGCTACTCCTGCGAAGAAAGGATCCGTTAGGCGTGAAACGTGAAACGTAAAACGTGAAACGTGAAACGTGAAATGTAAAACGTGAAACGTGAAACGTGAATCTGTTACGCATCACGTTTCACGGATCACGTTTCACGGATCACGTTTCATTTGAACCGCCGGTCAATCGCTGCGCTGACCGCGTCGTAGGTGGCCGGCAGTTCCACGGGCGGGTTGGCGTAACGCGGCATCACCTCCGCCTGGCGCTGCTCGTGGTAGCCCACCTTGAACTCTGAGAACTTCAGCCCATGCGCTGTGGAAATGACCACCACGCGCTCGTGCGCCTTCACCACGCCGCGCGCCACGAGTTTTTCCAGCGCGGCCAGCGCCACGCCGGTATGCGGGCAGGTGTAAAGCCCCGTTCGGTCGGCGCGGGCGGCCGCGTTGGCCAGTTCGTCCTCGGTGGCCTGCTCTACCACCCCGTCAAACGCTTGCAAGACCTTCACCGCCCGCTCGTAGCTGACCGGGTTGCCAATCTGGATGGCACTCGCCAGCGTCTTTTGCGCCGTCACCGGGTGGAATTCCGTGAAGCCGGTCTGGTAGCTCAAGTAGAGTGGGTTGGCGTGGGCCGCCTGCGCGCAGGCCAGGCGCGGCAACCGGTCGATCAGCCCCAGGTCGCGCATCAAGAGCAACCCTTTTCCAATGGCACTGACATTGCCCAGGTTCCCCGCCGGAATCACAATCCAATCGGGCACCTCCCAATCAAACTGCTGCACAATTTCAATCCCCACTGTCTTCTGTCCCTCCATCCGCAACGAATTCATGGAGTTGGCGAGATAGAGCGTCGGGTCGTGCGTCAATTGCTGGACGAGCTTCATGCACCCGTCAAAGTCGGTATCCAGCGCCAGCACCAGCGCCCCATTGGCAATTGGCTGGACCAGTTGCGCCGTGGAAACTTTCCCTTTCGGCAGCAAAATCACCGCCGGGATGCCGGCGGCGGCCGCGTAAGCCGCCAGCGCGGCCGAGGTGTCGCCGGTAGAGGCGCACGCCACCGCGCGGAGCGGTTTCCCGTTGCGCAGCATTTGCTGCACCACCGAAATCAACACCGTCATCCCCAGGTCTTTGAACGACCCGGTGTGGCTGTTGCCACACAATTTGACCCAGAGCTCGGGGACGCCCAGTTCGCGGCCCAGCCGTGTCGCCCGGAAGCAGTTGGAGTGCCCTTCGTACATGGAGACGATACTTTCCGTCTCCAACTGGGGGCAGACCCACTCCTTTTTCCCCCAGACACCGCTGCCATAGGGCCATTCATTCGTGCGCGCCCGCGCCGCAAAAAGCGCCTGCCACTCGGCGGCCGGGCGGTCCCGCAGCGCCGCCACGTCATGCACCACGTCCAGCAGCCCGCCACACGTCTCGCACTGGTAGACCACGTCGTAAATGGAGTACCGGCGGCCGCATCCCCGGCTACACTCCAGCCAACATTGGTAAGCCATCCCTCCCTCCTCTGAAATAGAAACCAGTTAAGGAATGAGCAGAGAGCAGCAGTAGCAGTTCCCGTTTCCTGCTCACCGCTCACTGCTTATATTTTCATCCCCCGGCTGGTGAACGCCAGTTCATGGGGAATTCCTCTGAAAATAGAAACCAGTTAAGGAGTGAGCAGAGAGCAGCAGGTAGCAGTTCCCGTTTCCTGCTCACCGCTCACTGCTCATATTTTCATCCTCCGGCTGGTGAACGCCTGGTCATGGTGAATTCTCTTAATGTTGGTGAGTAATCTGCCTCGCCGGCTTTAAGCCCCGAAGACAGTCTGGCCTTCAAGCGGGGCTTTCTGTGACGCAAAGTATGCATTGAGTTTAGCATGGCCTGCCCAAAAGTACAAGTAGAATACCTTCTTGATGGGCACACTTGTGGTATACTTGCTGGAATTTGGCGGTTGAGATAAAACCGGTTCAACCTTCAAAAAGGCGAAGTATCCTATGGCAGGAAAAGGAACGGAGGAATTGAATTGAATTAATGAAGCGTTTTTTTCTTTTCGCGTCCATTTCTATCTTATCACTGCTGCTGACCAGTTGCGCCGCTCAAACTTCAAGCGTACCGATGAATTATCGTTGGGCCAATGTGGAAGGCAGCCAGCTGAACGAATCCCAGGCTGGTGAACAGTTTTACTTCAACATCTTTGTGGATGACGGCATGATTGCCGAAGGCGTACCCCTCAAAATCATGGTCAGCGGCAATGTCAACCACGGCTCGCTGCGCTTTGAACTGCGCCGCCCGGATGGACAGGCCGTCTGGAATTCAGGCCAGATCAATGCCGGGGATTTCTCTCTCCGCACCGAATATCGCTTGCCGGCCGGGCAAACCGGCACGTACACGTTAGGGCTCGTGTACAGCGATAACACGTCTGCGACCTACAATCTGGGATGGCACGCGCTGAAATTGGGGCCGGTTGCTCTCCTGCCCGGCCTGGGCATGCTCTTGGTGGCAGCAGCTTTCGTCATCTATGCCGCCTGGCAGAAAAGGCTTGACTGGCGTTATTGGGGATTGGGGGCGCTGTTTTGGATATTGACCGTGGCCGTCAAATTTGCCTTCGCCATTCCGGTCAACTCGCTGGTCTTCCGGGCACTCGGGGTAACCGGCGACAAGCTTTTCTCGCCGGGCAATCTGATTGCCTATCTCTACATCGGCGCGTTGACCGGCGTCTTTGAAGCCGGTCTGGCCTGGCTGATTCTGCGCAAGAGCCGCTGGGGCCGGGCCGATTGGAATCAGGCGCTGGTCTTCGGGATTGGTTTTGGGACCGTTGAGGCACTGCTGCTTGGCCTGACCTCATTGGGCTCTGCTCTGGTCGGCGTGCTCGCGCCAGATACATTGCCTGTCTCCACCTTGGGGGGTCTGGCCAACAATGCCACGTTCCTCATGGGATTGGCTCCCATTGTTGAGCGCCTCTCGGTAATTTTCGCGCACATCTTCGCTTGCGTGCTGATTTTCTACGCGATTGCCAGCCGGGAAGCCCTATGGGGTTGGCTGGCCATCCTCTACAAAACTTTGCTTGATACCCCCGGTGGATTTGCCTCCTTCTGGGGGGCAAACACCCCCGGGAAATTGTGGACGCTGGAACTGGTCATCGCCATTTTCGGCCTGATCGGGTTGGGGGGAACAATCTGGCTCTCCAGGCGCTACCTGAAAACTCAGGTTAAGTGATGCTCATCAAGATAAAAGGACTTGCTGTCAAAGCCCCCTTCCCGCTTCTGGACACTTCAGGGCAGGCGCTTTAACAAAATCGTCATAGCAAATTTATTGGGAGTGTTAATCATGAAACTGACCATTGAACGGCTCGCTAAACAATACCGGCATGATGTTTGGGGTCTGCGTGACTTTGACCTGGAACTAGGCCCTGGCGTGATCGGCCTGTTGGGGCCTAACGGCGCGGGCAAATCCACGCTGATGCGGATGCTCGCCACCATCACCCGGCCCACTGCCGGGACAGTGAAATGGGATGGCACCGACATCGTCAAAGCGCCGGATGCGCTACGCGGCGTGTTGGGCTACCTGCCACAGGATTTCGGTGTCTACCCCAACCTCTCCGCCGTGGAGTTTTTGGAATACATGGCGGCGATCAAAGGGCTGGCCGGCAAAACAGCACGCCGCCGCATTGACGAACTACTCCAGGTGGTCAACCTGGTAGATGCGGCGAAACGGCCGCTCGGCGGCTACTCCGGCGGGATGAAGCAGCGGGTGGGTATTGCCCAGGCGTTGCTCAACGACCCCCAACTGCTCATCGTGGATGAACCGACCGTTGGCCTTGACCCGGAGGAACGGGTACGTTTTCGCAACCTGCTTTCCGACCTGGCCGGCGAGCGTATCATCCTCCTTTCCACTCACATCGTTTCCGACGTGGAGGCCGTTGCCACCGAGATCGTCGTTATCCACCGGGGGCGCAAACTCCAGCACGCCCTACCGGAGCGCTTGCTGCAGATCCTGGATGGCCAGGTGTGGCAGTGGCTCACGCCGAGCAGCGAACTGCCGGGTCTGAAACAGCGCTACCTCATCAGCGGTGTGGTACGGCGCAGCGAGGGGGTGCAGGTGCGCGGCGTCAGCGCCACTGCGCCCGTGCCGGAAGCGCAACCGGTCGCGCCAACCCTGGAAGATGTCTACCTGTACCTGGTGAACCAACCTGAAGGGTCAGCGGCATGAAGACGTGGCGCATCCTTTATGCAATGGCGCGCGTCGATCTGTTGGAACGGACACGCCGATACAGCTTCCTGGTGATGCTGGGCCTGGTGCTTTTCCTGGGCTATAACGTCAATATTGGGCAGATTACCTTGCGGCTGGAAACCTACCGGGGCGTTTTCAACTCGGCCTGGGTGGGCAGTATGATGACCCTGGTGGTCAACTTTATGTTGGGCTGGTTTGGCTTTTACCTCGTCAAAAACGCTGTCGCCCGTGATTACGAAACGGGGGTCGGCCAGATTATTGCCACGACTCCCCTCTCGCGTCCCCTGTACATGCTGGGCAAGTGGATCAGCAACATGATTGTGTTGGACGGCATGGTGGTGATCTTGATGCTGGCGGCCATCGTAATGCAATTGCTCCAGCGCGAAGACCCGCACATTCACCTGTGGGCCTTGAGTGCGCCTTTTATCTTCGTCGCGCTGCCCTTTATGGCGCTGGTCGCGGCCATGGCGGTGCTGTTTGAGAGCATCCGGTGGCTGCGCGGCAGCGGGGGGAATGTGGTCTATTTCTTTTTCTTCATCATGGGCATCGCCGTGGTCGCCATCATGTTCGGTACCAACGAGCCGTTGTTGGATTGGCTGGGGTTTGGCGTCTTTAAGAACAGCATGGCGCTGGCCGCCAGGGCCGCCTATCCGGCTTATCAAGGCGGTCTGGTGTTCAGCCTGGTCCCACCCTCGGAGGAGATCCTGCCCTTTTATTGGGCCGGCGTGGAGTGGACCGCTGCCACCATCCTGCCTCGCCTGGTGCTCTGGGGGTTGGCCGTTGGGCTGACCTTGCTGGCTGCGGTCTTCTTTGATCGCTTCGACGCCACGCGCGCCCGTCCGCGCGGCAAACGGTCGGCCGTGCCCGCCCCAGGTGAGGTCGGTTTGCGGCAAGAAGATCCCGTTGCACCGGCAACAGCGCCCTCGCTCATACGCCTGACTTCCTTGCCGGTCTCGCGGCCGCGTCCAGGCCTGGGAGCGCTGTGGTTGGCTGAACTACGGCTCCTGCTCAAGGGGCTGCCCTGGTGGTGGTACCTTGCCGCCGGGGGACTTATTGTGGCCTCGTGGGTCTTGCCGCTTGCCGGCGTGCGCCAGACCATCCTGCCGGCTGCCCTGATCTGGCCCCTCCTGGTGTGGAGTGGGTTGGGCAGCCGTGAAGTGCACCGTAATACCAGCCAGCTCGTCTTTTCTTCGCCGCGCCCGCTGAACCAACTGCCGGTGGCCTGGTTGGCCGGGTTGGCCCTTGCCATTTTGATGGGGCTGGGGACGGCCGTGCGTTTCGCGTTGGCCGGCGAGCTGACCAGCCTGGTATCGCTGGTAGCAGGACTGCTGTTCATCCCCTCCCTGGCGCTCATGCTCGGGGTCTGGACGGGCAGCAGTAAAGCCTTTGAGGTGATCTATGTGGTATTCTGGTATCTGGGTGTGCTGAACAAGGTATTGGAATTGGATTACCTGGGGCTGCACACCAGCGCGAACTGGCCGGTTTATCTTTTGCTGAGTGGTCTCTTGTTGGGACTGGCTATTCTGGGACGCTGGAGGCAGTTACAAAAATGAAGGGCAAGGCGGGCAACGAGAAAGATTCTCGTCGCTTTCTAAACGCCAGCCGCAGAGCAACAGAAACGGCCCGGCGCTAGCCGGGCCGAGAACAGACACGCAGAGACGGCCCTGTCAGGGCCGAAAAGCCAGTCAACAGTGGGGCGGGTGGGAGTCGAACCCACACGCTCTCTCGAGCAGAGGATTTTAAGTCCCCGGCGGCTGCCTATTTCGCCACCGCCCCTCATCTACAACAAACGGGCATCTCGCCTTGATGCCCGATTCCCCACGCTCCAGTAAAGAGGCGACGGTCGGATTTGAACCGACGAATGGGGGTTTTGCAGACCCCTGCCTTGCCACTTGGCTACGTCGCCGGGTCAGAGCGGGCGACGGGACTCGAACCCGTGACCTTCTCCTTGGCAAGGAGACGTTCTACCAACTGAACCACGCCCGCCTGCAAGGATGAGTATACCACAATTGCCGAAACGCGCAAGTCGCTGAACCAGTTCCGCTTAACCGGAGGTAAGGGGGGCGCGGCTTGCCGCGCCCCCCCAGGCTGCTTAAGTTAGAGCCGCTGGTACTCCTCGTGCACCCGTTCAAACATGGGCTGGCCGGCGGCCTGCGCCCGCCAGTAGTCGGCGGTGAACTTGTCACACCAGTACTGCGCGCGGCCCATCAGTTCATCTTCGTCCAGGAAGGTGAATTTCCCATCGCGGCGCAGGAAGCGCCCGTCCACCAGGGCATCGGCCACCTCCGTGCCGGCCCCGTTGGCCGCCAGGAAGAGCAGCAGCGTCCCCGGGTTCAGCGGGTAGAGGCTGGTGTTGTGCGTAAGGTCAATCGTTACCACATCGGCGCGCTTGCCTGCCTCTAAGGTGCCGATCTGATCGTCCCAGCACAAAGCCCGCGCGCTGCCCACCGTTGCCAGCTCAAACGGAGTCCAGGGCATCACCCCCCGCAGGGGCCGGGGCATAATGGCGTGTTGTTGGGAGACCGAGAGCATGGCGCTGAAGAGGTTGTGGGTGGGCATATCGGTTCCCAGGCCGACTTTGACCCCCTTGTGGAGCATGTAGGGCAGATAGGCGCAATTGCCCAGGATGGAATTGGTGGGCGGACAGTGGGCAATGGCTACCCCGGTCTCGGCGACCATGTCAATCTCGGCCTCGTTCAACACTGCCCCGTGATAGAAAAGCGTGCGCGGCGTCATCAATCCCAGGTTGCGCAAATGCTGGATCTGCCCGCCTTCATCGGCCCAGGTTGCATCGGCGCGGGCTTTCTCGTCTGGGGATTCGGCTACGTGGGTACAAAATTGCACATCGTACTTTTCTGCCAGGGCCATTCCCTTAGCCAGTAAGGTCTGGGTGCAATTGTAGGTAGCGCTGGGATGCACCCCGATCCGAATCCGCCCGTCGGCGGTGTTGTGATAGTTGCGAATCGCCTCCTCGGTCAACGCCAGATATTCATCCTCGTCCAGATAAGGGCGCAATTGGCCCCCCCGTGCCTCGGAGAGTTTGACGCTGGTGATCATCTGAACGTGGATGGCCGTGCGGACACCGGCTTCCACTGAGGCGCGATAGACAGCATCAGGGAAGGTGAAGGCATTGCCAAACGTGGTCGTGCCGTGCTTGAGCAGGTTAAGGATGCCGAAGAGCGTGAGATCATAGACGCTTTCTTCCGTAAACCAGTTATAGGCCGGCCACAAAATCCGGATCGCCGTATCCACGATGCCGGTCAGGGGCGACTGGAGCCAGCCGAAGATGAGGAACATTTGGGCTTCGCCGACGTGATTGTGGGCATCCACCAGCCCCGGCATGACGATTTTGCGGCTGGCATCCACCACTTCCACATCCGGCTGCCGGCCATATTGAGCCTCCAGCTCGGCAGACGGGCCGACTGCTTGGATGAACGGGCCTTCAATGTAAAGCGCGCCATCCTCCAGAATGCCGCCGAAGGGGGTGGGGCGCGTGATCAGGTAACGACAGTTGCGAAACAAGATTTTGTTGCTCATAGGTTCCTCCGTGAAAATCTGTTGGTAATACCCCCTGCTGATCATGCTTTATCAGGGGAGCGTCTGCGTGGAAAGGTATTTCTGGCCTGGGTTAATAATAAGAATTTTTGCTGTACCCATACTCTTAATTACTTGCCCGCTTACCGGCTGCGCCATTATAAACCCTAAACATCTCATTTGTCAAACGCCAGAGCAAAATCATATTATTCTTTGCCTGAGAAAGATGGACGCAAGCTGCTCTTCCAACCTTGACAGAATCCCAAACGGCCCTATAATGAAATAGAACCTTTGTTCTATCGCAAGAGGTGTTCCAT
>CAYTGR010000093.1:7184-9525 GCA_964437445.1 uncultured Anaerolineales bacterium | reverse complement strand
CACGACGGCAGCGAGACAACGAACGACAGCTTCACCTACGAAGTCTGCGATAACGGGACGCCGGTGCAGTGCGGCACCGCAGTGGTCCGCATTACCGTGACAACGTCCAACCACTTCATCTACATTCCGCTGATCTTGCGCAACCGGTAGCGGCTATTCGTCCAATCCAAAGGCGCGCTGTTCATCACAACAGCGCGCCTTTTTAGTTAGACCGCCTTAGCTGTCTTTCGGTCCGGCGGGCAATTCCGAAATAGCGTACCGGTGTTTGCCCGAGGGCAGAACCGGAATCTCCTCAGGGTACTCAAACTGCACTTCCACGTTGTCGCCAAAGGCTATGTGGATGGTCTTGACCAGCTGTTCCAGCACTTCGGGCGGGATCTCGCCTGCTTTGACCAGCCGCACGACCATCAGGTCCAGGGATTTCTGGACTACCTGGAACTTCTTGATGGAGGGATGCGCCAGCGCGCTGTAGCCGGCGCCGGCAAAGCCGGCCCAGGCGGTGCGCCCGTCGCGCGTCTGGAAGAAATCCACTTCCCGTCCTTCTATCATCTCTAACATCGGAGCCGCGCGGCCACAGGGGCAGGGAGCCGGCGCGCGCCAGCTGGCTGTATCGCCCAGCTGGTAGCGGATAAAGGGCAGCCCCCGGTTGTTCAGGTTGGTGACGACGATCTCGCCGCTGACGCCGGGGGGAACCGGCTGGCCGGCAGTATCTAAAATCTCAATGTAATTGTTTTCGGCGCTGATGTGCAGGCCGGTGTGCGCTTCACACTCACAGGCCAGGCCGCCCAGCTCTTTGGTGCCGTAGCGGTTGAAGACCCGGCAGCAGAAGGTCTCTTCCAGCAGCGCGCGCACGGGGGGGAGCAGGACTTCGGCGGAGGAGAAGATGCCGTTGAACGTAATATCCGTGTAGCCATGCTCGCGGACGTATTGGGCAAACCGGTGGAGGCTGGAGGCGTAGCCGAAGAGCAGCGCCGGTCGCCGGCGGCGCACTTCGGCGGTGAAGGCGGCCAGCGATTCCTCGGTTAACAGAAAGGCGTTGGTCAGGAAGCGGTTCCAGGTCCAATCCAGCAGGCGGGTGCGCAGGGATTCTTGCGTGCTGACTTCAAAGTTGGCGCCCCAGATGTAGGCGTGGCACTGGCCCAATTGCCAGCCGGCCCAGCCTAAATGCCGCTGGATGTCGGCGGTCACGGCGTCGCGGAAGTCGTTGTCTTCCATGAAGGTGAGCGGCCGGCCCGTGGAGCCGGAGGTGGTGACTTTGGTGAGTTGGGCGCGGCGGGCCGGCTCGGTGGTGAGCAGCTCTGAGAAGTGCTCGGTGATCAGGTCTTTGGTCAACAGCGGGATTTTGAACCAGCTCTGCGGGTCGCGGGGCAGGTCGGCGGGATGGAAACCCACCTGGTCAAACAGGCGGCGGTAGTAGGGGACATACTGGTAAGCGTACTCCACCATCTGTTGCCGTTTGGCCTGTTGCAACGCAAGCAGGGCCGGCTCGTCCAGCCACTGGGTGCGGTTGAGCTCTTCCAGGCGGCGCAGGACGTGGCGGCCGGTGAACCATTCGTGGGCTCTGAGCACTAACCGGCGGGGGAAAGCGGCCATAAGCGATTGCCTCCATGATAGATTCGCTGAAACTGCAAACCTGAATCTACTGTGTCCTTCAACCGTTGCGGTAAGACGTTTGGCGCCAGAATCCTACCCGGCGGAAGATCAGATGCGCGAGCACGGTGGCCCCCAGCTTCTTCTGCCAGACGGTCAGGGAGGGGGTGTTGTGAATCTCAATGTAGGTGATGGCGCGCCGATAGCCGCGCGCCCGGGCCGCGTGCAGGCGGGCCAGCGAAAGGGCGGTCTGGACGCCCTGGCCCCGGGCTGCCGGGGCGGTGAAGGCATCGGTCAGCAAAATGTCGCCAGGAGCCAGGGACAATTCAATGCGCTCCAGGGAGGTATCGGCGCAGATCCAGGCGTAGCCGACGATGGCACCGTTGAGGCAGGCCGCGAGGCCGTCATGGCCCAGGGCCAGATGGCGGGCGCACAGTGCCGCCTCGGTGGGGAGATGCTCGCGGCGCACGAACTCCAGGTCCTCCGGCGTGAAGGGACGGAACTCCAGTGGCACTTTGGCCTGGACCGGCGGCAGCGATTCGTCTAAGGGGCGGGCCAGCACCAGATACTCCATCCGGCGGTAGGGCAGCGTCAGCAGCTCCCGGCGGATCTGCGGCCAGGCTGCACGCCAGCCGTCACGCTGCACCAGGAGCCGCCAATCCGCCCAGATCTCGCTCAACCGTTGTCGCCAGCCCATGTCTATCTCCCTTGAAATATAGAGATCAGTTTAAGGAGTGAGCAGAGAGCAGTA
>CAYTGR010000093.1:0-7084 GCA_964437445.1 uncultured Anaerolineales bacterium | reverse complement strand
GTCCGCGTCCCGCCAAAGAGGAGGCCCACCGTGCAGGTGCTGGTGTAAGCCCCCCAGGTCCCCGTGAAGGGCAACCCGTACCAGCGGCCGGGCAACGCCGGCCCGCCGATGGTGTCGGTCACGACCAGGCGGGCGCGCTGCGTCAGGCTGATCACGGTCGGCTCCAGGCGGAGCAGCAGGCCGGCCGGCGCCGGGGGACTGACCAGCGTGACCGGCAGGGTCAAATCGGTTGGATAGAGGTAGAGCGAGTAGGTGACCACGGTTCCCGGATCCACACTGCGCGCTGGTGGATCGGCCAGCAACAGAAAGCCGTTCTGCTCGTAGCGCCCGATGTCGTAGGCGCTGCCGTAGCGGGTATCGGTCACGCCGAACTGGGTCAGCAGGGCGGTCAGGGAGGTGGGGAGCGTGGTGGTGCCCTTGTTGATCGCGTTGGGGCCGGTGAGTTGGAGCTCAAAGTTGGGCCAGGAGCCGTCAAACAGCGCGTGGTCGGCCGGGTTGTAGCTCTTGAAGAGCGGATCGCCGGCTACGCCGTGATCTTCCCAGGGTGAGGCGGCCTGGATTTGCGCCAGCGTCTGGTAATACTCGTTGGGCGGGGTGTCCCGGTAAATGGTGATCGCCCCCGGTTTGTAAATATCGCCGGTATTCCAGCCGTTCAGGTAGTAAAGATTATAATCCAGGCTGAGGCGCGACCAGTTGCTCAGGAATTGCCCCCCGTCGTTGAAGGCGATCCCGTAGGCCTCATTGTTGAGGATGATATTGTTGTAGAACCGGCGCGCCCCGGTGGAGTTGACCAGGTTGGAGCGGGTGAAGTAGAAACCGTAGACGCTGTTGGCGGCGATGTTGTTGTAGTAGATGAGGTCGCCGTTGTCCCAGACGCCGGAGAGCATGAAGCCGACGTGGGCGTTGTTGTAGGCAATGTTGCGGTAGACGTGGAACCCGCTTGCCATATCTATGTAGAAGCCGAAGCCGCCCATCCCCTGGATGGTGCCTAAACTCCACAGCCCGCGTTTTTCGGAGATAGAGCTCCAGCCGAAGGTGTTGCGGAAGACGTTGCCGGTGATCAGGACGTTGCGGTAGACGTGGTTGTCGGGCGGATTGCCCCAGAGCTTGAGCGCGCCGCAATCCGCGGTCAGCTGGCAGGCTTGCTCAAAGAGGTTCCCTTGAATCAGGATGTCGCCGGTTTTGATCTCAGAGGGTGCAAACCCGTACTCTTTGTCCGATTGGATGAGCGAATACGAAAACTGGAAGCCGTTGTGGGCCACATCGTGGATGTGGTTGCCCACCAGGTAGAAGTGGTCGGCGTACAGGATGAGCGAGCCGACCGCGTTATCGCTATCGGGGCGGAAGCTCAAATGGTGCAGCTCGTTGTAGCGGATGGTGGTGTTGGTAACGCCGGCGCGGGTGAAGGCAGAGGCGGCATTGCCGTTGCCCCACCAGTAGTACATGTGGAGCGCCCGGGTATCCATGTAACTGACCTCGGAATATTCCAGCGTGAAGCCGCTGGTGACGCCACTGGTGCCGCTTTCCGCCCCCTGGTCAATGAGCACCCCCCGGTTGGCGTAACGCAGGATGCTGTTGCGGATTTGGATGTCGCGGGAAGATTGGTTGCTGTTGTTGGCGATCTGCACGGCATTCTGGTTGAACAACTCTATGGTCAGGCCATCTAACGTGATGTAGGAGCGGTTGTTGAAGTCAAAGCCGACCTCCCGCCGCGAGATCTCCAACGGCTGCGCGGCGGGGTTCCCGGCCACGGGCGGCCAGAGGTAGAGCCGCTTTGTGGTCTTGTCGTACCACCACTCGCCGGGGCGATCCAGCAATTTAGGGCTGTTTTCTACGTAGTATTGGGTGCCCCAGCCGAGCCGGAAATTGCTCTCGGCCTGGGCCGCCGGGCTGATGGTGATACGGCCGGCGCTGGTGTCGTGGGCGGTGATGGTGCGCCGGTAGAGGTAATGGCCGGAACGGTTGTCGAGCGCCACTAACGTAGCGCCGGTCAGGTTGCCCAACGTGGTCAGGTTGCCCGCCTCAATGCCGGAGGGAGAGGTGTCTGTGGTGCGGTCGGTCAACTGCGTGCTGGAATTCCAGGCGTCGTCGCAGTAGCGGTTATCCGGGTTGGGCGTGCAGCCGGCGACGCCGCTACCGCCGTCGGCGGCCCACCAGTATTTGGCCGTCTGCCACTCATCCTGGGCCTGCCAATCGGGTTCGCGCGCCAGCGGCAGCCGCGCGGCGATCCCCTGCCCGTTGCCGGTCAACTGCACCACAAAACGGGGCGTTTCGGTCAGTCCCCAGCCGGAAAGATCCGCGTAGTAGATTTTGGTGGGGTCCACGCCGGCCGGCAGGCCGATGGTGTTGGCGGTCAGCTGCGTCCAGGTGAGCGATGAGGAGGGGTCGGAGCCGCGCACCAGCACGGTGGCCCACCCCTGCTCGGCGACGTAGCGGATGGGGGCGGTGGCCGTGCCGCTCTGGGCCGGACGGATCGCTTCGCGGTAGACGCCCGGCCGGATGTAGATGGTGGTGCCCGGTCCGGCCAGCGCGGCGGCGCGCTGGATCGTGCGGAAGGCGCTGGCGGAGGTCAGGCCGGTGTTGGCATCATTGCCCAATGCCGCGTCCACCCAGTAAACCGTGGCCTCCGGCTCGGCCCGCACAACCGGAACACCGAACAGGGCCGGGAGCAAAAGCCCGCCCAACCCCAAACAACAAAACCAGCGTTGAAGGTGTCTCAAGTCTGAATTTCCTCTCCGCCCGGCTGGCGGCGGCTGAAGCGCCGCCGGTAGAGCTCATAGCCCCAGCTGCTCAGCCGGAACAGGGCCGGGTTATGGATCCAGGTGCTGCGCCCAAAATTGACCAGCGTCCCGCCAAACTTGGCCTTGAACTCGCGGACGCCGTATTCCTCCTCGGGTTTGCCCGCGCCGCCGAAATCGTAGACCTTGTAGCCGTGGGTAGCGCCCCAGGAGAGGATGGACCAGGTGAGCAGCTCGTTGGGGGAGTGGCGGCTGTAGGCGCGGTCCAGGCCGCCGTACCAGCCGTAGATGGTATCTTTGAAGAGCAGCTCCACCGAGCCGGCGGCACAGGCCTCACCGACCTGGATTAAAATGAATTTTACCATATTTTGGGGATAAAGGATGTCAAAAGCGGCCTCAAACAGGGAAGGGTGGGCTAAGGGGACTTGCGCGGCCGCGTAGGTCTGCTGGAGCAGCTGGTAGATGCTGGCTACCTGATCGCGCCCGGTGACTTCTACCACCCGCAGCTGCTCGTCGCGCAGCGCCCGCCGGATGTTCTTGCGGGTCCGGGCGCCGATGCTTTCCATGATCGCCTCTACGGGGCGGTCCAGGTCAATCAGGTAATTGAGATGGCCTTCGTGGGTGAAACCCTGGGCGGCCAGGAGGGGGTGGAGCGCGCTCTGATCGGCCAGATGGCGCAGCTCGGTGTAGAGCGCCCGCCCGCGCGCCGCGCGCCGGTAAGCGCGGAGCAGCTCCGCCAGGGCGCGTTCGCCTTCTGGCCCCGGGGTGCAGAGCAGGCTGCCGTAGAGAATGGCGCGAGTGGTCAGCGAGCGCAGCGGCCCGCCGAACAGGGTCACTTCTACGGGCAGGAAGAGCGCCAGCGGCCAGCCGGTGGCATCCACCGCCGCCCAGAACTGCGGGCGGTAGCCCTGAGCGCGGGCGAAGACCTGGTACATCTCCGGGGTATGGAAGATGTTGGCCTGCGGGTGTTGTTGGAGGTAATCACGCCAGACCGTCTCTGGCAGCTCTCTGACAATGGTCATGGGGTTTCACGCTTTCTGGCGCCGGGCGCTGAGGGTTTCCCACCAGTGCCAGCCCTGCCGTACCAGGGGATTATCTAAGGCGCCTTGGAGGAGGTGGCTGAAAATAAACAGATCGTCGGTGCGTTCTACTTCGGTGCGCCACAGCGCATAAGGGTTGGTGCGGGGATGGTTGACCCCGGCCTGTGCCGTGACGGCCAGGTGGTAGCCACACGCCTGAGCTTCCGCCATGGCGGCGGCGCTGACATCGTGTGGCCCGCCAAAGGGATAGGCAAAGAATAAGACCGGACGGTCCAGCTGCGCTTCCAACCAGGCTTTGGAGTGGGAGAACTCGGCCTGTCTTTGCGGCTCGGAGAGCCGGGCCAAAGCCCGGTGAGAGCTGGTGTGCGAGCCAATGGTGATCCAGGCCGGGTCTAAGGCGTGGAGCTGCTCCCAGCCCATAAAGGTATCGTTAGCCGCGTCGGGCGAGCTGAGCCAGCCGGGGGTGATGAAAAACGTGGCCGGCAACCGGTAACGCTTGAGAACCGGGTAAACCGTGGTGTAATGGCTGAGAAACCCATCGTCAAAGGTGAGCGCCACAACCTGATCGGGCAGTGGGCTGCCCTGGTGGTAATACTGGCTGATCTGTTCCAGCGGGACCACGACATGGTGCCCGGCCAGCCAGCGCATCTGGGCTTCAAACAGGGCCGGTGGTATGCTGTGCGGATCCCCGTCTTCGGCAATGTTGTGATACATCAGGATGCGGATTTGGGGTTTGGCTGCCAGCCGGTTCATCAGTGCCTTGAGGCCGCTGTAATGCATGAGGCCGGCGATCAACCGGCGCAGGCGACGGCGGGTTAAAAGGCGGTTTGCCATGGCTACCCTCCGGCAAAACGGGCCAGATAGTCCCACAGAGTGAGACAATCAACATCGCCGGTGACAGCTAAGGCGCTGCGCGCGCCGTAGGGCCAGCGGCCTAAGCGTACCAGCGGCCCCTGGAGGGCTTCCAGGCGGGCCAGCAGCGGGCGCTGCTCTTCGGCGGTGAAGGTGGGCTGGTCAAGATAACAGGTGTAGCCTTCCGGCCCGGCCGTCGGCTCGGTGAGATAGCCCTGCTGGCGCAGAAAATCCCCCAGCGCCGGGGCGGCGGCCGGCGCGAGTCCGATCCAGGGGCGCACCGGGGCCTGACCGTGCACCGCCAGCCCGCTGACCCGGTGGTAGCCTGCGCTCCACGGTTGGGTGAGTGTCGCGGGGGTGAGATCACGGATCAGGAGAGTGGTGCCCGGCGGCCCGGCGACGGTGACGGTGAAATCCCCCGTGGGGGCGCAGGTGAGTGTAACCTGGGCGGTGTAGCGGGCCTGCCACCAGGCGGCGATCTCCTCCAGGCGGGCCAGCCAGACGGCCGGCTGTTGGCGGCGCGCTTCCGCCAACACCGCCTTCAGCGGCTCCACAAAGAGCGCCGTCCGCTCCGGGTGCAATCCCACTGTGAAGAGCTCGCCCAGCTCGTAGCTGCGGCGCAGGATGGCTAACCAGAGCTCCGTCCGCTGCGCCGGGGTCTGGAGCGGCAGGCGATGGGTTAGCGCCTCGTCGTCGGGCAGGCTGTAAGGAATTCGCACCAGCCCCTCCTCCAGGCCGGGCAGGGACGGGTACTCGCTGGCCGAGCGGGCGCCGTAGAAGTGCAGGACGTAGCGGTAGTCCGGCCCTGCCAGCCCCTCCAGGACTTCCCAGGCCAGCCCCTGGCTGCTGTCGTAGCGCAGGCCGTGCTGGCGGAGCGCGGCCAAAGTGTCGGCGTTGGCGTGCAGGTAGGGGCCGCGAAAGCCCTGCACCGGGATACCGGCGGCGGTGAAACAGTGGAGGGCACGCTCCAGGTAGGTCTGCTGCGTGGCTGCCGGCAGCTCGTGGTGATCCACATGCCGGTAGCCGTGGATGGCAAACTCAATGCCGCGCGCCTGATAGCGGCGGAGCAGGGCCGGGTGGCGCGCGGCCACCACAGCGACGACCGGCAGGGTCGCGCCGCACTCAAAGGGGGCGAGCGTCTCGACCAGCAGGTCCAGGGCGCGCTCCAGCGCGCGCGGCGTGAGACTGTACCGGCGCACGATGTTGAACCCGCGCCGGAGCAGGTTGCGGAGTCCTTTGCCCCGCAGGGCGACGGCTAAGGGGTTGTTCATGGTTGCACCAACGTTTGATAGACGGCCAGGTAGGCTTGCTTTTGGGTGGCCCACTGATAGCGCTGATAGAGCCGTTGGGAGTTTTCCACCAGCTGCCGGCGCCGCTCCGGGTGCTGATAGAGCTCCAGGATGACCTGCGCCAGGCTATCGGGATCGCCCGGCTCAAAGAAAGCCAGGCTATCTTCGTCAAAGTAGGCTGCCACGGCGTTGAGGCGTGAGGCGATGACCGGCAGGCCAAAGCTGAGATAATCGTACATCTTGCCGGTATGCACCAGGTGCGAGTAAGGAGAGGCTTTCTGGGCGACGATGCCGACATCGGCCCGGCTTAGCTCCTCCACCATTTGCGCCATGGGGACCCAGCCCAGGTAATGCACCCACGGTTCCAGGTGCATCGCCTGGAGCTGGGCCAGAAACGCTGCCTGGTAACTGCCGCGCCCCAGAATCTTCAGGCACAGGTGGGGAATCTGGTCTTTGACCTGTTGGACGGCCTGGAGCATCGTGTCGTGACCGTATCGCTCTTCAATCGCGCCGTGGCAGATCAGCGTGAAGTGCTCACCGGACGCCGGCGCGGGCGGCGGGCGGAGCGGCTCCCACCAGCGGGTCTCCGGGGCGTTGAGGATGACGGTAATTTTTCCCGGCGGCGCGCCGCGCGCCACAAAGGTCGCTTTCTGCTGCTCGGTGACGGCGAAGACGGCGTGGGCGTACCGCAGCGCCAGCCTTTGCAGCAGGGTGATCACGCTGACCATCCACCGGCGGCCATAGAGCGTGGCCCAGAGCTCCGGCATCGGCTCGTACATCATCAGGGTCACTCGAGCGCCCAGCAGCCGGGGCAGCAGGGTGCAGAAGACCAGGAAGTCGGGCATGGTGTTGACCTGGATGACGGCAAACCGCCGGCGCAGATGGAGCCGGGTCACGGTCAGGGCTGCGAGCAGGAAGAAACGCAGGTAGTTGGCGAGATAGCGGGCCACCGAGCCTTTCTTGTCGGAGACGCTGAGCCGGTAGACCTGAACACCATCAATCTGTTCCTGGGCGGCGGCGGTGGGCAGGCGCAGGCAGAGCACGGTCACGTCAAAACCGGCGTCGCGCAGCGTTTCGGCCTCCCGCCGGACCAGGAGGTCCTGCGGGTAGGGGGCCTGCCGGATGATGCAGGCGCGGGGGCGCTCCGAGGCAGTCTTCATGCTAT
>CAYTGR010000092.1:0-9606 GCA_964437445.1 uncultured Anaerolineales bacterium | reverse complement strand
CGTGAAGGTGCGCACGGTAGCAGACAGGCCATCGGTCACAGTGACAGCAATCGTCGCCGTGCCAGACTGGTCCGGCAGAGGTGTCAAGGTCAAACTGCCGGTAGCCTCCGGACTGGTGTAAGCCACCGTCGGATGAGGGATGAGGGTTGGATTGGCGGAGGTGGCCGTTACCGCCAGGGGCTGGACCTCGTCGGCAGCGCCGGTCCCGATGCCGGCCAACACCACGACCTGCGGCCCGGCGTCCTCGGTGATGGTGAGCGCAGCCGGCGCGTCCAGTGTGGGGGGATCGTTGACCGGGTCCACCGTGATCACAAAAGTCTGCGGC
This sequence comes from uncultured Anaerolineales bacterium, assembly GCA_964437445.1. Taxonomy (GTDB): domain Bacteria; phylum Chloroflexota; class Anaerolineae; order B4-G1; family SLSP01; genus CAYTGR01. Next base: position 9,281 of record CAYTGR010000092.1, on the reverse strand, counting down.
GCAGAGGTATCCACCCCGCCGTTGGCCGTGCCGCCGCCATCATGAAGAGTTACTGTTACCACAGCCTGGCCGGAGAGATCGGCCGCCGGCGTGTAGGCCAGCGTGCCGTCGGCTGCCACATCCGGTTGGGCCGTAAAGAGGGCAGGATTATCGTTGACCACCGTGAAGGCCAACGTCTGGCCGGCCTCGTTGGGACCGGCGGAAATTCCGGTGGCCCATCCCCCCACCATTTGAGGCGCGGCGTCCTCGTCCACAGTCTGATCCGGCCCCTTGACAAACACAGGCGCATCATTGACCCCGGTCACTACCACTGTCACCGCAGCGTCGGCAGTCAACCCGCCATCGCTGACGGTATAGGTAAACGTGTCCGTGCCGTAGAAATCGGCCGCCGGCGTATATTGAATAGAGGAGCCTTGCTGAACAGCGCTGCCGTGAGCAGGAGCGCCGATCGCCCCCAGGCTCACAGGGTTGCCGTTGGGATCATAGTCATTGGCAAGGACAGCCAGAACCACCGAGGTATCCTCTAACAGCAAGCCGCTGTCGGCCGCCGCCACCGGCGGCAGGTCACTGACGGTGCTGGTAATGATGGCGAAGGTTGGTGTGGGGATCTGCGTGCTGGTCATCGCCACCGTATTGGTAAGGCGGAACCCTGCTGTGACGGTGACCGCATAAGTCAACGTGATCCGCTGGCCGACGCTGATCGTGACGCCGCTGGCAAGCACAGGCGGCACCGTCCCCAGCGTCCCCGCACCGGCAGGAGTCAGCACCAGGCTACCGGTGATCAGCTGGATATTGGCCGGCAAGGTGTCCGAGATGACCAGATTGGTAAGGGTTTGAGCACCCCCGTTGAGCGCCGTGACAGTGTAGGTCAACCGCTCGCCGGGCGCGACCGGCTCCGGCGCAGCGTTCTTCGTCAGAACCAGCGGGGGCACGTTGACAGCCAAGGCCACACTGTGGGTAGCCGTGTAACCGCAGCCATCGGTCACTTTGAGCGTTACCGTGTAAGTGCCGGCCGCCGCGTAGAGATGCTGGATCACGGGACCGCTGGCGGTCGTGCCGTCGCCCAGGGTCCACTCCCAGCGGTTCAGCGGGCTGCCGTTGGTCGTGCTCGTGCTGCTGAAAGTAACCGGCTGACTTGCATATCCGGCAGCCGGTACGGAAGTAAAACTCGCGTTCACCGTGGGCAATGTCTGGGTCGTGGTCACCGGTGTTCCCAGGCCACTTGTCACCCCTTGCGTGCTGGTGACCACCCGGTAAGCCTGGTTGGTCACACTGGTCGCGCAGGTGCGGGCCGTGAAGGTGACAGCCTCAATCCCACCGGCAACGACCGCGGGCACGGTCCAGCGGACGGTATCGCCGTTGACCAGCTGGCCGCCGCTGGAAGCGGTCACCAGCTGCATCCCGGCAGGGAGTGTATCGGTCAGGACGATGTTGGTAGCACGCCCGGTCAGGCTGGTGTTGCGCACATCAATCCGGTAATCAAAAGGCGCCCCCGCGATCAATGTACCGCCGGTCACCGTTTTGTCCAGGGCAAACACGGGGTTATCAATCAGCGTGGTGACCACGTTAGTGGTAGTGAGCCCGGTTCCCACCCGGAGGGTGGCGGTATTGGTAATGGCGGTGGCATCGGGCAGTCCCACGTTAACCGAAACCCCGTAATAGAGTTGTAGCAGCCCGCCCGGCGGCACGCTGCCGGACCACACCACCGCGTTGAGCTGGCTGTCATAAGTGCAGGCCGGCAGGTTACAGACCGGCCCGCTGCGATAGGTGGTGTTCAAGGGTAGCTCGTCGGTCATCTGCCACGTGGAGGTGACCGCCGTGTTGTTGAGGATCAGAACCGTGTAGCTCAACCCCTCGCCTACGCCCAGGAAAGGACTGGAGCGCTGGACAAAGACCAGGGGCGCGGTGGAATCCAGCACCACCTCGTCGAAACCGAGGTCGCGACCAAAGTATTGAGGGCGCAAGTCACCGTCGTAATCTGTGGTGGGCAGCGTAGTCCCGGTGACTACCGCAGCGCCCACGTCAACGAGCGGTGAGGAGGAACGCAGGTGGAATTGCTCGGTCAGGCTGCCGGTACCGACAAACCAGGGGTCTACCTGCCAGTCGGTCGGTGGGATGCTCGCCGGATCGTCGTAGTTGTTGGGAATGTTGTTCCAGACATCATTGTAGCCGGCACTCCCCAGCCAGCGATAAACACCGCCATGGTTCTGGGTGGCCCGGTTGCCAACGATGATATTGTTGTAAATGTAGCCACTTTCCTGCCGGCTGGCGCCGCCGCCCAGCTGCGCAGTGTTGCTGACGATTGTATTGTGGAAGTACCTGGCGTTACCGTTGAGGAAAATGCCGCCGCCTTCAGTCCGGGCCGAGTTGTTGTAGATCAAATTGTTGGCGGCCAAAAAGTCGTTGTTAAGCCAGGCGTCAATCCCGCCCCCCTCGCCGTAACTGGTCCCGGCAGCCTGATTGTTCAAAATCAGGTTGCCCTCAATGAGGTTCGCTGTGGCATCGGTCTGGAAGCCGATACCGCCACCCGCCGCGTAGTAGGAAACGTTCACGTTATCAGCGACCAGGTTGTAGCGGATGTCGGCCTGCGTTGCATCGTAGACACCGATGCCAGCGCCCGCGCCGGGATAATTGTTACTGGTAGAGCGTATATCCAGCGTATTGGTGGTCACACGGCTCCCCTGGATCAGGGCGGCCGTGCCGGTACCCCGAATCGCGATCCCGCCACCGCCGCCATAACTGCGGGTGGAACTGGCCGAGTTGAGATAGACCTGGCAGTTGACCAGTTGCGGAGCGCCCCCCTGGATATCCACGCCAGCACCGTAGGCTTCAGCGCCGGTTTGAGTCGTGCTGGCAGTGTTGCTGTAAATCTGCGTGCCGGTGATGAGAGGAGAGCCGGTCACGACCACCAGGCCAGCGCCGAAGACATCCTTGTTATTCCCCGCATTCTGATGCAGGTTGTAGCGCAGCCGGCTGTTCGTCACCGTCACCGGGTTGGCCGTGCTGAGCGTGAGCGCATGGACGCCATACTCCAGCGTGACGTTGGTCAGCCAGCCCCGGCTACCGGCCTCGTAACGGATACCGTACCAGTTGGCCGGCGCGGGCACCGCCGCCTGCGAGGTGAAGGTCACCGGGCCATTAGCCCGCAACTCCCCGCCACTCTGGACAATGAACTCAATGCGGCTGTTATCCACGCCGGCGTTGTTCCCATCGCTGGTGGCGATACGAATCGTCGTCCCGGGCGCGATGGTGATGATGACACCGCTCTGGATCACAATATCGGTCGTTGCCGACACTATGCCCGGCCCCCAGGTGCCGCTGCTCGTCTGGTTGCGTGTTAACGTGCTCCCGTCGGGATGAGTTTGGGCTGGCGGGGCAGCCACCACCCGGCTCACCCCAACCATCAAAATTCCCAGAAAAATTGCTGCTAATAACACCACCAAAAGTCCCTGCCGATAGAATTTCATCTTTCGTCCTCTAACCCTAAAATGATCTCTTTTTCCACCATCTGACCTTGTCGCCGCGATACGCATCCTCACAACGGCCTGGTTGCCGCCGGCACGCCCTGATCCTGGCGCTCCATTTCCCTTTGTTCCCTTTGCGGGAACGCCACCGGGCTTTCCAGATCACCCCCACCGTGGCGGCAACCGCTCCCCGGATTCTCCAGGCTGAAACGCCAGGTCGCCGGTCCATCCAGCCGGTGCGGCTGGACCTCTCCCAAATGTGCATAGACGTAGTAGTGCGGCGGTGTATCCCGATTTTCCATAAGCCACCGATTCCTTTCGCTCAAGACTTTTCCTCCTCATTCACTGAAAACTGTCACGATAGAGTAACCTTCTTGAAACCCATTTTTTCAGCAATTTATCTACAATATTTATACAACAAGGGGGCCAAGAAATAGCCAAGAGACCTCCAGATTTCATAGCTTGTTATTGAATATTGAATACATTTTTGAAAAACGACGCGGGGCGGATAAGAATGAACGGGCTATATCTAAGATTGTTGGGTGCACCGGAAATAACCCTAAACGAGGCTCCCGTGACCGGCTTTATCTCCAATAAAGTCCTGGCCCTGCTTAGCTATCTGGTGATAACCGGCCGCTCCCATCGGCGGGAAGCGCTGGCCGGGTTACTATGGGGCGAGGCTTCGGAGGAGCTGGCCCGCAAAAGCCTGAGCATGGCGCTCTCTAACCTGAACCGGCTGTTGGGACCCTACCTGCACATAGACCGCCAAACGGTCGCCTTCAACCGCCAAAGCGCCTACTGGCTGGACGTCGCGGCCTTTTGCCAGCACGTCAATCCGGCCATCCAGCAACACAATCAAGGGGAGCCGTTGAACCAGGATCATATCGCTGCCCTGGAGGAGGCCGTGGAGCTCTACCGGGGGCATTTCCTGGAAGGTTTCTATTTGCGCGAGGGGCGCATGTTTGAAGCGTGGGCGCTGGCACAACAGCAGTGGCTGCGCCAGCTGATGCTCCAGGCCCTTCACATTTTAACGGAAAATTACCTGACCTGCGGCCACTACACCAGCGGCATTGAAACCGCTAACCGCCTGCTGGCCATTGAACCCTGGCAGGAAGAAGCCCATCGCCAGTTGATGTTATTGCTGGCGCTGAGTGGGCGGCGCAACGCGGCCCTGGCCCAGTACGAGACGTGCCGCCGGCTGCTGGCGCAAGAATTGGGCGTCCCCCCTGAGGAAGAGACCACCCGGCTCTACCACGCCATTTTCCAGGGCGACCTCAGTGCCTGGACCCGGCGGTTCCCCCAAGCTCCCTGCAACCACGTCCCCCCTGCTCCGGCCCGCCTGCGTGGTTGGGCCTGACGTACCGGCGGTGCTATAACCGGGCAGCCCAACCCGCCTGGCAAACCCACCGGTCCACCCCTGGCATGGATGGACCGGCGTGCGCTCATCATCCTGGCCGACTTTATCTTTCAACGACTCTGCGCCTCTGACGCACCGGTTGAAAAATTTCTGCTGCTGCCTATAATGTAACTCGAGTTGCTATCTACCTGGGAACCAGGCACCACCAGCTTTGACCACTGACCACCGACCACAATTCTACCCCGCTGGCGGTCCGTGGTCTGTCGTCTGCGGTCCCTTAGCTGCCCATCAACGTAGCAACTTGAGTTATCCATGCTTTTCCAAAGGAAGGAGAACACAATGCGTACTCGCTGGTTCGCTCTGGCCTTACTGGTAAGCGTGCTGCTGGCCGCCTGCACCACCCCCACGCCGGCGCCCACTACGCCGCCGGCTACCCCAGCCCCGGCCACCACGGAGGCTCCCGTATCCACCGCCCCCGCCGAAGAGCCGCTCTACCTGGCGATCATCTGGCACCAACACCAACCGGTCTACTTCAAGGACCCGGAGACCGGCATCTACAACAAACCCTGGGTCCGGCTGCACGCGGCCAAAGATTACTACGACATGGCCGCGATGCTGAAGCAGTACCCCAACGTCCACGTCACCTTCAACCTGACCCCCAGCCTCATCCGCCAGCTGGACGACATCGCCGCCGGCGCTAAGGATCAGTACTGGGTCCACACCGCAATCCCCGCCGGCCAGCTGACCGACGACCAGAAACGCTTCATCCTGCGTTATTTCTTTGACATCAACTCCAAGATCATCGCCCGTTTCCCCCGCTACGTGGAACTCCAGGCGCAGCGGCCCGCCGACGAAGAGGCGATCAAAGCGGCCATCGCCGGCGGCTGGAGCGAGCAGGACTTCCGCGACCTGCAGGTCCTCTTCAACCTGGGCTGGACCGATCCCGACTTCCTGGCCCAGGCACCGCTCAAGGCATTGGTGGAAAAAGCGCGGGGCTTCAGCGAGGACGACAAAGCGGTCGTGCTGAACGAGCACCTGCGCATCCTCCAAGAGGTCATCCCCCTGCACCAAGAGCTCCAGGAGGCCGGGCAGATTGAGGTGACGATGACCCCCTTCGCGCACCCCATCCTGCCGCTGCTGATGGATACCAACCTGGCCAAGACCGCCATGCCCGCCGCCACCTTGCCGGCGCCCCCCTTCCGCTTTGGGGCCGACGCCATCGCCCAGGTGCAGCGCGGCGTGGAGCTCTACCAGGAGCACTTCGGTGTCGCGCCGCGCGGCATGTGGCCAGCCGAAGGCTCCGTCGCCCAGGAGATCGTCAACATCATCGGCAAGGCCGGCCTCCGCTGGATGGCCTCCGATGAGGGCGTGTTAGCCAAATCCATCGGCCTGGATTCGTTCAGCCGCAACATCAAGGATACCGTGCAGGAGGCCGACCGGCTCTACCGCCCCTACACCGTCGTCGGGCGCGACAACCTCCCCGTGGCGATGGTCTTCCGCGATGTGGTCATCTCCGACAAAGTCGGCTTCACCTACTCCGGGCTGCCCGGCAAGGCGGCTGCCACCGACTTCGTCAACCGGCTCCACGCCATCCGCGACCGGCTGAAGGAAGAGGGCGCCACCGGACCGCACCTGGTCACCGTCATCTTAGACGGTGAAAATGCCTGGGAATACTACGAGAACGATGGCAAGGAGTTCCTCAATAGCCTTTACCAGCAACTGTCAGCGGACCCCACCATCGCTACCGTCACCCCCTCCGAGTACCTGGCGAAATTCCCCGCCGAACCGACGGCTAAGATTGAGAACCTCTGGCCCGGCTCCTGGATCAACCACGACTTCTCCACCTGGATCGGCGAGGATGAAGAAAACCGCGCCTGGGATTACCTGCGGCAGGTACGCGAGCTCCTCAAGAAATACGAAGATGGCACCCGCCAGCCGCCCAGCGCCGCAGCGCTGGCCGAGGCCCAGACGCTGATGTACATCGCCGAAGGCTCCGATTGGTTCTGGTGGTACGGCACGGACCAGAACTCCGGCTCCGACGGCGACTTTGACCAGCAGTACCGCGCGACACTCAAGCAGGTGCTCAGCACGTTGGGCGAGACGCCGCCCGACTGGCTGGACGTGCCGATCATCGCCCAGAGTCCCGAAGTGCCCACCCAGGCCGCCAAAGCGCTCTTCACCCCGACCGTGGACGGGCAGGTCGCGGCCGGTGAATGGGACGCCGCCGGGAGTTACGCTGCCGCCGGGGGCGCCATGGCCGCCGGCAGCCTGCCCCTCGCCCGGCTGGATTACGGCTTTGATAGCCGCTACCTCTACCTGCACGTGGAGACCTCCGCGCCCTGGGAGGCCCTGACCACCTGTGGGGGCAACGGGGCCTGCCGCAGCGTCCTCGGCTTCTATCTCTTACCGCCGGGCGGCGGGGAGGCGAGCGCCTTCTCCCACTACGGCAAGCCGGCCACGCTGCTGGGCTTCGGCGCCACCCGCCTGTTGGAGCTGAACTTCGCCAACAACGCCCAGCTGACCGGCGTGACCTATGCCGTCTATGAAGATTCCGCCTGGCAGCCGGCCACCAACTTCCCGGTAGAGGACCTCCAGGTTGCTGCGGCCGGCACCACCCTGGAGCTGGGGTTGCCGCTGGCGCTCTTCGCCCCGGCGGGCGGCGCCTTAGACAGCGGCGACCGCCTCCAGCTGCGCGCCGTCCTCAGCCAGGGGACGACCGAGGCTCAGCAGGACGCGCAGGTCCTCCCCACCAACGGCCCGGCGCTGCTGGCCGTGCCCGACCTGGGCCTGAGCACCACCGTCCTGGAAATCAAAGACCCCGAAGGGGACGACAACGGCCCCGGCACCTACACCTACCCCACCGATGCCGTCTTCAAACCGGGCGCTTTTGACGCCACCTCCTTCAGCGTTGGCTACGACGACAACAACATCATCTTCAAACTAACGCTCAAAGGCCCGCTGGAGAACGTCTGGAACTCGCCCAATGGCCTCTCCATCCAGACCTTTGATATCTACATTGACCAGGATGGGCCGGCCAACGGGGCGCGGCTCCTGCTGCCAGGCCGCAACGCGGCGCTGACCGCCGACTTCGGGTGGGATTACGCCATCTGGGCCGAGGGCTGGACGCCGGGCGTCTACGTGCCCGGACCGGAAGGCCCCCAGCAGATTGATGCAGCGCTCGTCATCATCGCCGATCCGGGCCAGAGCAAGGTGACGATCAAGGTCCCGAAATCCGTCCTGGGCGACACCCCGGCAGATTGGGCCTACGCGGCGGTCGTGCTGGGCCAGGAAGGCTACCCGGCCTCGGGCGTCTGGCGGGTGCGCGACGTCAATGCCAAGGCCGAGCAGTGGCGCTTTGGCGGCGCCGGCGCTGACGGCACCCACACTCGCATCCTGGATCTGTTCTGGCCGGCAGGGAGCACGCCGACGCAGGCGGAACTGCTGGGGCAATACACGCCGGCCGAAAGTGCCGAGGGCCAGCCGCCGGAGACCTTTGCCCAGCTGCCCATGCTACCCGTCCCCTGACCGGCGCACTGCCCCAACTACAAACCGAACGCGGCTACAAACTTTTGTAGCCGCGTTCGGTCTTATGATAGGGGGCAAACTAAGTACAAGATTGAAGGTCCAGGATCAGCGGGCGGACCAAAACCAACGTTAAACCTGCGACCATTGTGACCCAAAGTACAATCACCATCTCTGGTACCTCCTTGCCCGCGAGCGTGACGAAGACGAAATTGGAATGATGGGAAGCGGCCCCCTGCTCACCTTTGCCGGTAGGATAGGTTGATTTACTATCCCAATTCTTACCAAATTATACACTATTGTTATAATGACCGCAATAGGAATCCAGTCCTATCCCAGGGGCTTTATCATTCTCAGGGGCGGGATAGGATGACGTATGATTGGGCCGCTAAAGCAGCTTTTTAGAAGGGATTTTGGCGGGGAGTTCTTGCAGTAGACTTAAATTTGTGCTATGATGGAATCGTTTCAAGCCTATGTCTCAAAAATTTGCGGCTCGTAGTGACGCGCTTCAGCGCGTTGGACGGCGCTCAAGCGCCTCACTACAAACTCAGTATTATCCGTGTGATCAATGAATCAGTGTGATATTTTCAAGGGGGAAAACCCATGTCCAAAGAGAAACCCCATCCAAACCCCAGCTCGGCCGAGAGCTGGCACGAGGCCGGTCAGCAAGGCAAGACCTTCGTGGTGGTAGGACTCTTAGTCGCCTTGCTGACCCGTTGCGCGCCCGGTCCCACGTTCCAGGGAAATTCTCCCCTGGCAACCCCGGCCGCGACTTTGATGGAAACTCTCGTGCCGGAAGCGACCCAGTCCCCCGCCACCGCAACCCCTGAACCGACCCCACCCCCCGCCACCGCAACGCCTGAAGCGCAAGCGACCCCCGAGCCTCTCCCGGCCGAAGGCGAGATTTGGGCGCGATTTGTGAACCCGGCCACGATCCC
>CAYTGR010000091.1:0-10086 GCA_964437445.1 uncultured Anaerolineales bacterium | reverse complement strand
CAACTCCCCCAATTACACAATTTTGCACCCCGAATACTATTGACAGCCCGATTTTTGGGCAGTATAATCATACTTAGTGGACCAAGGTTGTAATCATATAAGTTAGCCCTTTCCCTTTTGAAAGCATCTTTTCTGTACCCTTTTTAAACCAAATCAACCCTGTATGTTACTCAATCCAGCTCAGGAGGTCTATCCATGCCTGCCGTTCACCGTGCTGCCCTCACCCGTAGCCTCTGTGGTTGGGTTTTGCCGGTCCTGTTATGGACCCAACTGTCCCTGCCGGCCAGCGCCCCCCCCCCGGACCTGCCGGCCACCGCTGGTGTGACTGACTCTCCCCTGCCCACCCCCACGCCGGCCGTGGAGATAACGCCCACGCCTACCGCCTCGCCCAGCGCGGAGGCGACCCCGCCGCCCGAGACCTTGACCTCACCGTTTCCGACCCCACTGACGCCCACCGCCGACCTCCTGACCTCGCCGCTCCCGACCCCGGACACCCCGGCGGAGCTGGAGTCCAGCGGTCCCCTGAGCCCAACGCGCGGCCTCGCCCTGGCCGCCACCGCCTCCACCAACCTGAACGAAGGCTGGCGGCTGCTCTATAATCCGCCGCAGGTAGCCACCTTTAGCGGGGCCGCTACCTACAACTATCCGATAGAGCTGCCACCAGGCCGCCATGGCTTCCAACCCACCCTTAACCTCTCTTACAATAGCCGCCGGTTGGATGGGCTGTTGGCCTGGGTGCAGGATTGGGCCGGCATAGGATGGTCGGTGGATGTCATGGATATTGCGCGTACCGGTTTGGGGTTCTGCTGGCCTGGCGAGTCCGATGCCGTGTGTATGTCTAAAGGGTTTGTGCTGACCCTCAACGGCACCGGTTATTCTCTGGTGCCGGAAACTGGAGTCGCTGAAGGGCAACCAGGCCGGTATCGCGCCGCCGAGGCGCCTGATTTATCGCTGCAACTGGTGAACGATCCCAATACCGGCAATCAGAACAAATGGTATTGGATTGTACAAACCCCTGACGGGACCAAATATTACCTGGGCGATACCTATAATTCGGAACAGGTGATGAACTATGTGTACGATAACCAGGGCACCTATCGCTGGCGGCTGCGCTATGCTGTGGATTTGTGGGGAAATGCCTGGCAGGTGACTTATCGGGAAGGAAGCGCAGGGGGCTTTGATTACGCAACAGTGTTGAGCGATCTCTGGTACAACTCCTATGGCAGTGGACAGTGGGCAACCCATGTAGTGTTTCAGGGGACCGCGCTGGGGACCTTGCCGGGCTCCATTCTGGGTGATCCCGGCCAGCTCCAGGCCATTGAGGTCTGGCATTTAGGTCAGCGCATGCGGCGGTACCAGCTGAGCTATGCTACCACTCCCAGTCCCATCTACACCCGCTACCTCACTGCCGTTCAGGTCTACGACAGTGCAGGTACGTCCACGCTGCCGGCCACTACGTTCAGTTATATTTCCTACGACAATAAACCCTGGTGCCCTAACAGTGGCGCCTCGCCCTTTGAGCAAACCACGTTCAGTTACCCGCGCCTGACGGCGGTCGCCAACGGTTATGGCGCGCGCACCGAGTTCACTTATCAGATTCCCCGGACCCTGGTGAATGTGGACGGCTGTGGTAGTGACCCGCGCGTCTTCAGTTACCGGGTCGCTGAACAAGCCACAGAAAGCGGTTTGAGCGGGCAGCGTGCTCGCACCCTTTATACTTATGGTCCGGCCTGTTATGCCGACAACGCCGACTTTTATTTCGGCAGTCTCTGCCGGTCACTTTACCAGGGCAGTAACGGTGAGGCCCTGGTCGGCCACGCGGTTGTGACGCAGACCGTTTTGGATTACGATGGGACCACCCTCCAGCAGCTCAGACAATCCTTCTCCACCGCCGATCTTTCCCCACTTCTGGGGCGGGAATACCAAAACCAGCTGTGGAATGCATCAGGTCAACTGCTCCAACAGACGAATACGGTCTGGGGGGTGCAGCTGCTCAGCGTCTATCCGGATGCCACTTACTGGAGTGAGGCGTCCTCCCATCAACGCAGTAACGATCAAGTGCACAGCGGCCAGAGTGCGCTGCGGTCTACCTTCACCTCCAACAGTGGAGGCGGGGTTTCTACCGTGAGCGAGCCTATTGCCATTACCCCTAATACGGTCTACACGCTCTCCGGCTGGATTTACAAAACCGCGACCGCCGGAAGCGCTTATATTGACATGAACGACATCCCCGGAGAACTAACCCTTGCCGCGACTCAGAATCACCAATGGCAGTATGTGCGGGGCACCTGGAACAGTGGGACGAACACGAGCCTCCGCTTGCGGCTGGTGACAGACGGCAATGTCAATGGCTGGGTCTGGTTTGATGATTTGGCGCTGGTCTCGGCCACCGCACCCGCCACCAATCTGGTTCCCAATCCTTCGTTTGAGGCCTCCGGTACTAACCGGAACCCCAACAGCAAGAATGGACTGGATGCCATCCAGATTCGGGCTATGGAGGTAACCACGGCGCGCGCCGGTCAAGGTCTGACAGCGACCACGCGCACCGCTTACACTTATGACCGCTACGGTAATGTGCTCGCTGAGTATGACTACGGCGCGGAAGAACGCTTGATCAATGCCGGCTTTGAAGATTCGGCAACGACGAATCCTATCCCAGGGTGGAACCCTTTCTGGACTCATCCCCTGGCGGCCACCCAGACCACTGCCGTGGCCTGGGCCGGGCGGGCCAGTCTGGAGCTCCAGGGCCCGACGGCCGGCGGAGCCTACCAGGATGTCAGCGGGCTGATCTCTGGAACCACCTATCTCGTGCGGGCCCGGGTCCGGGCCACCCCGGGCACTACGGGACAATTTCGGCTTTGGTTGCACGACACTCAGGGCCATAACACCACTTCCAGTCCCAGTTTCGTGCCGCCAACCGACTGGACAGAGGTTACCTGGCCCTATACGGCTAACGCCACCGGCCAGCTGCGGATTCACCTGTATTATGTGACCCCCGGCGCCGGTGCCATTTATGTGGACGAAGTGGCCGTGGCCCGCCTCGCCGACGTAGGGGACGAACGGGTTCAGTATCGTGACTACTTCAATCTGGATAACGGCACCTGGCTGATCGGTTTGCCATACCGGGAGGAGCTCTATGCCGGCCTGGGGGGACAGAATGCCCTGGATGTCGCTTTCACCAACGACTACTGCGTGCCGGCCGGCTGTGCCAGCGGCGACCGCAATCTGTACGTAGATGCCATCACCGTCGGGAATCAGGTGCTCCAGGCCGAAAGCAATGCCGTCCGCTACGACCGGGGGGCCGGGCAAACCGCTTTTGACGGCGTCGCGGTGCTCCCGGGCCGGGAAGTTGTCTCTACCTTTGGGGCCTTGCGCACGCGCGTGACGACGGCCACCGGGGGCGCCCAAACGGTGGTGATTCGCGCCAAAGGCTCCTATGCCGATGGATGGCCGGTTATGCAGTTGCGGGTGGACGGGGCGGTCGTGCAAACCTGGGTGGTCAGTACGGCCGATTGGGCTGATTATACGACTGTGGTCACGCTGACCCCTGGCAGCCAATTAGCCACTCAATCCTTCCGGTATTACGATGACTATACTTATGAGGCAGCCCGGTGGGGCCAGAGCACCCAGATCACGCGCGGTTTGGTCACTTTGACCGGCCAGGGGCTGCTGGGCACTACTGCCTGGGCTACTACCACCTATGCCTATGATGCCTGGGGGAACCCCACGGTGACGACCGACACCCGCGGCTACGCCACCCGTACCAGCTACGACAGCGTCTATCGTCTCTACCCGCTCCAGGTGTGCAACGCGCTCACCCAATGCACGGCAACAGCCTACTATGGACTCAACGGTCTCCCGACCGACACCGGTCTGGCCGGGCAGGTTAAGATGGTTACCGATACCAATGGGATCGCCACGACCTACCATTACGACACTTTTGGACGGTTGCGCAAAGTGATCCGGCCGGGAGATAGCGCAACACAACCAACGCTGGAATACCAGTACACTGATGGGTACAATCTCAACGGATTGAAGGGTTTACGGGTACTGGAAATCTTGCGCGAGCAGAGTGGCTGTGGGGGATGTGTCCAACCCAACCCCCACTTCTACGATGGACTGGGGCGGTTGGTGCAGAAACGAGTAGAACAACAAAACGGCGCTATTCAGAGTGTGACCAACTATGTTTATAACGCATCGGGCCAGGTGGTGCGTAGTTACCTGCCGGCCGAGGAAACTTTCACGTGGGAGTTCACCCGCACGGCCGGCTGGGATAGCCGTCCCCGCACTGCCACCCAATACGATGCGCTGGGTCACCCGGTCGTCGTCCAGGGGCCGGATAATAGCGTAACTACTGCCTGGTATGGGGCAACTACCACTACCGAGATTGACGCTAACGGCCACCGCCGGGATAGCGTACTGGACGCGGCCGGTCAACTGGTGCGAGCACGCGAATATCTGAGCGAACCGACCTTGACGCCACAGGTTTATGAAGCCGAAGGCTCGGCGTTATCCCACTTGATCGGGAGCGCCAGTGGTGGCGTCTGGCTCTCTCCGGCCGCCGGGGCCGGCGCTAATACGCTCACCTATGGTCCCTATCAAGCGCCGGCGCAGAGCGGCCCCGGGCAGCAAGCCCGGTTCCGGTTGGCGCGGGATACCACCGGCGGGGCCGATGACGTCGTCGTCAAGATTGACGTGAGTGACTATACCGACAACCAGCGCGTCCTGGCCAGCCGCCTGCTGCGACGCAGTGATTTTCTCGGTGGCCTGAACAATTTCAGTGAATTCACCCTCTACTTTGATACCACCGGGCGGACCGGTCATAGTCTGGAATACCGGGTTTATTGGTATGGGACGGCCCAAGTGGCCCATGATAAAACCACCCTGCTCTGGCGGCAAGATGGCAGCTACCAGGAAACCCAATACAACTACGATGTTTTAGGCCACTTGACCTGCCTGACCGACACGTTAGGCGTCACCACCGTCATGACCTATGACGCCTTAGGGCGCAAAATGGCGATGCGGGATCCCGACATGGGCCTGTGGAGCTACCAATATGATCCGGCCGGCAACCTGACGCAGCAGACCGACGCGCGCGGGTGTGTTATCACCTTTGGTTACGACCCGCTCAACCGGTTGACCGGTAAGAGCTACAGCGGGAGCTGCAGCGGGGTACCCGTGGCTTATACCTATGACGCCTATGATGGGACAACCCAGTTTGGCCGCGGCCAGCGCACGGGCATGACCGACGCCACCGGCAGTACCGCCTGGACCTACGACGTCCGCGGGCGCGTGACGCGGGAGGTGAAAACCATCACCGGGGTGGGCGCGTTCACCACCACCACCACGTATGACGCGCTGGATCGGGTGGTGACGCAGACCTACCCCGACGGGGAGGTGGTCACCACCACTTACAATGCCGCTGGGCTGCCGAACACCTTGAGCGGGGCCAGCACCTACGTCACCAACGCCGTCTACAATGCCCTGGGCCAGCCGACGAGCGTCGCGTTGGGCAACGGCCTGACCACGGCCTATACCTACCGGGCCGACAACTTCCGCTTGCAGCAATTGCAGGTGAGCAATCTGCTGAATTTGCAGTATACTTACGATCCGGTGGGCAACGTCAAAACCATCACCGATACGACCAACAGCAACCAGGTGCAGACCTTTACCTACGATGCGCTGGACCGGCTGGTGGCGGCGAGCACCAACGGCGTGGGCCAGGGGCAGTACCAGGAGAGCTACACCTACGGCCCGACCGGCAACCTGCTGACGAAAAACGGCGTGACCTACGGGTACAGCGACCCGGCGCACGTGCACGCCGTCACGCACCTGACCGGGACGCAGCGCTACTGGTACGATGCCAACGGCAACATGACCAGCCGCGCAGAAAATGGCCTGACCTACACCCAGGTCTGGAACGCCGAGAACCGGCCGAGCGTGATCACCGCCACCCCTACCGCGGCTGTGACCCGTTTCTGGTACGATGGCGATGGCGCTCTGGTGAAGAAAGAGGTCACCACCAGTCAGGGAGTGACTACCACACTCTACCTTAGTCAGCTCTATGAAGTTCAATTGACTGCCCCGGCGGGCGGTACCGGCCAGAGCACCCCCCCACCCCTTCCCTTAACCGCCGCTCCGGCAACATCAGAAGCGGCGGGGAGAGCACCAACGCAACCTGCCCCGGATTTGCCCCTGGTGCCCAGACGGACACCGATACCCCTGGTGCCCACTCCGGTGCTCTACCCGTTGCCAGCCTATACGGCCGGGACAGCAAACACTGTGGAATGGGAATTTGATGAAACGTTGCAATACCAGGCGCGCCGGGTGCCGACCGCCAATTGTGACGACGAGGCGGCCGTGGATTCCCCCTGGTTAGGCCAAAGCTACTATGTTTTTACCGGCTTGACCCATGGGGTTACCTATTATTACTGTGTCAGGGCCTGGAAGCCCATCCTCAATCTCTATTCGGAGTGGGCCGGTCCGATTTTCTCCACTCAAGATGCTGTAGCCCCCACGGCACAGATCGGTGCGCTGCCAGAGTATCACTGGCAGAATACAGTGACGGTCAGCTGGAGCGGCAGTGACGATGGCTCGGGGTTGGCGGCCACGCCGTTTGAAGTACAATTCCAGCAGGATGGCGGGGCCTGGCAGCCCTGGTTGTACACCCCCAACACGACGAGTACCTTCACCGGCGTAGCCGGGCACGTTTACACTTTCCGGGTCCGCAGTCAGGACCAGGTAGGCAATCTCAGTGCCTGGAGCGTATCTACGCCCATCATGCTCACCTTCTCCCGCGTGACGATCTATTACTACTTCAACGGCCAGCGCATCGCCGTACGCGAGCGCACAGGGACCGCGAACACCCTCACCTACCTCCACGCGGACCATCTGGGCAGCGCCGCCCTGGCCACCACCGTGACCGGGACCCTGCTCAGCCAGCGGCGCTACCTCCCCTACGGCGAAACCCGCTGGAGCAGCGACCCCTTCCCCACCGACCGGCGCTTCACCGGCCAGCGGGAGGAGGTCACGCTGGGGGTGTATGATTACGGCGCGCGGCTCTATGCTCCCGGCCTGGGGCGGTTCCTCAGCGCGGATACGCTCGTCCCGGAGGCGGGGAGGCCGCAGAGCCTCAATCGGTATGCTTACGTGTTGGGGAATCCGCTCAGGTATACTGACCCAACAGGACATTTCACTCGTGACGAGATCGTTAAATATTGCGATGCAGAGAATTGGGAAGAGGTGCTTTCATTTTTTGAAAAGGGTGGTAAATGGGAAGGTAGATGGGGTTGGCTTGCGGTTTTAAATAGAGCTCTTTTGGGTGATTCAATAGAAATCCTCACTCGTCTGCCAAATTTTTGGCAACCTTCCCCTCCAGAGACATTGTTTTACGGGCAATTCATTGAAATGGATGGACAACTGTATCTTAGGCCTGACAATGGCAAAATAGTACCCTTTGGTTTTGCAGGTTCATTGGGAGAGGCTTATCTCACGCATGGTAGTAATACTCGTGGCTGGGGATCAGGATATATTGACGCCTATCATTTTTCATATGCAGGTGTCGATCCAAGTCATATTGATTGGACTGGAATGGTATTTGATGCTGCCGGGCTCTTAGCTGATGTCATTCCTCCTGGTGGTTTGGGGGGACGAGCTGTTAATATACTCCAAGCTGGCTACAAAGGCATTGATGTTATGAAGGTGCTTGGTGAGTTCGACGCTGTCAGGGGAATTATCAGGAATAGTAAAGATGGTAATTTCGATTGGGGTGATGTGGGTGATACAGCTTTAAGTGTTGGAGGCATATTCATTCCCATTTGGTGTGACGCTGCAAGCTTAATAAATAACTTTTCTCAATCGTTCTATGAAGTGCCTATTCAAGAGGTAGTTTATGGCAAAGAGTTTGCCCCTACAATCAAAGGTCGGTAATCTGCTAGTTGTATTCCTTATAAGTTTGGTCTTGATTTCGTTAGGAGTGCATCTATTCAAGAATCCTAAATCTTTGCCAATCGGGTCTCTAATGTATAATGCCATTTATGGATTCTGGCATCCATGGCATATGAAACTACCCAAAGAAGATTCACCTCGACTTACCTCTCGACATATTAGGGTGTACGCTCTGGCGATGATAATTAGCGGTTGTTTAATGATACTTGGGGGGATAATCTTGTTATTGGTAGTGCCTTAGATTCATCGGTTGCTTCACCGGCCAGCGGGAGGAGTCCGTGTTGGTGGGGGGTTCTCTTAAGGGGGTTCCGCCCGCCGCCAGCAACTCCATGGCCGCTGCCCCTTCGCAACGTGACTTGTAACCCAACCGCCTGCGGCTATAATGGAGTGGTACCTTAACAACCTCGGCGGGCCGCGGATCGCCGTGCAGCCGGGCATCACCCTCACCTACCTCCACGCGGACGCCCTGGGCAGCGCCGCCCTGGCCACTACCGTGACCGGGACCCTGCTCAGCCAACGGCGCTACCTCCCCTACGGTGAAACGCGGCCCGACTTCGCGGCCAGCCCCTTCCCCACCGACCGCCGCTTCACCGGCCAGCGGGAGGAGGTCACGCTGGGGGTGTATGATTACGGCGCGCGGCTCTATGCTCCCGGCCTGGGGCGGTTCCTCAGCGCGGATACGCTCGTCCCGGAGGCGGGGAGGCCACAGAGCCTCAATCGGTATGCGTATGTGCTCAATAATCCGGTCAGGTATAGCGATCCAAGTGGGCATATTCCAACCGCTTTAGCTGGCGCAGTTGTTGGGGCATTATTCACAACTGGCACATATTTATTGACAGCCCAAATCCCGACGAATGGCGATTGGACAGCATTTGCTACAGATCTGGCTATTGTAGCAGCTGCTGGCGCAGCTGGCGGAGCGCTTATTGGAACCGGTGTAGGCGCTGGCGCCGGGGCAGCGATGATAGCCAGCGTGACAGGTATAGGTGCACCAACAACTGCCGCTGCGGTTGGCGCAGCGGGGATGGGGGTCCTTACTTCTGCTGAAGGTTACATGATTGCTACTTCCCTGACTGGGGGGACATTTGATAGGACCGATTTCATCATCGAAACTGTTGGCGGGGGCATAGATGGCGCTGTGGCTGGCGTCACCGGCGGCATAGGGTCTGTTGCCAGTTCAGGTTTTACTGCGGCTGGCGCATCAATGTTAGAAGATACAGCGCATGGACGTCCGCTTAACTGGAGTCGCGCGGGGACACAATTGGGGATGGGTTTAGCCACTGGTTTTGTAGCTGAATGGCTAGGCAGCGGGTTTAGTTCGGCTAGTCGTGAGGCCGCGATGGTGGCTGAGGTCACAACTCCAAGTAGTGTACGCGGCTGCGTCAACCTTACCCAAACCCTGTTTCCCAATGCGTTGCGGCGGCAAATGTATCATTTGGAGGGTGAGCTTGCACGAGAGATGGGGCGCACTTTTTTCCGTGATGTTCTTATCGACTCTGTTCCAACTTTGCTAGGAATTGCACAATGATTGGGGATAGGGCCAGAAAATGTTAGATAAAATCCCATTGATAAGCGGTGCGGTGATTTGGGGTGGGTTGATTTACCTGGGTGGGTTCTTATACCATGTATTTTGTCATTCATCCCGGTCAAACGATTGGCATGTAAGTTGCCGCGGAATAGTGTGCTACATATTTTGTCTATCTAAATGCGATAGTATATATATGCGCGCAGCATTCACGCAATCATTAGGTTTGATTTGGGCCATCGGCGGAACTGCCAGCGTATTGGTTTATGGTCGCGCCGGGCTGCTGGTGCTGATGCGTTGGGTGGTCGGACTACTATTTGTAGGAGGAACGATCTGGGGCATTGCGGATATTGTGAAGGGAATCATCTGGCGATTTAGAAAATAGTTCTAAAACTGTTGTTCCTGCGGGATGGCGAGCGGGTGCAACGGCGTCTCCCTCGATGCCAAAGTGAGCGCGCCGCGCTACTTCCCCTACGGCGAGGTGCGCTGGCACAGCGGCGACCTGCCCACCAATCGGCGCTTCACCGGCCAGCGGGAGGAGGTCACGCTGGGGGTGTACGATTACGGCGCACGATTCTATTCGCCCGGCCTGGGGCGGTTCCTCAGCGCGGATA
>CAYTGR010000090.1:0-10454 GCA_964437445.1 uncultured Anaerolineales bacterium | reverse complement strand
AATCCCCAATCCGAAATCTCACGCCTCCACCACCCGCGCGCGGTACTGGAGCGCCTCGGCCAGGTGGTGGGTGCGGATGGCGGCGCTGCCCTCCAGGTCGGCGATGGTGCGCGCCACCTTGAGCACGCGGTGATAGCCGCGCGCGCTCAGGTGCAACTGCCGCATCGCCGCTCGCATCAACGCCTGCGCCTCTTCCCCCAACCCGCAAAACTGCCGGATCTGCGCCGGGCCTAAGTCGGCATTACAGGCCAACCCGCTCCCGCCCAGCCGCGCCCGTTGTCGTTCCCGCGCCGCCTCCACCCGCTCCCGGATGCGCGCCGAAGGCTCCCCCGGCGTCGCCCGGCTCAACTTCTCGTAGGGGACGCGCGGGACCTCAATGTGCAGGTCAATCCGATCCAGCAGCGGGCCGGAAATCCGTTTGCGATACCGCTCAATCATGCCCGCCGAGCAGGTACAGGGCCGCTCTGCGTCGCCGTAGAAGCCACAGGGGCAGGGATTCATCGCCGCGACCAGCGTAAACGCCGCCGGGAAGGTCAAACTCCCCTGCGCCCGGCTGATGGTGACGACCTTGTCCTCCATCGGCTGGCGCATCACCTCCAGCACCCGCCCGTTGAATTCGGGCAGCTCATCCAGAAAGAGGACGCCCCGGTGCGCCAGGCTGATCTCGCCGGGCCGGGGCCAGTGGCCACCGCCCACCAACCCGGCGTTGCTGATGGTGTGGTGCGGCGCGCGGAAGGGGCGTTGCTGAACGAGCGGCGTGCCCGGCGGAAGCGCATCGGCCACGCTGTAGATGCGGGTGATCTCCAGCGCCTCTTCCAGCGCGAGCGAGGGGAGAATGCCCGGCAGCGCCCGCGCCATCAAGGTCTTGCCGGCGCCGGGCGCGCCTGTCATGAGCAGATTATGCCCCCCGGCGGCGGCCACCTCCAGCGCCCGCTTGGCGTGTTCCTGGCCCTGGATTTCGGCAAAGTCCACCACCGGCGGGGGAGCTTGCGCCGCCAGCAACTGCTGCGGCTCAAATGGCCGGAGCGGGAGCACGCCTTGCAGGTGGGCCACCAGCGCCGCCAGGGTCGGCACGGCGTACACCTTCAGACCGGGGATCAAGGCTGCCTCCGGGGCGTCCGGCTCCGGGACATAGAGCGTGCCGAGCTCCTGGTGGCGCGCCATATCGGCCACCGGCAGCACGCCGCGCACATGGCGCACCGCGCCATCCAATGAGAGCTCGCCCACCACCAGCGCCCCTTCCAGCGCCGCCGCCGGTACCTGCCCGCTGGCAGCCAAAATGCCCACGGCAATCGGCAGGTCGTAGGCGGGACCTTCCTTGCGCAGGTCGGCCGGGGCCAGGTTGATGGTCATCCGCTGGTTGAAGGGGAACGTGAGGCCGCTGTTGCGGATGGCGGAGCGGACGCGCTCGCTGCTCTCGCGGACGGCGGCATCGGGGAGGCCCACCAGCGTCAGCAGGCCGGCCATCCCGGGGCCGACGTCCACTTCCACGTCTACCGGCAGGGCTTCTAATCCCACCACCGCCGCGCTGACAATCTTGGCTAACATGCCCCTGCCTCCCCAGAAGAATCAACTGCCACAACGGATCAAGGCCGTAAGGCGACGAGGGCTGACCGCCCCTGGAGCACCGCCTGCTCCAGCCGTTGTAACTCGGCGGCGGAGACGCGGTCGCCCCGCTCGTAACGGTGCCAGGCAAAAGCGGTCTCCGTCACCGCCTTGAAGAAGCCGCGCAGCTGCCACCAGCGCGCCAGTTCCGCCGTGAGGAGCACCCGTAGCAAAGCCCCCCCCCGGCGCCAGGGCGAAAGCAAGAGCTTGACCTCGTCCGCCTGCAACGCCAGGGCCGCCTGCCGTGCCCCCACGTAACGGGCCAGCCGTTGCCGTTCCAACATCAGCGCCCAGACTACCACCACCAGCAGGCTCACTACCCCCAGCCAGTCACCGCTGGCCAGGATGAGCAACGGCATCCCGCTGTCCGTGTAACTCCAGAACGTGGAGAAAGTGTTGTGGAAGGCATGGACACCGGTCGCCAGCCCAAACCCGACGAACGGCAGCAGCCAGGCATACCAGTATTTCCGCCGCCATTCTAAGGTCAGCGCCAGCCCCACCCCGGTGAAACCGGTGTACATGGCATGGTTCAGGCCGAACAGCCCGGCCCGGAAGAAGGCCAGCCCCAGAGCTCCCCCTAATCCGCCCGCGTCCAAGGCACTCCCCAGGTAAAGGACATTTTCCACGGCCGCAAAACCGAACCCCACCATCCCCCCATAAATCAGGCCATCCAGGGGGCTATCCAGCTCCTTGCGCCAAAAGAGGAAAAGCAACAACAGCGCCAGCCCTTTGGTCGTCTCTTCCACCAGGGGCGCGCCGACTGAGGCCCCCAGCAGATTGTAAACCAGCTCCGAGTTGGAGGCCAGGGCTGTGAACGGGATATCCAGGACCAGCTCAAAGATCACGGCCAGGAGGACAGCCGGGATCGCCCCCCACAGAAACGCCACCAGCAGCAAGCCGAAGGGCTCTTTTTCGTAGCGATCCAGCCACCAGAGGATGGCCGCATACAGTAACATCGGCACAAAGCTCAAAAACAAAACCAGGATTATTTCCATCGCTGCCCCCTTGCCTGGGTTCGTAGTTACACACTTCAGCGCGTTAAAAACGGCGCTCAAGCGCCGCGCTACAAACCTTGCCCCCTGCTATGACTTTTTACGCCCCAACCAGGCCAGCGCACCGCCGGCAGCCAACGCCCCGCCGGCCAGCACCACCGCCCCCTCCAGCAACGTTTTGGTCTCCACGCTGGGCAAAACAGCTCCTGCCAGCCCGGCTTCAGCGCCGTAGCTGGCGAACAGCTGCCCCCAGGGCGTCTTGAGCGCTTCCTCCACCCGGCGCCGTCCCACCACCGGATACCAGTAGACGTTGTGGTAGAAATTGCTGGCAAAATACGACCAGGGGACGATCGGGCTGCGCAACAGCAGCTCCTCAAACGGCTTGAGCGCCCCGTGGTAGATCATTTTCTGGCCCCGGCTGGCAAACGTATCTTCCTGCACAAAGCCCCACCGCTCCTCGGCCACCGCCGTATCGCCCACAAATTCAATCTGCCGGGGATCGGCGATCCCCAACCCCAGTTCGTGCGCGATCCGCAGGAAGGGGATCTGCAGGGGATCAAAGCCCTGGATCAGCGCGGAGACCGCATCAATCGCCACCTGATCCGCCGAGGCCAAGATGACGTTTTTCTCATGCCAGCGCATCGCGCGGGGGCCCGGCCCGTCGCCGGCGAAAGTGCCATCCATCACCGCGAAGAGGCCGGGATGGATCTCTTGCTGGATGGAGAGCAAATCCACCAACGTCTCGTGGATGACGCTGTGCGTCCAGTGACGTTTGCGGTGGAGTAAACCGCCAAACGCATTCTTCATGGCGCCGGTAATCGTGGTGAATACATGCGTATTGTGCAAGAAAATGCCATTCCCCACAAAACTGGGGGTTGTCTGCATCGTGAAGTCGTAAAGGTAAGAGGTGTCAGGTGCAATCGTCTCCACGGCGGTGACATGATCCCAGGCAATGGCCTCGTTAGCCAGCTCGGCCAGGGCTTCAATCTCAACCTGATACTGGTGCTCCCGGTCAGCATCCCGAAACAGATCAATAAGGTATTGCATAAGCGGACGCCCAGGCTGGGTATAGCCGTTCTCAATGTTGTTAACAGCGCCGGCCCGCCCGGTGGAAGCTTGAGTAAACCCTAAACCCTCGCGCACACGTCTAAAGTGCGCCGGATCCACAGGGATGGTATCCCAATTGCCCGGCCGCTTGCCAGCCTTGCGGCGCGCGACCAGCGCCTCCAGTCGTTCCTGTTTGTTGACACTGCGAAAGTGAAGCCAGCGCGCCAGCGTTATCAATTCATCCCCGTAAACGGCAACTTCGGCATAGTGGCGCGGGGTCATCGTTGAACGGGTGGCCCGCCGGGTCTTTTGGCCCAGAAAAGCCACAATGCCTAAACGGCTAAAAAGCTGCTGCACCTGGCGCGCCAGCGTTTGGCTCTTGCTGACCACATGCAAACCATCGCGTTTGCCGATGCTGCCATCGCCATCCAGATACCCGTTCAGAAAGGCAGCAATTTCCTCGTCTGGACAAAGGAAAAGCAACGCCGGGATGGTCTTGTTGCCGGCTTCCAGGGGGATAGGCAGGCCCAGCTTCTCAAAGAACTCACGGAGCTGCACGCTATCCACATAGCAATCATAGCTGTGCGGTCGGCAGGTCATCTCAAGGCCGAACAGCTCGCGCGTCAAGCGGAAGAAATCTTCACGCAAAACAGGATCGCTATTAGTCCACCAGAAGCGGCAAGTCGTGCGCATGGGTTGTACCCAACCTTCGGCAAAGAAATACCCCAGCCACCGCCAAAATTCGGGCGAGGTCTGCGCCGGCAACTTGATCCAATGCTTCATCCGGCGCATAGGGATGTGGTAACGGCTAAGAATACGTTGCAGTGATTGCCAGGGAACGCTATATTCAGTCGCAAGTTCCTCTAACGTCCGGCCTTGCAGGTAGGCTGCTACAACAGCGCGTTGAAACTCAACCGGATATTTCCGGCCAGGGCGGAAGGGGATCGCCTCCACCCGGATTTCATCCAGGGGGAGCCTTTCATTTAGTCGTGGCAGTGGTTGACTCAGGCCCTGCACGGGCAAGCGACGGGGAATAGCAATGCGCTCACCTACCTGCAACGACGAAGCTTTGCGCCAACCTTTGGGGGTGCGGAAAGGATGTTCGCCGGAGACAATGACCTCGCGCCCCGTCCTGGTGCACACGCGCCACAAGGGTTGCCCATTGACAGGCGTGCGCCAGAAAAAGGCTGTTTGCTGCGGTGTTGCCCTCCCCGCTTGCAGACCAAAAAGCGTGGTGGTAGCCATGAAACGCATGTCGCCATCGGCTTCCAATAACGGGATCGCGCCTTGTCGCAGCTGAGTTTCCACCAGTTCACCAATACGCTGCACACGACCGTCGCCAAGCATCACTTCAGTTTGTGGATGGACACACTTCACCGTCGGTAAATGGATGATATTCTGGCCGATCAGCGCCTTGGGGATATAGACCCCCTCCGGGTAGATCTGATCCAGCACCAGGAAAGGCCGCTGCGGCTCGTAGCGCACCCACTCCACCCCGGGTTGGTACAGATAGATACAGGGAACGCCGTACTTATCGGTGACATACCGCTGCTTGTTGTTAGCCTCACCATCGGCCGTATTGACGACGACCGTATCGTTGTGCACCCCCACCAGGTCGTACCCGGCCTCCCGCAGGGGGCGGATCACCCCCTCCAGTTGCCAGGGCATCGTAGAGCAGGCCGGATACCAGGTTTGCCAGGAGATATTGATTTTGAGCAGCGTGGTCTTGTCCTGGGGCAACGCAGCCCGAAAGCCCGCCAGGTCCAGCAGGCGGGCGTAATCTTCTAACACCGTCTCCGGCCGCGTGCGCAAAATCGCCACTTTGCCGCGGCCGGGGAAATTCCGGGTTACCATTTCACACCTCCTTTGAAAATAGAAACCAGTTAAGGAGTGAGCAGAGAGCAGCCGGTAGCAGTGCCTGTTTCCTGCTCACCGCTCACTGCTCACATTTTCATCCCCCTGCTGGTGAACGCCAGTTCATGAGGAATTCCTCTGAAAATAGCGCTTTGCTTGTAGTGAGGCGCTTCAGCGCCGTTTTGCCGCGCTAAAGCGCGTCACTACAAGCATAAAGCGCGTCACTACCAACACGCTAAAACGCTGAAACGCTGAGACGCTGAAACGCTAACTTGAGCGCCGTCCAACACGCTGAAGTGCGGCACGACAGGCTTTCCACCCTACACAATCAACTGCTCGTAGAGCAACTGCAGGCTCAGGTTTGGACAGACCGTTTCGCGGCAACGCAAGGTCTGCGCCGCGGCCGCCAGCCCCAAGCGCACCGCTTCCGCCGGCGCGCACCCCTCCAGCAAGCCGTAGATCACCGCCGCCGTCAACGCATCGCCCACCCCCACTGGATCCACAACCTCCACCTGAAACGCGGGCAGCCGGCCGCTCTCCTCCGAAGTCGCGTAAGCCAGCCCCTCGGCCCCTAAGGTGATCACTGCCAACCCCACCCCGCGCTGCACCAGCCGGCGCGCCCCCTGGATGATGGCCTCTTCGGTGGGAAGCGGTTCGCCCAACAACGACTCGGCCTCAGTCCGGTCGGGGGTCAGCAGGACCAGGTTGGGCAGGAAAGGCGCCAGCCGCGGCGCTAACAGCGCCGCGGTCGGATCAGCACAGACGGGGACACGGTATTGGTGCGCCAGCCGAAAGACCGTCTGGAGCGTCCGCGGGGAGAGGTTGGCATCAATGCAGATCATATCGGCCGTGCGGAACAGCGCACGTTGGCGCTGGAGGTAACCGGGCGTGACCTCAGCGACCACCCGCATATCATCAAACGCCAGCCAAAGCTCGCCCTCGGTATTGTAGAGCGCCACGTAGGCACTGGTGTGGCCCTCTTCCGATAGCAACACGGCCGAAATATCCACCCCCACGGTCTCCAGATGGGCCAGGAGGTTATGGCCGGCCTCGTCGTCACCGACCGCGGTGATCAAGTGAACATCGGCCCCCAGGTAGGCCAGGTTCTCGGCAATGTTGCGGGCCACGCCCCCCCAGCCCCACCGAATGCGGCCCGGGTTGGAACGTCCCTCCGCAACTGCGCGCGTGCGGGGCCAGACTTTGGTATCATCCCCCGCCGCCCCGATGACCAGCACCTGATGTTCGCCGTCACTCATCGTGCCACCTCCCTTCCTCGCAGCAACGCCCGTGGGATCCCTGCCAACCGGGGTGTGGCCGGCCGCTGCAAATGAAAAGCGATCCGCCCATCCGGACGGCGCACAAAGGCCCCGCCCCGTCCCTGGCGGCCTCCGGTCCCGGCCGTCCCGGCGGCCTCCATCTCCACCAGCAAAATATCACCCGGCTGGCTTTCAGACACCAGGTCGGGTGCATCGTGCGCCCAGAAAGCCGCGTAGCGGACGCCGGGCAGCAGTTGCAGCAAAAATGCCGGGCCGGCCGTCAAAGGGATGAGCGCCGAGCCGGCCACCGGTTGCAACCCGGCGGGGTCTACTTCACAGAGCGGCGCGACCGCGATGGCCCACGCCCGGATGAAAGTCCGGTTCTCCAGCTCGTAAAGCGGGACGATGAGCGCCGGCACCATCGCCTCGGTCGGCACCTGGAGCTCCAGCAGGCGGCTGATCCACCGCTGCACGTCACGGCACTCGCCGACCCGTTCGGCATCTCCCCGCAGGCCCCAATACCGTTCACCGGCCAGGAAAAGCTCTTGCGCATTGAGCAGCAGGCGGGTCGCTTTCTCATCGGCCCGCAGGGTGTAGTGGAGCAATCCTTGCTGGTAGGCAGCGACCGCCTCGTTGTACCGGGCCACCTCGGAGATCTGAAGGCGCAACCAATCCAGGGCCGTTGTGCTCTGCTCCAGGGCCTCTTCCCACCGCTGGCGCTGGCTGAACAATTCCGCTTTATAGAGCAGCATCAGGGCCGCGGCATAGCGGTCATGCCCCGACCAGGCCAACGCAAAGGCCCGCTCCACCAGTTCCAGGGCGGCGGGCCAATCGCCGGCCAGCAATTTGGCGCTGACCTCACCGTGGAGCGTGTGAACTAATGGAGCCGTAGCCTCCCGTAATTCCAGCAGATGGGGAACGGCCAGTTCGTCAGGAATGGAAACCCAACGCATGTCATAGAGGTGGCAGGGCCGGCCAGTTCTGCCCTGAAGCCGTTGTCCCCTCACCACTGCCAGGAGGCGGTAGCTGCTGCCGGAGCGATTCCAGCAAATGCAACAGGGCTTCGGTTTGCTGGGGCATGGTGCTACGCAGCAGAGGATCGCCGACCGTCAAGGACCGCATGGCCTCCAGGAAACGGAGCACAATGAACGTGGGGGGAACCTCCATGCCCTTACGATCCAGGTTTTGGATGGCCTGCTGCATCCCGGTGATCAATTCTACCAATACCTGAATGCGGGCCAGTTCCACCGCTTCCAGCTGCTCGGCTTCGCCCTGCGCCCGCCGTCCGGCAATATAGCGCTGCCATTCCGCCAGCCAGGCCTCCAACCACTGGCGGGAGATGGCCTCTTCTTCCGGCTGGACCGGCGCCAGCCGTAAACTCTCAATGTGGACCCCCAGGGAGGCCGCATTCTGCCGGATATTCTCCTGCAGCCGGGCCCCCAACGCAGCCAGCGGGGGTTCCTCTTGCTCGTCCAGGAAGAGCAACTCATCCAGGGTGAGCCGCTCCAGCGCATCGCGCACGGTCCCGTCCACCAACCCGGACGCTATCCGGTTCGCCCAGGGGATAATCCGGTCCTTGCCGGTCCGCTCACGCACTCGCTGGATGGTAGAGGCGGTAAAAACAGCCTCCTCGCTGAAGGGATAGGGGCGGTCTAAGCTCGGCTCCGAGCCATCGTCTGCGATCCGAAAGACCAGGTCCACGGTGCATGTGATGGGGATGCCGTCGCGGGTGACCGCTTTCGTCGTCACGACGCGATGTTGGGGGCGCAAGTCAACAACGTCCCACACGCGCTCAAAGGCGTGCAGCTTGTGCCACCCGGGGCCTAGGATGCGCACCAGGCGTCCGCCGCGTTCTGTGACGGCGGCACTGTCGTAGGCGACCTTCAGGAAACCCGGCCCGCCCACCTTACGCATCACGGCCGGCCCGTCGGGATCCACATACCCCTCTTTCACGTTTAAGACGGGATCAAAGGGCGGCACATCGGGCAGCCCGAAGAAGATCCGTTCCACCAGACCGGCCGCCTCCTCGCGTGGCAAAGCGTAGAGTTTGGTGACCAGGTGCACGGCCAGCTCATCGGACAACAGGTAGAAAACCAGCAGCCCCAGGAAAAAGGCCAGGCCGAAGACGAACCGATCACTGCCCGCCAGCGCTCTCTCGCCCATCGGTGGCGCTACCACCAGCGCCACGAAAAAGACCACCGTCAACACCACCAGGATCAACCCCACCAGGCCATAACGTTTCAAGGTCGGTGTCATCGCGCACCTCCTGGTCCGGTCCCGCCGACTTGCTGGCGCAGATCGGTCAATAGTGCCAGCGACGAGGCCGGCAACAGCGATTCAACCTGGGGACGCCGGGCCATTTCCTCCAGTGTATCCAGCAACCGCAACGCGATGACGTTGGGCGCCAGATCACCATTCTTCTGCAAATCAGCCAGGGGTTCAGCCAGCTGGAGCAGCGCCTCCAACCGGATCTTGGCCCGGGCCCGCTCCAAGAGGCGCAACCGCTCGGCCTCGGCCTGCCCGCCCATGACCATCATTTTTTGGATCCAGCGGGCTTTCCAGGCCTCCACTCGCTGTTTGACCACCTCATCATCCTTAGGCCGGATGCTATTGCCAATTGAGCCGCCGGTCATTTTAATCCCGTTGGGTTCCATCTGGGCAGCGACCAACGTCCGGATCTGTTGTCCGATGGTCGGTCGCAGGAACTGGCCCGGCGTCGTCACCGCATACAGATCATCCAGGCGATAACGGGCGATCTCCTGGCGCGTGAATTGCTGCGCGGTCAAGCCCGGCAGGTTCTCCCACGGGACCGCCTGGGGCGCGTCCAGGGGGGTCTTGCCGGCCGGATCTACCTGGCGCGCGCGGAAAGCCAGGAAGACAGCCCGTTTGTGATAAGGCCAGTATTCTCCCAAACGCGGCACCTGCTGGCCAGGATCAATGCGGAAAATACAACTGAACGGGACCAGCAACCGGATCCCATCGCGGCTGACGGCCTCAATTGTCTGGCCCCGCAACTGTTCGCGCAGGTCCACCGTCGCCGTAGCCAGCTGCGCTTTTTCGGTGAAAACGAACCCCGGCCCCTCAATCGCTTTGATCTGAGAGCCATCGCCAAAGACGATCACGTTGTGCGCTTCGGTTAACGCCAGGCCTGGCCCCAGCCCCCAGAACGCATCTCCTTTGATCCGCTCCTGGATCTCGCCGTCCACCACCACCCAGGCCGGCTTGGGGCGCCCGAAAATAAATCCGGCCAGGAATTGCCAGATTTTCCAGGGGTTGCTGGACTGTTCGGGATCCATCGGGAAAATAGCCGGCAGTCGCAGGAAGATCAGCACCACCCCCAGAAGCGGGGGAATGATCAGCAACAGGAGCAACACCAGGAACGAAGGAGCCGGCGAAAAAAGCCAGAGCCAGGGCATCAAAACAAGCCATAAGAGAAGCAACACCAGGAACCAGGAACCATGCTCTGGCGGCTTTTGCCTGACCTGGCGCAGGACCAGGACCAGGCCGCCGACAAAGAGGCCCAGGATGACCAGGCGTGGGACTAAAGGAATGAGTGGAATCATTGCCAGCCCTCCTTGCAATACAGCAATACGCAATACTGCTTTGGGTTCACTTTAACACAAAAACGCAAAAAAGGGAAATACTGTAGGACTTACGCAAGAGTCATTTTGATAGTCGGAGAACGCAATTGCTCGCACAT
>CAYTGR010000089.1:4251-10868 GCA_964437445.1 uncultured Anaerolineales bacterium | reverse complement strand
CCAGCGCGAACGTGACCCGATTATTTTCTTAAAGACCATTTACTCGGCCGGCAGATCCGCCAGGCTGAGCGAGAGCACCTGCGAGACGCTCTCTTCCCCCATGGAGACGCCGTAGATCGTGTCGGCGGCTTCCACCGTCCCCTGATTGTGCGTGATAACGATGAACTGAGTCTGCCGTCCCAGCTCGCGCAACATGGCCCGGAAGCGGCCCACGTTCGCCTCGTCTAAGGCGGCGTCCACCTCGTCCAGCACGCAGAAGGGCACAGGACTGACCCGCAGGACGGCGAAGAGGAGCGCCACAGCAGTCAGTGTCCGCTCGCCACCGGAGAGCATTCCCAGCCCGGCGGTGCGTTTGCCCGGCGGCCGCGCGGTGATCTCCACGCCGGTCTGTTCGCCATTGGAGATGAGCGTGAGTGAGGCGGTCCCCCCGTTGAATAGGAGCGCAAAGATGCGCCCGAACTCGGCCGCGATGGCCTTGAAGGTCGTCTGGAAAGCGGTCTCAATCATACTGTCCAGCTCGGTGACGATCTTTCTCAAGTGGGTGGAGGCGGCCTCCAGGTCGTTGATTTGCGTCTGGAGGAAGGTATGGCGTTCGGCGACCTCGTTGTACTCTTCCTGGGCGGCCAGATTGACCGGCTCCAGCCGGTGGATTTGGGCGCGGAGATCGGCAATCTGCTCTTCCAGCCCTTCCGGTAGCTCAGCGACGGCCGGGAAGGGGGCGACACTCTCCAGCGGGAGCGGCTGCTGCGTGGTGAGCGACGAGGGCAGCGGCAGGTCTACAATCCCCAGCGTCTCCTGGATCTCGCGCCGGAGGTTGAGCGTTTCGTCCTCGCGGCGGCGTACCTCCACTTGAGCCTGGGCCAGACGCTGTTCAGCCTCCCGCAGCAACCGGCGCGCCTCAGCCTCGGCCTGCTCCCAACGGACCTGATCGCGCTCGGCGGTCTCTACCTGAGTCTCCAGCGGCGGGACCTGGGCGGAGAGTGCCTCGGCGGCGGCCTGCCCGGCCGTATAGCGCGCCTGGAGCTCCTCCAGGTGGACCGCCAGCGCCGCCAGCTCGTCACCGGTGGCCGCGACGCGGCGCTCCTGCGCGGCGATCTGGTCGGCCAGGCGCTCCTGCTCTTTTTCCCGGGCCGCCAGCAGCCGGCGGCGATTTCCGTGCTCCTGTTCCAGCAGCGCGACGCGCGTGCGTTGTTCGGCGGCGAGGCGGGCGCTCTCGTCATCGGCCAGCGCGGCCAGGTCGGCCGCGAGCTGCTCCAGCGTGGCCCCGGCGGCGGCTAACGCGGCGGTGGCCTCGTCCCGCTCGCCTTCCAGGCGCTGGCGCGATCCTTCCAGGCGCTCACGTTCTGTGCGGGCCTCATCCAATAATTTACGTTGCCAGCCGGCCTCCTGGGCGGCCTGCTCTAAGGCGCGGACGGCCTGATCCACGCGGCGGTTGGCTTCCTGGTGCTGCCGCTCAGCGACCCGGCGGCGCTCCTGGAGCGCACGACCTTCCTCGGTCAGGGCGCGGACCTGTTCCTCGGCGCGGCGGGCCGCGTCGCGCAACGTGCGGGCGGCCTCTTCTACGGCGGCAAGTTGGGCGGGCAGCTCGCGCCGCTCGCGCTCGCGGGCCAGCAGCCCGCCGTCTTGCTGTTCCTTGCGCTCATGGCCGCCGGTCAGCGCCCCGCCGGAACGGAGCAGTTCGCCTTCCAGGGTGACGATCTGGAAGCCCCCGGTCAGCTCCTTGAAAAGTGCGCGGGCCGCCTCCAGGCTTTCGGCGACGGCGACGCGGCCTAACAGGAGCAACAACGCCGGCCGGAGTTCGGCCTCGTAAGTGACCAGGTCGGCGGCAACGCCAATCACGCCCGGCAAGGCGGGCAGGCGCAGCGGTGGCGGCGGCCGGAGCGTGTCCAGCGGGAGGAAGGTGACGCGCCCGGCGCGGTTGCGCTTGAGCCACGCAATCGCGGCTTCGGCGTCCTGCCAGCGCCGGGCCACGACGTCTTGCAATTGTCCGCCCAGCGCCACCTCTACGGCGTGGTCCAGCCGGGGTGGCACCTGCACGAGCGTGGCGATCGTCCCCAACAGGCCGGGCAGCTCCTCGCGGGCGGCGGTCCCTAAGACGGCGCGCACACCGGCGTAAAGTCCCGCCCCCTCGGCGTGGAGCCGTTCCAGCGCGGCGAGCCGGGCACTGAGCTGCTGGCGCTGGGCCTCCTGCTGGGCCAGCTCCCGGCGGAGGCGGTCGCCTTCGGCGCGGGCGGCCTCCTGGGCCGCTCGCAGCCGCTCTTGTTCCGCTTCCAGATCCTGGAGAGCCGTCTCAGCCTCCATGAGCGCGTGACGGGTCTCCTCCACGGCAGCTTGCTGCGCGCGGCGGCGGCCGGCCGCGGAATCTAACGCCGTCTCCAGCTCCGTGATCCGCTGCGCCAACTGCCCGGTGCGTTCGGCCAGCTGCTCCAGGCGGCTCTGCCGGTCGGCCAACCGGTGGCGGGCTTCCAGGGCGTGGCTCTGCGTTTCGCCTTGCCGGCGGATCAGCTCACCCCGGCGGGCCTCCAGGGCCTGGTAGGCGACCTCAGCCTGCGCCAGCCGGTCGCGCTCCTCGGCCAGCCGGGCTGCGCCGGTGGCCAGTTCCGCGCGCAACGCCGCGATTTCTGTCGCGCCGGCCTCCCAGGCCGCCCGCAGGGGGACGACATTGGCCCGCCCTTCTTCCTGCTGTTCGGTTAACAGGCGGGCCCGTTCCTGGCCCACGGCCAGGTCGCGCTGGAGAGCTTCAGCCTCAGCGTGACGGGCGCCCGCCGCGCGGTGCAGTTCGGCCAGGCGGCTGCGCAGCTGGCTCAACTGCTGGCGCAGCGCGCCGATGCGATTGGCCAGCCCGGCAGCGGCTTCCTGGCGGCGGCCGACCTCGGTCTCGTGGACGCGGCCGCGCTGGTGGGCCAGTTCCAGCGCCGCGACGGTCTGCCCCCAACGATAACCGTACCAGGTACGGAGCAGCTCTTTGAGCTCGCCGGTGAGTTGGGTGTGTTGGGCGACCCGCAGGGCCTGCCGTTCCAACCGGCGCAGGCGGGGTTCAATTTCACTCAGGATGTCCTGGACTCGCTCCAGGTTGTGGCGGGTTTCCTCTAACTTTTTGAGTGCTTCCTCACGGCGCTGGCGATAGAGCGCGATCCCGGCGGCCTGTTCAAACAATTGAGTGCGCTCCTGCGGCGTCAACGAGAGCACCCGGTCCACCAGCCCCTGACCGATGAAGAGATAGGCTTCTCGCCCCAACCCGGCTTTGTTGAGCAGCTCGTTGAGGTCCATCAGCCGGACCCGGCTGCCGTTGAGCAGGTATTCACTCTCGCCGGAGCGGTAGGCCCGGCGTTCAATCGTCACCTCGGCGAAGTCCAGCGGCAACCAAGCCTCGCTGTTGTCAAACGTCAGAACAACCCGGGCCATGCTGGCCCGGGGGCGACGCTGGCTCCCGGCGAAGATCATATCCTCACCGGTGCGGCCGCGCAGCATCCGGGTCCGTTGCTCGCCCAGCACCCAGCGGATGGCGTCGGCAATGTTACTCTTGCCGCTTCCATTCGGCCCAATGACGGCGGTGATGCCGGTCGGGAAAACGATCGTCGTCGTATCACCAAAAGATTTAAAGCCCTGCAAGACCAGTTGTTTCAGCTTAGGCATCGGTTCCGCCTGTTGCGTGTCTGAGTATGGGGGCGCGGCCCTTGGGAACCGCAGACCACGATTCTTCACTGCCGGTGGTCCGCCGTCCGTTGTCTGCCGTCGCCGCTTCCTGTCCGGTCAGCTACCCCTGAGTATTATAACACACCCGCGCGCGGGCGCTTTTTGACATCCCTCCAAAATAATGCTATGATTGTCCCGAAGAAGCCGCCGGGGTCAGGCCCGATCATGGAACAATTTTATGGATAGTTTACGCACACGGAAACCGATCTACGCTGTTTTGATTGCCATTATCCTGGCGACCATTCCTTGTTATGCCGTGGGTTTCATCGCGCTGAGCCTGCGCCCGGCGCCCTCCGCTACGCCGACTCCCACCGTCACGCCCTCGCCAACGGCGACGCGGGTCCCCAACGCGACCGACACGCCCTACCTGGTCGGTCCCGGCACGGTGGGACCACGCACGCTCCAGCCGACACCGACGCAGTGGTTCCCGCCGACACGCACCCCCACGCCCACGCCCACCTTCACGCCCACGCCCACAGCGACGCCGACTCCAACCGGCACG
Organism: uncultured Anaerolineales bacterium; assembly: GCA_964437445.1. Classification (GTDB taxonomy): domain Bacteria; phylum Chloroflexota; class Anaerolineae; order B4-G1; family SLSP01; genus CAYTGR01. Next base: position 6,670 of record CAYTGR010000089.1, on the reverse strand, counting down.
CCGACACCCACGGCGCTGCCCACGGCCACCGGCACTGTGACCCCTATGCCCACGGCAACGCCAACACCTACGGCCAGCCCAACGTCAACCTCGCCGGCTTCCCCCACCCCGACGGCTACAATTGAGCCGACGGCGACGGCCACGCCTACCCCTACGCCCACGCCTACCCTGGAGGAAACCCCGACGGAGACGCCGACCGAGACGCCAACCGCGACGGTCGGGCCTTGAAAGGAGCCTTTTTGGAAACTGTACCGTTGCTCAAACAATTGTCCGAAGCTACCGGCCCCTCCGGAAGAGAGGAGCCGGTTCGCGCGCTTATCCAATCCCTCTGGCAGCCATTGGTGGATGAGCTCCGTACCGATGCCCTGGGCAATCTCATCGCCTTGCAGCGAGGAGATGGGCTGGAGCCGCGCCCGGCCGTGCTGCTGGCGGCCCACATGGATGAAGTGGGCCTGCTCGTGACCGGTATAGAACGGGGGTTCCTGCAAGTTGCCGCCATTGGGGGCGCTGACCGGCGCGTCCTGCCGGGTCTGGAAGTGATCGTGCATGGCCGGCGTGATTTGCCCGGCGTGGTCGGCTCGCGCCCGCCGCATGTCCTCCGCGAAGCCGACCGCAAGCAGGTGTTGCCGTGGGAAAAGCTCTTCGTGGATGTGGGGTTGCCCCACGAGGAACTGTGCCAGCTGGTGCAGGTCGGCGATATCGTTTCCCTATGCCGCCCGCTGGTGGAGCTCAAGGGAGGGCTGGTGGCCAGCAAAGCGTTAGATGATCGGGCTTCGGTGGCGGCGCTCACGCTCATGCTGGAAGCGCTGCAACGCCGGCCACATGCCTGGGATTGCTACGCTGTGGCGACCGTTCAGGAAGAGGTAGGGTTGAAGGGGGCGATCACCGCCGCTTACGGGGTAGCGCCGCAACTGGCGGTGGCTCTGGATGTGACGTTTGCCAGGCAGGCCGACGATAGCGGCCTGGGCACCTTTGAATTGGGGAAGGGGCCGGCGTTGGGCGTGGGGCCGAATTTTCACCCGGCAGTGGTGAAGCGGCTACGGCAATCCGCCGAAACGCAGGAAATTCCCCTCCTGACCGACCCGGCGCCCGGCGCCAGCGGCACCGACGCCTGGGGCATCCAGGTGGCGCGGGAGGGCATCCCCACCGGGCTGCTCTCTATCCCGGTGCGTTACATGCACCAACCGGTGGAGGTACTCGCGCCGCGCGATGTGGAGCGGACCGGGCGGCTGCTGGCCGCATTTGTCGCCGGCCTGGAACCGGAGTACCGTCCCCGCTGGGAAGATGAGCCGGCGTGACCCCCTGGCGCGCCCCAGCCCCTGACGCCCTGTTTCACTTGAGGAGCCATAGTTTATGGAATCGCTTTTGACTGTTTTGCATACGCTCTCGGACGTAGTCGCGCCCTCCAGCCACGAGATTGAGATGCGGCGCGTGCTGCGGCCGCTGCTGGCGGAGCACGTGGACGAATTGCGGGTGGATGCGCTGGGCAACCTGATCGCTTTGAAACGGGGTACCGGTGCTGTGCCGCTCCGCGTGATGGTAGCAGCCCATATGGACGAGGTGGGGCTGATGGTAATGGATCATACCGGCGAAGGACATTTGCGCGTGAAGACGTTCGGCAGTATTGACGAGCGGCTCCTGCCCGGCCTGCAGGTGTTGGTCGGCCCGGAACAGCTGCCCGGCGTCATGGGGGTACAAGCCGTCCACCGGACCAAAGCGGACAGTTTTGAGCGCGTCACGCCGTTGGATTCCCTGGTAGTGGACATCGGGGCTGCCAGCAAGGACGAGGCGGCCAGGCTGGCGCCGGTCGGGACCGTCATTGGCTTTGCGACCAAGTTCCACGAGGTGGGCACGCTGGTGGCCGGCAAAGCGCTGGATGATCGGGCCGGCTGCACGACTCTGGTCAGTTTGTTGCAGGGGGAACGCTTCCCCTTTGATCTGTACGGCGTTTTCACAGTCCAGGAAGAAGTGGGGCTGCGCGGCGCTCAGGTGGCCGCCTACGCGCTGGAACCCGATGTCGCCCTGGCGTTGGAGGGAACGATTGCGGACGATTTGCCGAAGGACGAGGATAGCAGCCCGACCACCACGTTAGGCCAGGGCCCGGCCATCACGGTCATGGACCGGGCCGTCATCGCGGACCCCCGGTTAGTGCAGCTGCTGGTGCAAACAGCCCAGGCCGAAGGGATCCCCTACCAGTTCAAACAGCCCGGGATCGGCAGTACCGATGCCGGCACCATTCACCGGGCGCGGGGGGGTGTCCCGTCGGTCACTGTCGCCGTGCCCTGTCGCTATATTCACAGCCCGGTTTCCCTGCTGGACCCCCGTGACCTGGAGTGGACAGTGCATCTGTTGCAGGCAGCGCTCAGGCGGCTGACGCCGGAGCTCCTGCAGGTGGTTTAACCGCTCTGGGGCGGTATTC
>CAYTGR010000089.1:0-4151 GCA_964437445.1 uncultured Anaerolineales bacterium | reverse complement strand
GTGGATCCGTTGGGGACGCTGGTGGCGCGGCGCCAGGGCAACGGGACCGGCCGAAAAATCCTGCTGGCGGCCCATATGGACGAGATCGGCATCATGGTAACCCATGTGGATGAAAAAGGCTTTCTGCGCTTCACCGGGATCGGTGGCGTGTTCCCGCTGCACTGTGTGGGGAGCCGGGTCCGTTTCGCCAACGGCACAACCGGTGTAATCTACATGGAGCGACAGGATGATCCCAACAAAGTGCCCACGTTGAACGACCTTTTCATTGACGCAGGCGCGACGAGCCGTGACGAAGCCCCGGTCGGGGTTGGGGAGCCCGCCGTCTTCGTCCACCCGTTGGAGCAACAGGGGCGCCGGCTCATCAGCAAAGCGCTGGATGATCGTCTGGGTTGCTATGTGCTGATAGAGACCCTCCGCCGTCTCCAGGCCTCACCCCACGAGCTCTATTTTGCCTTCACCGTGCAGGAAGAGTTCTCCCTCTCCGGCGCGCGCACGACGGCGTTCCGCATTGAACCCGACCTGGCGATTGCCGTGGACGTGACCGGCACCGGCGATACGCCCAAGGCGCTGCCGATGGCCGTCGCTTTGGGGCAAGGGCCGGCGGTCAAGGTGCAGGACGGCGGGATGATCGCCCATCCGCAGGTGCGCGAACGGCTGATCGCAGCGGCCCGGCGGGCCGACCTCCCTTATCAGTTGGAGGTGCTACGACGGGGTACCACCGATGCCGCAGCCATCCAGCTGGCAGGGGCCGGCGTGCCCAGTGGTTGCTTGAGCATTCCCACCCGTTACATCCATAGCCCCTCAGAGATGGCGGATACCGGTGATGTGGAAAAAGCTGTCCAGCTGCTGCTGGCGGTCCTCACTGGCGATTGACCGTCCCCCGACACGCCCTGGCCCCCGATTGGGTTGACAAGGGCGTGGTGTTTGTGTTATTATACCGCTGCGGCCAAGGTGCTTCAAATTTTAAATTTTATTTAAGGAGGAGACAGATGAAAATCGCTAAAGTCGTGTGGCTGGTGGCGCTGGTGAGTGTATTGGCCCTGCTGCTGGCTGCCTGTGGAGGCGGTGGTGGCGGTACCGGCGATGGTGGCAATGCCGGGGGCGGTGAAGGAGAGCCGGCCGGCCCCACTGCCACTCCTGATCCACTCACCCTTTTCCCCGATACATTACCCGTTCATCCTGAAGCGTTTGACATCCGCGTTACTGAGGTGTCCCAGACTTACAGTTACCAGATGCCAGGCCTGACCCAGGACGCGGTGGATTACCTGGAACCCGAATTGGAAAGGTTGGGGTGGCAGGCAATTGGCAAGCCTACCGTTATGGGACATATTGCCACCTTTGTGATGGAACGTGAAGGGATCCGGTTGAACGTTAGCCTGCAAGATAACGAGCGCACGTCTACGACCCGCGTGCAAATGTTGCTCCAAAAGAAATGACGTTGACCCCCTTGCCAAAAGATCTCACGCAAAGTCGCGAAGACGCCAGGCAAGGGTGAGACGGTTGACCAGAGAGGAGACAAGAAGAAACCAGTGGAAGCACTTACATTAGCCCATCGGATTGCCGAAATCATCGTGGAAAAGCAGGGGGAAGATACGTTGATTTTGGATTTGCAAGGGCTTACCGGTATTGCCGATTATTTCGTCCTTTCTACGGCCGGCAGTGGGCGGCAGCTGGAAGCTTTGCAACAGGCGATCCGTGAGGGGTTGAAGAAAGAGACCGAGCCGTTGATTCCATTGAGCGGAGAGGGAACTGCCGAATCGGGCTGGATTTTGCTGGATTATGGCAGCGTGATTGTGCATCTTTTTGCCCAAGAGATGCGCGCTTACTACCGTTTGGAGGAGCTCTGGAAGAAGGCCCGTGTGGTGGCCCGGATTCAGTAATGGCCTTGGCTGCGGGCCCTCGGTCAGGTAGGGGAAGACGCCCGGAGTCGTGCCAGACTCCGGGCTTTTTTGTCATTGATTGACACCTGCTTCAATCCAGATATAATTTTCCCGATGGGGAACAGGGAAATGCCGGCCGGGAAGGAAAAATGGCAGGATCATCTCCGCTGGCTGCAACCCGGTCTGGGGGTGAAGCGCTGGTTGCTCCCGTTGGCCTTCGGTGCTGTATTGCTCAGCATGGGCGGCGCAGATCTGGTGCGGGCTTCCTACCCGGTCCCTTCGTACTTTTACTACCTGACGTTGCAGTTTCTCCCCCGCCTGGTGCGCGCGCTGCTCCTGTTAATCTTGGGAGTGAGCAGTGTGGGGTTGGGGCTGTGGGGGCTTAACCGGGCTCTGTTGAAGCCTTTTGTGGAGAACACGCCCCCGCGCCAACTGCTTGAGGCGTTGTATGATTACCGGCGGCGCGGACGCGGCCCTAAAATTGTGGTCATCGGCGGTGGACATGGCCAGGCGACGCTCTTGCGCGGACTGAAAGCATACACGAGCAATCTGACCGCGATTGTGACGGTGGCCGACGATGGGGGCTCCTCCGGCCGGCTGCGGCGCGACCTGGGGATTCTCCCGCCGGGTGACTTTCGCAATTGCATCGCCGCGCTCTCAGACGACGAGGCCTTGATCACCCGCCTGTTGCAATACCGGTTCGCCGTCGGCGCCGGGCTGGAAGGGCACAACTTCGGTAACCTTTTCCTCAGCGCGCTGGCCGATATTACGGGCGGCTTTGAATCGGCCTTGAAGGAGTCCAGCCGGGTGTTGGCCGTCCAGGGGCGGGTGCTGCCCTGTACGTTGCAGGCGGTCGTGTTGATGGCCGACGTCCAGCCGCCGGGGCAGACGCCGGTGCGCGTGCGGGGCGAATCGCAGATCAGGCCGTCTGGAGGACGGATCCTCCGGGTGGCGTTGGAACCGTCCGCGCCCCTGGCCTACGGGGAGGCGATCCGGGCTATCCTGGAGGCCGAGTTGATTGTGGCCGGGCCGGGCAGTCTTTATACCAGCGTGTTGCCCAACCTGTTGGTGCCGGAGATCACGGCGGCCGTCCGGGCCAGCCGTGCCCGTAAAGTCTATGTGTGCAATGTCGCTACCGAATGCGGGGAAACCGACCATTTTACCGCCGAGGACCATTTACAGGCCCTGGAGCAGCATCTGGGGTTGGGACTATTCTCCGCCGTAGTGATCAACGAGGAGCGCCCGGCGATCCCGCTCCCTGCAGGTGTGGACTGGGTGGCTCCGGTGTTGCAGGAACGCCCCGGCCTGCATGTTGTGCGCGCGGACCTGACCGATCCGCAGTGCCCCTGGCGCCATCACAGCGCCAAACTGGCCCAAGTCGTGGTGGGTTTGCTGAAACAGTAGCTTGGTACTGAGGGATTAGGAATCAGGATGTCCCTGGTTCTTAATCTCTGATTACCAAATACTCAAATTTACGAAAGGGAGGTTTTTCAATGGCTACAAAAGTCGGGATTAACGGTTTTGGCCGTATCGGCCGGCAGGTGCTCAAGGCCATCCGCGATTACTATCCTGATACGTTGGAAGTCGTCGCGGTCAATGACATTGGCGATACACCGACTATGGCCCATCTGCTCAAGTATGACTCCAACTACGGCCGCTTCAACGGCACCGTGGAGGTCGTGGAGGGCGGGCTCCTGGTGGACGGCAAGTTCGTGCGCGTCCTCAAGGAATCGGATCCGGCCAACCTGCCCTGGGCCGACCTGGGGGTGGAGATCGTCGTGGAGTCCACCGGCCTTTTCACCATCAAGAAGGACGGGGTTAACAAGAAGGGCAAGACTGTCAAAGGGGCCGAGAACCACATCACTAAGGGCGGCGCCAAGAAGGTCATCATCTCCGCCCCGGCCGAGGGCGAAGACCTCACCATCGTGATGGGCGTGAACGACGACAAGTACGATCCGGCTGTCCACCACGTCCTTTCCAACGCTTCCTGCACGACGAACTGTCTGGCCCCCGCCGCTAAGGTCGTCCATGATCGCTTCCACATCGTGCGTGGCTTCATGACCACCGTCCATGCTTATACCAATGACCAGCGCATCCTGGACCTGCCGCACAGCGATCTGCGCCGGGCCCGCGCCGCGGCCATGAGCATCATCCCCACCACCACCGGCGCGGCCAAGGCCGTGGCGCTGGTCATCCCCGACCTCAAGGGGAAGTTTGACGGCTATGCGCTGCGCGTGCCGACCTCTACCGTCTCCGTCGTGGACTTCACCG
>CAYTGR010000088.1:0-10966 GCA_964437445.1 uncultured Anaerolineales bacterium | reverse complement strand
ACCGTCTTCCTGGGCGCGGTGGAGATCACGCTCTCCCCCACGGGCCGGATCACGCACACCTACTACTTTGTCCACGGGCAGCGGATCGCCCTGCGCGAGCAGCGCAGCGACGGGATGGTGGTATACTTCCTGCACGGCGACCAGCTGGGCAGCGCCAGCCGGGTGACGGGGCTGACCGGGACGGTGGTGAGCAGCCTGCGGTACACGCCCTACGGCCTGCCACGCGGCGAGACCGGTCGCCTGCCCACGCCCTACCGCTACACCGGTCAGCGCGAGATGGGGGTGGGCTTCATACGGGTAGTATTCGGCGGTAACACAATAGCTTGAGGGCATCTTGATGCTGGCTGACGATTACGAATCCCGCCTGCTGGCGGTGGCTCAAGAGCTGGGCGAGCGCGCCCGGCGTGCGGAACCGCTGGCCCGCTATTCGGCGCTGGGCGTGGGCGGCCCCGCTGACCTGCTGGTCGTGGTGGAGAGCCCGGCCGAGCTGGTGGCGGCGGTCGGGGCGGCGCGGTCGGCGGAGCTCCCCTGGCGGGTGCTGGGTGGGCTGACCAACCTGCTGCTGCCCGATGAGGGGCTGCGCGGTCTGGTCATCCTCAACCGGGCGCGGGCGGTGCGCTGGGAGCCGGATTACCGGTTGCGGGTGGAGACAGGGGCCTCCATTGCCCCGCTGGCGCGTGAGGCGGTGCGTCGGGGCTGGGGCGGCCTCACCTGGGCGGTGGGGGTGCCGGGGACGGTCGGCGGCGCGGTGATCAACAACGCCGGCGCTTTCGGCGGTGAGATCGCCGGTATTTTGAGCGCCGCTGAGGTCCTGGCTCCCACCGGGGAGGTGTTGACCGTCACCCCGGAGTGGTTTGACTTCCGGTACCGGTGCAGCCGGCTCAAGGGGGCGGGGACGGCCTGGGTGGTGCTGGCGGTGACTTTGCAATTGCGGCCCGGTGATCCGGAGCAGCTGGCTGCCAAGGCCGCCGAATACACGGCGCGCCGCCAGCGGACGCAACCGCCGGGGCGGACGCTGGGCTCCACCTTCAAGAACCCGCCGGGTGATTACGCCGGCCGGTTGATTGCGGCAGCGGGGCTGAAAGGCGCGCGGGTGGGCGGGATCACCGTCTCCACGCAGCACGCGAACTTTTTCATGAACGAGGGGGGCGGGACGGCGGCGGACTTCCTGGCGCTGCTCAAACAGGTGCAGGCTACGGTAGAGCAGCAGTTTGGGGTACGGTTGGAGCCGGAGATTGAGCTCCTGATGGCGTAAGTCCTGGCTGTGAAAAGCCGGACCGCTGAAACGCTACTAACTTAGAGAGGGAAGCTTATGCAGGACCAATTAAAAGTGGCCGTCTTCTTTGGGGGACGGTCGGGGGAACACGAGGTGAGTCTGGTCTCGGCCCGCTCGGTGATGGCGGCCTTGAACCCTGAGCGATACGAGCTCCTGCCGGTGGGGATCACCCGCACGGGCGGCTGGATCACCGGCGCGGGGGCCCTGGAGGCGCTGGCACGGGAGGATACAACGGAGCTGTTGGGCGCGGCGATCTTCCCCGATCCGGGGCGGGCCGGCCTGTGGACGGTGACGGAGGGCACTGACCGGGGGGCGCAGCTGGCGCTGCTCTCGCGGGTGGATGTCGCCATCCCGGTGCTGCATGGCACCTTTGGCGAGGATGGGACGCTGCAAGGGCTGCTGGAGCTGGCCGGCATTCCCTATGTCGGGGCCGGGGTGCTTGGCTCGGCGGCGGCGATGGACAAGATTTTGTTCAAGGATGTCTGCCGCGCGCACGGCCTGCCGGTCGCGCCCTATGTGGCGCTGACCCGGCGGCAATGGGAGCAAGACCCGGAGGCGGTGCTGGAAGAGATTGAGGTCAAAGCGCAGCTGGATTATCCTCTCTTCACCAAACCGGCCAACCTCGGCTCCAGTGTGGGCATTACCAAATGCCACGATCAAGAGGAACTGCGGCGCGGGCTGGACGAGGCGGCACGCTATGATCGGCGCCTCCTGGTGGAAGCCGCCGTCCCTTACGCGCGCGAAATTGAAGTCAGCGTGTTAGGCAACGACGAACCGGAGGTCTCCATCCCTGGGGAGATCATCCCCAGCCGGGAGTTTTACGACTATTACGCCAAGTACCTTGACGCAGGGGAAGAGGCTTCGCGCCTGCTCATCCCGGCCCCGCTGGATGAGGTGACGGTGGAGCGGGTCCGGGCGGTGGCGGCTGAGGCCTACAAGGCGGTGGATTGCGCCGGTCTGGCGCGGGCCGACTTTCTGCTCAACCGGCGGACGGGCGAGCTCTTCTTGAATGAGCTCAACACCATCCCCGGTTTCACGCCGATCAGCATGTATCCCAAACTGTGGGCTGCGTCGGGATTGTCCTACCCGGCGCTGCTGGACCGGCTGATTGAACTGGCGCGGGAGCGGCACGCCGATAACGCCCGCTCCGAGCGGCTTTTCCGCCCAGGGGAGCGTGGAAGTCGCTCTTAAGGGGCTGGTAGTGACGCCCTTGAGCGCGTTAAGACGGCGCTAAAGCGCCTGATTACGAACAGGGAAGTTTGTAGTTGACGCGCCTGAGCCCTGTTCACTACTTTCTGCTCACGGATAACTGAGGTGCACCATGGCTAAACGACAGCAGCGCTATTATCGGACGGCGGCTCTGCTGGGGGCCCAACCCCAGGTGAACCGGCGGGCGCGGCGTAGCACACAACCGGTCCAGTTACCCTGGCCCTGGATTCTGTTGGTGCTGGTGCTGCTGTTGGCCGCGACCTGGCTCTGGCTGGACCAGAGCTGGTACGTGGCCGACGGGGCGATTCAGGTGATTGGGGCCTCGGGCCAGACGGCGCGCGAGGTGGCGTTAGCGAGCGGGCTGCCGGGAATGCACCGCTTCTGGGTCCATCCGGCGGAGAGCGTTGACCGCATTTTGGCGCAGGTCCCGGCGATCACCCAGGCCCAGGTCAGCTGTACGCTTTACCCGGCCGGCTGCACCATCCAGGTCAACGAGCGGCAGCCGGTCCTGGTCTGGGTGACCGAGAGCGGGACGCAGTGGGTGGATACGCAGGGGGCGCTCTTCCCGGCCTGGGCGGAGCGACCGGATTTGCCGCAGGTGCGTGGCCCGCTGCCCGGCTCCACTGTCCCGCTGGAGCTGCTGACCGGGGTGCGCGATCTGATCCGGCTGGGCGTGCCCGCCGACGCCCTGGAATATACCACCCGGCGCGGCCTGGTCTGGACCGACCCGCAAGGGCGGCGGGTGGCCTTTGGCGTCGGCGGTGAGATGCAGGCCCGCTGGCAGGTCTACCAGGCGCTGATTGCTGATCTGGATGCCCGTCAGATTTTCCCGGCTGTGATAGATGTCCGTTTTCCGGCCGCGCCGACTTACGCTTTGGACCGTCTGTGGTGAGGCTGCGGGCGGCAACGTCCGGTTTCCAGAGTAAAGGGGGTGACGATGGAACGCTCAGTGGTAGGCATTGATATCGGCAGCCAAAAGATCATGGCACTGGTCGCCGAAATCAGCGAGAGCGGCGAGACCCGGGTTGTGGGCGTGGGGCGCGCGCCCGCCAAGGGGGTCAAGCGTGGGGTCATTGTCAACGTGACCGAGGCCACCGCGGCAATTACCGAGGCGGTGGAGCGGGCCGAGCAGAGCTCCGGCTACCAGATTGAGCGCGCCTTCGTCGGCATCAGCGGGGCGCACATTGCCTCGCGCAACAGCCAGGGGGTGGTGGGGGTCGCCAAGCGCGACCGCGGCATCACCACCGACGACATTGACCGGGCTCTGGAGGCGGCCGGCGCGATCGTCCTGCCGCAAAACCAGGAATTGCTGCACATTATCCCGCGCACTTATACCGTGGATGGGCAGGAGGGCGTGCGCAATCCGTTGGGGATGCACGGCTTCCGCCTGGAGGTGGAGGCTCACGTTGTGATGGGTTCCACGACTGCCATCCAGAATCTCACCAAATGTGTGCAAGGAGCCGGCGTGGAGGTGAGTGAGCTGGTGTTGACCAGCCTGGCAGCGGGCAGTGCGGCCCTCACCGACACTGAGAGGGAGATGGGGGTGGTGCTGGTGGATATTGGCGAGGGCACGACCGACGTCGCCATTTTCATTGAGGGGACGGTCTGGCATACCCGCTCGCTGCCGATGGGGGGGGAGTACATCACCAACGACATCGCGATTGGGCTGCGGCTGCCGCCGGAGCTGGTGGAGCAGGTGAAGCTACGCCACGGCCATGCACTGGCGGCGCAGGTGGGTGAGGAGGAGCGCTTCACGACGTCGCCCTATGGCGAGACCGCCCCGGTGGTCGTCCCGCGCTGGAAGCTGGCCGAAATCATCCAGGCCCGCGCCGAGGAGATCCTGGAGGGGGTCCAGCAGGAGATCAAGCGCTCCGGCTACGATGGCTTGTTGCCAGCGGGCATCGTGTTGTGCGGTGGCACGGCCCGGTTGCCCGGGCTGCCCGAGCTGGCCCGTGACATTTTCGGCCTGCCGGTCCAGATCGGCGCGCCGAAGGGGTTGGTCGGCCTGGCGGATCAGATCAACAACGATCCGTCCGCCGCGGTCGCCGTGGGGTTGACCCAGTGGTCGCCGATGTGGGAAGGGGGCGGCTGGGACGGATCTCCGCGCCCACCGTTCTGGCGGCGGATGTTCCCCTGGTTACGCACGCTGCTGCCGGGGTGAGAGGGGCGTCAGGCCCGTTGTGACAGTCAAGCGACACACTAACGAAACAGGAAATCAGCATGGGGAGGGTTAAAATGGCTACCGGTATCGGAGAAAATTTCGCTCAAATTCGGGTCATTGGCGTGGGCGGTGGCGGCAGCAATGCTGTGAACCGGATGATGGACGAGGGCCTGCAAGGGGTGGACTTCATCGCGGTCAACACCGACGCCCAGGCGCTCCTGCTGGCGCGCGCGCCCAAGCGGCTGCGCATCGGCGACAGCACCACGCGCGGCTTAGGGGCGGGCGGCAACCCCGACCTGGGGCGCAAGGCCGCCGAAGAATCGGAGGACGACATCCGGGACGTGCTGGAGGGGGCCGACATGGTCTTCGTCACCGCCGGGATGGGCGGCGGTACCGGCACCGGGGCCGCGCCGGTCATCGCCCGCATCGCCAAGGAGGATGTCAAGGCGCTGACCATTGGTGTCGTCACCCGGCCCTTTGCCTTTGAGGGGGCCAAGCGCTCGCGCTCGGCGGCCGAGGGGATTGAGGCACTCAAGCAGGTGGTGGATACGTTGATTGTGGTGCCTAACGACCGGCTGCTGGAGATCACCGAGAAGCGGGTTTCCTTCACCGATGCCTTCCGTCTGGCCGATGAGGTACTGCGGCAGGGCATCCAGGGCATCACGGAAGTGATCACGGTACCCGGCCTGATCAACCTGGACTTCGCGGACGTGCGGGCGATCATGCAGGAGGGCGGCGCGGCGTTGATGGCGGTCGGGCGGGCCAGCGGGGAGAACCGGGCGCTGGAGGCCGCGCAGCAAGCCATCTCCAGCCGGCTGCTTGACATCACGATTGACGGCGCGCACGGCATCCTCTTCAATATCACCGGCGGTCCGAGCATGACGCTCTACGAGGTGAACGAGGCGGCTTCGCTGATCCGCGAGACGGCGCATCCGGAGGTCAACCTGATCTTCGGCGCGGTGATTGATGAGGCAATGGGCGACGAGATCCGCATCACCGTCATCGCCACGGGGTTTGATCAGGACGAGGCTACGGTGCGCGTGCGCTCGCAGGCCTCTGGACTGCGGCGGCCTGAGCCGTTGCCGCGCCGCCCGGAGCCGCAGCCGTTGCCGCAGCCGGCGACCGTTGATCGGGCCAACCTGGAGATCCCGGCTTTCCTGCGGCGCCGCGGCTAGCTCAAGGTTTTGTCTTTCGACCTGTGGGCAGTGAGCAGTGCGCAGTCGGCCGGGCTGACGGCCACTGCTCACTACTCACTGCTCACCACTCACTGCTCACTTAATCACCGCAGCAGAGCCAGTGCGGCCAGCAGGACCGGATCTTCGTCCTCGGTGAAATCCTCCCAGCGGGCGCGGACGGTCACAGTGGGCTGGACGCCGGCGCTCTCCCAGCGCGTGCCGCTGGGCGGTTCAAAGGTCTCCTCGGCAATCCAGAGCCGGGAGCCATCCTCCTGGTCGTAGGGGTAGATGGTCTCCACGTTGCCGGCGGTTGGTTCGCCGACCAGCTGCGCCCGGCCCACATCTTGCAGGATGCCGCTGAAAACTTCGGCGTAGCTCTCGGTATCCCGCCCGATCAGGATGACCAGGGGGAGCGTTTGGGTCGCGCCTAATGGCCTGGCCCGGATGTGGAAAGTTTCTGCCGTCTTGCCCCGGCGCAGGAAACGGCCGGCCCGGCCATCCATAAAGAGCGCGAGCAGGTCGCTTAATTCGGTGTAGGCGCCCCCGCCGTTGATCCGCATGTCCACCACCAGGCCGGTGACCGGCCCGGTTTCAAAGAGCTGCTGGAGGGCATCGCGGGTCCGTTCGGCGACGGTCTCGTCAAAGAGCGTGGGGATCAAGATATAGCCCACGTCACCCTGAGGGGTGGCGATCCGCCGGGTGGGAATGGGCAGTTGGGTCTGGATGCGGGCGCGCTGGACTTGCAGTTCGCGAGGGGCGCCGCCCGGGGATTGGAGCTCCACCTGGACGGTGCTGCCCTCGGGGCCGCGCAGCAGGACCAGGTTGTCGCTGCCGTCGGCGTTGCAGCAAGCGGGTGTGCCGTCCACCGCCAGGATGCGGTCATGGGGGCGGATGCCGGCGGCCTCGGCCGGGCTGTCGGGGAAGATCATCAGGATGACGCCGTAAGTGGCCGAAAGCGGCACGGTCAGGTAGACGCCGATGCCGACATAATCCAGGTCGCCGGTGCGCTCCCGGTCTTCCTCGGCGACTTCAGCGGGTGTCAGGTAACGCGAGTGGTCGTCGGCCAGCCGGTTGATCAAGTCCTGCATCAAACGCCAGAAGGTCTCGTCATCGGGCGCAGCTTCCACCAGGGGCGCATATTCGGCGCGGATGGCCTTCCAATCCAGGCCATTGTAGTCGGAGTAGACGTAGTTTTTGCTGACGGTTTCCCAGACTTCCCGGAAAATCCGGCGATGGCGTTCTAACGTCTCGGCATCGGGCGTGAGAGGGGGCGGCGTTGTCTCGGTGGGGGAAACCTGGGTCGTGGGTTGGGCGGTGACCGGCGGCCGCGTCGGCGTGGGGCGGGGTGTTGGCAGGAGCGTCTGGCAGCTCAGCGTGACCAGCAACCCCAGGGCCAGGAGCCAGGGGCGAAGAGCGAGCCGTGAAGGGTGAGTAGGGAGCGGTGAACGGGACCGGGGAGTCCTTGTGCTGTTTCCCATCAAGCTAATTCCCCTCTCCCTTCTTCCCTCTCCCCTCTTCCCTCTTGCTCTCTTCCTCGCTCTCCTTGCGCCAGGCCACGATCCGCTTGATGCGGGCGTTCTGCGCGTGTGCCCACTGGCGGGGAGTCAGGATTTTCCAGCGTTTGCGCTCCTCAGGCGGGGCCGGGGTCTCGGTGACGACGCCCTCGGCGACCAGCTGTCGGAAGAAAGCCTGGAAGCGTTCTACCAGCTCCTCTGGTGTGAATTCTTTGTCTTGCTGATAGGCTTCGTCGGCCAGCGCCTCAATGTAGGCCGAGGTGCGCTCAATGAGCACTTCCACCGGCTCATAGCTGATCCCCCAAACGTAAAAGGGATCAATGGGCATGGAGCCGAACTCCATCGGTGAGGGCGGGCGCAGCGGCAGCGGCGCGTTGTCTGGGGTCATGCTATGCTCCTTTGAGATAAAGCGTGAAACGTGAAACGTGAAACGTGAAACGTCAAAAGGGCCTGATGGTTGACGTTTGACGCTTGACTACTGGCCGGGGCGGAAGTTCAGCATCATTTGCAGGAACTCCCGGCGCTCCTCCGGCGTCATCGGGCGGCGGCGGCCGTAGTCGTTGCGGATCATCATCGTGGTACGGATGTCCACGCTCAACAGGCGGTTGTCGTAGAAGGCCAGCCGGTTGATGTAATCGGGCCAGGCTTCCAGCCAGTTCTGGTCAAAGAAGAGATTGCCCATGCCGTAAGCGATGAAGGTGTCGCCGTACAGCTCAAAGGTCTGAGCCTGGTGGGCCTGGCTGCCCTGCATGACCACCGCGCCGGCGTCGGCGAACATCCGAAAGTCGCGCACCTGTTGCGGTGTGGGGAAGTATTGCTCGGTCTCCAGGTATTGCAGTGTGACGATGGGCTGGTAGCCCTCGGCGCGCAGCTGCGCGATCTGCGTTAGCATCAGCTCGTAATCGCAGGGGGCGGAACCTGGTTCCTCGGCAGTGGCCCAATCGTAGGAGGGGCCGATGGGATTACAGCCGAGGAAGGCGATCCGGTTGGGTCCCTGCGTGATCGTCAGCGGGCGGGTGGCGTCGGCCAGATTCTCGCCGCCGCCATACCAGCGCCAGCCACGCGCGCGGTACAGCTCTAAGGTGTGGCGCAGCGGGTCCAGCCCCTTATCGGCCAGATGGTTGCCGGTCAGCTCTACGATGTCGGTCCCCACATACTCCAGCAGCTCAATGTACTTGTCATGGGAGCAGAATGACATTGTCCCGCTCGGCTCCGGCACGCAATCGGGCTTGAAGGAGACCTCGTTGCTGATGTGGGTGAAATCGGCGCTGGCGAGCCAGCTCTGGATGTCTTGCGCGGCGTAGGTATTGCCCTGTGTCTCCATCCAGGAAGCGAAGGCGCGGGTCATCGCTGTGACGCCGGTCATGGCGACGATGGTGAGGCGGCTTTCATCCCGGTTGGCGAGCGTCGCCGGCGTGAGCGCCAGCAGCGGCAGCGTCTCGGCGCGGTGGGCGCTCCCGACCGCCAGCGGAAGCTGGAGCGGGTAGGCGTCGGCGGGCAACCCCTTTTCCAGCAGGGAGAGGCCGTCCAGCCGGAGCACCTTCCAGTGCACGTTCAGCTCGTCAAAAGGGACAATAGCCCAGCCGTCGGCGGCCTCCGCCTCGCTCAACAGCGCAGTGGCCTCCACCTCACGGAGCGCATCGGCTGCGGGAGGTCCCAGGAGCGCGGTCAGCGCGCCGATGGTATCGGGGGTGGCGAACAGCGGGTGGGTGGCGAACGGCCCGGCGGGCGTGCCCCCCCAGGTCGCGCGCAGATCCGCCAGCGTCACCTCGTCATCTATCGTGTAGAACGGCGCGGCGACGGCGTAGGTCCAGGCGCCGACCGATACACCCTGGGGGGTATCGGCGCGGCCCAGGATCACGTCGGCGACCGGCGTGCCCAACCAGGCGAAGTGGGCCGGATCGCCGGCGATCAACGCCTGGAAACGGGCGCAGGCCCCGGCGGGGACCCCTTCAGCGCAGCCGGCGGTGACCGGGAAGGCGGGCGTGGGGGTCGGCGTGGGGGGGAGCGGCGTCGGCGTCCAGGTGGGGACAGGGGTGCGGGTCGGCGTCGGCGTGAAGGCCGGCGTCGCGGGCGTGCAGGCCGCCAGCACCAGGCTCAGCAGCGCGAGGGCGGCCAGGCGGCGAGCGGCGGTTAGCCAATGGAAGTCAACAGGTTTGCTCCAGAGTTTCACAGGGGGTATCCTTAACAAATGGATGTGTTTAATCACAATACGGGCGCGCTTGCTGGAGACGGATTCTAACAAATGCTCTATCTGTTGCGGCAATTCTGATGACATAAAGATTTCCAGTGAAAGTGCGCCGCTTTGCCCTGGCAGGCGGCAGCAATAGAAATGGCAGCCGAGCCGGCAAACGGCTCTACCAGCCTGGCGATTTGACGCGGGAAGTAAGGCAGAATGAACCCGGCCAGCTGGCGTTTACTGCCTTGATAGGGAATCGGATGCGGAATTTTCATCTTTGTGACTGCTCAGCATAGTTTTGTGACTACTCAGCATAGTCGCGTTAGATGCGACACTGGTCAACCCGCGCTATTTCGTTCTTCTTGAGCCATCTGGATGAGTTCATCTATTTTATCAAGCACGAACCTGTAAGCTTCAGATACATGAGCCAGATTTTCTTCCGTTACTTGCGCATCCAATGTGTAGTCGCCAGATTCTTTGAAGATACCCATTTTGAGTAGGTGTTGGCGCAATGTTTGCAATGGGTCTTTGTCTAGCAATCTTTTGTCAAGGAAGATTTGAAACTTTGCTGGTGGAAAACCATAGGCAAAAGTTAACATGTTACTGGATTGTGGCCAGCGAGAGCGAACTGAGAAGCTAGCTTCATTCCAGGACACGGTATGACCTCGTTCTTCGGCTTGCGACAGAACCGACTGGAAGAACTCGCGCACGGCTGCCGTGGGGCACTGCTGCAGGAATTCTTCCCGTGTAAGGCGCGGCCCTCGTCTGGTCGTACTACTCGCCTTGGCAGCCCGTGCGGTTTCCGTCAGGCCCAGCACTCGTGGCACCAAGGCCTTCTGCCCATGACCTCCCTTCTGGAATTGCTTGATCTCTACCGCTAATACCTCCACGTTTGCCATCTCCTCATTGAGGAACTCCACCAATCGCCGGAGCTCTTTGGGCACGCTGTCTGCCACGAAGACGAGGCGAATCCGGTGCTGGCGCAGATTGGCTTCTACGGTCTTCCAGTACTCTAATGTGCTCTTCGTCTATTCCCGGATCGGCTAACAGTTGCGCTATTTCATCATTCAGCGACCTGCCGCACTTTTGCGCCGTCTCGGCGGCGCATTGCCGGAGTTTGTCTATGTCCCAATACTCAACGCCATTAGCGGCATACTCCAACATTTGGGCGACCACTTCGCGCCGGATACGGGTATCGGTAGCTCGTTTGCACTCAATGAAGGTCGGGATACCGTCCTGGTCCAGGAAAAGATGGTCAAGGCTCCAGCGATTCGCTTCGTTCACATCGCCCGGGATGCCCATCTCGCGCACCACCAGCAGCCACCGCCGGGGGGCTTCTGGATCAATTTGATCACCTGGCAACAGGTCAGGATACTCGGCCAGGAAATCCTGAAGGACGCTTTCGGTCACATAACCACTTTCTTCCAGTGCCACCAGATTGTCCTTGCCATC
>CAYTGR010000087.1:158-11745 GCA_964437445.1 uncultured Anaerolineales bacterium | reverse complement strand
CGGAACCCTCAGGGGCGACTGCCGGGAATTTACCAGGCTACCGGCACCTGGCGCAACCGGTACTGGCGGTCGTAGAACTGGACATAACGATGTTGCTTGCCAAACTCATACAGGCGGCGGGTGACATCCACATCTTGCTCGCAATACTGGAAGAGCTCTTCCAGCCGCCCCTCCCGCCACCAGCTAACGGCCTGCAGCCCATCGCTGCTCTTGCCGGTCCCCAGCGTCGCCGACGCCAGCGCATCCAACCCCACGCGAAAACCCAACTGCCGCTCTATTTTGACCAGCATATCCAGCGTCGGGAGCGCCTTGAGCACCACCGGTGTATATTGCTGCAACACCGGATAGTCAAATGCCAGCAGGTTGAACCCGACCACCAGGTCAGCGGCCTGCAAGGCGGCGACCAGGTCGCCTACTGTGGCCTCGGTATACCGTTGAAACGCCGCCGTGGCCGCCTCGTAGGTCACCGCCACCGAGAGCTTTAACCGCTCCGGATAGCGTCCCCCCACTTCTTGAAAAGAGTTCTGCGTTTCCAGGTCAAAGAAAATCGGCATGTCTTACTCTCCAGGCCTCCCCCAATACCAGTGCCCCAAACGCAGGGCCTGTTTAGGGGCGTTCTTTGAGCCCCCGCACCTCGTAGACCGGCTCCGGTTGTGGCTGCCCCTTGACCTGCACCGGCGGCAACTCTTGCACCGTCACCCCCTCGCGCACCAGTTCATAAGTGCGGCGGCAAATCCAGATTCTACCCGCAGGAGCCAATTCTTGCAAGGTGTGGGCCTTGTTGACTGTGGAACCGACCACCGTGAAGTTCATCAAATTAAGCGTCCCCACGTTCCCGACGATGGCTTCGCCAGAGCTGATCCCAATGCCAAAACGCAACCGTTGTGGCACGACCAGCTGCTGGTGCATTTGCTCGGTGTTGACGATGATCCGCCAGGCCGCTCGCACCGCCCGCAGCGCGTGATCTGGTTGTGAGAGCGGCGCGTTGAAAAAGGCCATCACCTCATCCCCCATAAACTTGTCCAGCGTGCCCTCTTCCAACAGAACCGCTTCAGCGGCCGTGGCGATATGCCGGTTCAGGACCGCCATCAGGGTTTCCGGGGAACTCTGGGCACTGAAGGTAGTAAAGCCGCGCAGATCGGCAAACAGCACCGTGATGGTCTGACGCTGGCCGCCGGGCCGCACGATCTGCGGCTGCTGCAACAACCGCTCCACTACCTGCGGAGCCAGGTAATGCTCAAACAGGGTGCGCAGTTCCCGTTTCTCGCGCTCTTGCCGGGCCTCAATCTCCGCCAACAGGCGAAAATTTTCCAGGGCTATCGCGGCATAATCCCCCAACATCCGCAACAGGCGATGATCGTGTTTGTCAAACGGCCGGCGGTTGCGTTTGTTGCTGAGCGTCAGGGCGCCCAACACTTTCCCGCCCATCTGGAGCGGCACCGCCGTCATCAACCCCGGGGTCTGAGTGGATGGGTTGAGCTCTGTTTCGGGGGTGCGATATTCGTTGCCCGAGCAGGTGCGCTCAACCTTCGCCGTGGGCTGCCCGGTCTCCGCATCCAGCAGCACCAGGACCCCATCCATCGCCCCGGTCAGGTAAAGCCCGGCGTCCACAATCCGTTCCAGCAATTTGCTCCGCTCGCGGAGCGTGGTCACCGATTTGCTGACGTGGTAAAGCAGATCCAGCTCTTGAACGCGCTGAGCCAGCTGCGAATTGGAGGCCTTGAGTTCAACCAGCAGGGCATCACGCTCCTGCTCCAGGCGGCTCAGGTGCAAGACTCGCTTAATGGAGTCCAGGATCTCGTCTACCGCAAACGGTTTAGGGACGTAATCGCGCACTCCCAATCGGAAGACCTCCACCGCCACCGACTCGGAGCCGTAGGAGGTGATCAGGATGACCGGGATGCTCACCCCTTGATTTTTGAGCGCCTGCAAAACCTGGATGCCATTCAGGCGGGGCAACTCGTAATCCAGCAACATGAGGTCAGGCCGCTCACGGAGGGCAACCTCCAATCCTTCCTGTCCATCCGCGGCCAGCAAAACGCCATAGCCGGCCGGCTTGAGCAAAGTCTCGGCGATGAACTCGCGGATGGCCGGATTATCGTCCACGACCAGCACACGAGCCTGGGCTGCGTTACGTTCAGACATGCTTGTATCTCCCATCTCAGGATAGTTCGTCATCGCGGTTAGGGATAGCGACTGTCGCGGCCATTGTATCGCCGCTCATTTTCTCCAACAATTTTTATTCTAATTGCTTTGCTGAAAAAATCAAAAATCAAGCAGATTAGCGGTCAGTTGCCACTTGGCAAGGTTATGTTACACTATAGCTGTAAGCTGCGGGCAATCATTAGGGCCAGGGGGCGTCTTATTCGCCTGGTTACGTTCATTTCAGAGGCGGGTAGCTTCGGCGAGGATAGATATCCAGGACAAATTACGCCCATCTTGCAACAAGCTTTATCTCTAAATATGATAAAATTAGGAAAAAGATACTATTGCAAGGGTATCATACTTATATTAAACTTGATTTTAGGAATCCCCTAAGAAGGAGCCACCATGAGTACACTACTGATCAAAAACGCCGCCCTGTTGGTCACCATGGACGACGACCATCGTCTGATTGCCAATGGGGGGCTATTCATTGACGGACCCAGCATCGCCGCTGTAGGCACGACAGCGGCGATGCCACCGTATGCCGATCGCGTGCTTGACGCCCGGGGGATGATTCTCCTGCCCGGCCTGGTCAACACCCACCATCACCTCTATCAAACCCTCACCCGCGCCGTCCCCGCTGCGCAGGACGCGACGCTTTTCCAATGGCTCAAAACGCTCTACCCCATTTGGGCCGGCTTAGACAGCGAGGCCGTCTACGTCAGTGCACTGGTCGGATTGGCCGAGCTGATCCTCTCTGGCTGCACCACCGCTTCGGACCACCTCTACATCTACCCCAACGATGCCCGCATTGACGACGAGATCCGCGCCGCGCAGGAGATCGGAATCCGGTTCCACGCCAGCCGTGGTTCCATGAGCCTCGGCGAGAGCCAGGGGGGTCTCCCCCCCGACCGGGTGGTGGAGGACGAGGCCTTTATTCTCAAAGATACCCAACGGGCCATTGAGACCTATCACGACGCGCGGCCCTACGCGATGACGCGCATTGTCGTGGCCCCCTGCTCCCCCTTCTCCGTGACCCAGGATCTCATGCGCGAATCCGCCGCGCTGGCGCGTGCCTATAACGTGCACCTGCACACCCACCTGGCCGAAACCAAAGACGAAGAGGAATTCTGCCTGTCTAAATTCGGGTACCGCCCCGTCGGCTACGCCGAACAGCTGGGCTGGATCGGGGACGACGTCTGGTTTGCGCACGGTGTCCACATCAAAGCTGAAGAAATCGGCGAGATGGCGCGCACTCACACCGGTGTGGCCCACTGTCCCTCCAGCAACATGCGCCTGGCCTCGGGCATCGCGCCGGTCCGCCAGTACCTGGATGCCGGTGTTCCCGTCGGGCTGGGCGTGGACGGCTCCGCCAGCAATGATTCCTCGCATTTGCTGGCCGAGGCGCGGATGGCGCTGCTTTTGCAGCGGGTCATGGGCAACCCGGCCGGCCTGACCGCCGAAGAAGCGCTGTGGATCGGCACCCGTGGGGGAGCCGAGGTGTTAGGCCGCGATGATATCGGCCAGCTGGCACCGGGCAAAGCTGCCGACCTCATCGGCCTCCGGTTGGATAGTGTGGACTACGCCGGCGGCGCAGTGCACGACCCGCTGGCCGCCACCGTTTTCTGTCAACCCCAGCGCGTGGACCTTGCGGTCATTAACGGGCGCGTGGTGGTGGAAAACGGCCGGCTGACCACGATAGAGCTGCCGCCGGTCATAGAACGCCATAACCGTATCGCACAACGCCTGGTGCGGGACGAATGACCCGCACCCACTGACCCACAACCCAAGGCTGCGTGAAATACCGGGACCTGGAGCACGCGCCACCTAAGTCGTCAGGTCGGAGAAGTAAACGGGGATGAAAAAGGGCCGCCTGGCTGGGCTGATCAAACATTTCTGGCTGATCCCGCTCCTGGTGCTCATTTCCCTAACCGCCAGCCGCATTACAGTTTACCTGGTATCCGAACAGGCTAAAGAAGCCGCCTATCAGCTGGCCTATCGCACGGCGGTCGCGGTGCGCTTTGATCTGGCCGAGAGCTTGCAACGCAAAACCGACGCAGCCGAAAACATTCAGGCCTTCTTTCTTACCCACCCCACCTTCCCCACCCAACAGGAATTTGAACAGTTTGCCCAACTGCTGTTAGCCGGACCTTATGCCAACATCCGCGCGTTAGAATACGCCGATTCCAACGCCATCATTCGCTATGTCTATCCGCTGACCGGCAACGAAGCGGCCCTCAACCTGGACCTGCACACGACCACCAGCTGGGGCTACACCCAACGGGCCATCCAGGAACGCCAGACCATCCTCAGCGACCCGGTCATGCTCCAACAAGGCATGGCTGGCGCGGTAGCGCGGACCCCGATCTACCAGGATGACCAATTCCTCGGGTTGGCGCAGAGCGTCTTCACGATTGATACCGTGATGGAACCGCTCCGCCACAACCTGGACGAGCGCTTCACCCTTCAAATCAGTGACAGTCTGGAGCAACCCTTTTGGGGTGAGCCGCCGCGTTACGAACCGGCCGTCACCGAAACCTTGCCCATCCGTGGCGGGACCTGGAAGATCACCGTGGGCTGGGCGACACCACCGCCCGGCCCTCCCTGGTACCTGTTACTGGCCCTCTGGCTGGGTCCGGCCATGCTGGCGGCAGTCCCCCTGGCCTGGGCCCTGCGCTCTCACGAGCGAGCCGGTCGGCTGCAACAGCTGGTAGCGCAGCGGACAGCAGCCCTGGCCGCTTCAGAAAGCCGTTACCGGGCCCTGGTGGAAACCGTCCCGATCGGCGTTTTTGTCCACGACGGCGAACGTTTCCTCTACGTGAACCCGGCACTGGCGAACATCCTCCGCCTGCCCTCTCCCCAGGCCGGCATAGGACTCCCGGTGCTGAATTTTATCCAGCCGTCCCACCGGCAACTGGCCCAGGCCAACATTGAGGCCACACTGGCGGAAGCGCAACCGGTTGAACCTCACCGCGAGTCCAACTTGCGCGCCGACGGCAGCGAATTTCTGGCCGAAGTAACCGCCGTCCCTACCATCTACGAAGGTCAGAACGCGGTACTGGGCCTCGTCCGCGATGTGACCGAGGCGGTCAAAGCAGAGCAGCAGCTCCAAAAGCTCAATCGCATCCTGCGTGCCATCAGCAACATCAACCAGGCCATCGTCCGTATCCGCGAACGCGAGGCGCTGCTGCAGGAAGTCTGCCACATCCTGGTTCAGGATCGCCAATACTACGGCGTCTGGATAGATGAGATCTCCGATCAGTCCTCCATGCCAACTCCCCTCACCTATGCGGGGCGTTCGGCTGCCCCCTCACAACCGATGGTCAAGACCGAGGGCGACAGCGATGAAACCATGCCGCTGGGCATCTTCAGCCTGCCCATCCTGGTCAACGGCGAGCGCCGGTTCCGGCTGACGGCCAGTGCGGAAGATCCCCACGCCTTTGACCCCGAAGAGCAAGACTTACTGCAAGAGTTGATTCGGGACCTGGGCTTTGCTTTAGAACGCATAGAAATTGAAGCCCGCCAGGCCCGCTACGAGGAGGCTCTGCGGGCCTCCGAGGATCGCTTCCGCCGGCTGGCCGAACAGGCTCCGGTAGGGGTTATCCTTATTCAGGACGGCCTCTTCCGTTACATCAACCGGACCGGGGCCAACATGTTTGGCTATGATGATCCCGAAGAGCTGATCAACCGGCTAGGATCAGAGGATTTGGTCATCCCCCAAGACCGGCCGGTGGTGGCGGAAAAGATCCGCCAACGGCTGACCGGGGAGGTACGTTCGGTCCATTATGCCGTCAAAGGCCTGCGCAAAGATGGCACGACATTTGATGTTGAAGTTTACGGCACGCGCATCCTCCATAGTGGCCGGCCGGCCATCATCAGCACTCTGATAGATGTCACCGAGCGCGAACAGGCCCGGCGCTATCTGGAATCGCTCTCGCAAGCCGGGCTGGTGCTCTCACGGGCCCGGACGGCCGAGGAGGTGCTCCGACAAACGGCCCGCTTAGCGCTGACCATCGTGCCCGGTGATGCGATCAACATCATGCTGACCGCGGAAAATGGCTATGTGCGGCCGGCCGCCCACGAGGGCTACGCCGGGCCGGGGATGCAGGCCTCGGTGCTCCAGGCCTCTCAATTTGACATCCAGCAGCTGCCGACATTCCAATGGATGCTGGAAAAGCGCGAGCCATTGCTGATCACCGATACAACCACTTCCGACCTGTGGCAAATCGTCCCGGAGACCGAGGCTATCCGGTCCTACCTGGGAGTGCCCCTGGTGGTACGCGACGAAGTGATCGGCTTCTTGAGTGTGGACGCCACCCGCCCCGACTGTTTCAGCGAGCAAGATGCCCAACGCTTGAAGCTCTTCGCCGGTTACGTAGCCGCCACGCTGGAAAATGTGCGGCTGATGGACTCCCTGGAACAAGAACGCAACCGCCTGGCACTGCTGTTTAGCATTTCCCAGGCGCTTTCTGAAACGTTGGCCCTCCGAGAGGTCGCCAACCGGGCCCTTCAGCTGCTCGGCGCCACACTGGGCGCGGCACGCGGCGTGCTTTACCTGTGGGATGAAACGACCCACCAGCTAGACCCGGTCGCCGGCCTGGGCGTCTCGGAACCGGCGTTAGTCACGTTACGCCAGCAAATCAACGCCGCGCCAGGCGGCAGCGGCCTCGTCTCTCAGGTCGTCCGTACCCGCCGCTCGGCCCTGGTCCTGGACGTCAGCCAGGATCCCTACTGGACCTTCATCCCCGGTGTGGACGAATGGGTCCAAACTGCACTGGATGTGCCGCTGGAGTCACACGGCCAGCTGATCGGTGTACTCAGCCTGCTGGGCGAGCAAACCGGCGATTTTGACGAACGAGACCTGCAGCTGGTAGAAGCGCTCAGCGTGCCCATCGCCTTAGCCTTGCAAAACGCCCGTTTCTTTGCCCAGGCCCAACAGCAAGCCGAGGAAATGGCCAAAGCATTGGCCCAGCAGCGCGAACTGGACACCATGAAAGATAACATCGTGCAAAACGTCTCCCACGACTTCGCCACCCCGGTCACCATCATCCTCAACCATGCTGAGCTGCTCAACGCCGGGGAGTTAGGCCCGCTGCGACCGGAGCAGGCGCGCTCGGTCGCTGCCATTACCGGCCGCATCCGCATGTTGAACCGGTTGGTCAAGGATATGTTGGTACTGGTGGATCCCCGCCGCCAGAAAGAGGCGGAAGCGCCCCACACGCCGCTGGACCTGACCGAATTGGTGCGCACGACCGTCTCAGATTTGCGCCCACAATTCACTGAAGCCGGCCTCACGCTCAGGGAGCAGCTGGCCGCTACCGTCATGGTGTTGGGGGAGCCGGTTAACTTGCAGCGCGTGATAGACAACCTGCTCGCCAACGCGCGCAAATTCACACCGGCCGGCGGTCAGGTCACCGTGAGCCTGGACTGTGAGGGGGAAACGGCTGTGCTCAAGGTCTGCGACACCGGCATCGGCATCCCACCCGACAAATTGGACCGGATCTTTGAGCGCTTTTACCAGGTGGACCGGGGGGCCAAGTATTACAAAGGGCTGGGGATTGGGCTGGCGATGGTCAAAATCATCGTGGAGGCTCATGGCGGGCAGGTGTGCGCCGCCAGCCCGCTCACCGATGACCCGGCGCATCCGGGCACCTGCATCATCGTCCGGTTGCCGCTGCTCAAAACGTAGTCCTGGCGACCGCTCAAAGCGTGAAAGTCGGTGACCGGCACAGCAGCCGTGCCGGTCACCGGATGGTCCCCACCAGTACAGCATCCTCAGGGCAGCGCTGCCCCTGCTGAAACGCCGGCAGGCGACCGGCGGCGTTATACAGCCCCACACGGACCGTGTAGGGCGCTGTCGCCGGCGGCAGCGTCAGCGTCCGCACGTCGCGGAGCCGGTCGCCGGCCTGCCAGCCCGCCAACGGGACCATCCCGCCCAACGCAGCGCCATCCGCCTGCGCCACCAGGGCCCCGGTGGCGTCTATGACATGGACGAAGACCTGCGCTTCCACCGGTCCGGCGGCCCACCAGGTGAGCGTCAGGGCCCAGGTGCCATCCGGGCGAGACTCCAGGGTTGCGACTTCCAGCTGCCCTCCTCCCTCAAAAGAGGCCAACGGCGACGCCACAGCCGTGGTATGGGGCGTGAGTTGCCCCACCTCGCGCAGCACAAAGTGCCCCCCCTCGTAGCGCGCCAGCCAGACGGCGGGGTGTTCCACGGCAAATTGTCGCAACCCGGCCCAGTCCACCGTCTCACCCAAAAACCCAATGACAGGATCGGTCTCCTGCAGCACCGGAGGGAACGTCACCGCGTCGGCCGCCCCCCATGTCCCGGTATTGACCTGGACGAACGACCGGAAATCGGAATAGGGCGGCACAAAGACCATGCCATCGGAGACCAGCACGTAGGGACGGTCACGCCAAATCAACCAGCGGGGCAGATTGACTACACCCAGCGGAATCTGCGGCTCAGCGCGCGCCAGCTGGAGCACCGGCTGATAGAGCGTGTTGAGCGCCGTCAGCAGCGACCGCTCGCGGCGCAAATAGGCAATATTCTGCACTAACAGGGCCCCCACGCCCACGGCCAGGAACCCGCGCAGCACCCACCGCCAGCGCCGCGCGGTATCGGCCAGCAATCCGGCCCACAACAACACAATCCCCGGCGCGACAAAGACGTAAAGCCGGGGCGAGACAAACAGCCCCCCGTAATCCACCAGCAGCGCCGCCGGCAGCGCGCTCCAGAACCACCACCAGAGCGCCGCCGCGCTCCAGCGCCACTCTCGCTCGCGCCAGGCCCGCCAGATCAACCAGGCCGCCAGCACCAATGCGGTGACGCCGATCAGCGTGAAATCATGCCAGCCGCGCCGCAGCGCCAGCCAACCGATCAACGGCCCAGCCGGATAGACCAGGCCGTGCAGGAAAAACATCACGTTCTGCGGAAAATCCTGGAAGTGCGCCCCTAACGGCGTCCCACCACCGGCAATGACGGCCTGCCGCAGCAGAAAGGCCCCACCGTTGAGCGCTCCGCCTGCGACCACCCAGCCGGCTCGCTGCCAGGCCCGCCGCCAGCCATAGCGAATGAGCAGCCAGCCGCCCACCAGGACGCAGCAGACGACGCCGCTCTCGTGGGCCAGCGGCGCCAGCGCAGTCGCCGCCAGGCTCAGCCCCCACCAGGCCGGGCGGTGCTCCTCTTCAGCCCGCAGCATCCCATAGAGCGCCAGCAGCGCCAGGGCGGCCACCAGCGGGTGCGAGAGCGCCGTGATCCAGACGGTGGCCTGGATCATGAACGGGAAGACGGCCAGCAATACACCGGCCAGCAGCGCCTCGCCCGGCGCACGGCCCCACCGCCGCACCACAGCCATCCCCCCCAGCACCAGCGCCCAGTGACAGGCCAACGTCAGGCCGTGCAAGACACCGGCCTGTACCGTCACCGGCAGCAGCAGCGCTGCTTTGTAGATCACAAACGCCAGCGGGCGATAATAGGTGCCGTTCTCGGTCTGCGTCCAGATGTCGCCCCAGCTGTGACCGCGCAACCAGGGCATGATCAACAAATCGTCGTGGAAAAAGGGCAGTCGCACCACAAAGCCGTAGCCGGCCGCCAGCAGCGCCGCCGTGAGCAGCGCCCCGATCCAGGTATGATAGCGCGTCCAGTACCGTTGTAACGTGGTCATAGGCCCCATTTTACCACCGTTAAGAGAGTGGCGGCAACGGTAGATTCGGGTAAAATAGACTTGAGAGTCAACCCCTAATCTTTGGTGGGAGGAAACCATGAACACAGGGAAAACTTTGGGGATCATCTTGATTGTGGCTGGTGCGGGGATTGTCCTGTTAGCCATCCTTTGGTTAGTCGCTCAGGCAGTGGCCGGTAAATTAGATATCGCAGCGGCCATCTTAGGCCTGGGGCTGGCCGCCATCATTGCCGCGCCGCTCATCGGCATCGGCGTTTTCATGCAGGTCAAAGGCCGCCAGGAGTCCAAGGAGATGGCTTACGTCCAGCAGGAACGCAAGCTGCTGGGACTCATTCAGGCCCAGGGGCAGATCAACGTGGCGCAAGCCGCGCTGGAGATCGGCACTACCCGCGACGGCCTCAAGGGGATGATTTACGATCTGGTGGACAAAGGGTTTTTCGCCGGCTACATCAACTGGCAGGAAGGGATGCTCTACTCTCAGGACGCCGCCAAGCTGAAGGCCGGTTCGCGTTGCCCCAATTGCAACGGAGAATTGCAGCTGGCCGGCAAGGGAGTCATCCGCTGCCCGTACTGCGGCACCGACATCTTCCTGACAGAGTGAACCGGCAAATTAAAACGTGAAACGTGAAACGTAAAGCGTGAAGCGTGAAACGTCAGGTCCCGCGGAGCGTCTCGTTATGTTTCACGTTTCACGCTTCTTCCACACCGCCCCCGTTTACTGCTTCTCCACTTCGTAACTCTCGCCGTTGTTCAGGATCACCACTGAGGTGGTCAAACCGGCCTCGCGGGCGCGGCGAGCAAACCCGGCAGGGCTATGGTTGGTGCGCAACAGGGGGGACCGCGGTCGCAACCCCAGGTGGATCGGGATGACAACGGCCGGCTGCAGGTCTTGCACGGCGTGGACGGCCTCGCGCTCGCCCATCGTCATCGGGATGCGGTAGGTGGTCACCGGCAGCAACGCCACGTCCAACCGAAAGCGCTGCCCGATCTCCCGCATGAACGGCCGGTAGAACGTGTCCCCGGCAAAGTAAACCGTCTGGCCCTCAGCCTGGAGCACAAAACCACTGGTCACGACCATGTGGAGCGCCGGCACGGCCGTCACCGTGAGGGGACCGACGCGATGTTCCTCCCAGACGGCTAGCCCGAGCGGACGCCGGACGCCCACTAACGTCATCGGCAGCCGCGCGCGTGCCGGCACAAGCACCGGCGTCTCCACGGGCAGCGCCCGCAAGAAGGCCCGGTCGGTGTGATCCCAATGGCTGTGCGAGATCAGCACCAGGTCCACGTCGCGCAGCGCCGCGCGCGGTTGTGCCGGCGGCGCGACTCGCACATAAGCCGGGTTGCCCCACGTGCCAAAATAAGGATCGGTGAGGATCTTCTTGCCCGCCGCCTCAATCAGCACCGTGCTATGACCGATCATTGTAATTCGCATGGAATGACCTCCCTCCCTTGAAAACAGAAACCAGTTAAGGAGTGAGCAGAGAGCAGTTAGGAAGCTCCTGTTGCCTGCTTACCGCTCACTACTCACATTTTCATCCCACGGCTGGTGAACGCCTTCTGAAAGGATGAAGGCGGAAGGATGAAATCTGAAAATAACGTTCTGAGTTTGTAGTGAGGCGCTTCAGCGCCGTCTGAGCCGCGCTGATGAAGTTTAAAAATTAAATTCGGTCATGAGCCAGCCGGCTTAGAAGGCGTAACATAGATAGATAGATAGATAGATAGATAGATAGATAGATAGATAGATAGATAGATAGATA
>CAYTGR010000086.1:0-12294 GCA_964437445.1 uncultured Anaerolineales bacterium | reverse complement strand
GCGTTGGACGGCGCTAAAGCGCCTGACTACAAGCAAAGCGCTATTTTCAAAGGAGGTAAGGCAAACTTCAGTTTGCCCTAAGATGCAAACTAAAGTTTGCCCTACGGCTGCTGGTCGGAAAGTAAATCCATGGGCCGTGGCAGCATAGCGAGCGCGACCTATGGCGCGCAAAATTTTCTCACGGCGCGCTCCGGAGCATGTTGACTGCGGTTTAAACCTGGAAGATAATTCGGTGCAGGAGATAATCATGAACCCTACCGTTACCGTTTCACACGTCAGCAAATCCTTCGGCCCGGTCAAGGCCGTCCAGGATGTCTCATTTGAAGTTTATCCCGGCGAAATTTTCGGCCTTCTGGGGCCAAACGGCGCTGGCAAAACCACCACCATCCGGATGTTGCTGGACATCTTCCGCCCGGACGCCGGGGAGACCACTCTCTTTGGTGGCCGGTTGGACGAGGCCAAAAAGAAACGCATCGGCTACCTGCCGGAGGAACGCGGGTTGTACAAGGATTTGCCGTTGGAGACCACCCTCGTCTTCCTGGCGACGTTGAAAGGGCTGGACGAGGCCACGGCCCGTGGACGTCTGGTGGAGTGGCTCAAGCGGCTGGACCTCTACGACCATCGCCGCCAAAAGGTGCAGGAGCTCAGCAAGGGGATGCAGCAAAAAGCACAGATCATCGCCACTTTGCTGCATGAACCGGAGCTCATTATCGTGGACGAACCGTTCTCCGGGCTGGACCCGGTCAATACCCGGCTGGTCAAAGAGATCATGGAAGAACAATGCCAGGCCGGCAAAACGATCATCATGTCCACGCACCAGATGTACCAGGTGGAGGCGCTTTGCAACCGGATCGTCCTGATCAACCAGGGACGCACAGTGCTTTACGGCGCGGTGGAGCAGATCAAGCGCGATTTCGCCGGCAACGCCGTGACGGTAGCAGGCCAGGGTGACTTCAGCGGGCTGCCGGGCGTATTGGAGGCCCGCCAGGACAACGGAACGTGGCACCTGGCGCTACAACCGGGCGTGGGGGTGCAGGAGATTTTCCAGGCCTTAGCGGCCCGCCCCGGCGTGCAAGTAGAACGCTTTGAAATCGCCGCCGTGTCGCTGGACGACATCTTTGTCTCGGTGGTGCAGGGCCAATCGGAGGCCGCCCATGCGTGAGTTCTGGCTGATGGCACGGCAGGAATACCGTCACCGCGTCCAGCAGCGCTCCTTCCTGGTCGGGACACTTGGCCTGCCCCTGTTCATGGGTGTCCTCATGGCTGCCATCATCATGGTGTCGCTGGCGCAATCCGACCGCCGCCCCATCGGCTACGTAGATCAGGCCGGGGTACTGGCGCCCGGGATCAGCCTGGATTCCGCCCGCGCGGGCGGAGACATCTCCCTGCGCGCCTTTGACGATGAGCCGGCGGCCCGCGTGGCGCTGACTGCCGGAGAGATCCAGGCCTTCTACGTACTGCCGCCAGATTACCGGCAACGGCGAGAAGTCACGCTCTACTATTGGGATCGTGTCCCCGACGATGTAGTCCAGACCGGCTTTGACCGCACCCTGCGCGCCAACCTGCTTGCCGGCCATCCGCTGGCGGAACGCCCCTGGGCCCTGAAAGGCCCCGAGCTGATCATCAGGCCCGTCAGCGGAGACCACGAGATCAGCCTGGCCAACATAGCCAACGTGGTCCTGCCCTTCGTCGTCGCCTTTTTCTTCTTTTTCATCGTGATGAGTTCCTCCGGCTATATGCTGGAGGTCGTGGCCGATGAAAAGGAGAATCGCACGATTGAGATTATGATCACGACGATGACCCCGGAGCAGCTGATCGGCGGCAAAGCCTTAGGGCTGATCGGCGTGGCGCTGACCCAGCTGGCCGTCTGGGGGGCCTTTGCCGTGGTGGGCGTAATCATTGGCGCCCGCTTCGTCCCGCAACTCCAGGTAATCCGCGTCCCCTGGGATCTGTTGCTGGTGGCAGGACTCTACTTCCTGCCCGCCTACGCGCTGATCAGCAGCCTGATGATCGCGATTGGCGGCGTAGTGACCGAACTTCGCCAGGGGCAACAAATCGCCGGCTTGCTCAATCTGTTCTTCATCGTTCCCTTTTTCGGCCTTGCGCTCCTCTTCATCAACCCGGATAGCCCGCTGCTCGTCGCCCTGACAATCTTCCCGACCACTTCGTTGCTCATGATCCTGCTGCGCTGGAGTGTCACGACTATCCCGCTCTGGCAGCTGCTCCTCAGCTGGACGCTCACCACGGGAGCCGCCGTCCTCAGCTTGTGGGCCGCCGCACGGATTTTCCGCTTCGGGATGCTGCGCTACGGTCAACGCCTTAGCCTGCGGGAGATAGGCACAGCGTTGAAGGAGAAGCCCGGAACAGAGGAAACAGGCAGATGAGGAGCTGGGGAGGGAAAGTTGGCTGGTTCATGGATTCGTTGGTTCTCACCAGAGCGACCCGATAACTAAGTGCCACTTTCAGAGGGACTTTATGCGCACCATTTTCGTCGTGATCAAAAATGAAATTTATAGTATCCTGAGCAAACCGTCGTTCTGGCTCACCACTTTCCTGTTGCCGCTGGTGGTACTGGCTCTCAACATCGGTACGCAGGTGATGGTGAACCGCGCAGTGGCGGAGGAACAGCAAAGCTCGCCCATCCCCTCAGAAACCACCGGTTACGTGGACGAAGCCGGCCTGCTGCGCCGCCTGCCACCCGACCAGTCGTGGGATTGGCTACGCGCTTACCCCGACGAAGCGGCTGCGCGGGCCGCGCTACAGCGCGGCGAGATCGGCCAGTATTACCTCATCCCGGCCGATTTCATGGCCTCCGGTGCGCTGATCTTCACCGCCGAGCGGTTCACCCTGCTTGGCCGCGCCCCTGGCGAGACGCTAATGCGCCAGGCGGTGGCCTACAATCTTCTGGACGACCCTGACCGGGCAGCAGCCTGGATCAACCCCACCCCGGTCATCCACCAGCAGACATTAGCGCCGCAGGACGAGGACCAGGAAAATAACCTGCTGGTCTTCTTCGTGCCACTCGCCACGCTCATGATTTTCCTCTTTGTCCTGACGATGACCAGCGGTTTCATGCTGCAAAGCGTCACCCGCGAGAAAGAGAGCCGCACGGCAGAGGTCCTGTTACTCAGCCTGCGGCCGCGCGAATTGATGCTGGGCAAGATTGTGGGCCTGGGGTGCATCGGGCTGTTGCAGGTAATCATCTGGACCGGTGGCGGGCTCCTCGCCCTGGACCGGGCCAAGGCGGCGCTCCAGATGACGTCCGTATTCAACCTGCCGCCGGGCTTCCTGCTCTGGACGTTAGGTTATTTCCTGCTGGGCTACCTCTTATACGCCTCCCTGCTGGGGGCGATTGGGGCCTTAGCGCCGACGGCCCGCGAGGGCGGTCAGTTTGTCTTCATCGTCCTGCTGCCCCTGATGATCCCGCTCTGGCTCAACGGCGCTTTTATGCAAGCGCCTGACGGCGGCCTCGCCACCTTCCTGAGCCTGTTCCCGCTGACCGCGCCGGTCTCCATGCCGACCCGGCTCGTCGCCGGCGATGTGCCGCTCTGGCAGTCGCTGGTGGGGTTGCTGGTGCTTGCGGCGGCGGCCTACGGCGTGATGCTGGCGGCCGCGCGCTTCTTCCAGGCCGACACGCTGCTCTCCATGGAGGCGCTCAACTGGCAGCGGCTCCGCCAGGAGTGGCGCGCTCCCGCCCGCCCGGGCTCATCTCGGACTTGAGAATTCGGATTTCAACGCGCTGTTTCCACAGCTTGCATTTTAGAACATTTGTGCTATAATCAAAACAGGAAAAATGTTCTTTTAAACAGTGGCGGCCGCCGGCCTTGTCTCTTCGCAACTTTGTGGGAAAATAGAGGGGATGGGGATGTGACGACCCGCTGCCTCTGATGCAGCCGGTTGGCGAAGTTTCCTCTGAGGCGGGCGCCCTGCGCCCGCCAACTGTGTCCCGGTATGACATGAAAGTCAAGCCGCAATATTGTGAGGTTGTATGGTAGAGAGACCACAGAACGGCGCCACGAAACCGAACGGCGCCCTTAAATACGATGCCTCCACCATCCAGGTGTTGGAAGGGCTGGAAGCGGTGCGCCGGCGGCCCGGCATGTATGTCGGCGGCACCGACCAGCGCGCGCTACACCACCTGGTTTACGAGGTGGTGGACAACGCGATTGACGAAGCGCTGGCGGGCGTCTGCGATCATATCCGCGTGACGATTTACCCGGACCGCAGCGTCTCCGTTCAGGATAACGGGCGCGGCATCCCGGTGGAGACACACCCCCAGAAGGGCATCTCGGCGCTGGAAGTGGTGATGACGACACTCCACGCCGGCGGTAAGTTCGGCGGCGGCGGCTACAAAGTCTCCGGCGGCCTCCACGGTGTCGGCGTCTCGGCAGTCAATGCGCTTTCGGAATGGATGGAGGTGGAGGTCAAACGCGACGGCGGCCTCTTCTTCCAGCGCTACGAGCGGGGGGTCCCCCTGGCCGCCGTCCAGCCGACCGGCAAGACCAAGAATGGTGAAACCGGCACTACCGTCACTTTCCGGTTTGACCCCACCATCTTCAAGGATGTGGATTACCAGTTTGACGTCTTGTCCCAACGTTTCCGGGAGATGGCCTTTGTCACGCGCGGCGTCACGCTGGAGCTCATTGATCGCCGGGTGGAGCCTTTCCCCCGCAAGATGACTTTTTATTTTGAGGGCGGCGTCCTCTCGTTCGTCAGATTCCTGGACCGCACCCGTGATCCGCTTCACGAACCGCTCTACGTGGAGCGCGAGTTTGAGGGCGTGACCGTAGAGGTCGCCCTGCAATATACCGACGGCTTCACCGATACAGTGCTCACCTTCGCCAACACCATCAACACCATTGACGGCGGCACGCACCTGACCGGCTTCCGCTCCGCGCTCACCCGCACGCTCAACGACGTAGGCCGCAAGCTGGGGCTGCTCAAAGAGGCCGATACCAATCTGACCGGCGACGATGTGCGCGAAGGACTGACCGCCGTCATCAGCGTCAAAGTGCCCGACCCGCAATTTGAGAGCCAGACCAAGGTCAAGTTGATGAACCCGGAGGTCAAATCGGCGGTGGAGACGGCCGTCGCCGAGGCGCTCAGCGAATTCTTTGAGAAGGATTCCCGCTCGGCCCGCCGGGTGGTGGATAAATGTCTGACCACTTCGCGGGCCCGCGCGGCGGCGCGCAAAGCGCGCGACCTGGTGATCCGCAAGAGCGCGCTGGACTCCATGACGCTGCCGGGCAAGCTCGCCGACTGCTCCCGGCGCGATCCGGGCGGGGCGGAGCTCTTTATCGTAGAGGGTGACTCGGCCGGTGGCAGCGCCAAACAGGGGCGCGACCGGCACTTCCAGGCCATCCTCCCCCTGCGCGGCAAGATTCTCAATACCGAGCGGGCCAGCTTAGACAAAATTCTGAGCAACAAAGAGGTGCAGGCGCTCATCTCGGCGCTGGGCTGCGGCGTCGGGGACCAGTTTGACCTGTCGGGGCTGCGGTACGAGCGCACCATCATCATGACCGACGCGGATGTAGATGGCGCGCACATCCGCACGCTGCTCCTCACCTTCTTCTTCCGCTACATGCAGCCGCTCATTGAACAGGGGCATCTCTACATCGCCCAACCGCCGCTCTACCGCATCCAGGCCGGGAAAGAGATCGTCTACGCTTACTCCGAGGCCGAGCGCGAGCAGCTGACCAGGCAGTTGGGGAAAAAGGCCGCTACCCGGACGATGAGCATTCAGCGCTACAAAGGGTTGGGCGAAATGAACCCGGAGCAGCTCTGGGAAACAACGATGGATCCGGCCCGCCGGCTGCTGTTGCAGGTGACGATTGAGGACGCGGCCGAGGCCGACCGCACCTTCAGCATGTTGATGGGCGATGAGGTCGCGCCGCGCCGCAAGTTCATCCAGAGCCACGCGAAAGACGTGAAAAACCTGGACGTGTAATCGCTCCTCCACACAAAAACGCCCCGACTACAAGTCGGGGCGTTTAGTTATCACCGCTACCGTTCCGGCACTTTCCCGGCGGCCCGCCGCTCTTTGACGATCTCCTCGGCCAACGGATCGGGCACCATCTCGTAACGTTTGAATTCCAGGGTGAAGGTGCCCCGCCCCTGAGTCTGGCTGCGCAGCTCCGTCGCGTAGTTGCGCATGGTGGACAGCGGCACCTCGCCATCCACGTTGCGCAGCTGGCCCCGCGCCCGCAGGGCATTGACCAGCCCCCGCCGCCGCCCCAGGTCGGCGACGACGTTGCCGGCGTACTCCTCCGGCGTGTTGATATCCACGTGCATCACCGGTTCCATCAGGGTCGGCAACGCCGCCCGCACCAGCTGACGGGCCGCCATGCCGCCCGCGATCTCAAAGTCCATCGCGGCGGAATCCACTTCGTGATAGCGACCGCCCAGCAGGGTGACCTTCACCCGGCGCACCGGGAAACCGGCAATGACGCCCTGTTCCAGCGCCCGGCGCAGTCCCAGCTCGGTCGGCCGCCAGAAATCGCGGGGGAGCTCCGCCGGCGGGGCCGCGCTGACAAAGTAAACGCCGTTCTCGGCCAGCTCAGCCTCGGCTTCCGGCAACGGTTCTATGCGCATCACCACCTCGGCAAAGTGGCCGTGCCCGCCGCTCTGCTTCTTGTACGTGATCGTCTGCTCCGTGGTCCGCCGCACGGTCTCCAGGTAGGCCACCTGCGGCGCGCTCACCTGCGGCGTCAACCCGAATTCCGTCCGCAGGCGGTCCAGCGTCACGTCCAGGTGCAGTTCTCCCATACCGGCCAGCGTCAGGTCGCCCGTCTCCGGGTTGACCTGGGCGACCAGCGTCGGGTCCTCATCGCAAAGCCGTAGCACGGCCTGATGCAGCTTCTCGCGCTCCTTGCTGGAGGCCGGCGCCAGCGCCACTGCGATCACCGG
Source organism: uncultured Anaerolineales bacterium (assembly GCA_964437445.1). GTDB lineage: Bacteria > Chloroflexota > Anaerolineae > B4-G1 > SLSP01 > CAYTGR01. The sequence continues at coordinate 5,388 of CAYTGR010000086.1, read as the reverse complement.
CTCCGGGAACTTCAGCCGTTCCAGCAAAATGGGGTGCTGGGGATCGCACAGGGTATCGCCGGTGGCCGCACTTTTCAACCCTACCAGGGCGACCACATCGCTGGCGGCCATCCAGTCCACCTGCTCCCGGCGGTTGGCGTGCATCCGGTAGATGCGGCTGACACGCTCTGCCTCGCCGGTACGCGGGTTGTAGAGCGGATCACCGGCGTTCAAGTGCCCGGAGAAGACCCGCACCCAGGTCAGATGGCCCACATGGGGATCATTGACCAGTTTGAAAGCGAGCGCGCAGAAGGGAGCGTCAAACGCATCGGGCCGCTCCAGAATCTCCTCCTCATTCAGCGGGTTGTGGCCGAGCACGGGCGGCATATCTACCGGTGCCGGCAGGTAGGCGACAATCGCATCCAGCAGCGGTTGGACACCGATACGGTTGCGGGAGGCTCCACAGAGCACCGGCACCAGGTCTCTGGCGATGGTAGCGCGCCGGAGCGCCGCCTGCAAGGTCTCCAGCTCCAGCGGCTCCCCTTCCAGCCGCCGCAACAGGAGCGCTTCGTCGGTTTCACAGATGCTATCAATCAGCTGCTCGCGGGCCTGCGCGGCCTGCGCCGCCAGCGCCGCCGGGATCGGCGCGCTCTCCGGGTCGTCTTCCCCCTCGTGCCAGATCAGCGCCCGTTCTGTCAGCAGGTCAATCACCCCGCAGAATTCCCCCTCCTCGCCGAGCGGCAGGGTCAACGGGACGGCTTTGGGCGTCAACCGTTCGCGCGCTTCGCCCAACACCCGCTGAAAATCCGCACCCAACCGGTCCAGTTTGTTGATAAAGATCAGCCGGGGCAGGTGTTCGTTATCCGCGTGCAGCCAGACCGCTTCCGTCTGCGGCTCCACCCCGCCGACGCCGCACAGGATCATCACCGCACCGTCAATCACCCGGATGGAGCGCACGACCTCGGCGGTGAAATCCACGTGCCCGGGCGTGTCAATGATGTTGATCCGGTAGCCCTGCCAGCGACAGGCCGTCGCCGCCGACATGATGGTGATGCCGCGTTCCCGCTCCTGCTGGAGGAAATCCATCTGCGTATCGCCGCTGTCCACGTCCCCCTGGCGGTGAATCCGCCCGGTGTAGTAGAGAATAGACTCAGTCGTCGTGGTCTTCCCCGCATCCACGTGGGCAAAAATGCCGATGATGCGGACATTTTCAATCGGTGCTTCTTTTTTCTTTTCCATCTTACTTATCCCTGACTTACTTAACGATAAACTCTTCACCCGCTGCCTGACCCGTGGGCCGAACGCCGGCACTCAATACCCGGCTGCACACGCCCCAGGTCACGACACAGGACGGGCTATTATAACACATTTGGCGCGTATCCATAGTCATCGGGAAAAGAGAAAAGCTTGTAGTGAAGCGCTTTAGCGCCGTGGTGAGGGCGCTGAAATGCGCCCCTACGAAATAAAAACCAACCGGGCCCGCTCCAATCAGCGCGGGCCCGGTCCATGCCTCTCCGGCTCTCCTGCGGCTAATCGCCGCTCCTCCCACCGGGCTCGCGGTCCACAGACCATGCTATTTTAACCGCCGGTGGTCTGGGGGCAGGCGTCCGTGGGCTCCTGGTGGCGTGGAGGCAGCTCAGGTCATTGACAGAGAGCCACCCATCACAGCGGATAGAGCTCGCCGTACTTCTCCCTTAGATAGCGGATGTAGGGCGTAACGCTGAGCGGGCCGCCGGTGATGCGCCGCACCAGCTCGTCGGCGGTATATTTGCTGCCGTGCCGGTAAATATTCTCCCGCAACCAGCCGTGCAATGTCCCAAACTCGCCCTGCCGGATCTGGGCCGGGATGGCGGGCTGCGCCTGCAACGCCGCCTCATAGAATTGCGCGCTGAGAATATTGCCCAACGTGTAGCCCTGAAACGCACCGCCGATGAAGCCGGAGTACCAGTGCATATCCTGCAACACACCATCCTTATCATCCGGCGGGACAATCCCCAGATCGGCCTGAAAGCGCGCCCGCCAGGCCTCCGGCAGGTCCCGCACGGCCAGTGCCCCCTCCAATAGCGCCAGTTCCAGGTCAAACCGGAGCATGACGTGCAGGTTGTAGGTCACTTCGTCGGCGTCGGTGCGGATGAGCGAGCGCTCCACCTTGTTGATGGCGCGGTAGAAATCCTCCAGCGGGACGGCACCGAGCTGCTGCGGGAAGGCCACCTGGGCCTGCGGGTAGAAGTACTCCCAGAACCCCCGGCTGCGCCCGACGAGGTTCTCCCACAGGCGCGACTGGCTCTCGTGGACGCCCGACGAGGTGCCATGTCCCAGCGGCGTGGCCTCGTACTCCGGGGCGATGCCCTGCTCGTACATGGCGTGCCCCACCTCGTGGACGGTGCTGAAGAAAGCGTCGCGGAAATCGCGCTCCTTCACGTGGGTCGTGATACGCACGTCGCCTAACGCAAACTTGGTGGTGAAGGGATGGTGGGTCTTGTCCAGCCGGCCCCGCTCAAAATCGTAGCCTAACCGGCGGGCCACCGCCAGCCCGAACTGCCACTGCGCCGGCTCCGGGAAATGCTGGAACAGCACCGCGTCGTCGGCGGGCGGCTGCGCGGTGATCGCCTGCACGATGGGCACCAGCTGCGCCCGCAGCTCGGCAAACAGAGTCCGCACCGTGGCAGCCCGCATCCCGTAATCGGAAAAATCAATCAGAGGATCGGCGATGTGCTCGTAGCCGGGGAAACAGTCGGCCACGCGGCGGCTCAACTCCAGCGTCTTTTCCAGATAAGGCCGGACGGCGGCGAAGTCATTAGTCGGGCGGGCCTTCGCCCAGACATCAAAGGAGGCCGATTGGTGCATGGAAAGCTCCATCACCAGGGGGGTCGGGATGCGGGTCTGGCGTTCGTATTCACGCCGGGCCACGCGGATGAAACTGGCCTCGTCGGAATCGTAGGGCAGGCTTTCCTCGTAGGGCCGGAGCGCGTCCAGCAAGCGGCCAATGGCCGGATCCACTGCGCGCTCGTGGGCCAGCTGGCTCAACAACGCGAGTTGGCGCCCGCGCGCCGCCGCGCCCCCTGAAGGCATGTAGGTCATCTGATCCCACCCCAACAGGGCCGTCGCCCCATGCAGATCGTACACGTCCATCAAGCGGGCTTTCAATTCCTGAAACTGGACTTCCATCATTTTCGTTGGCATGGCTGTTGCTTGAGTACTCCTTGTTTAATGTTACGTTGTGTGATTGTACTCCAATCTTGCTATCTCGGCAAAGCCGGGTAAACTACCACCATCCAGCAGGAGGCCATGAGATGAGCGGCAAAACGACGTTTTACACCGGCAAAGGGGATCGGGGCGACACCGGGCGGTTAGGCGAGGGCCGCATCCCCAAAAGTGACCTGTTGATTGAGACCCTCGGCACTTTTGACGAGACCACCAGCGCCATCGGCCTGGCCCGCGCGCTGGGGCAAGACCCGGCGCTCGGCGAGGTCTGGCCGACCGTCCAGCGCCATCTCTACCGGCTGATGTCGCACCTCTCGGCGACGCCGGAAGTCCGCCCGCGTTTCCCCGGCCTTTCCGCCGAGGAAGTCCAGTGGTTGGAAGCGACCATCGCGCACCTGGAAACCGCCCTGCCGCCGCTGACGGGGTTTGTGTTGCCGGGCGATTCGCCGGCCGGCGCGGCCTGCCATGTCGCGCGGACCATCGCGCGGCGGGCCGAACGGCGGCTGGTCGCGCTGATGGAGGCCGAAGCGGGGATCGGGGCCGCCAACCTGGCCTACGCCAACCGGCTCTCGTCGCTCTGCTTTGTCGCTGCCTTGCGCGAGGATCAGTGCGCGGGGCAGCCTTCCACGCCGGCGCGGGTCGCGCCCGGTGGGTGAACGGCCTGGGCTGGTAGGGTTGCGCTTCAGCACCAGAACGGCGCTGAAGCGCCTCACTACGAGCTCAGCTATCGTGTGAAAATCCGTGTCATAGGGAGGGACCGGTCATGACCCGTCGCCGTGTTTACCGTTCGCGCGCCGAGCGTTTGCGCCTGCGCGGGGCCGAACGCATCCTGGTCATCGTGGGGGCGGTGATTTACGCGGTGGGGCTGCTGGGCGGCCTGACGCTACTGCCAATGCCGGCCACCACGGCCATCCTGTTGCTGGCGCTCGGCGGCGGGCTGCTGCTGGCGGCCCTGCTCAGCCTGGTCTTTTAGGAGCGGCCCATGTGGAACCAGCCCTCGCTCTTCTCCGACGCTGAGACCGCCTATACCGTCAGTGAGTTCACCGCCCGGCTCCGCACGCTGCTGGAGCGCGATCCGCTCTGCCAAAACCTCTGGGTCACGGGCGAGATCTCCAACTTCTCGCGGGCCGCTTCCGGGCATCTCTACTTCACGCTCAAAGATGCCGGCGCGCAACTGGCCTGCGTCATCTGGAAGACGCAGGCGCGGGCGCTCACCTTCCAGCCGCGCGACGGCGATCAGGTGACGGCCCACGGGCGGATCGGGCTTTACGAGGCCGGCGGGCGCTACCAGCTCTACGTGGATTCCCTCCAGCCGACCGGACGCGGGGTGCTGTTCCAGGAATTTGAGCGGCTCAAGCACCGTCTGGCCGCCGAGGGGTTGTTCGCCGAAGAGCGCAAACGCCCCCTCCCCCCCTATCCGCGCTGCATCGGCCTCGTCACCTCGCCGGCGACGGCAGCCCTGCGCGACGTGCTCAACATCCTGCGCCGCCGCTACCCGTTAGCGCAGGTGCTCCTGGCCCCCACGCTCGTGCAGGGAACTGAAGCCCCCCCGCAAATCGTGGCCGCTTTAGCCGCGCTCAACGCCCGCCCCGAAGTAGAGGTGATCCTGGTCGTGCGGGGCGGCGGCTCCCTGGAAGATTTGTGGGCCTTCAACGATGAACGGGTGGTGCGGGCCGTGGCGGCCTCGCGCATCCCCATCATCTCCGGGGTGGGCCACGAGACCGACTTCACGCTGACCGATTTCGCCGCCGACCGGCGCGCGCCCACCCCCTCAGCGGCGGCGGAGCTCGCCACGCCCGACCGGACCGAGCTCCAGGAGCGGCTCTGGCAGGCCCAGGGGCGGCTGGAACGGGGGATGACGGCGCGGCTGGCCGCGTTCCGGCGGCAGGTAGAGCAATGGCAGCGGGCCTTAGGCCACCTGGGACCCGCCGCGCGGCTGGCCGGCTCCCGCCAGCGGGTGGACGATCTGGCCGCGCGGTCTGAGACGGCGCTCACCCACCGGCTGCGGCTGGAGCGCCAGCGTCTGGCGGCCGCCACCGCCCGCTTAGAGGCGCTCAACCCGGAGGCGGTGTTGCAGCGGGGCTACGCCATCATCGCCGAGCGCGAGAGCGGCCGGCTGCTCACCGCCGCCGCCCAGGCCCAACCGGGGCAGGCGCTCACCCTGCGCTGGCACGACGGCGAGGTCGCCGCCCGTGTGGAGTCCCC
>CAYTGR010000085.1:6300-12371 GCA_964437445.1 uncultured Anaerolineales bacterium | reverse complement strand
GAGCCTACATTTCACCTGCAATTCAGCGAGTCGTTAGCAAATGTACGGTAGAGAATGATCAGCCAACCCTGATCAGCGCGACGTCGGCCAATGGGCTGGGCGGGCTTGATTCCGATAACTGGAACATTGATTTGGTGGACGCCGACCGCGTCTGGAATGAATTCGGCGTTAACGGTGCTGGTGCCGTTGTCGGCGATTTTGATACCGGGGTGCAGTGGGATCATCCTGCGCTCAAGTCCCAGTATCGGGGTTGGAACGGCGTCACGGTGGATCATAACTACAATTGGTTTGAGCCTGATAGCAATCTCTATCCCGGTGGAAATCTTGGCCCCAGCGTGAGTAGTGTACCTATTTGGTGCAATGACCACGGCATTCACACCATGGGGACCATGGTGGGCGATGGCGGCACGGCCAACACCAAGATTGGCATGGCCCCAGGCGCTAAATGGATTGCCGTGCCGGGTATTTGTGGTAACACGATGCCTGGTTATTGGGGAGACGATATTGGCGGCAACAAAGCCTTCCAATGGTTCCTGTGCCCTACTGATCTGAGTGGTGATCTATCCACGCGCGACTGCTCCAAAGCGCCCGACGTTGTCAACAACTCGTGGGGCTCCTCTAACCCGGCCGATGACACTTTCCGGCCAGCGATTCAGGCGCTGCGCGCGGCTGGCATCGTGCCGGTGTTCGCTGCGGGTAACCCCAGCGCTGGGCCAGGCAGCATCGGTTCCCCCGCTTCTGTACCGGAAGCATTCACGATCGGGGCCACCGATATTGATGACAAAGTCGCTTCTTTCAGCGGGCGCGGGCCTTCATTTTACGAGGAGGTTCAGAAGCCCAACGTGACTGCCCCTGGGGTGAATATCAAATCATCTGTGAGCGGCAATGGCTATCAGAGTGGCTGGTCAGGCACATCGATGGCGGCGCCAGCTGTGTCTGGCCTGGTGGCGTTGATGGTGTCTGCCGATCTGAAGGACGGCAGGCGCGATTTCAACGCGGACGAGATCCAGAAGTTCATTGAATCTACTGCCGTCAAGTTTGGCACCACGACGCCCAATGATGACTATGGCTATGGCCGGATTGATGCTTACAATGCAGTGCGCTGGGTGCTATCGGCGGGCGATTTGCGTGGCACAGTACGCAATGCTAATACGTCTGCCCCCATCAATGGCGCAACGATTACTGGCGTTAAAGCACTTGACACCTTCACTACTGCTTCTGCTGCGAATGGCGCCTATTCGGTGACTGTGCCGGGTGGCTCATACAACGTGACGGTGAACGCCTTTGGCTACAACCCCGGCACATTTGCAGGTGTCAGCGTTCTCACCGGTACGAGCTCAGTCGTTGACTTCAACCTGACGCCATTGCCAGCTGCTACTCTGACCGGTGTAGTTTTATCTGGTACAACGCCGGTTAATGGCGCGTTAGTGTACGTTGACGCCAAACCGAGCCTCTCTTTCACAACAGGGGCGAGTGGTGTCTACACGCTGACACTGCCGACCGGTGCACAAGCGCTGACTGTTAAAGCAAAAGGCTACCGCATTCAACATGAAAATGTGACCGTGGCTTCGGGTGGTTCGACTCACAACTTTGTCCTGACGCCGGCACCGACCATTCTGCTGGTTGAGGCCGATAATTATTACGGTTGGTTTGGGGCACGGCCGGCGCATAACTTTTTCCAGGTGTCGCTGGATCAGCGCAACTATCTGTATGATACCACGGCTATCACGGATTCAGCCAGCTTCGCTTGGCTCACGACGGTGATGACACCGACGAATTATGGCGTGGTCATCTGGATTGACACCGGCTATTCCCCCGATTTCTATGGTTCCACTCCGGTATTGCAGAACTATCTGGACAGCGGTGGCCGGCTTATCATCTCCGGTCAGAATATTGCTTTCTTTGATGGTAGCACAACCTTCTTCCAGAATTACCTCCATGCCACTTACTCAATGGGTGTTGCGGCCGGGAGAGGCGACAAAGTCTCTGGGCTTAGTTTCTTAAACACCCTGGACCTGACGCTCAACGAAGCGGCGCTGTACAGCTATGACAATACGGCGATTTCTCTGTCACCGGACGCAGTCGCACCGCGCGATGGCAGCGCCTATCCGGTAATGACCTATAACAATGGCAACGGTGCGGCAGCACTGGCGGTTGAGCCCTGTGGCGCCGGCTACCGTGCTGTTTACTTTGCGGTGGGCTATGAAAACCTGGGCCCGCGTGCCTACAATCGACCGCCCGAGTACGCCGATGTGCTCGATCGGAGCATCCAGTGGGTAATCGGCAGCAAGGCAGCCTACGGCGTTGATGCCTTCGTTTCGCCCAATAGTAAAGTCCTCCCACCCGGCTCGGTCTTTACCTACGGCCTGCTCGTCGCCAACAGAGGCGTTAACACCGACACTTACAATCTGTCGCTGGCTGGCAATGTCTGGCCCACACGCATCGTCAGCGGCACGACACAAGTGGCGCAGACAGTGCAATTGGCAGCTTGCAGCCAACAGGTATTGGGCGTCGAAGTGACTATCCCCAATACGGCTAGCATGGGTGCGATTGACACGTTCACTGTTACAGCTACATCGCAAGCACAGTTAACGACTAACAGTCGCATGAGCGCCAAAACTACGGCCTTCCCGCTGTGGGAAGTCGAAGCACCCATGCCTACCCCGCGCTACAGACTGGGTGCAACGGCCTTGCCGGGCACACCTTACTACTTTGCCATCGGCGGGCAGGGCATTAGTGGTTCATTGGCAGCCAATGAACGCTACAACGCCTGCTCCAATACCTGGACCAGCATGGCGCCACTGCCTGCCGTGCGCGGTAATATCAATGCTGCTGTATTGAACGGCAAGATCTATGTCGTCGGCGGCTATGCCAGTGGGACGGCCTTCAAGAGCGTCTATATGTATAGCCCGACGACCGATACCTGGTCGTCAGTAGCTGACTTGCCTGTGGCCTTGACGGGGGTTGCCATCGCGGCTGCCAATGGCAAGCTATATGCCTTGGGCGGCGCCGATGCCACCGGCAATTTCTATAGATTCACTTACGAATACGATCCGGCGACCAATGTCTGGACGACGAAAGCGCCGATGCCGGGTGACGCTCGGGGGTATGCTGCGGCGGCGGAGCTCGGCGGTAAAATCTATGTTGTTGGCGGGTGGCCTAATCTGGCTACGGTTGAGGTCTACGATCCTACCACTGACACCTGGAGCACCGCCGCATCCATGAACTTTGGGCGGCAATCGCCGGGGCTGACGGCGGCAGCTGATGGGTATCTCTACGTCTCCGGCGGTGGCAATGGTTGGAACGGGCTGACCAGTGCGGAACGTTACAATCCGGCTACTAATACCTGGACAATTATTCCATCGCTCAATAACGTGGACCGCGCCGGCTCGGCTTCGGCCTTTGTCGCGGGACGTGTGTTCGCGGTGGGTGGTGCCAGTTATAACCTGAGCAACGTTAATGAATCACTTAAACTGGCCGACGCTTTCTGCTTATCCAACAAGCAGGTGCAGCAGATCACTGTACAGCCCGGCGATCGCATTACTTACACCATTGAGCTGCACAGCAATCCCACGGCGCTCGCTAATGCCAGTGTCCGCGATCCCATCCCGGCCGGTACGACCTTCGGCGGCTTTGGCTATAACCCGCTGGGAGCCACCTACAACAGTGGCCAAAATCGTGTTGAGTGGACGGGCGCAATCCCGGGTGGCCAGGTTCCGGTCACTTTTACTTTTGGTGTTGTGGTCAACCCGACCGGCTGGACAAGCGGCCAGCGCCTCACTAACACGGCCACTTTCAGCGACGGTGTGAGTCTGGCCTTCAACAAAGTGGTGGTTTCTATACTTAACTTCTTTGACTTAACGCCTGCGACCAAGATTGTGAACCAGACCGTGGCCACAGCGGGTGCGGTGCTGACATACACAATCCAGCTGACCAATGCGTCAAACGAGGGTGGCTCGGTAATACTTTCCGATCTGCTCCCGGCTAACACGACTTACATACCGGATAGCCTGACATACACCATTGGTAGCGGGGCCTACACGAGCGGCGTGATTACCTGGACCGGCGGAATGCCGGCAATACTCATACGTCCAATGAGCAGCTATGACTACGGGGACAGCGCTGGCGGCGGTACCGTGCCTGGTGTAACCTTCGACTGGCAAGATATGACTGGCGCGACCGATACGGGCGTCGACGCAGACGATGGTATCTATGGCGTGTTCCCGATTGGATTCACCTTCAGATTTTACGATAACGATTATAGTCAGTTCTATGTTTCACCCAATGGGTGGGTGGGTTTCAGCGTTTCCGGTGGTAGCATCGTTTCCTGTGGCAGCTATGGTAATGCCGGTGCACCCAACAACTTCATCGGTGGCTTTGGCGGCGACCGGGCGGTATATACTGCTGACGGCGGCGCGATCACCTACAAGGTGTTTGGTATAGCGCCCAATCGCTATCTGGTGGTACAGTTCACCCACATGCGATATTACTACAGCACTCCCGACGATTATCTGGATATGCAGATCATATTGTATGAGGGGACCCATGAGATCGTGGTGCAGTACCAGAATCTCACCACCGCGCCAACAACGGCCGCATTTGGCCTTGAAGGGACAGTCCCGGACTTCCCGTATGTTTTTTACGGGGATATTTGCCAGGCTTTTAATATTACCGATATGTTGGCAGTGAAGTTTAGACCAAACATAGTCTTTGTGCCAACTACCGTCAATGCCGCCGCCCTCACTTTTGCCGTAACAACAGCGGCGCTGCTGCCGGCGAACACCTGGATCACCAACACGGCGACCTTTACTGATAGTCGTAATGTGGTCTATCAACGCAGCGCGGGCACGCTGATCAATAACGTCAATCTGAGTGCTTCAACCAAGTTGGTCGATCGTTCGCAAGCCGCCGTGGGTGATCCGGTTAACTACCACGTTGTGTTGCGCAATACCGGATTATACACCGCCACTGGTGCCAGCCTGAGCGACCCAATCCCGTCCAACACGACCTGGAATGGTGTCGCCCCGACCTGCACCTCGGGGACGTGCGGATACGCAGCAGGTGTCGTCACCTGGACCGGCGCCATCGCGCCGGGGGCGCTGGTTACGGTTAGCTTGGGCGTGACTTACACAACACCTCTGGTGGACCTTACTCCTGTCACTAATACGGCGACCATCAACGATGGGCTGGGGGAGCTTCTCACCCGCCGGGCTGTCTTCCGTGCCCGAAAGTCCAATCTCAGTACAACCTATAAGACAGTCAACTCAACGGTCGCCAAACCGGGCCAAGTTGTGACCTATACTATATACCTGTACAATTCAGGGGGCGTGGATGGTAATGCGCAATTGGTCGATTCAATCCCGGCTGGTCTCACCTATGTTCCGGGTAGTCTGCTCTCCGGTTCGGGGACTGGTAGCTATGCAAGCGGCACTATCACCTGGACAGGCAGTGTACCGGCGGCCAGTCAAATACCGGTTCAATTCCGAGCGACAGTCAGTGCTTTGGCGGCTGAAGGAACCGTCATCGTTAACACTGCTACCATCACTGATGTAACCTGGAGTACCAGTTATCAACGTGCGGTGGTGCTCACGGTACGTCGCTTCACCCATCAAATCTACCTGCCACTGGTGTTACGCCAATAATCCTCACGACCACTCATCCGGGCAAACCCGGCAAATAGACATTGGCCGCTGCGTCACGCAAAGACGCGGCGGCCAATTTTATTTTCCCCGAGTGCCAACTAACCTTTTGGGCTGCAACTTTTTGCCTTCGCCTGCGTAATACACTTACAGAGAAGGCAAATACAAACGACCTTCTCGGAAAAATAACCAGAGGAGGTTAGCGATGATTAACTTGAAGAAAGTGCACTGGCTGTTGTGGCCGTTCGCTTTGCTGTGGAACCTGCTGGCGCTGATCCTGGGGCTGACCGGGCGGCTGATCGCGGCGATCCTGGGGCTGGTCCTGGTCATTGTTGGGCTGGTGCTCACCGTCACCGTGATTGGCGCGGTCGTCGGGATTCCGCTCGCGCTGTTCGGGTTGCTGTTGATGTTACGGGCGATTTTCTAAGCGGA
>CAYTGR010000085.1:0-6200 GCA_964437445.1 uncultured Anaerolineales bacterium | reverse complement strand
TTCCGCTCGCGCTGTTCGGGTTGCTGTTGATGTTACGGGCGATTTTCTAAGCGGATGACGGACCACGACGTGAAACGTGAAGCGTGAAGCGTGAAAACGTGAAACGTGAAAACGTGAAGCGTGAAACGTGAAAACGTGAAACGTGAAAAACGTGAAACGTGAAGCCTGCCTGAGCAGGTCTTCACGTTTCACGTATCACGTATCACGCCTCACGCCCTACTTCAGCACCAATCCCTCTTTGCCCGCCTCGACGTGCACCGTCGCGCCCTCGCTGAAGCGCCCGGCCAGGATGGCAGACGCCAGCGGGTCTTGCAGCTCGCGCTGGATGGCCCGCTTGAGCGGGCGCGCGCCGTAGACCGGGTCATAACCGGCATTGGCCAGGAACTCGCGCGCCGCCGGACTCAGGACCAGCGTGATGTTGTGTTCCTGGAGCAGCGCCTGCAGCCGCCGCACCTGAATCTCCACAATCTGCGCCAGGTCGTCGCGCGTCAACTCGCGGAAGAGGATGACCTCGTCAATCCGGTTCAGGAACTCCGGGCGGAAGGCACGATCCAGCTCGGCTAAGACTTCGCGGCGCGCGGCTTCCGCCCCCCGCTCTTTGATCCACCGGCTGCCGACGTTGCTGGTCATGATGACAAGCGTGTTGGAGAAGTCCACCGTCCGCCCGTGGCCGTCGGTCAGGCGGCCATCGTCTAACAGTTGTAGCAGGACGTTGAAGACCTCCGGGTGCGCCTTCTCAATCTCGTCCAGCAGGATGACCGCGTAGGGCCGGCGGCGGATCGCCTCGGTCAGCTGGCCGCCCTCCTCGTAGCCCACGTAGCCGGGCGGCGCGCCGATGAGCCGCGAGACGGTGTGCTTTTCCTGATACTCGCTCATGTCAATCCGCACCAGCGCTTCTTCGGTATCAAAGAGAAACTCGGCTAAGGCGCGCGCTAACTCGGTCTTGCCGACGCCGGTGGGCCCTAAGAACAGGAACGAGCCGATGGGCCGGTGCGCCGACTGTAAGCCGGCGCGGGAACGCCGCACCGCGTTGGAGACTGCCGCTACCGCCTCGTCTTGCCCGACCACGCGCTGGTGGAGCGCTGCTTCCATCCGCAGCAGCTTCTCGCGCTCGCCCTCCATCAACCGCGAGACCGGGATGCCGGTCCACTCGGCGACGACGCGGGCGATTTCCTCCGGGCCGACCTCCTGGCGCAGCAACGGGTTATCGCCCTGCACCTGTTTGAGTCGGCGCTCGGCCTCATCCAGCCGGCGTTGCAGCTCCAGCGCTTTGCCGTAGCGCAGGCGGGCCGCTTCCTCCAGTTTAGCCTGCCGTTCGGCCTGTTCAATCTGCACTTTGAGTTCTTCCATTTCCCGTTGGAGCGCCTGGATTTCCTTGATGGCCGCTTTCTCCTGCTCCCAGCGGGCGCTCAGCGTGCGGCTCTGCTCCTGCAGGTCGGCGAGCTCCTGTTCCAGCTTGCCCAGACGCTGCCGGCTGGCCTCATCGCGCTCTTTCTTGAGCGCTTCCCGCTCCACTTCCAGCTCCATGATGCGCCGCTCCAGCCGGTCCAGGTCCACCGGCTTGGAGTCAATCTCCATTTTCAGCCGGGCGGCGGCCTCGTCAATCAGATCAATGGCCTTATCGGGCATCTGCCGGCCGGTGATGTAGCGGTGGCTGAGCGTTGCAGCGGCAATCAAGGCCGCGTCCTGGATGCGGACGCCGTGATGGGTGTCGTAGCGTTCCTTCAGCCCGCGCAGGATGCTGATGGTCTCCTGCACTGAAGGCTCATCCACATAGACCGGCTGGAAGCGCCGTTCCAGGGCGGCGTCTTTCTCAATGTACTGGCGGTACTCGTCCAGCGTCGTCGCGCCGATGGTGTGCAGCTCGCCGCGCGCTAACAGCGGCTTGAGCAGGTTGCCGGCGTCCATGGAGCCTTCGGCCTTGCCCGCGCCGACGACCAGGTGGAGCTCGTCAATGAACAGGATGATCTTGCCATCGGAGCGGACGATCTCGTCCAGGACCGCCTTCAGCCGCTCCTCAAACTCGCCGCGATACTTGGCCCCGGCGATCAGTGCACCCATGTCCAGCTGGAAAATCCGCTTTTGCTTGAGGCTTTCGGGTACGTCGCCCCGGACGACCCGCTGCGCTAATCCTTCCACGATGGCGGTTTTACCCACGCCGGCCTCGCCGACCAGCACCGGGTTGTTCTTGGTGCGCCGGGTAAGGATTTGCATCACGCGGCGGATTTCCTCGTCGCGTCCGATGACCGGGTCCAGCTTGCCCTGTTGGGCCAGCTGGGTCAGGTCGCGCCCGTATTTTTCCAGCGCGGCGTAAGTGGATTCTGGCGTGGCGCTGGTGACGCGCTGCCCGCCGCGCACTGCCTGCAATGCGCGCAGCACGGCCTCCCGGTTGACGCCGTAGCCGGACAGCAGGCGTGCCACCTCGCCGGCGCTGGAATCGGCCAGCGCCAGCAGCAGGTGCTCGGTGCTGACATACTCATCGCGTAGCCCTTGCGCCTCGCGTTCCGCGGCCTGGAGGATGCGTGACACTGCCGGCGACAAGGCCACCTGCGCCGTCGCGCCATAAGCTTTAGGCCGCCGGGCGAGCGCCTGTCGCACGTCGCCGGCCAGCCGCTGCGGATCGCCGCCCAGCTGCAAGATCAGGCGCGGCACAACCCCATCGGCTTGCTCCAATAGCGCCAGCAACAGGTGTTCCGGCTCAATGGATGGATGCCCCTGCTCCTGTGCGAGTCCCTGCGCGCGGAGCAGCGCTTCCTGTGATTTCTCGGTATAATGACTTAAATCCATTTTCCTACCTCCTACTTATCATCACCGTTCTGGGCGACTGTTTTTAGTATAATGGCTTAACATTAGAGAATGATTGGCGACATGTCAATCATTTGACTTCCATCCTGCTCACCAACTGGCCGGCAGTGCTGGGCAGGCGCGGGCTGGCGCTTTTTGTGGTATAATCCTGCCACTGATCCATTTTCGGGCAGGCCAGTACAGGAGTGACTTGTTGAGCACCGAAATCAGTATAGGGTTGGCTTTTCTGGCCGGTTTAGCTTCATTTCTGGCCCCCTGTGTGCTGCCGCTGGTGCCGGCTTACTTAGGCTACTTGAGCGGTTATGCCGTCACCAAACCGGATGCCCGGACCTCTGGTCAACGCTTCTTTGTTGCAGCGCACGCGGTTGCCTTTGTGCTGGGTTTTACTCTGGTCTTTGTGCTGTTGGGCACGCTGGCCGGCTCGGTGGGAGCGCTGCTGCGCAGCAGCTGGCTGCGGTTCCTGGGCGGGCTGGTCATCATCATCTTTGGGCTGAACCTGATTGGCCTGCTACGCCTTCCCTTCTTGTACCAGGAGGCCCGCTTGCAATGGCGGGGCCGGCCGGGGTGGGGGCTGCTCTCTTCACTTTTGGTCGGCATGGCCTTTGCGGCGGGCTGGACGCCCTGCATCGGTCCGGTACTGACCACTATTCTCATCCTCAGCGCCGACCAGAGCACTGTTGGGCAGGCAGCGCTGTTGTTAGGGGGCTACGCCATGGGATTGGGCGTGCCGTTTATCCTGGCCGGCTTGTTGTTTGACCGGCTGGGCAGTTTCTTGCAACGTATGACCCGCTACCTGCCGGTCATTGAGAAAGCCGCCGGCGTCATCTTATTGCTGGTGGGGGGGCTATTGCTGACCGATGGTTTCTCGCTTATCGGGCATTGGTTGCAGCAGTGGGGGATTGGATGGGACCTGGGGATTTGACCGACCAACCGACGCCGCCGGCTGAGGAGGTGGTAGCCGAGGCGCAACGGCGCTGGCAGGCCCGGTACAGCCGTCCTCCCCTGCAACAGCGGCTGCTGGTAGCTCTGAACCGTCTGGTCTTCTGGCTTTCCAAACACTGGGCGGCGCTGTTCAACACCCTGATAGGGCTTTACCTGGGCGGCGCGGTGCTGGCGCCGGTCCTCATGCAGGTGGGGCTGAGCGCTCCTGCGCATCGGCTTTACACGTTCTACGGTGCCTTTTGTCACCAATATCCTTTCCGCTCCTGGTTTTTGTTTGGGAAACAGGTGGCTTATCCGTTGACCACGGTGATACCACTACCTGAGATGGCCGCCTTGCGGACTTTTGTGGGTGATCCCACCACCGGCTACAAGATCGCCCTCTGCCAGCGCGATGTGGCGATTTACGGCGCTATGCTGCTGGCCGGGCTGCTCTTTGCTGCCCTGCGCCGCGTCCGGCGGTGGCCCATTCTGCCAGTGGAGCTCTTTCTGGCCTCTATGGTGCCGATGTTGCTGGATGGCGGTCTGCAATGGCTTTCGTACTTTGTCTGGTGGTTTATCCGGCCGGCCTGGTTACCGGCGCCACATGAGACCACGTCTTTTCTCCGCACCCTGACCGGCGCGATTTTTGGCGTGGGCAGCATTGCCGTGGCTTATCCTTACCTGAATGATTTTTTCCAGGATGTGCACCGCCTGCTGGCGGAACGCTATCACTGGGCATAACTCTGGCTGGAGGTCCAAGTCATGATTCCCCCGTTTGAACCTGTGATTGTGCAATTGGGTCCGTTTGCCATCCACTGGTATGGCGTATTGATTGTAACCGGCATCATGCTGGGCGCAGTGGTGGCCACCTATCTGGCCCGTGAGGCGGGAGAGAATCCTGATTACATCTGGGATGGGCTGGTCGTGGCGGTCATTTTAGCGGTCATTGGGGCGCGTCTTTACCATGTTTTCTCCCAACCGGCCGGCGGCTTGATCGGCTGGGATTACTATCGCCAGAACCCGGTGGAGATTTTCTATGTTTGGAAAGGCGGGCTGGGCATCTTTGGCGCCATCATCGGCGGCGCGGTGGGCGTTATCCTCTACGCTATCTGGCGGCGCTTGCGGCCCCTGCAATGGCTGGACTTTGGCGCGCCCGGTCTGGCGTTAGGACAGGCCATCGGTCGCTGGGGTAATTACATGAACCGCGAGCTCTACGGTCCGCCCACGACCTTGCCCTGGGGACTGCGTATTCCGGCCATGTACCGGATTCCGCCCTATACCGACCTGGTAAAATATCCGCCGGACACACGGTTCCATCCCACCTTTCTTTATGAATCCCTGGGTGCCTTGATAGTCTTCTTAGTGCTTTTCGGCCTGGCCGTGCGCTACCGCGACCGTTTGAAGGAGGGAGACCTCCTGGTGGGCTATTTGATGGGCTATTCTATTGTCCGTTTTGGAGTAGAATTCTTCCGTCCCGATGCCTGGAAGATTGGCGCCATTGCCACGGCCCAACTTTTCTCACTGGGCTTCATTGTCTTGGGGGTGATTTTCCTGGTAGTGCGTCATTGGCCGGCCCGCCGGTCCGATCCGGTGGCGTGAGCGGTGAGGGGGGGGAGCTCCCCTGACAAGGAGGCAATCCATGGCGTGGACGGATGCGCTACTGCGTCTGCAAGAGATTGATCTGGAGCTGGATGGAATTCAGCAACGGCTGAGTGCTATCGCCGCGCAGTTACAGGATCATACCGCGCTACTGGCTTCCCAGAAACAGGCGCAACAGAGCGCAGCAGCCACCCAGAAAGCCCGCAAGGCCCAACAGGACCTGGAATTTGAGCTGGGGCGGGTGGAGACCAAACTGCGCCAGACCGAACATCGTCTTTACAGTGGGGAGGTGCGCAATCCGCGTGAGCTGACCGATCTTCAGAACGAAGCGGTATCCCTGCGCCGGCGCCAGAGTCAGCTTGAGGATGCTTTGTTGGAGGCCATGGCCGCACGTGAAGAGCGTGAGGCGGCGGAAGCACAGGCCGCAGCCACGTTGCTGGCTGCCGAGCAGACCACTGCAACCACGGAGGCGGCCTTGACTGCTGAGCGGGAGCAGTTGCAAGCCCGCGCTGCCACCCTGCAAGCCGAACGGGAGCGCCCGTTGGGCCACATCGCTCCCGCCGTTTTGGAATCCTATACTTACTTGCGTCAAAAAAGGGGCGGGAAAGTTATCGCACGTCTTGCTGAAGGCACCTGCACCGCGTGTGGCATGGAGGTTTCGGCTCCTACGCGCCGCCAGATCCAGTCCGGGCAGGTCCCCGAGTGTGATGGGTGCGGTCGGTTGCTTGTCCCCTGACCCTGACGTGTAAAAAGCCAAGGCCCTGCTTTTAAGCAGGGCCTTGCTGGTTTGAAGGTCAGTCGAGAGCGTTCATGATCTGGGTGAAAATGTTGCCGACGGCGGGGCCCAGGACGGTCAGGACGGCGATGACGACGAT
>CAYTGR010000084.1:0-12979 GCA_964437445.1 uncultured Anaerolineales bacterium | reverse complement strand
CTGGCGCGGCGGCTCAGACGCCCGGTCCTCAGATGACTGTGACGCCGGCCTGGGAGGGTTCCCTGCGACTGCCCGGCTGGACGGAATTTCTGGTGCGGCTGACCAATGAGGGCGCTGATTGGGAAGGCACGCTGGCTATTGTGGATGAGGTCAACCAGGTGACTTATCGCTATCCGGTGCTCCTGCCGGCCCATTCCCAAAAGCAATACCGGCTGCCTTATTTTGCCGACACCAGTGCCTTTACCCTCAAGGTCCGGCTGGAAGGCCCGGCGGGCACCGTCCAGAGCGTGCCGGTCCGGGTGCGACCGCCAGCTGACAACCAGGCTGTCTGCGTGGTGGTGGAGCGCCAGGCTGCGTTGGTTCTCGGCCCGGCGGCGCTGTGCCCCGCGCAGATTGCCCTGCGCGATCTGAGCACGCTGCCGGAGTCTGCGCCGGCCTGGGATACGGTGGACCTGCTGGTGCTCAACGGGATCAGCACCGCCGATCTGACTGCCGGGCAGCGCGAGACCCTGCTGGCCTGGGTGGCGGCGGGGGGGCGGCTGGTCGTGGCGGGCGGGCCGGCGTTGCCCCAGGTGCTGGCCGGGCTGCCGGAACCGCTGCAGATCGGCACGGTTGGCGCGCCGACCCAACTCCTGCTCCCCGAGGCGGGTGGGACGACCGTCCCGGCGGTGCCGCTGACACCGGCCGCCGGTGCCTCGTCTTTCCTGGAGCGCGGCGGCTCTCACTTTGCCCTGCATCAGGCGGTCGGGGCCGGGCAGATCACGCTGCTCGGCTGGGAGCTGGCCGGACCCGCGACGCAGCTCTGGCCGCCGGAGTTCTGGCCGCCTGCCGCGCTTCCGGTGGTGACCTGGCCGCTGAGCGATCAGCAGAGTCTCTCAGTGCAGGCTTTGCCCGATGCCGGGGCACTGGCGCAGGTTCCGACCCGGTTCCTGGCGGCCATCTGGAAGTGGTTGCTCTTCTTTCCGCTTTACATCCTGATTATGGGGCCGGGAACCTGGTGGTTGGTGCGCCGGTTGCGACGCCCGCTCCTGGCCTGGTTGCTTTTTCCGCTCTGGGTCGGTCTGGCGTTGATTATCCTGGCCCTGGCCCTGAACGGGGTTTTCTCCCACCTCTTTCCCCTGGTTCACCAGGTGGCCTACGTGTCGGTCCCTGGTCCGGGCCTGCCGGCCCGGGTGGTGCAGAGCATGGCGCTCTACGCGCCGCAGGCCCGCTCTTTGAGCTGGGAGATGGGGGGCGCGCCGCGTCCACTGTGGGGCAGCCTGGGGCTGAATGATACCTATAGCAGCAACGGCGAGCCGTTCCCGGCGGTAGTGAGCCCGGCCCAAACGGGCGCGCGCGTGAGCACGACCGCCGTCCAGGGCGTGTTGACCTGGGCCACCGAAGGGCTTGGCCGGGTGCCGACGCCTCAGACGGCCTTCACCATCACGCTGAACCAGGGGCAACCTTTCCTCAGCGGTGGCCTGCAGAGCGAGCAGCCGCTGCGCAATGTGGCTTTGGTCATGGACAACGGCCGCTATTGGGTCCCCTTGACCGATACCATGGCCGCGGATCAGTGGGTGGGCTTCTCACAGCCGTTCTCCACGACGCAGACTCCGAGCTGGTCTTACAACAATGACCTCTGCACTTCTAATAACTACTATAATGCTTACTCCACGCTGGCAATACCTGGGGCGGTGGTGGATGACGTGCGGCAGCGGCAGCTGGATCAATCCTGTTATCTGGTGGCCCGCAGCGCAGGCGTTCCCTTCCCGCTGGCGGAGACGGGGGGCACCTCTTACGCCGAGACCTGTCTATTCTACACTATCCCCTGCCCCGTGTCGCCCCAGGGCTACTTGCAGCTGGGTCCGGCGCTTCTCTTCATGACCCAAGGTAATACCAGTATCGGTTCCGACGGTGTGCTTTATACTCAGCAGCCGAGCACGGAAGTGCAGTATGACTACCCCTCTTTCCTGCGACTTCGTGTCGTCACCCACCTGACACTGACGCTGGCAGCACCGGCCTGGATGGCTTTGTCATCCGGTTACGTGCCCTATACCGGCACCTTAGCGCTGTGGGATTGGGAGGGCGAGCGCTGGGTGGATTATCCGCCTCCGGCCCCGGGCGATTCGCTGTGGCTGTCGGGGGCGGAGGCGCAGCCTTTTGCCGATCCCGTGCAGGGCGTGCGGGTGCGCTTGTCGCCGGTCATCGGTACCGAAGGCCCGCTGCGTGCCTGGTTGGCGCTGGAGGGATACCGATAGCATGGGGCCTTTTAAAGTCATCGGGCGGGCGCTGCGCGCCTGGCTGGACGAGGGCTTCTTTTTGGTGGCCATGGGGTTAGTGACCCTGTTGGCCTTTTTGGTGATTATCCCGGGTCCGTTTGCGCTGGCCGGTCTGTGGGTGGCGGCTGAGCGGGCCGTGGAGGGGCGCGGCCTCTCCTGGGAGGTTTTCTGGGAGGGCGCTAAAACCCGCGGCAAGCAGTTCTGGCCGCCGGTGGCCTTGATCCTGGTCGGCTACCTCTTTGTGATCGGTGACGTTGTCTTTTACAGCCACCCCCAGGCTTCGCCGTTCCCGCCGGCCGTCCTCCCCTGGTTGACCGCGTTCTGGCTGGTGGGGGGGCTGGTCTGGACCGCCCTCTCTTTCTACCTGCCCGCCGTCTTGCTGGAGCCGGAACGGCCCCACCTCTTTCAGGCCCTGCGCACCAGCTTGATGCTGGCCGTGTTGCATCCGGTGGAGACGATAGTCTGGGTCGCTTTTCTGGCGGTATTGAGCGGGTTGAGTCTCTGGCTACCGATCCTGTGGGCTTTGCTGCCCGGCTTGCACGCCACGCTCAGTTTGCTGGCCGTGCGGGTGCTCGGGCAGCGCCCGCTGGGACCGGACGAGGCCGAAAGTGGGGTATAATAGAGCCGAAGCGTGTTCGCTGCTCGCCGAAATTGGCGAGCCTGATCACTGTTTTTGAGGGAGCTAACTATGGAACTGGGAATTATTGGCCTGCCTACCAGCGGTAAAACTACCGTTTTCAATGCGCTGACTCGCAGTGATCGTCCAACCACTGCGGCCGTCGCCGGCAAATTGGAGCTGGAAAGCGCCGTCGTAGATGTTCCCGATGCCCGCGTGGACCGGCTGAGCGCCATGTTCAAACCGCGCAAGACCATCTACGCCAAAATCATGTACACCGACATCGCCGGTCTGGATCAGGGGGCGGCCAAGACCGGCCTGAGCGGGGCCGTGCGCAACCAGATCGCCAAAATGGACGCCTTTGTCCACGTTGTCCGCACCTTTGAGAGCGACCGGGTGCCTCATCCCCTGGGCAGCGTCAATCCGCAGCGCGACCTGGAGCGGTTGGACGCGGAGCTGCTGCTGGCTGACATGACCACCGTGGAGAACCGGCTGGAGCGCATCGCCGAGGGGCTCAAGAAGGGAGCGCGGGCCGAGGAGCGCCAGCTCTTGCAGACCCAGGAGTTACTTTTCCAGCGGTTACGGGTGGCCCTGGAGGCCGGGACGCCGGCCCGCGATGTGGAACTGCTCCCCGAGGAACAGGAGACGCTCTCAGGCTTCGGCCTGCTCACCCTCAAGCCGGTGTTGGTGTTGCTGAACGCGGGCGATACCCCGGTGGACCCGGCGGCACTTTTACACTATCAGCACCGCCACACGGCGGTCCTCTCGTTCCAGGGTAAGCTGGAGATGGAAATCGCACAGTTGCCGCCAGAGGAGGCGGCCGTCTTCCTGGAGGAATTTGGGTTGACCGAACTGGGGTTGAGCCGGGTACTGCGCACCTCCTACGACCTGTTGGGGGTTCACTCATTCTTCACCGTCGGCGAAGATGAGGTGCGAGCCTGGACGATTCGTCGCGGGGCGACGGCCGTGGAGGCCGCCGGGGCAATCCACACTGACCTGGCACGTGGCTTCATCCGGGCCGAGGTGATCGCTTACGACGATTTGATTGCCGCCGGGGGCATGGTGGCCGCGCGCAAAGTCGGCAAAGTCCGCCTGGAAGGCAAAGAGTATCTCGTACAGAATGGTGACATCGTCCACATCCGTTTCTCAGCGTGAACCCATTCCGGGAGAAGGCTGAGTGCCTTAGCGGGTCAAGGCTGGCCCTTTGTGTCAATTTACTTATTGTAAAAAGACAGAATTGGGTTATAATGTACCGGGATGCGGGGGTGTCTTATGAGTGAACACGAGTTTAAGATAGAGTGGCTCTTCATTAACCTGCGCTGGTTCTTCTTGCTGGCCGTGGCCGGGATTATTGGCATTGAGATTGCGCTGAAAGAAGAACCTTTCCCACCGGTAGTTTTGGTGTTGTTGATCATCGGCGGTGTGGCAAACTTGCTGCTGATGATTTTCATGCTGCTCAATGCTTTCCGCAAGCCGTTGCCGCCTGCCATCACCCTACTGGACATCGCGCTGACCCTGGGGTTCATGGCCGGCTATCGCGGCACTGAAAGCCCGCTCTTATTCGTTTCCATGATCCCGATCATCTCCACTGCGCTGCGGGCTTCCTGGGTGCCCAGCCTGTTGGTGGCCGCGGGCATTGTCGGCGTTTACTGGGCGGCCAGCTGGGTAAACCTGGGACTTCCCTCCACCACAGCTTTGAACCTGGCCCTGGGTAAAATGTTCCCTTACTTGATCAACGGGGTGGTGCTGTTGGTGGCCGGTGGCGCGGTCAGCAACCTGGGCTCGCGCATCAAACTCTCACTGGAAAAAGAGCGGGTCAGGGAGAAACGCGAATCCGAAGCGGCGCTGGCGGCGGCGCACCAGCGCGTCCGGCTAATTTTTGAACTGGCAAGCACGCTCAGTGCGACACTTAGCTACGAGCGCGTGTTAGAGGCTGCTCTGGATGTGAGCAATGCCGGGTTGCGCGAGTTTTTCTCGCGCGGTGGATCGCAGATTGCTGCCATCTTGCTCTTCAGCATGGACCGCACGCTCTACGTGGCGACCTCGCGCGGGCTTTCACCGCAGGACACCCGGGCCCGTTTCCCCGGTACTGAGGGCATCCTGGCGCGGGCACTGGACAAGGCCGAGCCGGCTCTCACCAATGATCCGGGCGCCGACCCGGAGCTCTCCCGCCTGGTCTCCATGCACCACTGCCGTCAGGCCATCGCTGTACCGATGCGCGCCGGTTTTGAAAGCTATGGCTTGTTGCTTTTGGGTAGCCCGGAACCGGCGATCTACGTCCCTGACTTTCAGGATTTGCTCGTGGCAGTTTGTAACCAGGCCGTGATGGCACTCCAGAATGCCCGTCTCTACGAAGATCTCATGGCGGATAAAGAGCGGCTCGTGGCCGTGGACGAGGACGCGCGTAAGCGGCTCGCCCGTGACCTGCACGATGGGCCGACGCAGACCTTCGCGGCCATTACCATGCGTTTCAACTACATCCGTATGTTGATCCAGAAGGACCCTGAGAAAGCTCAGGAAGAGCTGGCACAGGTGGAAGAGCTCTCCCGCAAGACGGTCAAGGAAATCCGCCAGCTGCTCTTCACCCTCCGCCCGTTGATTTTGGAAACGCAAGGGCTGGTCCCAGCGCTGAGCCAGTATATCCAGAAGCTGGCGGAGACCGATCCGCTGCCGATCCACCTGGAGGCACAGGATAAGGTGGATGAACTGCTGGACAAAGAGGCTCAGGGGGCTTTGTTTTACACTATAGAAGAAGCGATTACCAACGCGCGCAAACATGCCAAAGCCAACAATCTCTGGATTCGTCTGCACCAGCGCGGCATGAGCGTGATTGCTGAAGTGGAGGATGATGGCAAGGGGTTTGACGTGGCTGAGGTAGAGGAAAAGTACGCCGAACGCAGCAGCCTCGGTATGATGAACCTGCGGGAACGTTCCACGCTCGTGGGTGGCAAAACGGTCATCCAGTCAACGCCGGGCAAGGGAACCCGGATTACAGTCACCATCCCCATCCGTAAGAAGGCCTGAGCTGCGTGGACGCTAATGCCTTACCTCTGCAACAACGCTGGCTCTGGCTGGCAGCCTCGGTAGCGACAGCACTGCTCTTTGCCTCGCTGCAATGGTTGCTGCGGCAGCCGGGGGAGCGGCTGAGCCCCTGGGTGGAACGCGGGCGACAATGGCCCGGCGCGCCCTGGCTCTGGCAGATGGCCCGGTTGAGCTACGCCGTGGGCATCCCGGCATTGGCGCTGTTCTGGCAGGGGGCGCTGACCGAACGGGGGTTGGGCCTACAGCCGGTGCTCTGGATTTCGGACAGCCTGTCCCCGGCGCTGATCCAGGCTAACTGGGTGGATTGGGTCCGCGATGTGGGGTGGGCCGCCGGGATTGGTGGGGGGGGCTGGCTGCTTGTCATCGTCGGCCAGCACCTGGTGCAGCGGGCGACCGGCGAGGGCGCTCGCTATCTGCATCAGCCCGGGCGGGCGCTGCGCGAAGCTGTCTACCACCAGGTTCACTGGGCCTTTTACCGCGAGCCGTTTGTTCTGCTCTGGGGGGTCAGCTGGGGGGCCTGGGTGGGGCTGGGCCTGGTGACGCTGGAGGCGGCGCTGAACCCGGTGCGCTGGGAGGACTGGCGTTTCTTTGGCCGGGGCCGCGACCTGCTCGTGCGGGCGGTCCTGGCCGTGGTCTCACTCCTGCTCTATCTCCAGACCCAGAACCTCTGGCTGGCCATTCTCACCGATTGGGCGCTCGGGTGGGCGTTGGGGAGCGCGCGGCCAACCGAGGGGTGAGACGGCTGCTCGTTTACCAACTATCTGCGCCCGGCAGGCCTGAATCGGCCACCGGGCGCAGGGTTTTCTCTTAAAGTTGATTTGTTGACTCGTTTAGATCAGCACCACTGCCAGCACGATCAGCACAGCCAGCATTGCCAACGCTAAGATGCCGATGCGCCGCAGGTCGGTAGTCACATAGCGATATTCCTCTTTCAATTCCTCTTCGGTGGGGACGTGGGCCGCCTGGAAGACCGGCGGCATCCGCCGGGGCTGCGCCGGGCGGGGGGACGGTGTCACGGTGGGGGCAGCCGCCGGGGTCGCCCCGGCTTGCGGTTGGTAACGTTGGGCCTCCGAGAGGCGGGGCAGCCGTCGTTTATTTTTCTTGGCCATTTTTCATTTCCTCCTTCAACCTTCAACTTTTAACTTTCTCAGGGCACTAAGGCGGCGATAACCACCACCCGGTGGGTATCCACGCCGTAGGGATAACACGAGATCAAAGTCAGCACCGGGCTACTGGTCGGCGCCATCACGCTCACATCGGTATCCGCAATAATGCGGGTCTGCTGCACCACGTACCGGTAGCTCTGGCTTTCGGTATAGACCTGCACCTCGTCGCCCACCTTCACTTCCGGCAGGTCTCGGAAAATTTCGCCGTAAATGTCGTTGTGGGCCGAGATGATGCAGTTGCCCCGCGTGCCCGGATTCGCGCTGCCGATGTGGTGGGCGGCTCCCTTTTTGAGCATCTCCCAATCGTCCCCTTCCACGACCGGCGCATCCACGCCAATGGCGGGGATGACGATCCGCTGCGCCTGCTCCGGGCCGGGCGTCGGCGCGGGCAAGGGCGTGATGGCCGCGACCAAGCCCCGCAAATGGACCGGGATCGCCTGCGGCTCCGCTTCTCCCCGCGCGTTGGGCGGGGTGTGCCCCCCCGGCAGCACCACCGCATTGATGGGTGGCGTCGGCGTCGGCGTGGGAGCCTGCTGGGCGGCCCGGCTTTCCTCGTTGATCCCCTGGACTGTGAAGACCAGCTGGACCACCACCACCACCAGCCCCAACAGCGCCAGCACTTCCACCAGAAAGAGAAGCCGGTCGGCCAGCCAGCGCCAGTGCAGTCCCCGCCGTTCTGCTGGCCGGGCGTTCGCCGGTTCCACGACGGCGCTATAGCGCGCGCTGCCCGCCGGGCGCAACCGGCTCAACTGCTCCTGCCGCCGCCGCTGTCGCAGGACCTCTTCCAATTCCTCAATGGAAAGTTCGTCAACGGTCCGACGATCTTTCACTTTTCCCCTACAGCGAAGACCTCGCGCTCAAAGAACCAACGGAAGGGCGGCCAGCCAAAGAGAATGCGCCGGGCGATCCGAAACAACGGATTTTCCTGGCGATGTTGTGGCGGTGTGCTCAACCAGACCCGCAAACCGCCAAAGCCGGCCTGCTTCAGGACGCGCCGCAGGCTGACCATGGATTGTTCGTTCACGTGCACTTCCAGGTTGGCCGGGATGAGCGCGCGTGGGTTTTGAGGATAGCGCTCCCCCTGTCCCAATCCCCGGCGTACCAGGCGCACGACCGGGTAGGCATAGCGATCATACCAGACGTTGGGCGCGGTGTGAACGACGATCCGCCCGCCGGGCACCAGAACGCGGTAAGCCTCCGCCAGGGCCCGCTCCAGTTCTACCGGATAGAGATGTTCCACAATATCCAACATCAGGACCCGGTCAAAGGCGGCGGTCGGAAACGGCAAGCGTTGCGCGTCGGCTTGATAGACTCCCAGGGCGTGACCCTGGTCGGCCTCGCGCACCGCGACTTGCCGGGAGAGCCGTACCGCGGCGGCCGCGTAATCCAGCCCAAAGGCGCGCGCTTCCATGCGTGCAATGTGCCGCAGCACCTCACCGCGCCCGCAGCCCACATCCAGCACTTGCATCCCGGGCGCGATCCCAGCCACGGCTAACGCGGCGGCCAACCGCCGTGAGAGGTACTCCCCTTCGCTGGAAAGGAATTCCTGGTAACCCTCACAGACGCTCAAGAAATAAGCTTCGTCGTATAGGACGGAGGGAACCCCGGCCGACGGTTCTTTTGCCAACGCTTTCTACTCCCTGCTGGGATAGGGGGATTATAACGCAGAGCGGCGATTGGTCAAACCCGGTGGGGGGATTGTGTAGGGCGTGGTGCGTCAAAAACGGAACACGCCACCCCCCTGACGGCTGCGTTAATACGCATTTGGCGATTTGAAGAATTGCAAAACCGTGCGGATGATGATTTTGATGTCCAGCAGGAGCGACCAGTTCTCAATATACCAGAGGTCATACTTGGTGCGCTCGGTGATGGAGGTGTCGCCCCGAAAGCCGTTGACCTGGGCCCAGCCGGTGAGGCCGGCCTTCTCACGGTGGCGCTCCATGTAGCGGGGGATGCTGCGCCGGAACTGCTCCACGTAGACCGGCCGCTCGGGCCGGGGGCCGACCAGGCTCATCTGGCCCCACAGCACGTTGATGAATTGCGGTAACTCATCCATGTTGGTTTTACGCAAAAAAGTGCCGATGCGCGTCCGGCGCGGATCGTTGGCGGTCGTCCAACCGGGGCCGTGTTTCTCAGCGTCGGTCCGCATGGAGCGGAATTTGAGTACCGGGAAAGGATATGCATCCAATCCCATCCGCTCCTGAACATAAAAGACCGGCCCCGGTGATTCTAGCTTGATCAGCACCGCAATCAGCAACATCAGCGGCGAAAGAAAAATCAGTGCCGCTAATGAGCCGACGATATCCATGGCCCGTTTGGCGACCCGCCGCCACCCGGTCAGCGCGATGTCGCGCACCGTCAACACCGGCAGGCCGCCCAACTCGGCGATGCTCACCGGCCCGGCCATGATCTGGAAGAGGTCGGGGTAGACCCGGATGGTCACCCGGCCCCGCTCGCATTCTGAGATCAACCAGAGCAGCTCCGGGTGGCTCGTCTCTTCCGGCAGCGCCAGGATGACCTCATCAATCTGCTGCGCGCTGATGATTTCACCCAGATGGGTGGTATTCCCAACCACCGGCACTCCCAGCAGCGAGGTCAACGTCCCCCCGTTGTGGCTGACTACGCCTATGACGTCGTAGCCCAGCTCCGGGGTCCAGAGGATTTTTTGGAGGATCATGTGGGCCACGTCGCCTGTCCCGACCACCAGGACCCGGCGGCGCGCCCAGCCACGCCGGATCAGCCGGCGGCGCAGCCAGCCGTTGAAGAGCCGCCCCAGCATGACCAGGAAGCTGGAAAGGAACCAGGCGTAGAAGATCATCGCCCGCGAGTAGTCCCGCCCGACATTGAAATCGCGCAGCAGGAGCGAAGCCAGTGCTACCCCCATCAAAGTACCGATGGAGGTGGCCGCCAGGATGCTATAAAACTCGTCTACGCGCGAGGCCCGCGTGAGATCGTACAGGCGGGCGAAGAAGAAAACGCCGAAGAGCGAGAAGGTGTGGATCAGGATCAGCGGCAGGTAGTCCACAAAGGGGCCCATTCCCTGGGCTGGATCGGGGAAGGGGATGGCTTGCCGCAGCAGATAGGCCAGGCTGGAGGCCAGACCGGCCATCAGCAGATCGGTCACGATCAGCAACGCGACAAACAGCCGGGTAGCTCGTTCGGCTTTCATGGATTTTTTCTCACCTGCCAGCGCACCTGCCAGCGTGTCCAGGCCAAACTGGCCCGGATGGTAGCCAGCAGTAGATAGTGGACCCAGCGTGGGGTCTGGGCCGCGTAATGTTTGCGATAGAAAATTTCCATGGCGCGCCAGAATTCTACCTGGGCGCGCGGATTTTGGCGACTGGCGGCCCGCTTGACATGCAGGACGGTCACGGCCGGGTTGTAATAGATCCCCCAGCCGGCGGCTTTGATCCGATAGGCCCAATCTAAATCTTCGCCGTACATGAAGAAAGTATCGTCCAGCAATCCGGCCTGGGCAATGGCCTCCCGCCGCACTAACATGAACGCCCCCACGACGGCATCTACCTCGGTCGGGGTGTCGGGGTCCAGGTAGGTAAGATTGTACTGGCCAAAGCGGCGGCTGCGCGGAAAGAGTTTGGAGAGGCCGAAAATGCGATAGAAGGCCACCTCTGGGGTGGGAAACGACCGGCGGCAGGCCAGGTCCAGGGAGCCATCGGGCCGCACCAGTTTGGGACCGACCACGC
Organism: uncultured Anaerolineales bacterium; assembly: GCA_964437445.1. GTDB lineage: Bacteria > Chloroflexota > Anaerolineae > B4-G1 > SLSP01 > CAYTGR01. Next base: position 2,193 of record CAYTGR010000084.1, on the reverse strand, counting down.
CGATTTCAGGGTGATCGTCCATGAAAGCGGCCATCGTCGCCAGGGCGTCGGGCGGAAGCTCGGTGTCGGGGTTGAGTAAGAGGGCGTAGCGGGGCGCGGTCTCCATGCTCCCATTGGTGTAGCCTAAAGCGTGGAGCCCCTGGTTGTTGGCTGCCGGGTAGCCGACGTTGTCGGGATTAGCAATCAGATGCACTTGGGGGAACTGCGCGGCCACCAGGGCCGGGCTGCCATCCTGCGAGGCGTTATCCACCACACAAACGGCGCAAGAGACGCCGGTGTTGGTGAAAACAGTCTCCAGGCAGCGTTGTAACAGAGCGCGTGTGTTGTAATTGACGATGACAATGCCGATATCCATCCACGCTATTCTAACACAAAGCCGCCCGGCTGCCAAGTGCTAACGCGGCCACGGTGCGGGTGAGCAGGCTCCCGTTGGCGTCGCAGGTGGCGCGGAAGCCGGGGTGGGGGGCGGGCAGCGCCGCCGGCTGACCGGGGTCCCGGTCACGGTAGTGGCCAGGGAACGCTGCCCAGGTGGTCCGCGTGGAGGTAGGTGAGGGTGCTGCCTTGTCGCACGGCGGCCGCCTAAAGATGGTGGTTGGGATTCTCGGTCAACAAGCCTTCAGCCTGGGCTATCGCCAGCAGCCGGTCGTCCGCCGTGACAAACAGCAACGCCGGGCATCCCGCCTGCACCAGACGCCGGTTAGCCAACCAGCCGGTCGCCAGATGGACGGCGTCATAAGCCCGTAGCGGGTGGCGGCTGGCCAGCTGGCGCGCCGTGTCAATCACCGTGCGGTCTACCCGCGCCACTTGATAGCGGTACTTCAAATCGTAATCCAGGGCCGCGAGGAGACGCAGCCGGTCGTCGGCGGTGAGTAATCCCTCACGTTGCCGCCGCGCAAAGGTACAGGCGCTTTCTATATGCGCCAGCAAAGAGGTGATCACCACCGGCGGGGGCTGAGCTTCTAGCTGCGCGATTAACCAGTGGCTTCCCGTCTCGGTCAGGTAATATTTGACCAGCGCACTGGTGTCCAGGTATAGAGGGACTACCATTCGCCGCGGTCCTCCAGTACCATTTCTGAAGCCGGTTGGCCCGGCAGCCGGCCCAGCGTTTCGGCTAACCGTTGCCGTTCTTCCTGCGAAACCGGGTCGGGCGGGATATTTTCTTTGGACAAGGGGGGGTCTACCATCCCGGTGGCCACCAGGATGCGCACAATGGCCCCGGCCTCATCCTCAGTCAGGACTGGACCTGGTTCGACCGCTGCTTCCTCTGGGAGCACTTGAAGGTTGACCGTTTGCCGCTCACGCAGATTGAGGGGGCGCAAGGGGCGCAGCACCCCTTTTTCATAAATGGCGCGTATGGTTTCCATCGTTTCCCCTTTTCGCCTGGCGTTTCACGTCTGACCCTATTATAGCACAGCCAGGGGCAATTGGCTTATGGATAAAGACCCAGCAGTGAGGAGCGGGCCGTTGCTCCAGCGCGTCGCGCCGGAGGGGAGGTAGCGCCGCTGGCTGACCAGGGTCCCGGTCACGGTGGTGGCCAGGGAGGCGCGGCCCAGGGGGTCCGCGTGGAGGGGGAGATTGTCACCTCCACCGCGCCCAGGAAGACGGTGGTGACGGGCGTCGTGGCGCCCACTTGCTGCACCCGCGTGCCATCGCCGTCGTAAGCGAACCGCGTCGTAGTTTTCCGTTGAACAATGTTCATAACCTGACTATGGATTTCTGACAATAATCTGTCGCGATATATTGCCATAACCGGGCCAAGGGTGTAAATGCTCAGCCCCACGGGCCCAAAGTTGTTCACGAGATTCGGGGGTCACCAAAAGAAAACTTGAAATTGGTGTAGTTGTAGTAATGACAGGAGTAGTGAGTGATAATCCCAAAACAAAGATTACCCCTAATTCTGGATAATAGAGTTGCGCGCCAATATACTTGTTTTCGTGATAACCACGCTCACTAACGTAAAATGCTGCTGGGGTCGAATACTGGCGTAAAATGCTTTCCACTGGAAGAGTACAATTAGTGTTGATTTCCATCCCTGTGATGGTTTGATTCTCAATGCTAATGGTATTTCTACCTGGTATTATTTCCCCCTCCCCTGAAACCCAATTCCACAGAATTGTGGTCCTCAGAGGGTTGTAAATATAGGACTTACGCAAGAGTCATTTTGATAGTCGGAGAACGCAATTGCTCGCACAT
>CAYTGR010000083.1:0-13802 GCA_964437445.1 uncultured Anaerolineales bacterium | reverse complement strand
GGCCGGCGGTTAACCGCCGGGCGCCCAGCGCGCACGTGACCGGATTATTTTCTTGCAGACCATCAGGCGTGACTACAAAGCCTAAAAGCCCACGGCCCATGTGACCGGATTATTTTCTCAAAGATCATCAGCGTGGCTCAGACGGCGCTATTGCACTTTTCCAAATTACTCTGACAATGTGCTCGCGGCGTGTGGAGGCTTTCATGGTTGCCGAAAGCCATAGTCAAGACACATTTTGCCGCCAAAACCAATGTTTTGACCGCGCTACGCTCCACTCAGCGCGAAGAGCAATTGTCGGAATAATTTATTAATTTGCAACAGCGCGGCTAAGACGGCGCTAAAGCGCCTGACTACAAACTCTTCACGCTCTTTTCAAAGGAGATTTCATCCTTCCGCCTTCATCCTTCATCCTTTCAGAGGATTCCCCCTGCACTGGCGTTCACCAACGGGGAATGAAAATGTGAGCAGTGAGCGGTGAGCAGAAACTTCTACTTGCTGCTCTCTGCTCACTCCTTAACTGGTTTCTATTTTCAAAGGAGAAACATGAAAGCCATTGTGGTCTATGAATCTTTATGGGGGAACACGGCGGCCATCGCGCGCGCCATCGCCGAAGGTCTTGGCCCGGAAGCGCGAGCGCTTTCTACGACTGAGGCGACCGGGACGGTCATCACGGAAGCTGATCTCATCGTGGCCGGTGCTCCGGTGCTCGGCTTTAGCCTCCCGACGGAGCAGATGCGTGATAACTTGCGCATGAATCCAGGCCGGCCACCGACGCCCCCCGATCTCTCGCACCCGTCGCTGCGCTCGTGGCTGGCTGCGCTACCCGCGGGGCATGGCCACGCAGCCGCGTTTGAGACGCGGCTCCGGTGGTCACCGGGTGGTGCCATCCCGGAGATTGGGCGTGGGTTGGAGCGTGCGGGATACCACCTGGTAGGGGAGGGGGAGCGCTTCATCGTCAGGGGGAGGTATGGGCCGCTGCGCGATGGCGAGCTGGAGCGCGCGCGGCGTTGGGGCGCGGAGCTCGCGCGGTTGATGGGGTAACGGGACGGTACTGGTTGCACTCCCTCACGGTCTCGCATCAACAAAGGCAGCCGACTCAAAGTCGGCTGCCTCGGTTGATAGCTATCGTGCCCCGTTACGGCTATGGCGTGACGGTGGGAGTGAGCACCTGCGCCCCCGTCAACTCCGTGGTGGGGGTAAGCGCCTGGGTGGGCGTCATCTCCGTGGTGGGGACCGACACCGGCGTTTCTACCGCCAGCGGCGTGGGCGTCGGCGTCGGCGTCTGGGTGAAGCTATCCAGGGTGGCGTTAACCCACGATTGGAGCAGATACTCCGCTACGCGCACGTAGTAGGGCGACTCCGACGACGAGACGGCGTAGCCCTGCGCATCCTTCGCCCCCACTTTGAGCGTGATGGTCTTGTCCTGGGTGGTCAGAGTGATCACGGCGGCCGGCTGGTCCAGCCCATATTCGGGTTTGGCTTCTTTGCCCAGCGGCGTGGTCAGGGGCAGGGCAGCGAGCTGGTTGAGCAGGCTGCTGATCTTGGTCTGGTCCGGTACCTGATCCAGATTAGCGCCGGGCAAACGCCAGAACGTTTGATCCTGGATCAGCGTCACTTTGCCCTGGGCGTTTTCTACCGTCACTTGAGTGAGAGCGGAGACCGATACGGTCAGGTAAGTGGTGTTGATCCAGGCCGAGGCGGTGGGGCTGAGTTCCCAAATGTTGAGGTCGCCGGCCAGATAAACCTCATCGTGCCCATCCACGCGGATGTGAGTGGCGTTGGCCCCGCTGGATGTGCCAAAGTAGATCGTCTGGGTTTCGGTGATCGTCTCAAAGCTCAACTTGAGCGCGTAATTGTCGGCGGCGACCTGCAGCTGCTTGTGACTGGCGGCGGTCCGGGCGACGAGCCGCCCGGTGTTCAATTGGGCCAGTTTCTCCAGCACCGGCGTGATCTTGTCGGCCAGCGCCGGATAGTCACCGGCGTCGGGGACAACCCAGCCGTCATTGACTTTGCGCAGCGTGAGCGTCGCACTGGAGTTTTGCAGCGTTAGCGCGGTAATATCGCCGGCCTGCAAGTTGGGAAAGAGCGGGGCGCTGCTCCCGGCCGTTGAGCGCGGCCAGAAAACGACGGCGCTCAACACGATCTGGAACACCAGCACGGCGGTTAGAATCCATTGCATACGTTTCATGATTAACTCCTTGCCAGATAGGGAGGCGGGTGCGCCTATTCCCCGCTCTCCTCTTTCACCAACTCCATCGGCTTCTCGTTGCGGCGGCGGACGGCGGAGACGACTCCCACGACCGCCAGCGCGGCCAGCGCCAGGACGTAGTTCATGCCTTCCACGAACGATTGGGTCCCTTCGCTCAACGAGTAGAGCCCCCGCGAGATGGTGCCGCGCGCCCGGATCGTGAGCAGGTCAGTATCCTCGGTGGCCCAGGCGACGGCATTTTGCATCAGCTTGAGGTTGTTCTGGACACGCTCCCCGCTTAGCCGCGAAGAGAGTTGCAGGACGATGTCATCCACAAATTCAGAACTGCCGATGACGACCAGCCGGGCGTTGCCGGCGGAGCTTTCCAGCGTGCCGGCAACGGGCGTCTGCGCACCCGTGGTTGCCGTCAGCGCCAACGTCTCGCTGATCAGCGGCGAGGGCTTGCCCTTGTAGTAGCTTTCAAAGGTGCCCTGCAGGGCCACCGCTAAGCTATACGTTTGCGTCGCCGTGATGACCGGGAAACCGGTCTCTGGGTAGAGGTCAAAGTTGGGCTCAATGCTGGTCGTGCTTTGCGTCCAGGCCTTAGCGCTGGAGTTCAGCAGCGGGGTCACCTCGCGGCCGGCCGTGCGGGTCGGATCCACGGTGAGCGGAGCGGCCCAGTTGAGCGTCACTGCCGTCAGGTTGGAGACGATGGGGTTGCCGGCGGCCATGTTGGCGCTGCGGATGTCCACAAAGAAGGGATAGTCCAGCGGTTGGATTTCCTGCACCTGGACACCGTTCACGGTCCGACTGACTTGCATGGGGAAGGGCGCGTTTTGCTGGTCCAGTACCAGGAGCGGCTCCACGGTGACCCCGTAATGGGCCAGCAAAGCACTCAGAGTACCGTCCAGCGGCTCCATGGTAAGGCTGCCGGTATATTGATTCACGGATAGCTTGCTGTCGCTGGTCGCCACGATGACCGCGCCGCCGCGCATCAGGTATTGGTCTACCGCGTAGAGCTCTTTCTCGCCCAACCCCTGCGGCGCAATGAGCACCAACACGTTGATGTTGGGGGGGACCTGGCCGCTGCTCAGATCCACTGATTGGACTTCGTACTCCTCGCCCAGCGCTTTGTTGAGCTGATCCCAGGAGGCGAGTGGCTGTTGCAACTGGCCGAACATATCCTGGGTCGGGGTGGCGGGCGGTGTCCACAGCCCGATCACCTTGAGGAAGCCAGGGGCCGCCCGCTTGAGTGCGGCCTCAATGGCCGTGCGGATGTCGGCCTCGGTGTAACCGCTGACCGAGACGATTTCTTCCTTCTCACCCACCTTGAGCGCCATATCCAGGTAGAAGCTTTCATCCGAGAAGAGGGAAACCGGGATGGCTTGCAGGCCGTAGCGCTCGTAGATTTGCTGCCGCGAAACCGGGCTGTTGGGCGTGTCGGGGTCCACCTGCTGGAAGGTAAACTTGCCGTTGGATTGGGTGGCCAGGTCATTAGCGACTTTCTGCACGGTCTCCGGGATCCCGGCCAGCTGTTCCGGCAGGGTGTCAGACGTCACATACAGCGTCAACTGCGCCGGTTCGGGGAGGGCCGCCAGCACGGCATCCACACTTTGGAAGCCGTAGACGATCTTCTTGATGGAGCGGGTTAGGTCGTATTCCAGGTTGCGCAGGTGGACATCCAACGTCCCGTCGCGGTTATACTGCACTTCAATGAGGTCCTGGAAGTTTAAAACGCTACTCTGGTCGCCATAGCGGAGCAGAATATCAAAATACGAGTTGATGACCGAGGCTTCGTAGCGGCCCGACACCTGGAAGGGGGTGGGGCTGATCCCGTAAGTCTGGTTGGCCTCGGCCTCTTTTTCGGCATCCTGGGCCGGATCTATAATCTCTACCTGCACTTTGCCGCCGGAGGCGATGCGGTATTCCTCCAGCATGTCGCGTACCTGCGGCACGAGGGGAGCCAGCAGCGGGTGCGTTTTCTCGCTGAAGTAGCCCCGAATCAGCAGCGGCTCTTGCAGCCCGTTGAGCAGGTCGCGGGTGGTGGTGGAGAGACTGTATTCGTGCTGTTGCGTCAGATCCACGCGCAGTGCGCGCAGCGGGTAGATCCAGACGTTCGTCACGATGAGATTGAGCGCAACCAGGAGGGAGAGCGTGGTTGCCCCTTCGCGCTGCGGGCGGGTCTGTTCGCCCGTGCTCCAGCGCTGGCTCAACAGGGAAAGGACGTTCAGGGTGAGGAAAACGCCGGCCAGCGTCAGGTAATAGATCAGGTCGCGCAGATCAATGACCCCGCGCTGGATGCTCTCAAAGCGGCTGCCCGCGCCGATGGCCCGCAGCACCGTCCCGACCTTCTCGCCGGCGAAGTCGGTGACACCGGTCGTCCCGACGATGTAGAAGAGGCCGCCCAGCAGAGCCGTGGCAATGAGCGCGACAATCTGGTTGTCGGTGCGGGAGGAGATGAAAAGCCCAATCGCCGTGTAAGCTGCGGCCAGCAGCAGCGCCGCTAAGTAGCCGCCGAAGACCGGTCCCCAATCCAGCGGTCCCAGGACCGCCACCGTAAGCGGCAGGAAGAGCGTCAGGGCCAGCGCCAGCGCGACCAGCGCCAGCACGGCCAGGAACTTACCCAGCACCAGCTGCACCGGCCTGACCGGCAACGTCAACAGGATTTCCAGCGTGCCGGAACGCTGCTCCTCGCTCCACTGGCGCATCGTCAGCGCAGCAACGAGGAAGATCAGCAAGATCGGCATCCGGCTGAAGAGCGGGCGCACGTCGGCGATCCCGCGGGCAAAGAAAGCATCTAACCAGAAAAATGAAAAGAGCGTGGCGGCTAAGAAGGCACCGAGGAAAATGAGCGCCATCGGCGAGCCGAAGTAGCCTCGCAGTTCTTTGCGCGTGATGGCTAAAATTTGTTTCATACGATTACCTCATTCTGGGGGATTGACGGCTCAAGCGTCAAACGTCACAGTTTTTCCGTGGCCAGCTCGCTGAAAACGGCTTCCAGCGTCCGCACATCGCGGCGGAGTTCGCGCAGCGGCCAGTTCTGTTCACGCGCCAGGGCGTAGATGGCCGGGCAGAGATCAACGTTTCCCTGTTTGCCCAGCACCCGGAAGGCGGGGAAGCCGTCCGGCGCTTTGAACGGTTCTACGCCGCGCGCGCCGGCCAGGGCGCGGAGCGCCTGCTCGGCACCAGTGGGGGCTTTTTCCAGCACGAGCACTGCATCGGCGGTGGCGGCCAGCTCGGTCAGCCGCGCGTCGGCCCGCACCTGGCCGTTGATCAGGATGATCGCCCGGTTGCAGAGTGCCTCCACCTCGGAGAGAATGTGGGTGGAGAAGAGCACGGTGCTGTGAGTGGCTAACCGTTGGATGAGCCGGCGGATCTCCACGATCTGGGTGGGGTCCAGGCCTACCGTGGGCTCGTCCAAAATCAGCAGCTTGGGCCGGTGAAGGATGGCCTGCGCCAGCCCTACGCGCTGCCGAAACCCTTTGCTCAGCTGGCCGATGGGGCGCGTCAGCTGGTCCACCAGGCCGGTGGCGTAGATCGCCTCGCTGATCCGGGCGGTCTGTTCTTCCGGCTTGATCTGTCGCAGGTCGGCCATCAGCCGCAGGTAAGCCTGGACCGAGAGCTCCGGGTAGAGCGGCGCGGTCTCCGGCAGGTAGCCCAGCTGCGCCTGCACTTCGCGCGGGTGGGTGAGCACGTCCAGCCCGTTGACGAGGACCGTGCCCTCATCGGGGTGCAGGTAACCGGTGAGGATTTTGATGATCGTGGTCTTGCCCGCCCCGTTGGGACCGAGCAAGCCGACGATTTCTCCTTCCGCAATGCGGAAAGAGACCCCGCTCAATGCCTGAACGGGGCCATAGGCTTTCGAAAGGTTGTTGACTTCAATCATACCCTTACTCCTACAGCGGGATTCAAATGATCCGGTAGCCAATGAATAGCACGTTTTGTCAGTTTGGCAAGAAGGCGCAAAACCAGTTTGCCATAGAACTAACCCCAGCGGGTGCCGTCTGATTGGCAATCGGGCAGCTTTTTGACCACGGACGACAGACCGCCGGCCACGATTTTACCCCACAGGTGGCCGGGGGCTCTTAGCCATGGGCAAAAGGCCGCCACTGCGAGACGGGCAGTGGGGGTGACAACCCGAGCTATGGTTAAGGATAACACAAACGGGCGATAAGGTCTTTAAAGGAACCTGAAGGGAAGCTTAAGGGAAGCTTAAGAAAAATTCGGGGTTGAGGATTAAGTGAAATGGCTCGCCCGCGGGAGACAGGTTAAATGCGATACGCCGGGCCTAAAACGCGCTCCCCGCCTTGGGCGGGGAGCGTCACTTGCGGAGAGCCGGTAGCCGGTTCTAGGGGATGCAGAGAGTATCGCCGATACGAATGTAATTGAGGTTTTGGATACAATTGCAGCGCGCAATATCCCACATATTGACTTTGTAGAGCGTGGCCAGGGCCGTGAGCGTATCGCCGGTCTTCACCAGATGGTTGGCTTTGCAGGTGCAATTGCCGCAGGCCGGTGGTGTCGGTGTGGGGGTGGGGGGCGTCGGCAATACGACGCTGGCCTGACGGGCGCAGGTTGGGCCAGCCGGCAGCTGTAGCCAGGCGTCGGGGATGTTCAATTTCACCCCGGGGTAGATCAAATTGACGTTGAGAATCCCGTTTTGAGTGGCGATGGCCCAGGGATCTACTCCATACGCCCGGCCGATACAGAAGAGGGTCTCACCCGGCTGCACAGTATGAATACCAAGGTTATTCCAACCGCTACGCGCCGGCGCTGCCAGGGAAGCAGGGGCCAGGGCCAGCAGGAATACTGAGAGAACCACCATCGTCCAAAGCGCCCTTTTCATCGTTTTTTACCTCCTTAACCGGCTATGGGAAAATTGTGGGAAACTACATTCTTATCATATAACAAAAACTTGGAAAAGGCAACTATTTGTTTAAGACATAAAAATGGTTTGATCCCGCTTACAGCGCGTCGCCCAGCAGGATTCCCACCAGGCCGATCACAATGCCTAAGTGGAGCAAGAGATCTACTTGGGCCAGCCAGCCGATCACCGGCCAGGCCGGCAGGAGCCGCAAGATGAAATTCAGGATCACCAGGCCGATCCCAATGAACACCGGCAACCCCTTGTTGCGCGCCAGGGGCTCGCTCACCCTTTTGAGCAGCCTGATCGCGGTAGATGGTTTTTTGTCTTTCGTGGCTTCCATTTGTTCCATGGTCTCACCTCTGCATTGTTTTTGCGAGTAACGCCAGGATAGTCTCCGCTCCCTGAAAGAGCAAGTCCAGTGTCATGCTGGGGGCGATTTTGCCCTGCGCCGCTAATTGAGCCGGGAGTGGCGGCACATGGACGAAACCGACGGGCGGAATTGGATTTTGGGAGACCGCCCAGTGCAGGGCCAGATAGAAGGCCTGGTTGCACAGGTAAGTCCCGGCGGTATAAGAGATCTCGGCCGGGATCCCCGCCGCCAGCAAGGCTTCCACGCAGGCCCGCACCGGCAGCGTGGCGAAATAGGCCGCCGGCGCGCCGGCGACGATTGGCCGATCCTGCATCTGTCGCCCGGCGTTGTCGGGGATCCGAAAATCCAGCCAATTGAGCGCGACGCGCTCCACCGAAAGGCTCGCGCGCCCGGCCGCCAGGCCGAACATCAGGATGGCGTCGGGGCGGTGGCAGGTCAACAACTCCAGCAGTCTGACCGGCGCGGTTTCAGTATCCACCGGTAGCACCGCCGCCACAACCTCCACGCCCGCCGGCGGGTTGACCTGCCAGTGCCGGACGAGCTCCTGGGTAGGGTTGATTGGGTCCTGACCGAACGGCTCAAAGCCGGTGACAAGAATGGTCATAAGCTACTCCTTTGAAAATAGCGCTTTGCTTGTAGTCAGGCGCTTTAGCGCCGTCCAACGCGCTGAAGCGCGTTACTACGAGCCAATTTTCATCCCACGGCTGGTGAACGCCAGTTCATGGACAATTCCTCTGAAAATAACGCGCTGAGTTTGTAGTCAGGCGCTTTAGCGCGGTACTACAAGAAGCATAAAACGTGCCTACCAACCTCTTGTTCATAGTGAGGCGCTTCAGCGCCGTTTTGCCGTGCTAAAGCGCGTCACTACCAGCACACTAAAACGCTGAAACGCTACAACGCTGAGTAAGCAGAGAGCAGCAGGTGGAAGTTCCTGTTTTCTGCTCACCGCTCACGCCTCACCTTTTCGCCCTTGTTTGGGTGGTTTCCCTCATGGTGACTCCTTAACTCATTTTACACAGAAGAGGCAGATTGTCCATAGTTCCCCCAACCGGCGCGTAGCGTGCAGGCCTGATTTGCCATCCCCTTTCTTTCATGTTAAACTTGCCCTTTGCAAGTCTCATTTAAGGAGTGCCTATGCGTTCAGCGCGGCGGGTGCAATTTGGGTTGGTTTCAGGATTGCTTATCTTGTTGCTGGGGGTCGGTCAGGCCTGGACAGCGCCACTTACCCAGACCCCGACCTGGGCGGTGACTTCTCCCACCGAGGGGTCCACGGTCAGCGGCGTCGTCACCATCGTGGGAACGGCCACCCATCCCAATTTCGGCTCCTACAGCCTCTATTATGCGGCCGGACCGCGCGCCGAGGCGAACTCGCAGTGGGTTCCCATTGTTGTGGGGGTGACCTCCATGGTGGTCAACGGCCCTCTGGCGACCTGGGATACGACCCAGCTGCCCGCCGGGTCGTATACGCTTTACCTGATGGTGTATGAAGCCGGCCGGACCGATGTGGGAAACAATTTCGTTTTCGTCAACAATATCAAAGTGGTGAGTGCTGTGGCTACCGCGACCCCGGAGGCCACGGCGACACCGGAAGCGCTGCCGACGCCGGTGGGAACCCTGGTTGGCCCGGTGGTCGGGCCGACGGTGGAGCAGCCGCCCACGGCGACGCCGCGCCCGACGCCGACGCTCTCCCCCGGCGAGACCCCCCAGGTCACCGGGACGCCGGGAATCGGCCTGGCGCTTTCTATGGACGCGGTGAAAGAGGCACTCTGTTCAGGAGCCTGGATTGCGTTGTTGCTCTACCTGATCTGGGGGCTTTACCTGCTGGCCAAAGTGGCCTGGCGGTACTCGCAACGCAAACCGCGTGGGTGAGGGGCGAATCCAGAATCAACGGGTTGGCGAATCAACACACGGGCATGGAATGGCTAATGGTTGATCGCTGACGGCTGATCGCTGATGGTTAACTATGGATGATCTCAGGTTGATCGTGGGGCTGGGGAACCCGGGGCCGCGCTATGCACACAACCGGCACAACGTCGGGTTCCGGCTGGTGGACGAGCTGGCGCAGGCACATGGCTTGACCGGCCCGCGGACCGAGCACCGTGCGCAGACGCTCCATGGCCTGATCGGCGAGCGGCGGGTCATTTTAGCCCGCCCGCAGACCTGGATGAACGAGAGCGGCCAGGCGGTTGGCCCGTTGGCGCGCTTCTACAAGGTGCCGCCGGAGCGCATGTTGGTGGTTTTTGATGATCTGGACATGCCATTAGGGGTGGTCCGCTTCCGGCCTGATGGCAGCAGCGGCGGCCACCGGGGAATGCAATCTATCATCCAGCTGTTAGGCACGCAGGCCTTCCCGCGCCTCAAAGTGGGGATCGGCCGTCCCCCCGGCAAGATGGATCCCGCCGATTACGTGCTGCAAGATTTCAGCCAGGACGAGGAACCGTTGCTTTGGGACGCGCTCAGGGCGGCCCGCCAGATGGCCGAGGCCTGGCTGCGCGGTGATGAGGCGGCGCTGCGCACGGCCATGACCCAGACCGTGAAGCGTGAAACGTGAAACGTGAAGCGTGAGGCGTGAAGCGTCATGTGTGAGGTCATCACGTTTTACGTTTCACGTTTTACGTTTCACGTTTTACGCATGAGGCTCTTTTCTTGTTAACGCCATGAGTTTAACGTTACATGGGCTACTCGCCTGGCTCCGCGCGCACCCGGCTTACGGGGAGCTGCGAGAGGCGCTGCGGGTGGAACAGGCGCTCCCGCCGCAGCCGTTTCTGCCCCCGGCCGGTCCGGCGTTGCTGGCGGCGCTGGCCGAAGACCTGAACGTTCCGCTGCTGGTCGTGGTCCCCACGGTGGAGGAGGGCCGCCGTCTGGTCCAGGCGTTGCGGCTCTGGCTGGCCCAGCCGGAGGGTGGGCCGCAGGCCGTCACTCCGATCCTCTCGTTCCCGGATCCCCCTGTCCTTCCCTACGAGCGCGCGGCCTGGACGCCGGAGGCAATCGCCGACCGGATGCAGGCGCTTTCGGTCCTCTTCATGACGCGGCTGGGAGAACCCTTTTCGGTCTCGCATTTGCCAGGGGTCAAGCTCGGCCCACCGGTGGTGGTCGCTTCATTGCGGGCGTTAGTGCAGCGCACGTTGCCCTACCGCCAGTTCCGCCGCACCGCCCGCCACCTGGAAGTGGGCGCGCGGGAGTCGCTCACGGCGCTGGCGCGCCATTGCAGCGGCATCGGCTACGAGGCGGTGGGCGTGGTGGAAGCGCCGGGGCAGATCGGCCACCGGGGCGGCATCCTGGACATTTTCCCTCCGCAGGTAGCGGCTCCCTACCGGCTGGATTTCTTCGGCGACGAGATTGACACCATCCGCACGTTTGATCCCACCACGCAGCGCTCTACCGGCGCGGTCCGGGGTTTCTGGCTGACGCCGGTGCGGGAGGCGTTACCGCGTGACGGCGAGCGCGCTTTGGCAGCAGTCCAGGCGGTGTTGGCGCAGGAGCTCGCCCCTGAATTACGGGCCCCGCTGGAGCAGGAAGCCGAGGCACTGCGGGCCGGCGTTCCCTTCCCGACGCTGGAGTACTACACTCCCTATTTCTACCAGGAAGCCGGGACGCTGGTCAGCTATCTACCGGCCGAGGCGTTGGTGGTGCTCTACGGGGCGGACGCGCTGCCGGGCCGGTGGGCGGAACTGGAAGCCGAGGCCGCCGACCAGCGCCAGCGCGCTGAGACCGAGGGCCTCTTGCCGCCCGGCACGCCTCAGCCCTACGTGTCCCGCGAGAGCTGGCAGGCCGCGTTGGCCCAGGTGCGGACGCTTGCCCTGACTCTGCCGGCCGGCAGTGTGGAGGAAGAGGGGCCGGCGCTTTTACCGCCCGCCCCGTCTACCGGCTACCGTCTACCGTTTACCTACGAACCCCATTTCGCCGGCCGGATTCCCAAAGCATTGGGGCGCTTGCGCCAGTGGGTCGGCCTGGGGGATCAGGTAGTGGTGGTCAGCCGGCAGGCCGGGCGTCTGGCCGAGCTGTGGGAGGAGTTCAATCCGCCGCCGGTGCTCCAGGGATTGACCGCGCCGCCGGAGGGACTGATCACTTTTGTGCAAGGGGCCTCGCCGGGGGGCTGGCAACTGACGGCCGACGCTCCGGTGCCGGCGGTCTGTCGTCACCTGATCACCGACGAGGAGCTCTTCGGCTGGCGGCCGCCGGAGCCGCGCCGCCGGGTGCGCCGCCGGGCTAACGCGCCGGAATTCCCTTTCGCCGACCTGCGGCCGGGAGATCTGGTGGTGCATGAGGATTACGGGATCGGCGTTTTCCGGGGGTTGGTGGCCCGCGCGGTGGACGAGGTGGAGCGCGAGTACCTGCTGCTGGAATACGCGGGCGCCGACCGGGTCTATGTTCCCATCCACCAGGCGGACCGGCTGACCCGCTACGTCGGCGCGGAGGGGATTGAGCCGCACCTGCACCGGCTCAGCGGCGGCGAATGGGCCGAGACGAAAGCGCAGGCGCAGGCGGCCGCCGTGGAGGTGGCCCGTGACCTGTTGGACCTCTACGCCGCGCGACAGGTGGTGCCGGGTCATGCCTTCGCTGCCGATACCGTCTGGCAGGGGGAATTGGAGGCCGCGTTCCCCTACGTGGAGACCGAGGACCAGCTGCGTGCCATCGCCGATGTCAAAACTGACATGGAAAAGCCCCGCCCGATGGACCGGCTGATCTGCGGTGACGCGGGCTACGGCAAGACCGAGGTGGCGCTGCGGGCTGCCTTCAAGGCGGTGATGGACGGCAAACAGGTCGCCGTGCTCGTCCCGACGACGATTTTGGCGCAACAGCACTTCCGCACCTTCCGCGAGCGCCTGGCCTCCTTCCCGGTCATCGTGGAGCAGCTCTCGCGTTTCCGCACGCCGGCCGAGCAACGTGACGTGCTGTACCGGCTGGCCCAGGGGCAGGTGGACATTGTCATCGGCACCCACCGGTTGATTCAAGACGACGTCCGCTTCAAGGATTTAGGGTTGCTGGTCATTGACGAAGAGCAGCGGTTCGGCGTGGTACACAAAGAAAAGCTCAAGCAGCTGCGGACCGAGGTGGATGTGCTGACGTTGACGGCAACGCCGATCCCGCGCACGCTCTACCTGGCGTTGACCGGCACGCGCGACATCAACATCATTGAGACCCCGCCGCAGGAGCGGCTGCCGGTCTCGGTCTACCTCGGCCCTTACGATGGCGACGTGGCGCGGCGGGCCATCCTGCGCGAGTTGGCGCGCGGCGGGCAGATTTTCTACATTCACAACCGGGTGGAATCCATTTACACCGCCGTCGAACGGCTGAAGGGGCTGGTGCCGGAGATCCGGCTGGCCGTCGCGCATGGGCAGATGCCGGAAAAGCAGCTGGCGGCGGTGATGGAGCAGTTTACCGAGGGCGCGGTGGACCTGCTGCTGGCAACGAGCATCGTGGAGAGCGGGCTGGATTTCCCCAATGCCAACACGCTGATCGTGGAGCGGGCGGATCGTTTCGGGCTGGCGGAGCTCTATCAGCTGCGCGGGCGGGTCGGGCGCGGGACGCGGCGCGGCTATGCTTATTTCTTCCATGGGCGGCGGCTGGGTGAGGAGGCCGAGCAACGGCTCGCTGCGCTGCGCGATACTGAGAGCGCCGGTGGCGGTTTTGCCGTGGCGATGCGCGACCTGGAGCTGCGCGGCGCGGGCGAGGTGTTGGGAATCAAGCAGCACGGGCAGATCGCGGCGGTCGGTTTCACGCTCTACACCCGGATGCTCTCGCGGGCGGTGCGGGAACTGAAGGCGCAGCGCGCGGGTGAGCCGCCACCGCCGGAACCGCTCGGGGCGATTGCGATTGAGCTGCCGCTGGCGGCCGGCCTCCCACCGGATTACGTCCCCGACGATGCACTCCGGCTCAATCTCTACCGCCGGATGGCCGACCTGACGACGGCGGAGGAGATCGCCGGACTGGAGGATGAGCTGCGCGACCGGTTCGGGCCGCTGCCCCCGGTGGCCGAGACACTGCTCTACTTATTGCGGCTCAAGCTGTTAGCGCGCGAGGCGCGCATCCCTGCCATTGCTGTGGAAAGTGGGCAGATTGTCCTGCGCCCGTCGTGGCTCAAAGAGCTGGGAATGGATCAGATCGGTGACCTGCGGCGGGTTTTAGGCGAGCGGGCGCGTGTCGGTCGCCGGGAATTCTGGCTACCCCTCTCCTGGGAAGAGAACCGCTGGCGTGAGAACCTGCAGGCGGTGCTGGCGGAGCTGGCGCGGTGGTGGGAGCAGACAGGGATTAGGGAGCGGGGATGAGGGAGCTGCAACTTTTTCACCGCTAAGAGCGCAGAGACTACTGAGCTCTCTTGACTCCTTTGAAAATAGCGCTTTGCTTGTAGTCAGGCGCTTTAGCGCCGTCCAACG
>CAYTGR010000082.1:0-13838 GCA_964437445.1 uncultured Anaerolineales bacterium | reverse complement strand
TCACCGCGGAGTATACCATGACTGACCTTTTAAATCAGATGTACGGTAGAGAATTAAAAATTAGATGCGGTAACACCAGACGACTCGTTTTTTCCCGGTGGGGCGCCGGGCGATCAATCGCCCGGCTACTCAAGCTACGCCCGGTAAACCGGGCTGCCGTAGCTCCGTTCACGGGGCGTTGCTGGCTTGGCTGGCGGTTAACCGCCGGGCGCCCAGCGCGCACGTGACCGGATTATTTTCTTGCAGACCATCAGGCGTTACTACCAAGCCCAGAAGCCCACGGTCCATGTGACCGAATTATTTTCTCAAAGATCATCAGCGCGGCTCAGACGGCGCTCAAGCGCCTGACTACAAACACAGAGCGTTATTTTCAGAGGAATTGTCCATGAACTGGCGTTCACCAGCAGGGGGATGAAAATGTGAGCAGTGAGCGGTAAGCAGGAAACAGGCACTTCTGCCTACGGCTCTCTGCTCACTACTTAACTGGTTTCTATTTTCAAAGGAGAGCAGGCGTTAACAACGGGCAAGCGGTTGCCCCTCGGGTCGGGTAACGAACCCGGACACCATGGCGCAAAGTACGGCTTGCATGTCTGACACACTGAGTATATCATAACAGAAGAGGTGCGGAAGTCGTCTGTTTGACAGTCATTAGCAGGGCAAGCGCGCAAGGAGTTCAGAATGAGAAACCGTTCTCTTGTTCCTACTCCTTGGTGGCAAGTCGGTCTGACTGTGTTGCCAGGGTTGACTTTTCTGCTCGGACAGGTGGCATCACCCGCGGCTCTTTTGAGCGAGGTGTTGCGTTTCCTACTGCTGGCGGTTGTGCTCCTTTTGAGCATCTCGAGTGTCTTGGTGGCCGCTGTGCGTCGGAGTCCGTTCAAGGTGCCTGTCTGGGGCCTCATTCCGCTTGGATTGTTCACTGGGATGGGGTTGATCGGGGCAATAAACCCTTTCCGCTTCTATCCAACGTGTTTGCTTCTGGTCGTCACAGGTCTATTGTTTGCCAGGCACAATGGTCTGAGCGCCAGCCTATTTGTCCTTGCCGGCGGAATCATGACCACAAGTGGGGCTGTTGAACCGGTCATGTACTTCTGGGACAGTCCTTTTGGGACAATCTTTATCAACGTTGGGATGACCGTGTTACGGGGACTCCGCCGGTTAATTTGAACTTACGACATCCTAACGGTGATCCTGATCCCCAGGTTGGTTTTCATCTCGCCTATCGCAGCTAATTTGGGGCGTTAGCTGCCCCAATTGACCATTTCAGGAAGAGGTTTTTTGATGAAGATATGGCGAATGTCCTTTCGCTGCGGAAATCAGGGCTATGAAATGTGGCCTCACTGTCGTGAGCTGGGAGTAGCAGCAATCACCTATGCCCCCCTGCATCATATAGACCTGACTCTATATCCTCCGGGTGAACCCCAAGATTTGTGGGCCAAACTGACCTCGTCTCAGAAGGCCAGCCTTCGTAGAGTGGCTTATGAAATGAGAGAAGGTGACATCATTTATGTTAAACAAGGACCCCGGATTGTTGGAAGAGGTATTGTAAAAGGTCCGTACAGATTTGACCATGAGTATCGTTTGCGCAGTCGCGCTACCGGCAATCCATGGTCTCATCAAAGAGCAGTAGACTGGGATTCTAATTTTGAGCCGATTGACATTCTATTGGGTGCGGAGCCTCTAACCGTTCTGGAATTATCAGGAGAAAGATTGAGAAGATTGGAGACTGCTCTGATGCAGCAGATAATAGTTGACAAAAAAGATGTCACCTTGCCCGAAGAATTGGACGGGGCTGACAGATTGTTTGAGGGTGTCAAGCGACAGGTAGTAGCCAATACCTATGAACGAGACCCAGAAGCGCGTAAGAGGTGCCTTGCTCATTATGGTATGAATTGTTTTGTCTGCGGATTCAACTTTGCGGATGTATACGGAGAATCTGGTAAGGGGCTGATTCATGTTCATCACCTAACACCGCTTTCCCAGGTAGGCAAGGAATACGAAGTTGATCCAGTTCGTGATTTGCGTCCCGTTTGCCCTAATTGTCATGCGGTTATTCACCGACGTGATCCACCATACAGCATTGAGGAAGTTAAACAATTCCTGTATCGATCCCGCTCTTAACGTGAGCAAGATATGGCTAACCCGCGCATGTTAAGGACGCGGTTTTTCACGTCCTTGTGGACTGATACCTTACCAGGCAGATTTCAGCCGATGCCACTGGCGCGGCGTGGTTGAAGCCCGGGCCGTTGGGGGTGACACTCATCTTCGTTCTATCAGAGAGAGGTAGCCAATGACAATCTCTTTTGTTGAACGCAAAGCCCGGGCCGGTTTGCCCGTTATCCGTTTCATGCAAGCCTACCTGCCCCTCTCAGTCGCGCACTGGTTTATTAAACAAAGCCGGGCGCACCTGCGACTGGATTATGATGTGACCCGCGAAGCTATCTCTGCCGACGGCGTGCCGTGCGAATGGGTCATACCGCGAAACAGCCCTACAGGCCCGGTGTTACTCTATCTGCACGGGGGCGGTTTCGTTTTTGGATTGACATCCTCACACCTTCAGCTGGGAGCGTTTTTGGCGCAGAAGCTGGGGCTACGTATCCTGATGGTGGATTATCGCCTTGCGCCAACCTATCCGTTTCCCGCAGCCTTGGACGACTGTGCAACGGCTTATCGCTGGCTGCTAAAACAGGGGATTGCGGCTCAGGATATGGGGGTGGCCGGTGATTCGGCCGGCGGCAACTTGACCATTACACTGTTGATGAAGTTGCGAGACAGCAGCGAGCCTCTACCTGCGGCGGCTGCGTGTCTCTCGCCTGTGACAGATCTGAGCAAGGACAAAGTTCGCCCAGGATACAACGATCCCTTGCTACCTCCCCGAGCAATGAGATTCTATAACAAGTCTTATGTGGGGAACCACGATGCTCACAATCCCTTGATTTCGCCGGTGTTCGGCGATTTGCGCGGGCTGCCGCCGCTGCTGATCCACGTTGGAGAAGATGAGCTCCTATGTGATGAGGCAATTCAGTTCGAAAAATTGGCCAGGGCAGCAGGTGTTGATGTGCGGCTGGAGATATATCCACGCATGTGGCATGTATGGCAGCTCTATCTAACTTTGCCCCAGGCTGTTCAATCGCTGGACGACATTGCTCAATTTCTCAGATCGCGCATCGGGTTTGGCGTTCAGTGATTGCGCCCAACACTGGTTGCACCCGATACCCGCGCTGGTGAGCCAGACCCTTAGGGTGGCGGGTGTGTTGTGCGGAGGCTTGCCTTGAAGACGAGGCTGCGCAGAATGAAAGCACCCCTTTAGCGCTGACTGGCTCGCGCTGGTTTCCCTGATAGCGGCTTCGCCGTCGCGGACTAAGGAAGGCCTCTTTGCTTAATAGCGGGGGTTTTGCACGCGGTTTCGCCGTGCGCAAAACCCCCTTTTTGGGCTTGACATTTTCTATTATTGTCGTAGAATACTCTATAGAACAGAGTTCTCTATATAACCAAGGAGCATTGGATGGACATTTCTCCTACCGAAGCCGAAGAAGCGCTGGCGGCGATTGAGATCATGGCGCAGAAAACCCGCCACTCCATTGCCAGCAGCGGCACCTATATCACTTTGATCGTCACCGGCACCATCTGGCTGATCGGGTTTATCTGCACCCAGTTTTTGCCGGAAATCAGTGGCTATGTCTGGATCGGACTGAGCGTCTTTGGCAGTATCCTGGCTACCGTGTGGGGCTTCCGGATGGGCACCCGTGTCCGCAGTCCGGCGACGGCTGTTACGGCCAGGCGGGTGATC
This sequence comes from uncultured Anaerolineales bacterium, assembly GCA_964437445.1. Classification (GTDB taxonomy): domain Bacteria; phylum Chloroflexota; class Anaerolineae; order B4-G1; family SLSP01; genus CAYTGR01. The sequence continues at coordinate 10,051 of CAYTGR010000082.1, read as the reverse complement.
CTTTTCTGGCTGTTCCTGATCCTTTACTGTAGTGCCACCATTGCGATTGCCTGGCCGCTGGACGGGAAACAGGTGACCATGCTCATCGTCCTGTTCGCGCTGGTCGGCCACCTGGCGATGGGCCTGTTGCTTTCCTTCGCCGCCGTCTGGTGGCCGTTGCCGATCACCGCTCTGGTGTTGGCCAGCTACTTTCTGCTGCCCGGCCTCTTCTACTTGTGGATGGGGATTTTGGGGGGTGGCGGGATGATCGTCCTGGGCCTGTATATCCGCTTCCGGTGGTAAGCCATGGCTAATCTGAATGAGACGATCCACCAGCCGGTGCGGCTGCGCATCATGGCTGCCTTGGTGGCGCTGGAGGCGGGCGCTGAGGTGGACTTCACTTACCTGCGTGACCTGCTGGAGGTCACCGATGGCAACCTGGGCGCCCACCTGCGCAAGTTGGAGGAGGCCGGCTACATTTCGGTCAACAAAGTTTTTGTGGAGCGCAAGCCGCGCACCTATGTCTCCGCTACTCCAGAAGGACGCCGGGTCTTTCAGGAGCACGTGGCGGCTTTAGAAGCGATTTTGAAGAGCAAGTGAGGTAACTATGGACAACATCATACAAGTGGAAGGCTTGAGAAAAACCTACGGTACAACCGTCGCTGTGGAGGAGGTCTCGTTTGAGGTCCGTGCCGGCGAGATCTTTGGGATGGTCGGCCCGAACGGAGCCGGCAAGACCACGACCATTGAATGCCTGGAGGGGCTGCGCAAACCGGACGCCGGGATGGTCCGTGTCTTGGGCGTAGACCCGCAGCGAGAGAGCCACAGCTTGCGGGAACGCACCGGGATCCAATTGCAGCAATCCAACCTGCCGGATCGGATGAAAGTCTGGGAGGCGCTGGACCTGTACAGCTCGTTCTACCCCCGGGCGGCCGACTGGAAGGAACTGTTGGGGCAATTGGGGCTGGAGGAGAAGCGCAACGCGCCCTTTGCCAGGCTCTCCGGCGGGCAGAAGCAACGCTTGTTCATCGCGCTGGCGCTCCTGCCGGATCCGCAGCTGGTCTTCCTGGATGAGCTGACCACCGGCCTGGATCCGCAGGCCCGGCACGCCATCTGGGACCTGGTCCGTGATGTGCGCGCCAGGGGCAAGACGGTCTTCCTGACCACTCACTTCATGGAAGAGGCCGAACGCCTGTGTGACCGGGTCGCCATCCTTGACCATGGCAAGATCGTGGCGCTGGACACCCCGGCGGCCCTGATCCGTAGCCTGGAGACGGAAGAACGGGTCGTCTTCAATGTGGAGGGGGCTCTGCCGGCCAGTTTTGCCCAAGCCCTTCCCGGCGCGGTCCGGCTTGAGGTCCAGGGTGGGCGCGTGGTCATCCATGGGAAGAACGGGCGCCAGGCTCCGTTGGTGAGCGAAGTGGTCAGCCTGTTGAGCGGGCAGGGCATCCTCTTCCGCGACCTGCACACCGAGCAGCCGACCCTGGAAGATGTTTTCCTGAGCCTGACCGGCCGTGAGATGAGAGAGTGAGGTGGGAGATGAAAAGCCTGTTGAAAATGAGCTGGATGGAAGCCAAACTGTTCCTGCGTGAGCCGGCGAGCGCCTTTTTCACGCTGGTCTTTCCCTTAATGTACCTGTTCCTGTATGGGGCCATTTCCGGCAATGAACCCACGCCGATGTACAACGGTCAGCGGACCATTGAAGTGGCCATACCGTCTCTGACTGCCGTGATCATTACCATGGCCGGCTTGATGTCCAACACGATGACGATGGCCACTTACCGGGAGAAGGGCATCCTGCGCCGCCTGCAGACCACGCCGGTCAGCCCGTTGATCGTCCTGGTGGCCCAGGTACTCGTGATTTTTGCCATGACCAGCCTGGGGATGCTGCTGCTCATCGCCGCCGGGAAGCTGGTCTACCATGTGCATTTCGCGGGCAATGCCTTCAGTGTGCTGGGTGGCTTCGTTCTGAGCAGCCTGAGCTTCTTTGGGATTGGCTTTATCCTGGCGGGCGTCATGCCCACGGTGCGCAGCGCCTGGGCCGTTGCGATGGTGCTGGTCTATCCGATGCTGCTCCTCTCCGGCGCTTTCTTCTCGGTTGAAATACTGCCGGCAGCCGTCCAGAAGGTTTCGGCCTTCATCCCGCTGACTTACGTGGTCAACTTGCTGCGCGGCCTGTGGGCGGGCGAACCCTGGGGCCAGCACCTGCTGGACGTGGGCGTGCTGACCGGGATGCTCGTGGTGGGGGTCGTCGCCTCGGCGAAAACGTTCCGGTGGGAGTGAGGGGAGCTGCCCCCGATTTTGTTCGCTCTGTTGAGTACGCAGAACGGCCCTGGAAAAAACTCCAGGGCCGTTTGAGTCCGGTGGGAAAAAGATTGACCGGGCTTACCTTTGCAAACCGCTAATCTTCCAGGTACACGGAATCCACAATCCCCACAATTACCGAGATCACGCAGGCGTCGGGGTTCCTGAGCACCTGGCGTGCTCCGTTCCCCTCTCGGTTCACCAGGACCGTATCCCCGATCCCGGCCTGGGTGTTATCCAGGGCAATAAAATCCTCACCAGGGGCTTCGTCTGGCAGCCCCAACGGCTGAACGACCAGCAGCCGCCGGTGCTTGTAATCCCGATGGCTGAGGGTCGTCACTACCGTCCCCACCACCTTGCCCAGAATCATGGCCGCCCCTTAAGTGAAATGGTTCCAGCCGGGTTGCAACGTCAGGTCAAACGTCTCCTCGGCGACGACGGCCAGTTCGTCCACAATGCCCACCAGCGCCAGATCAATCGGCACGAATTTCACCTCCGGCAGCGCCAGGGCGGCCTCGCGCGAGCGCACCATCACGCACAGGTCGCCGATGCCCGCATCCACCACATCGGCCGCCACTTGCAGGGGGCCCACCGGCTCCAATTTTTTATTCAAGGGCTGCACTATCAACAGCTTCAGGCCCTCGGTGCCGGGATATTTGAGCGTACAAACCGCCGTGCCGTGAACCCTGCCCAATAACATGCCGGTTACTTGACCCCCGTGCTGGCGAGCACCCGCTGGATGATGGTATCTAACAGGACCGGGTCAATCTGAGGGCCCAGACGGGCGATGACTGCGCTGCGAATGCGCTGGGGAAGGTCATCGGGAGCCGGGCGCGGGGCCTCCACCCCTGAGGGGGGCTGGAGGGGCGTCTGTTGCGCCACATAGGGCCGCACCGGGGCAGCCGGCGGGTTCTCCGGTTTGTCACGCACTAATTTCAGCCCCAGGCGTTGGGCTTTTTCGTAGGCCAGATCGGTCAGCACTACGTTATCATTGACTTCTAACGACAGGATGCCCCGCTTCACCAGGTCCTCAATGTCAATTTCGGTATAAAAAACTTTGGGCATAGCTCACCCCCTGGAAATGCCGACCGGACTCAGGCACCCTCTCGGCCGCTCAGGCTTTCCAGCGCCCGGGTAGCGGCATCGCGTGCGGTGAGGATTTCGGACTCCGACCCGCTGAGCCACATGCGACCGAAGCGGCCCACCGAAGAGACATGCACCAGCTTGATGCTGGCCCGCTTTTCGGCTTCATTGCAGGCGTAGTTGATATAGGCCGCCGGCGCGCACTCCAACACCAGCAGGGTTTCGCCGGGCACTAACATGCTGCCCCGGCGAAAGCGGTTCAGCAGTTGGGACTGGTAGGGATCAATGCGCGTGATGACCTGGGTGGAGACCACCTGGGGGCGGATGCGGTCTTCTACCCGCAGGCCGAGCCGGGAGAGCACCACATCGCCGGCTTCCAGCACCGCCGCCTGGCTGAGCGAGTGCACCTCAAACATGCCAAACTCGCGTTCTACGATCTGCGCTCCTGGTCGGGCTTCCGTGGCCTTCACGGCAATATCCACGACCCGAAAGACCTCGTTCCCTGGAGCCATCTCCACGTACAGCGCTGCCATCCCCTCGGTGGGCAGGTCGCCCTGAGTCACCGTGCCTACAAAGGCGGCAAATTGGGGCTGCATTCTATCCAGGTAACAATAGCAGCGTAACGAAAAGGCTTCGCCCATCAGGTTTCCTCCGTGCCTTCATAAATTACTGGGGTGGATCGTGCAGGGCCAGCCCCAGCGGGGTGACAAACAGGGGGTGACTCACCACTTGTGTTGGCACCCCGATATAGTCTTGCACCACCTCTGCCATGCCTAAGAAAGCCGAGCTGCCCCCCACCATGGTGATCAGGGCGACCTCTCGGCCGCGGATGTGCCGGGCGGTGATGCTGGCTACTTTTTCCATCACCGGGCGCACTAAGGGCAGCAAACGGGGCTGCTCCTCAGGGGTCGTTTTGAGCACTTCGGCTTCTTCAAAGCTGATTCCCAGCGAGCCGGCAATCACCAAAGAGAAGTGGGTGCCGCCGGTGGGCTCATCCGCCGTATAGATCACCGCGTGGTTGTTCAAAACAGCAATCCCGGTAGTGCCGCCGCCCACGTCCACAATAGCGCCTTCGCGCAGCTGCAAGACGTGGTTCGCCGCGCTTGGCTCGTCAATCAGGCCCGAACAGTTCAGCCCCGCGGCCTCCACGACATGGGCCGTGGCTCGCACCTCCGCCCGGGGTACCCCGGGGGGATAGCCGCTGGCGGCGTGGGTCAACTCGCGCCCGAGGCGGCGCTCCACCCGCTGCTTCATGCCGCGCAGCAAATCCGTGGCGCCCACGAAATCCACCACCAACCCGTCACGCACCACCTGGGCGAATTGCCACTCGCCGGCCAGGGGCGTGCCTGATTCATCGGTGACTACCAACACCAGGTAGGCCGTCCCCAGGTCAACCCCCACCCGGAGCTTGACCTCTGGGGCTACGGGCGCCGGCTCCGCTTGTTCGGATAACCGGCGGGGCAGGATTACCGCTTCGGCCTGGGTGAGATACTGGGCCAGGTCGCGCTGGACAGTGACAGGCGAGTCCATGGATGGCTACTTGGAGCCTTCTGTGGATCTCCCGCCGATGCTGCCCTTGGAGTTCTGCGGCAGGATCATTTCAACATCGGAATGCGGGCGCGGGATCACATGCACCGAAACGACCTCGCCCACCCGCTTGGCCGCTGCCGCGCCGGCATCCGTGGCGGCTTTCACCGCCCCGACGTCGCCGCGCACCATGACGGTGACGTAACCGCCCCCGACGTATTCCGAGCCGATCAGCACCACATTGGCGGCCTTGACCATCGCATCGGCGGCTTCTATCGCGCCCACCAGACCGCGGGTTTCCACCATTCCAAGCGCAATGAGAGAACTATCAAGAGCCATGTTGTTCTTTACCCTTTCCTTTCAGTTTTTAAGCGTAGGTTTGTTTGCTGCCCAAAATTTCGCTCACCACCTGCCGGACCACCCGTTCAATTTCTTCGGGTGAGGGGCCGGGCGGGGGCGGACCTGGGGTAAACGCTTCCAGCGGCGGGCTGGACATTTCGTATGCCAGTCGTTTGGTGTTGATCAGATGGTAGGCCGTCACATTATCGCCGGTGATGGAGCCGCCTACCCCCCCTGATCCGAGGGTGAGCGAAGGCATCAGGCCGGTGGTCAGTCCAATGGCGCCTAAGGTGCCCATCGTGTTGACCAGGATGCGGAATACCGGCTTTTCCAGGCCGAAAGCCATGATGACCCGTTCATCGGTGGCATAGATGATTTGAGTGTGACCGCGACCGCCGGTATCAATCAGGGCCAGGCAGATTTCGCAGCTCTGTTCCCAACCATCGGCCTCGTACCAACCCAGAACCGTGGTCAATTTCTCGTGGGAGAGGGGTTCCTGCTTTCCCACTTGAGAGAGCGGCGTCACCAGGACGCGGGTCTCAGCCGGCACTTTGAAGTTGGCCTGGGCCGCGATATAAGGGGCGGATTTGGCCACCAACGCCGTGTTCATGCTGCCATCGGGGTTGAAAATCAGGTGGCGCAGGGCCTCGGTCTCCCGCTCGCTGGTGAAGTAGGCGCCTTCCTGGCGTAGCAGATCAGCCAGGCGGCGCGCTATGGGCCGGTCGGCAATCACGGCCTGTTCGGTGGCGCAGATGGTGGAATAATCAAACGCTTTAGAGGCCACGATGTAGCGGGCGGCCTTCTCAATATCCGCGCTGCGATCCACGTAAACCGGCACATTCCCCGGTCCCACCCCATACGCCGGTTTCCCGGTGGAGTGGGCGGCCCGCACCATCGGCGTGCCGCCGGTGGCCAGGATGAGCGCCGTCAGCCGGTGCGACATCAACTCCTGGGTGCCCGGCAAAGAGACCTGTTGCATACAGCTGATGAGTCCCTTAGGGGCTCCGGCGTTTTCGGCCGCCATTGCCATCGTTTGGGCCGCTTCGTAAGTGCAACGCGCGGCCGAGGGGTGGGGGGAGAATACAATCGCGTTGCGCGCTTTAACGGCAATCAGCGCCTTGAAAAAAGTGGTGGAGGTGGGATTGGTGGATGGCACCAGGGCGGCGATCACCCCCATCGGCCAGGCAATCTCGTACAGGCGGCGGTCGGGGTCGTGCCGGATCACACCCACGGTTTTCAAACCGCGGATGCTCTCCCAGACCACCCGTGAGCCGAACTCATTCTTCAACTTCTTGTGGGCTGCCACCCCAAAGCCGGTCTCTTCCTGCGCCAGGCGGCCCAGGCGTTCGGCGGCCTGGTAACCCGCTTCGGCCATCGCTGCACAAACCCGGTCCACTTCGGCCTGCGAGGTGTGCCCCCAGACTTTCCAGGCCGCATAGGCCCTTTGAACCAGGTCGCGCGCCTCTTGGATGGAAGAGAGATCTTTGTCCAGTGCCATGAGGATCACCTTGACTTCTTGAACACCGTCTCGCCGTCGACCTGGAGTGAATCAATAATCGCCATGATCACGGCATCCACCGGCGTATCTTTGGTGGTCGCGGTCTGCCGGGCAGAGGAACCGGCGCAGGTCAGAACCAGGTCACCCACACCGGCATCTACAGTATCTATCGCCACGTAGGGTTTGCCAAACGGTGCGCCACGTTCATCGGTTTGGCGGACGATGAGCAGTTTTTGCCCGGCTAATTTGGGATCTTTGATGGTAGAGACAGTGGTTCCAATCACTCTGGCGATCAACATGGGATCTCTCCTGAGCTCAATAGCTCTTGCTGCCGGCCGCGGCGGTCGCCGCTGGCTTGCTTCCGCTGGGACCCTGCACGATCTTGACCCCGGCGCTGGCTCCAATGCGGGTGGCCCCGGCTTTGATCATACTCTCGGCGTCTTCGTAAGTGCGCACGCCACCCGAAGCCTTCACCCCCATCTCCGGTCCCACCACCCGGCGCATCAGTGCCACATCATGGACGGTGGCCCCGCCGCCGGCAAAGCCGGTGGAGGTCTTGACGAAGTCCGCCCCGGCCTCTTTGGAGAGCATACAGGCGATGGTTTTTTCTTCATCGGTCAACAGCGACGTCTCCAAAATGACCTTGACAATTGCGCCGCGGGAGTGGGCGACCTTAACCACCCCCCGGATGTCCTGAGCCACCACTTCCAGTTCGCGGGCTTTCAGCGCCCCGATATTGATGACCATATCAATCTCGGTCGCGCCTTGATCTATCGCGTTGGCGGCCTCAAAGGCCTTGACCTCGCTGGCGGTCGCGCCCAGCGGGAAGCCGATCACTGTGCAGACTTTGACCGGGGAGCCGGCCAGGAGTTGGGCACAGAGTTTGACCCAGGTGGGGTTGACGCAGACCGAGGCGAACTGGTACTTGCGCGCTTCAAAGCAGAGCTGGGCGATCTGGTCGGGGGTGGCGTCAGGTTTGAGCAGGGTGTGATCAATCATCTTCGCCAGGTTGATATCTTGTGGAATCATGCCAATGGAGGATGAAAGCCGCTCGGCTCCCGCCTCCACCACTCTCCCGGTCCGGTCGAAGCAGGTGCGCACGCACAGCCCGGCGGCACAGTTCAGCTTGCACTGCCCGCCTTCGGGCGCTGTGGCCTGCTGTTGTTGTTCCGCCATGGCGATCAGCACTTCGCGGGTAATAACTTCAACTAATTGTTCAACGGTCTTTTGATCCAGGTTCATTGAGTTTTCTCTTCTTTGGTCAATCCCGGTGCATGAGATGGACCCATTTGGTGTAAAGCCTCTCAATGATGATAATTTTGTTCACCCGGCGCTCGTGACGTCCGCCGCCGAAAGGCGTGGCCAGCCACACCGCCACGATCTGTTTGGCCAGGGCCACACCGATCAGCCCGGCGCCCAGCGTCAACACATTGGTATCGTTATGCTCGCGGCCATTGACCGCCGAAGCGTAGTCATAAGCCAGGCCCGCGCGCACGCCGGGGACTTTGTTTGCCACAATGCAGCTGCCGATTCCCGCCCCGTCAATGATGATGCCCCGCCAGGCGGCCCCACTGGCAACGGCCCGCGCCACCTCATGGGCAAAATCCGGGTAATCCACCGGCTCTTTGCTATGGGTGCCTACATCCATGACCTCATAGCCCAAAGCCGCCACATCTTTTTTGAGAATTTCTTTCAGCTCATACCCGCCATGGTCAGCGCCAATGGCCACCACTTTTGGGGGGGCAGACGCCGCAGGTTCAACCGGAGTAACTGGCTGGCCGGGCTCAGGCCCTTGATGAGTGCGCTCTGGTGTTGAAGGCCCCATCATCTGGGCGACAACACGCTGCACAATGGACCGAATGTCCTCATCGGATATATCACTCATGCCGGGTTTTCCATCAAGATTCAAGATTGACTTGTCTGATGCGCTCTGGCGATGCCTGTAATTTATTATCAGTCCTTCCATCCTCTTTGTCAAGTTCGGAGTGACAGGGCCGATATGGCATGAGGCGAAAGCACGCCGAAAATGATTGCCGCCAGCGGAAATGAGCGTAAAATTAAGCCGACCCTCACCTCAAACCAGAGACGATTGAAATTGAGCGGTGCTGCGCTCACCTGCTTGAGACTTGAGACCTTGAGACCTTGAGACCTTGAGAAATGGAAGGTGCTGGATGAGCAAGCGACAGGGTGATAGAACAGCCGGCGAGGCCTCTCAGGCCAAAAGCGCCCTCTATGAACACGTGCGCCAGATGTTGATGCTTGAGCGCTTGTGCGCCCGGTTTCACCTCGTTGTGCAGCAATTGCAGTCAAGATATAACCATAGGGATACACTTCACGTAGAAGATGAGTATGACGTCCGAGATCTGCTCCAGGCTTTGCTGACCCTGGAGCACGACGACGTCAGACCCGAAGTGTGGACGCCCGGTTATGCGGGCGGAAAGTCGCGCACGGATTTCCTGCTCAAGCTAGAGCACATCGTTGTTGAGGCCAGGATGGCCTGGCGGGGCCTGGGGGCCAGGGAGTTGGGAGAACAACTCGCAGTGGATATTCAGAAGTATCGCCAGTACCCTGATTACAGAACGCTGGTTTGTTTTATCTACGACCCGGCAGGGTTGGTTGCGAACCCGCGCGGTGTGGAAAGCGCCCTGAGCGGAGACCGGGATGGGCTGACGGTGCGAGTCATCATTGCCCCCAGAGGTCTGTAAGCAGGGAGGCCTTCTGCGCTTGCGTTCCCGCCACGGCGCAAATCGGCGGAGATTTCCCTCCAGTTCTCTCTGTTTTCAAGAAAGTACACCTATGCCTGAATGGGATGAAACAATAAAACACTTCATGACCTGCTGGTTTACTGGGCTCATGAGCGGTCTGGAAAGCGTGGACGACTCTGCGCAACAGGCCATCCTGCGCGAGTGCGGGAAAGCCTGCGCTCAATCCTACACCGCCGCGGTGTTCCAGGAGGCCAGAAAACAGAGCGCCGACCTGGATGCCTTTCTCATTGCGCTGGCCGCCAGGTTTCCAGAAGCAACTTATGAGCTGCTTACCCCCTGTACCATCCAGGTACGCTATTCCGGCTGTGCCTGTGACCTGGTGAGACAGGGGTGGGTGCAGTCGCCGTTGATTTGCGAGTGTTCGGCGCATAACCTGCGGGAGAACTTTGAACGAGCCTTGGGGCTGCCTGTGACCGTCACGCTGGAAACTTCAATTCTCAGGGGCGCAACGGATTGTCTTTTCACGGTTGCCTTAGAAAAAAAGCACTTGACGGGAATTCAGGCTCGTAGTGCCGCGCTTATGAAGTTTAAAAATTAAATTCGGTCATGGGCCAGC
>CAYTGR010000081.1:0-13934 GCA_964437445.1 uncultured Anaerolineales bacterium | reverse complement strand
CCAGCCTGGTCAAGCCGCCGCCTGGGTGCCGTTTCCATCCACGCTGCTCTCACATAATCAAAGGCCTGTGCGATGTGCAGGTCCCGCCGGATTTTGAGCCGGAACCGGACCACCTGGTGGAGTGCTGGTTATATCAAAAATAGGGCTTATAAATCCTGAACAGTGCAAACGAACCAGCCTTGAGGCCAGACACGATAGATCGCAGGCAACTGAGAGCAAACAGGCGGCCTGCGATCTTTAGTTACCGGGCTCAAGCGAGCCGGTAGTACTGTTAATGTTGACCGGGCCTTCCTGTTGGTCGGCATGGCCCTGGAGCGCGCGCTTGATCCTCGTTTACGAAGCAGGTGATACAATGTTAATCCAACCGACCAAAATGATTGTGCTTGGCTTCTTCCTGGTAGTGTTTGGCTTTATCGGGCCTTTCCTGATGGTGCTCAGAGTGGTGGATTCCAGCTTCTGGCTGAGCTTTCTTTCCTACGCCGCCTCTATCTCGGGGCTGATTCTGGGGGTCCTGGGGTCAGCCCTCTACGTTAGCCGGCGGAGAAAATCACATTAAGTCCCCTCTTTCATGGAGGCCAGGCCAGCCAGCGATGATCGTGAAAAACAAGCATTGGGCCATTTTTTGCGGAATCGTGCTGTTTGCAGGAGGTGCGCTGCTGGGAACGCTCTTATACGGGCTGACCCTCTGGGGCGACCTGGAAGCGGCGCACTTTGATTCATCCATGAACGCCGAGCACCGGCTCAATTTGCACTGCCCGGTAGCGATCAGTGTGGCCGAAACCGGGACCGTGGCGCTGGCGGTCTCTAATCCGCTGGACCGGCCGACGGAGCGCACCGTGCGTACGCACATCGCCGAGAAGTACCTCTCGCTGGTGCGCGAAGAGACCCGGCGGGTGACGATCGCCCCGGGCGAGACCCAGCGCCTCACCTGGACGGTCACTGCCGAGGACGCAGTCTGGGGTTCCTGGATCCTGGCCCGTGTTTTTCTCTTTGGCTATACGCCGTTCCCGGCGCGGGCCGGCACTTGCGGCATCCTGGTGACACCGCTGGCGGGCTTTCCCGGCGGCTTGCAGCTGGCGCTGGCCTGGCTGGTCGCCTGGCTCGGCATGGCGTTGGGCGGCGGCCTCTGGTTCAAGGCCCGGCGGCCGTTAAGCGGCTCGGCCTGCAACGTCGCGCGGATGCTGGCAATGACGGCGGCCCTGGTGCTGGTTGGGATGATCGTCAGCCTGCTCGGCGCCTGGTTGATTGGCGTGCTCGTTTTTGCGGTCACCATCCTGATGATGGTCGTGGCCATCGCCAGCCTGGTCACCAATGTTTGATCCGTGCGGGCGGTTGCCTGGACCAAGAGGCCACAGACCACGGACGACAGACCACCCACTAAGGTGAAGGATACGCTGAGCAACTGAAAACTATTCCTCCAAGGAGGAGGCCATGAAACCTTTCACGCGCAGCCTGGTGGCTATGATCGGGTTGCTTTGCCTGATAGTGGCGGCGTGCGTTCCCACCCCGCCTTCGGTCACACCGTCGCCCTCCAGGTCCCCCTCACCGGCTGCCGTGACGGAGTCCCCGCCCGCCGCAACGCCTCTGCCGCCGCCAACCGTGTTGCCCAAACCGGGACCGGACCTGGCAACCTTCTTTGAGGATTCCTTCAATCAACTCCTGCTGCGCGACCCCGAAGGGGTGATTGAACTGGGGCTGGCAGAGACCCTGAGGCTCCCAGGAGCGCACCTCACCGATATTTCCGCCGCTTACGTGCAAGAGACGCAAGCGCTGGAAAAGACCACGCTGGACCAGCTGCGTACCTATGATTGGACGGCTCTGCCACCCGAAGCACAGATCTCGGCCGAGGTCTACGCCTGGTACCTGGACGATGCTGTACGCGGCCAGCCCTTTGCTGAATTAGACTACCCGGTCAACCAGTTCATCAACAGCATCCCCACCCAACTGGAACGCTTTTTCTCCGACCTGCACGCCGTGCGTAACCGGCAGGAAGCGCAGGACTACCTCACCCGGCTGGGGGAGGTGGATACCAAGTTTGAGCAGCTGTTGGCCGGCCTCCAACGGCGCGAGGCGGCCGGCGTCATCCTGCCACGCTTCTTGATCACCTGGACTCTAAGCGACTTGCGCGCCACGGCCGCCCAGGCGCCTCGCCAGACAATCTATTACACCGCCTTCCGCGACAAGGTCAATGCGCTGGCGGACCTCAGCGCCGAGGAACAGCAAGCGCTTCTGGCCCAAGCAGAGCAGGAGATCCAAACATCGGTGCTGCCGGCTTACCAACAATTGGTGCAATACTTAGCACATCTGGAGACGGTTGCCACCAACGATGCCGGGATCTGGAAATTGCCCCACGGCGATGCCTACTACGCTTACCTGTTGCGCCATTACACCACCACCGACCTGACCGCCGATCAAATTCACACCCTCGGCCTGCAAGAGGTCGCCCGCCTCCAGGCAGAACTGCGCACCCGGTTCACGCAACTGGGCTATCCCGCCGACGAAGCACTCACCACCTCCCTGGCGCGCGCGGCGGAGGAAGGCGGTTACGTGCAGGGGCCGGAAATCCTGCGGGCCTACGAGCAGGCCCTCCAGGAGGCCCAAACCGCCAGCGCGCCGGCTTTTGATCACCAGCCGGCCGCCTCCGTCATCATCAAAGCCGATCCGGTCGGCGGCTACTACATCCCACCGGCCTTAGACGGCTCCCGTCCCGGCGCTTTCTACGCCAACGTGGAAGGGATTCAAGCTCGTTTGGGAATTGCCACGTTGGTGCATCACGAAACGGTTCCGGGGCACCACCTCCAGATCGCGTGGGCGCAAGAGCTGGACCTGCCCCGGTTTCGCACCCTCGTGACGTTTGATGGCTACGTGGAGGGCTGGGCGCTCTACGCGCAGGATTTGATGGCGGAATTGGGCTACTTTGACGGCGATCCCTACGGCGACATCGGCCGGCTGCGCAGCGATCTGTACCGGGCCGCGCGGTTGGTCGTGGATACCGGCCTCCATGCCCAAAAGTGGACCTACCAGCAGGCCGTGGATTACCTGGTAGAGAGTGGCGCACTGGGACGGGGCGGCGCAGAATACGAAGTGGCGCGCTATCTCGTCATGCCGGGGCAGGCCACCTCCTACTACATCGGCCGGATGAAGCTGCTGGAACTGCGCGCGCAAGCGCAGGCCGCGTTGGGCGACCGCTTTGACCTCCGGGCTTTCCACACCGTCGTGCTGGGGAACGGAAGCGTGCCGCTGGAACTCCTGGAGCGCCTGGTGGATGAGTACATCGCCACGGAACAGGCCAAAGTCGCCGGCCTCACAACCGCTGAAATCCAAACCCTCGCCAGCCTGACGCAGGTGGACGATTATCCGCTTTACACAATGCACTACTACGGTGACTATGTCCAGAGCGGCACCGGTGATCGCCGCTCCACGACCGCCTCCCCGCCACCAGCCTGGGCCTGCTCGCTCTTCGCAGCCCTGGGTGATCCGGCCAGCCGGCTCTACGGGCGGAACTTTGATTGGGATTACAGCCCGGCGCTCCTGCTCTACACCGACCCGCCCGACGGCTACGCCTCTATCTCCAGCGTGGATATCGCCTACCTGGTGGACGCCGACAAAGTCAAGCAGCTGGCCACCCTACCGCTGGCCGAGCGGCAGGAGTTATTAGGTGCGCCCGCCCTGCCCTTTGACGGCATGAACGAGACCGGGCTGGCAATCGGCATGGCCGCCGTGCCGGCGGACAACGTTCCGGCCGACCCGACCAAACCGACGCTGGACTCGCTGGCGGTGATGCGTGAGGTGCTGGATCATGCATCCACGGTAGCAGAGGCAGTGGCGCTACTCCAACAGTACAACATTGACTGGGACGGCGGCCCGCCGCTGCATTACCTGATCGCCGACCGGAGCGGCTACGCCACGCTGGTGGAATTTTACGCCGGGCAGGTCGTGCTCATTCCCAACGAGCAACCCTGGCATCAAGCGACCAACTTCCTGCGTGCCGCCGCCGGCGACGCCCCCACGGGCGAATGCTGGCGCTACGACCGGCTCAACGCTGAGCTAACCGCCACCGGCGGCCGGCTCACTGCTGCCGGGGCTCTGAAGCTGCTTTCACAGGTGGCGCAGGAAGGGACACAATGGTCGGTCGTCTACGGCCTCAGCACCGGCGTAGTCACCATCGCTATGCACCAGCAATACGAACCGGCCCATACCTTCACCTTGCCCCTCAGCCAGCCCTGAACAGTCCAGGCTGAGGCCCCGCTCACCCGGCGGAACAGGTGGTCTGCGGTCTACGGTCAAAAGAGAAAAGGTAGCCACTGGGGTTAAATCAGAAGCACAAGCATCAGGCTGCGGAATAGTCAGCAGCGTCTTACCTGGTATAATAGACGTAGGCTGAGCCCCATGGCTTGGCCTACGTCTGTCATAGCCTGAGTGGTGCTCACCGGGAGGCAGCAGCTCCTTTGAAAATAGAAACCAGTTAAGTTAAGTAGTGAGCAGAGAGCAGTAGCAGAAGTGCCTGTTTCCTGCTTACCGCTCACTGCTCACATTTTCATCCCCCTGCTGGTGAACGCCAGTTCATGAGGAATTCCTCTGAAAATAGAAACCAGTTAAGGAGTGAGCAGAGAGCAGCAGGTAGAAGTTCCTGTTTTCTGCTCACTGCTCACGTTTTCATCCCACCGCTGGTGAACGCCAGGACGTTAAACGAAGCGTAACTCAACTTAACCATCCTCCGGCAAGGAGTGTTTCTTCATGGAATTCATGGAAATGGAACCACCCCCCGTTCTCCCATCAAAGCGCTACAGTTTAGGACCGCTGTCGGCCCGCCAGTGGGAATGGCTGTGCATCGCCGGCCTTTTAATGGCGGCCCTGGCCAGTCGCTTCATCGGCCTCGGCTGGCGGGGAATGAGCCACGACGAGGTCAACCACGTGGCGCCGGCCTTTGATCTCTATCTGGGCCGCGGCTACAGCCACAGCCCGGTGACGCACGGCCCGCTGCAATTCCATCTGCTGGCGCTCTCCTACTTCCTGTTCGGCGACAGCGACTTCAGCGCCCGCATCCCGGCCGCGCTCTTCAGTGTGGCGACGATCATCGCCGTCCTCTTCCTGTTCCGGCGCTACCTGGGCCGCACCGGTGCGCTCTGCGCCGGACTGCTCTTCCTGGTCTCGCCCTTCATGCTTTTCTACGGGCGCTACGTCCGCAACGAAGTATTCGTGGCCCTCTTCGGTGTCCTCACCCTCTACGCCGTGCTGCACTACTTTGAAAAGGGCGATCACGGCTCTAT
The DNA here is from genome assembly GCA_964437445.1 of uncultured Anaerolineales bacterium. Lineage (GTDB taxonomy): Bacteria > Chloroflexota > Anaerolineae > B4-G1 > SLSP01 > CAYTGR01. Next base: position 8,664 of record CAYTGR010000081.1, on the reverse strand, counting down.
GACGCTCCTGACCCTGGCCACCGCCTTGCACTTCACCACCAAAGAGACCTCGTACATTTACGCCGCCGAACTGCTGCTTTTCTTGGGGCTGGTTTTCCTCCAAAGCAGCCTGAAACTTGCCTGGCCCCGCCGCTCCCAGCGGATCCTCTTTGAAAGCCTGATCCTGCTGGCATTGCTGCTGCTCTTTACGGCTTTAGGGGTCGCCTTCATCAACACCAGAAATGCCAAAGCGCCGGCAGCGACGCCCGCGGCAGTAACCTTGCCACCGACTGCCCCCTCCCCCAAAGTGGAGGTGCTCCTGTTCGGCGCGGCAGTGATAGCGGGCCTGGCCGCGCTGGTGATCATGGCACGCGCGTTAGGCTGGCCGGTGCTCCGCGCCCAGCGCTCTTTTGACCTGTTGATCTTGATCGGCACCCTCGTGCTGCCGCTCTTGAGCGCCTTCCCCCTCAAGCTGCTCGGTTGGGATCCCCTGGACTACAGTGCCACCGGCTTGATCCATACGGGACTCGTGGTGGCCGCCCTGGCCGGCCTAGCGGCGGGTGTGGGACTCTGGTGGCAGCCCCGGCTCTGGCTGCGCAATGCAGCGCTCTTTTACGGAATTTTCACCGTCCTGTACACCACCTTTTTCACCAACGGCCCCGGCTTTTTCTCAGGCCTGGTCGGCGCTTTAGGTTACTGGTTGGCGCAACAGGGCGTAGAATTGGGCCAGCAGCCCCTCTATTACTATGCCTTGCTCCAGCTGCCGATGTACGAGTATTTACCGCTCATCGGGACGCTGCTGGCGCTCTACTTCGCTCTCCACGACCGCCGCTTCGCCACGCCGCCGGGGGTCGCGCCGGCCACGCCGCCCGCCGACTTCCCCCTCCAGTCGCAGCCGGTGCCCACGTTGACGCTTCTGCTCTATTGGTTCCTGATCAGTCTGGTGGCCTTCAGCTTGGCCGGCGAACGGATGCCCTGGCTGACCGTGCACATCACGCTGCCGCTTCTGTTGAGTGCCGGCTGGGGATTGGGCTACCTGATAGATACCACGCCCTGGCGCGCGCTCCTCAATCGCCAGGGAGCCCTGGCCCTGCTGCTCACGCCCTTCTTTTTCGCCAGCGCCGGCATGACGGTCGGCTCGCTGATCCTGGGCGGACGCTCCCTTCAGAGTGGCGTCGCGGTGCCGATCCAGCCCGTCACCACGTTAATCGTCGCCCTGCCCTCGGCACTGCTCAGTGGCTGGGGGATCTTCAAGGCGCTGCAAAGTTGGGCCCCCGCGTCCATCCTGCGGCTGATGGTCGCCACATTTTTCGCCGGCCTGATCGTCCTGACCGGTCGCACCGCCTATCGCGCTTCATTCGTCAACTACGACGAGCCCACCGAATACCTGCTATACGCCCATGGCGCGCGCGGCGCTAAGGACCTTCTGACCCAGGTAGAGGAAATCGGTCGCCGCACCGGTCAGGGCCAGAACCTGGTCGTGGCCTACGACAGCTATAGCCGGTATCCCTTTTGGTGGTATCTGCGCCATTATCCCAACCAGCGTTCGTTTGGGGAGCAACCCAGCCGCGATCTGTACGGCTCCGATCTGATCATCGTGGGCGAATCCAACTACGGCAAGCTGGATTCCATCGTAAAGGACGACTACATCTACTTTGAATACCTACGGTTGGTCTGGCCCAACCAGGACTACAACCATCTGACCTGGGAGCGCATTCGCTACGCCCTCACCCACCCGCTGCTGCTGCAGGCCATTTTCAACATCTGGCTGAACCGCGATTACACCCTGTACGCTCAAGTTGCCTACGACCCACCGACCTCTGTGGATAAGTTGCCGTACACCAACCGGATGCGGCTGTATATCCGCCAGGACATTGCCAGCCGCATGGGATATGCCCCCACCGCCACCGTGCCGGCACCGGTCCAACCGGATCCTTATGTGGCTCAAGCTCTGCCGCTCCAGCCGGACCTGGTCATCGGGCAATCAGGCACGGCCCCCGGCTCTCTCCAGGCGCCGCGCGGTCTCGCCATCGCGCCCGACGGCTCCCTCTACGTGGCCGATTCCCTGAACCATCGCATCCAGCACTTTGCGCCGAACGGGGCCCTGCTCCACGTTTGGGGGACTTTTGCCGATCAGGCCAGGGGGGGCGCCCCCGGTGGCACCTTCAATGAGCCCTGGTCGGTGGCCGTTGCCCCCGACGGCACCGTCTACGTGGCCGACACCTGGAACTACCGGGTGCAGAGATTCACCGCCACCGGCCAGTTCTTGCAACAGTGGGGCCATCAGGGTCAAGATGGAAGCCCGGACGCATTTTGGGGACCGCGCGGGATCGCCGTGGATGCCGAGGGCCGCGTCTTCGTGGCCGATACCGGCAATAAACGGGTGGTCGTCTTCACTGCCAACGGTGACTACCTGGCTCAGTTCGGCTCGCCGGGCGTAGAACTGGGCAACCTGGATGAGCCGGTCGGTATCGCCGTCAATGCGCAGGGACGGGTTTATGTGGCCGATACCTGGAACTGGCGGGTGCAAGTCTTCGTTCCCATCTTTGCCAGTCAACTCTCCGGGTACACTCCCCTGACCGCCTGGGACATCTTCGGCTGGTCTGAGCAGACGCCGGACAACCGGGCGTTCGTCGCACTGGACCCGGCCGGCAATCTCTACGTGACCGATCCGGGCGGCTACCGCGTGCTTAAATTCAACGCCGATGGCGCCTACCTTCTCAGTTGGGGGGCTTACAGCACTCAGGCTGACGGCTTTGGCCTCCCCGCCGGTGTGGCTGTAGATCAGGAGGGACACGTCTGGATCAGTGACGCTGGCAACCACCGGCTGCTGCGCTTCACCCTGGCGAGCGCCACGCCATTGCCGCAAAATAACGACCCGACGGCCCCCTGACCGGGGCTTCAGGGCTATGACATTTGGCCTGAAAATGCTTTTCTTCTCGCGGCGCGGGAGGAAGTGTAGAGTAAAGTAAAGTTGTAAAGTTAAGGAGGGTGATGGCGGTATGCCAATCCCGCTATTAGCAAAACAGGCTATAATTTAAGCATCTGAGGGAAAAAGCCTGTCCTGTGTGAGAGGAAAACATGAAGGGCATCTCACATTTCATCACCGGCGTGGCGCTCGCCACCTTCTTTCCCGAAGTGGTACAGCAAGCCGCGCTGGGATCGCTGCTGCCGGTGCTGGGCGGCATCGGCGGGATCCTCCCGGATACGCTGGACTTCAAATTCGCCCGCTACTTTGAACGCTACGACACCGAGATTGATCCCGGCCCCACCCCCGATGCCGCTGTCATCGCTGAGGCGCTCGCCGCCGCCATGCGCCGCGCCTACGAATCGGGCCGCCCGCAGAACGTAATGGCCCACACAATCCGCATGGGGGCCGACCTCTGGCGCGAATACACCCTCCGCTTTGATCCGGAGGCCGGCGAGGTGGCCGTGCAGATCGGGCCACTGGTCAACACCGGGCAGGTCCCCTACGCCGGGACGGAACCGCCCGCTGCGGCAGCGGTGCGCCGCTCCGTCGGCGTGCCGCTCGTCCACACCTACAGCGCCGAGTACAAAGTCAACATCTTCAGCGGCCCCTCGTTCCGCTTTGAGCGCCAGGGCGACCAGCTCTACGTACACTTCCTGGATTGGCACCGCCGCTGGTCGCACAGTCTACTGACGGGCGTGCTGGTAGGCAGCGTGTTAGGGACCCTGATCGGGCTTTTCGCCGGCCTGCGGACCGGGCTATGGGCCGCCGGGCTGGCTACTCTGGGCTTCTGGGGGCACGTCCTGGAGGATCAAACCGGCTACATGGGCAGCAACCTCTTCTGGCCACTGACCAAAAAACGCGCGCCGGGGCTTAAACTGATCCACTCCGGCGACGCGATTCCCAACTTTCTCACCGTCTGGACCGCACTGGCGCTGATCCTCTTCAACCTGGACCGCTTCTCAGCCCGGCCCTGGTTGCCGCAGCCGGGCTACCTCATCGGCGCGGTACTCGTGCCGTTCCTTGGTCTGGGCGGGCTCTACGCCTGGAATAAAGGGCGCGCCCACCGGCCCCGGCCCTCACTGGAATATCGCCGCCAGGCCGACATGATCGCCGAGGCCGAAAACGTAGAGACAGCCTGACTTCCGGCCGGCCGTCCCAGACCGAGACCACCCGTCGTCCGTGGTCTGTAGTCAGTGGTCCCTGGTCTCCCTAATGGCCGAAATCCTTGGTGCTGCGCTGGCGCGAAAAAGCCGCCGCCACCGTCGCTTTGGCGGCCGGAGAGGGCGCCCGTACCGCAGCCAGGTCAGCCTCCACTTGCCGCAACTCTTCCTCGGCCTCATCGCCCAATAACGCGGCATAAGCCCGCAGCGTCTCACGCTCAACGCCAGCCTGCTGCGCACCTACCCCCGCTCCCTGCGCCTGCGCCCGGGCCACGCTGAGGACACTGGCGGCCCGCAATTGTCCCAAGACCCGGGAAGCCACCGGGGCGCTGACCCCTGCGCGCACCGTGAAGGCTTCCGCCTCAACGAAACGCACCGTCACCCGGTTGAGCGGCGTATGCAACAGATGGCCGGCCGGGGAACGATAGTTGAGGGTTCCTTCCACACTCAACTTGATGCCCGGAGTCTGAGCCGGTAAGGTCAAACGCAAGGGGATCTCCAGCTCTATCGCGCTGGGCAGATCGCCAATAGTCACGCTGGCCTGACCGCTATCCTGCCCGACCCGATAAGCGGCCGAGAGTGACGTCAGCAAGGCCCCGGCCGGCACGGTCAGCTGGATCACCGCCTCCCGCGCCACCAACGCGGCGACCTCGCCCAACTCACCGACCAGGTAACCGGCGATCTGTTGGGCCGTCGTCACATGGTAAAAGCGCCCCCCGCCCTGGGTGGCGATCTCGGCCATGAGAGCCTCGTTGTAATCGCTGCCGACGCCCAGCGTGGAGACTGTCACCCCGTGGTCACGGGCGCGGAGGCCACGCTGTCCCACTCGCTCTACGTCTGTTTCGCCCACGTTGGCCTGCCCGTCGCTGAGCAGCAAGACCAACGTGGTCTCCTGTTTACGGGCCAGCGCTTTTTCCAGCCCCAACTCCAGGCCGCCGCACAAAGCCGTCATCCCGCCCGCCTGGATCTCCTGCAGGGCGCTCTCCACGGTACGGCGCAGGGCATCGTTGACCACGGTCGGCTCCATGACACACCGCACCTCGTTGGAGAAAACTGTCAACGAAAAGACATCACCATCGTGCAAGCGGCGCACCGCCTGGCGCACCGCTTCCTTCACCTGGATCAGTTTTTCCCCACGCATGGAGCCAGAAATGTCCAGCACGGCCGCCAGAGCCAGCGGCGGTCGGCCGGTGACGGTGGAAGCCGCCTCGGCCGGGGGAACCTGGGCCGGCGTCCGCACGGTGACCAGCAGATAGCGATCCACGTTGCGCCCGGCCGGCGCCGTCACCTGATCCAGTTCCAGCTGAGCCTGGAGGTAGGAGTGGGCGTCGGGCAGTGAGGACGGCTCAAAGACCAGCTCGCCGCCGCATTGGATGCAAAGCTTTGCCCCGACCGGCTCGTCCTGTAATACACCACAATACTGACAACGCATCAACCGTGGCATGGACACCTCCTTATCCCCTCACCGGGTCGTTTTTTTCCTGCTCTTATCTTACTGTCTTTTCCCAATCGTGCAAAGCCGGGAAAACCTGGGGGCACTATTGAAAAGCCATTAAAGTTGGGCGGGCAGCCGGAGCTGCCCGCCCAACTCATCTCAACTTCATGGTGTGCCACCGGCACGCTTTTTTAGGGCTTGCGCCGCCGGACCAACCAGATCAGACCAGCCAGGCCCAGGGTGGCCACCGTTCCGGTCGCGGCCACCGGTGCTACCGGCGGTACCGGTACCGGCTGCTCCGCCGGGGTCACGGCCGCGGCAACCGCCGGCGCGGCCTCCACGGCTGACGCAACCGGCCTCACCGCCGCCGGGGCCTGCTTTATTTCAGGCAGCGATTCCACCGCTACAGTTTCAGGCACTGCGGCGGCCTCGCCAGACACCGCCACGCCACCATCGGGGGCATGGTAAGTGAGAAGATTAAGCCCTGGGGCTGGAGCCTCCCCCTGCGACGCCGCCGGTTCAGCCACCGCCTTTACCGCCGGCACTTGTTGCGCCCAGACCACGGGCGCCATCTGAATCGGATCAGCAGCGACGGTAACCAGGTCAGGGTTAGCCACTGGCCCTACCGCCGGAATGAGGACCCGGCTGGGAACGATAGCATGGCCGATGATCCGAATGACCGCGTTGGCGGCAACTGTCCGCAGGCTATCCTGTTCAGTGAGCGTGACCGTGTTGGTCAGATAATAGGTCAGGTTATCTACATCTTCGTTGAAGAACCAAACCGAAGCCCAGCGGGTCCCGGAGGCACAGGTCTGCCAGGGATTTTGAGTGCCGTCATCCTCCCAGACCCAGTCGGCCGTGAATCCCTCCGGGATGGAGGTCAGGGCATCATTGATTGTCGCGCACTCATCCACTTCGTTGTTGGGCGCACCTGGCAGTGTGAACTGGCGATAACTGAAGAAGGTCTGGGTTCCGCCGCCAGAGAGAGCAATTGCGACCTCGGCCCGGTTCTGATATTGGGTCACACCGGCAAGGGGTGTGAAAGCAATGTTGTAGTTCCAGGTCCGGGTAGCATTGGGAGCCAACACCCCGCCAGGGGTCAAGGTCTGGCAGGCCAGGTTGCTGCCGCTATACTCAATGCAGTCCAACACACTCGTTACGGTGACCGTCACCCCGGAGTTGTTAGTGGCTGTAATAACCCCGGCCACGGCGTAGCTGTCCGTCGTCGCCGTCCGGGTGACGATGATTGTGTACCGCGACACCCCCGGATTGTTGGTCCGGTAAACGTCTACCTCGGCGGGGTCAGCGCTTTTGCTGATGGCCCAATCGTAGCTGCGGCTCCAGGTCACCTGCGCCGATTTGCTGACAACCAGGTTGGGCACATTCAACTGAACGGCAGCCTGCGCACTGAGCTGAGTGTTGCTGTCGGTAGCCGTGAGGACCGCCGTGTTGCCCAGAGTGTAAACGCCCGAGGTCACCGTATTGTTGGTCACGGTCATGTGGACCAGGTAGACAGCCGACGCACAGGGGCTCCAGCCGTCGGTGGGGTAATCACTCGTCGCCGAGAAACCGGCCGGCACCGCAGCGGTATCAACCACCCGGGCGCACTCATCCGTCTCAGCCGTGGGCGCCGTGGGCAGTTCAAAAGATTGTGTGTAGGTGAATAGATGTTGGCCGTCCGCGTAGTTGGCCAGCGTCACGTAGGCCACGTTCCGGTAAGCCGTCGCGCCGGCCACCGGTGTGAAATTTAAGTTGTAGGGCCAGTTCCCGGTTGCACCAACGGAAACCCAGGTTTCCCCGCTCACGGTGACGCGGCTCAGCTCCGTCCAGACGCCGTCCAGCCGGTACTCCAGCGCATCCACTACTTGCACAATATGGGCGGCGTTCACGCCGGTATTTTGGGCGCTGATCGTCCCCGCTAACGCATAGACATCGTTAGCCACCGAACGTACGGCCGTGATGGTGTACGTGACCGGCCGGCTATAGCCGCGCGGCAGTTCCAACACCAGCGGATCGGCCACGTCAGTAAGATTCCAGGCGTAAACGCGGCTCAACGAGGGTGTGGCCGTCTTGGTCACTACCAGATCGGTCGGCCCCTCGCCCACCCACTCCTTGATGGAAGGCTCGTCGGTCAACTCGCCCACCGTATAAATGCCGTCCCCGTCATCCACCCAGGCCCGGATGGTAGCCGTCCCCGGCACGTTGGAGTAAATCATCACCGCGGCCTGACCGTTGGCGTCCGTCTGCACCATCAGGTAGGTCGGCCCGCCCAGGCTGATGAAATAGCCGAAATTGGTGGAGAAGCTGACCCAGATACCGCTCAGCGGGTTGCCGTTCTGATCCAACACAGTAGCCACGAACTCGTGAGAGAGATCAGCCGGCAGCACGTTTGTCGCCGAGTCGGGCAGGAGCGTCAACGTGGTAGGCACCGGAGGTTGCGGGGTACCGAGATAGTAAGCGTCGTCTTGAGCGGTGTAGGACCGGCCTTCGTACTCGCCAGCCGCGGTTGCCGTATCGGCGTGTTGTCCCAGCACAGCCGCCAGAGGGCCGATTACACACTCAAAGGAAGCTGCGGGAGCCAGCGGCGAGACGACAGCGCAGCCGCTCAGGTCAAAATCGGAATCTTGCAGTGTGACGTTGCTCAGTGCCACATCGCCGCTGTTGGTCACGACAAAGCGGAAACGGACCGTCTGACTACCGGCCTGCACTTCAGGCCCGGTCGGCGTATCGGCTTCCAACCAGGTGACGCCGTTATCCACTGAGACATATTTTTCCACCGCTATGGCGGGCTGCGGCGCCGGCTGGCAGTTGACGGTTACGTTCCAGGTGTCGTCGTCCCGCACCTCAGCGTAGCCAGTCAGGCGACCGATGGCCCAGGCCTGGTTGGGGAATTCGCCGCAGAAATCGGCAGGCAACGTGTAGACCTGATCAAACTCGTACACCTCGCCCGGTTGCAGCGCGCCGCTCCAGAGGGGGGTCTCACCGAAATGCGGGTCGTAGACCAGCGCTTCGGTCAGGGCGACATTGCCGCAGTTCCGCACCCAGAAGTGGTAGGTGATCTGACCGCCAGGCCCCTCTAACGTTTCAGGGCCGCTTTTCTCCAAATCAATGCAGGGCTG
>CAYTGR010000080.1:0-14790 GCA_964437445.1 uncultured Anaerolineales bacterium | reverse complement strand
TGCGACAAAGATGGGAGTGCTTGTATTTTTCAAGACCAATCGTGTGGCTACACTAGCAATAATGGAAAATGTCAGTGCACAGACTACTATTGCCACCCCAACGGCACCCTGGGCCATTGCTCTACCGCCTTCAATTATTGCATTGACGGGAATTGCGGCTCGTCCGGCGATTGTCCGCCTTTCTTTTCGTGCCAATGGGTTGTGTATGTTTTTGAAATAGTTAACATTCCCAACCGGGACTGCCAAACCCATGTCGGCACATTCCGTTTAGATAATTTACCAAAGCAAGGCCGCGTTGTACCCTTGAGGTGAGGTAAAGAAGGATTGAGGTTGGCCCCATGCAGGCCCCAGAATTCCCCATCTATCGGCCCTTTTTGGACAGCGACCGCCTCGCAGAGCGCAGCACAGCGGCGGAGGCGGCGCTGCACGACTGCCACCTGTGCGGCAACGCCTGCGGGATTGACCGCACGCAGCGCGCCGGCCCCTGCCGGATCGGCGACACCATCTACGTGGCCAGCTACGGGCCGCATTTCGGCGAGGAAGATGTGCTGCGCGGGTGGCGCGGCTCCGGCACGATCTTCTTCGCCGGGTGCAACCTGCACTGCTGCTACTGCCAGAACTACGACATCAGCCAGCAGGTGACGGGGGAGCCGGTCACCGCCGAGGAGCTGGCGGCCATCATGCTGGAGCTCCAGGCCATGGGCTGTCACAACATCAACTGGGTTTCGCCGACCCACGTGGCGGCGCATTTGGTGCCGGCGCTCCTGCTGGCCGCGCAGGCCGGGCTGCGCCTGCCCATCGTCTACAACAGCGGCGGCTACGATGCACCCCAGGCGCTGGCGCTCATGGACGGGTTAGTGGACATCTACATGCCCGACATGAAGTATGCCGATGCGGAAACGGGCCGGCGGCTTTCGCACGTCCCCGCTTATCCCGCCGTGAATCAGGCCGCGGTCAAGGAGATGCACCGGCAGGTGGGCGATCTGGTCATGGACGAGCAGGGGGTGGCCCGGCGCGGGCTCCTGGTGCGCCATCTGGTCCTACCGGGGGGGCTGGCCGGGACGGCGGAGGTGGCCCGCTTCCTGGCCGAAGAAATCTCCCGCGAGACTTATATTAACGTCATGGACCAGTATCATCCGGCTTACCAGGCCTGGGCCTGTGCCGATGCGGAGACGCCGTTACAGCGGCGGGTGACGCCCGCCGAGTACCAGCAGGCGGTGCAGCAGGTGCTCGCTGCCGGGCTGCACCGCCTGGACCGCCGGCGCTGACAGCGCTATAAAAGAACGGCCAGGCGGCCGCTCACTCCGGTATGACCGGGACCACCAGCTGCTTGCGGGTCTCCCCCGGTGCCAACCCCTGTTTGACCGGCAAAATCACGTGAAACTGGCTGCCGGGGCAGGTTATTTCGTCATGTCCGGCGCTCTCCGCCCAGATATGGCCGCCGTGCGCTTCCACGATGCCGCGCGCAATCGCCAGCCCTAACCCAGGCCCCCCACCCTTGAATTTAGTCCGCCCGGAGGAGTGGAACGCGACCTCGCCCGTGCGGTAAAATTTGGCGAAGATCAGCTCCCGCGCTTCCGGTGCAATCCCGATCCCGGTATCGCTGACCACCAGCTCTACAAACGCTTCGGTCCGCCCATCCAGCGCCGGCAAAAGCCGGCCAGAGATGGTAATAAGCCCGCCGTCAGGGGTATATTTGATCGCATTGCTCAACAGCTGGTCAAAGACTTTACTCAGCGCGGTGGGGTCGGCCTCAATTTCTGGCAGCTCTCTGATGTTATCCACCAGCGTCAGAGTCAACTTCCGTTCGCGCAGGGAGGGCTCCAGCGTGGTGCTTAGTGCCGTCAACAGCTCGCTCAGCACCAGCCGTTCCACGGTCAGTTCCAGCGTGCGGCTATCAATCTTGACCATATCCAACATGCTGTTGACAATCTCGTGCATCCGTTTGGCCCCGGCGACGATACCGGCAATCTGCTGCTGATATCTGCTTCCGCCCCCTTCTTGTAAATCCTGCTGCAGCATCTGGCTGAAGCCCAAAATAAGCGTTAAGGGCGTTCGCAGTTCGTGCGACACCACCTGGATAAAATCCGATTTGTTGCGGTCCAGCAGCTCCAGCCGCTGATAGGCCCCGGCCAGTTCGGCCGTGCGGGCCTGGACACGGGCCTCCAGATCCTCATACAGTTCGGCGTTGCGGATGGCAATGGCAATTTGATCCGCCAGCGTCTTGAAAACGGTCACGTCGGCCGGCGCAAAAGCTTGCGGCCGCGTACTTTGAATATCCAGCGCCCCCAACAGCTCCGGGCCGAGACGTAGCGGCAGCACCAATTCGGAGCGGGTGTCGGGCAACTGATCAGTGTATAAGAATTTTTCATCCGTACCGACATCCTGCGCCAGATAAAAAAATCCGGTACGGCAGACATGGGCGATGATGCTCTTTTCCAACGTCAGGGGAATAGAACAACCCGGCGGCAGAGGTTGCGTTTCCGGCGCCCGGCTGTCAGCTTTCAAAAGCACGTTGCCTCTCAACGCCTCCACCAACCAGATGCCGACGAAGTAACACCCAAAGCGCTCCCGAATCAGGCGAGTGATCTCCGGCAACAAGCGTTCCAAACCCAGGATGGAGGTAATCTGATGGCTGACCTGGGCGCTGGTCTCCAGCTGCAACGAGTAGCGGGAAAGGGTTTCATTGGCGGCATTCAGCTGGTCCACCAGCGTTTGCAGCTGGGAGCGTTGATGGTAGAGATCCAGAAAAACGCGGACTTTGCTGAGCAAAATTTCCGGCACAAAAGGTTTGGTCATGAAGTCCACTGCGCCGGTATCGTAGCCTTTGCGGTGGTGGTATTCGTCGGAATAGATGGCGCTGACGAAGATCACGGGCAGGTGGGCCGTGCTTTGGTTGCCCCGCAGCAATTCTACCAGCTCGTAGCCATCCATTTCCGGCATCTGCACGTCCACAATCGCCAGGCAGAAATCGTGCTCCAGGCTCAGCTGCAACGCCTCCAGGCCGGAGGCGGCCTTAATGACCTCCACATCCAGCTTTTGCAACAGTTGGTCCAACACATAGAGGTTTTGCGGCCGGTCGTCCACAATTAAAATTTTAGGCCTTGAGTGCGCCATCGTCCCTCCTAACGATATAACCAGACCCGCAACATAGAAAAGAGCCGGTCGGCATCCACCGGCTTGGGCAGATAATCGTTGGCACCGGCGGCGATACATTTATCGGCGTCGCCCTTCATGGCCTTAGCGGTCAGAGCCAGGATCGGCAACGTGCGGAACTTGGGCAAGGCCCGAATCCGGCGAATCGTCTCGTAGCCGTCCAGCTCGGGCATCATGATGTCCATCAGCACCAGATCAATCCCCGGCCTGGTCTCCAGCAGCTCCAGGGCCTTCAATCCGCTGTGGGCGATGCTGACCTCCATGCCCTTTTCCCCGAGCAGGCGGGAAAGCGCAAAAGCGTTGCGCATATCGTCATCCACGATCAGGATATGCTTACCCTCAAAGAGCGCCTCGCGGGCTCGCAGCTGCTTTTTGAGCGCTCGCTGCTTCTCTTCCGACATTTCCGCGACCACCTGATGCAAAAAGAGCGCGGTCTCATCCAGCAACCGTTCCGGTGACTTGACCCCCTTGATGATCACGCTATCAGCGTACTTCATCAACTCCAGGTTCTCCTCCTCCGTCAGCTCTTTGCCGGTGTAAATGATGATGGGGCACTTTGCCATTTGCGAGTTGGCATTGAGCCGGTTGAGCAACTCAAAGCCGGTCATGTCCGGCAAGGTCAGATCCAAAATCATGCAGTCAAAGTGCTGCGCCGCCAGGAGGTCTAAAGCCCGCTGACCGGTTTCGGCCTCCACAATCACCACGTCCCCGGCACTCAACAGCTGCCTGACACTCTGGCGGAGCGCGGCGTCATCTTCTACCAACAGCAAGCTCTTGACCTGGCGCGAGATCAGTCCCTCAATCCGGCCGAAAACCTCATCCAGCGCTTCCAACGTCGTCGGTTTGGTCAGGAAACCAATCGCCCCCCGCTTGCCGGCCTCCAGCGTCTCATCCAACGCCGAGATGATGTGGACCGGGATATGGCGGGTTTCCGGCGCGCGCTTGAGCTGATCCAGGACCTCCCACCCGCTCAAGCGAGGCAGCTTCAGGTCCAGGATAATGGCGCTGGGCAAATGGGCACGGGCCAGCTGTAAGCCGGTCTCACCGTCGCCGGCCACGAGGCACTGGAAGCCCTTGCGGCGCGCCACGCCACAGACGATACCCGCAAACTTGGCATCGTCCTCTATCACCAATACGATCCTGGCCCCCGGTGGTAGTTGCTCCCGACCGTCAGTCGGGGTGATAGAGGGAGGCGGCACCGGTTGCTCCGGTGGCAATGTCACCGCCGGCACGGGGACCGGGGCAGCCACCGGAGCCGTGGGCGCCGCGGGCGTAGCCGCGGGGACAGTCAACGGCAGGTAGAGCGTGAAGGTACTCCCCACCCCGGGTGCGCTCTGCACGGCGATCTCGCCCCCCAACCGCGCCGCCAGTTCTCGTGAGATCGTCAGCCCCAGGCCGGTGCCGCCGTACTTCCGGCTGGTGCTGCCGTCGGCCTGCCGGAACGCCTCAAAGATGATCTGCTGCTGCTCCGGCGTCATGCCGATCCCTGTATCAATCACACTGAAAGCCAGCGCCTGGGCCAGATCCAGGCGGCTTTGCTTCAGCACCACCGTTGGGGCCGGGCGGTGAATCGCCAGCTGCACGCTGCCCGTCTGGGTAAATTTGAAAGCATTGGCCAGCAGATTCTTGAGGATTTGTTTAATCCGTTGTTCGTCGGTCTCAATCGTTTCGGGCAGCTCCGGCGCGATCGTCAGGCGGAACTCCAGCCCTTTTTCCTCGGCGATGGGGGCAAATTGCGCCCGCAACGCCTCCACCAAATCGGTCAACGCCAGCGGCACAGGGTAGAGTTCCAGGCGTCCGGCTTCCACTTTGGAGAGATCCAAAATTTCGTTGATCAGGTTCAACAAATCGGCGCCGCTGTTATAAATAATTTGGGCCGACTTCACCTGATCGGGCGTGAGCGTGCCTTCTTCGTTGTTAGCCAGCATCCGCGCCAGGATCAGCAAACTGTTGAGCGGCGTCCGCAATTCGTGGGACATGTTCGCCAGAAATTCCGTTTTATATTTGCTCGCCAGGGCCAGCTCGGCAGCCCGCGCTTCCAGTTCCTGGTTTTGCTGGTCCAGGATACGCTGCTGATCGCGCAGTGCGGCCATCGTCTCCTCCAGGGCGGCCGCTTTTTCCTCCAGTTCCCGATTGGTCTCTTCCAGTTTGAATTGTTGCTCGCGCAGGCGGGTCTCCGAGCGCCGCAGGTTGGCCGTCTGGAGTTCCAACTCGGCATTGGCCGCCCGCAGTTTCTCCTCGCGGGCCTGGAGTTCCTGCGCCTGCTGGCGGGTCTGGGCCAGCAGTTCGTCAATCCGCGCCCGGGCCTGGGCCGTCGTAAAGGCCACCGCAATCGTTTCCAGCGTCCCCGTCACAAAGCCCAGCTGCTCAGGCGTAAACGGCTTGAGCGACCCCAGCTCTACTACCCCGACGACCTCGTTTTCATACAGCAGGGGGGCGACCAGAATCTGCTTAGGGGGCAGGTCCAGCAGCCCCGTCACTAACGCCACGTAATCCTCCGGCACTTCGGTGAGGAGAATGGGCTGTTTTTCCAAGGCGGCCTGGCCCACCAATCCCTCGCCTAAGCGCCATTGGTGGCTGAATCGCTTGCGCGGCAGGTAAGCATAACCGGCAATTTGCCGGAGGAGCTCGCCCTCACGAATAAAGAGTGCGCCGATGGGGGCATCTCCATAGGTGCACAGGTGACGCAATACATTGGCGGCGAGGGTGGGCAGCGCCTGCTGCCCGCTCAAGTACTGGCTCAGCAGCGCCTGTCCGGCGATCTGCCACATCTGCGCTTCCAGTTCACGGCGGGCGGCTTCGGCCTCGGACCGGGCCTGCTCGGCACTGTGGGTCCGCTCATCCACCTGCCTTTCCAGAGAGGCCCTGATCTCTTGCAGCTCCCGGTTCCGTTCGGCCAGATCGCGTTCGTTATCGTGGGCCCGGCGCATCGCTGAATGGATACTGCGGTTTGCCAGCACCAGAAGCGCATAGGTCACGCCAAAAGAAGCCGCATAGGTATACCACTGCGTCATGCCCACCCGGGTCAACGTAATGGGTGGCAGGCGCGCCGCGTTTTCGGCCTGGATCAGCCCGTAGAGGATGACCAAGATGATCGCCGTCATGGCGGCACCGGCACGATTGCCCAACAACAAAATCGCGGCGACAATACAAATCATATACACTGAAGTAATGGGAGAACGAATAGTGCCGGTGGAATAGACCATGCCGGTTTCCAAACTTAACAAGATGAGACAGAAAGCCACGCCAGCCAGATGCACATAGCCCAGCCGCATCACCCCGGCTAAAATGACACACGCCACGATTAGCAACACCATCCCCACGATGACCCCGGTGTAATAGCCGCTGCCCAACCAGAGAGTCAGCAACGTGAACGCCCCGCTCAACCCAATGGTTACCAGCAGGATCACATGCAGCAAACCGGCCACGCGGCTCTTATCTTCATCTCCGGCGAAGACCGGCGCTGCAAACAGACTGTGGATGATCTTTCCCATGGCGTTCTCCTTCTGGTCCGTCAGGCGTAAGCTCGCGGCTGCGGTTGATCGCGCAACACGTCAGCTTGCGCCTGCAGTTCCTCGTTCATGGCGCGCAGTTCCTCTTCCTGGGCTTTCATTTCCTCGGCCTGCTGCCGGGCCTGATTGAGCAGGGCATCCACCCGGGCCCGCGTCTGGGCCGTATGCAAGGCGACGGCAATGCTTTCGGCCACCCCTTCCAGGAAGCGGCGCTGTTCCGAGGTGAAAGGAGACAGCGCCCCCAGTTCAGCCACCCCCAGCAAGGTCCCATTGTAGAGAAACGGCCAGAGGAGCACCTGACAGGAGGGGGCTCCTCCCAGCCCGGAAGCGATAGACAGATAATCTGGGGGCAACTGGCTCACCACAAGCAGATGCTGATCCAATCCCACCTGGCCTACCAGCCCCTCGCCCAACCGGAACCGGCGAGGGCGGTTTTCCCCAGGGACGTAAGCATAGCCCCCCGTGTATTCCAGATACTCGCCCTGCCATACATAGAATGCCCCTACCGGTACCGACAGGTATTGGCACAAGAACTGGATCACACGTTGGGCCAGGGTAGAGAGATCCTGTTCGCCGCGCAACACGGCGCTCAACTGCACCTGTCCGTTGGCCTGCCGCATTTGTTCTTCCAGCGCCCGGTTGGTCACCTCCAAATGGGCCGACCGTTCGACCAGCAATTGGTTGAGAGCGTCCAGTTGCCGGGCGCGCTCATCCAGCAAGGCCTGGGCCTGCGCCGTTTCATGGGCAGCCCGCGCCGCCGTCAGCAAAGCCTGCCCGAACCCCCACAGGCCAATCATGGTAATGCCGATGGCCAGGCTGAAGCCAAGGCCTTCATCAACAATCGATGACACAAGCAGGGGTGAGAGCGATGGGCGCAACCTCAACCAACCCTGATTGAAAGCCACCCCAAAGGCCACATAAGTCAGCAAACTGAGGCCAGCCGCTAAGAAGCCGGCCCGTGGTCCGACCAACACGGTCGCGCTGACAATCAAGGCCAGGAGAAACAGGCGACCACCGCCAGCCAGCCAGCCCAGGTAGAGAGCTAAGCTGGCAATCCCATACAGGAGCCCGAGGAATCCCCAGGCCCGCCAGGTATCGGGAATGCGGCGGATCGAAAAAAGAGCCAGGGTTATGCCATACCCCAACACATCAAACGGCAATAGCCACAGATCTCCCAAACCAATTGCGGCCTGCCAGCCTCTGTAAATGATCCCGATAGCACCCAGCACGAATGTGGCAACAAACAAGATGCCCAACATGCGATGCCGCAATTCGCGCAACCAAAGCATGGAATCCGCTTCAACGTTATTTTGATTCATGGACGCCTCTTTTGGTGGCAACTTACCACCTACAGGGAATGACAAATTTCTGACGCCGTCAACCCTCTTCCCCACGGGCCCTGGCGTACAGGGCGCGCAGGCTCTCAGCCTGCGCCGTCAACTCCTCGTTAGCGGCGCGCAACTCTTCTTCCTGGGCCTGGAGTTCTTCAGCCTGGCGCTGGGTCTCTTCCAACAGCGCGTTGATACGAGTGCGCCCCTGGGCGATGGTAATGGCAATGGCCGCGCGCTCCAGCGCCTGCATCAAAAACTGCATCTGGTGATCGGTGAAAGCAGCGAGCCGGCCCAATTCCAGCACGCCCACCAGGCGCTCATCGTCCAACAGGGGGAAGAGCACCACATGCGTGAGCGCAATCTCGCCAAAAGAGGAGATTACGGTAAGCGGCGGCTCGGCCACGGCCAGCAGACGCGGCCGGCGCTCCACGGCCACCTGCCCCAAGGCTCCCTCGCCCAGGCGGAAACGGGTCTGCTCTGCCCATCCCTGACCGGCATACGCCGCGGCCAACACCAATGTCTCATCCTCCAATAAATAAAGGAGCCCGGTCGGTGCTTCTACGTATCGGCACAGGTGACGGAGGATCCCGGCCGTCAAAGCCGGTAGCTCCTGCTCCCCGCGCATCACATCGCTCAACTGTGCCAGCCCGGTGACCTGCCAAACCTGCGCCTGAAGTGCCTGATGCATCGTTTCGGCACGGGTGCGGGCCTCTTCGGCGACGCGGGTGCGCTCGGTCACCTGTTCAGCCAACGAGTCGCGGATCGCCTGTAGCTCACGGTTACTGTCGGCCAGCCGTTGCTCGTTTTGGTGGGCGTGTGCCAGCGCTCGCCGCAAATTGTTGAGCGCCAGATAGAGCAAGCCGGTGACTAAAAGGGTGTTGATCAGGGTGATACTCAGCCCGCCCAGCCCGGCCGTGGTTAACCACGGGGCTGGAAGTAGCCCCCACGATTCAATCCCAAAGATGACCAAGGCGGCCATCAAACTCAACCCGGCGAGAACGGCCATCGTGGCAATGCCGGAGAGCAATCCCGCAGCGGCAATAGCGACAATATACCCCTCCGTGGCCGAGCTACTGATGCCGCCGGACATGATCACCACCACGGTCGTGGCCAGCCACAAAAAACCGACAAAAGCATGGGCCACCGGACGGACATAGCCGGCCCGCATGAGCGCCAGGGCAACGATCCCCATCGCTAACAACGGGATAAGGACCGCCAGACCAGGCAATACGCGGTCACTGAAAGGAAGGGTCAATAGCACCAACAGCAAGACCCCGGAGGTTAAGAGGACCACCGTATACAGCAGCCTGGCCTGTTGAGTTTTCTCCGCGTCATCTGCAAAAACCGGCGGCGAAAGCAACCGTCTAAGGATTTCTGGCATCGTCCCTCCTCAACCCTCCAGCCTGGGTTTGAGCGTCCTGCCCCTACACCTCGGGGGACGGGCGTTGCTGGTGTTCACGCCAGTTCCCGGCCTGAGCCTGAAGTTCGGCGTTGAAGGCTTGCAACTTCTCTTCCTGGGCTTGCAGTTCGGTGGCTTGCTGCTGCAGCTCATCCAGCAAAGTGTTGATGCGGACCCGGTTTTGCGCCGTGTTGAAAGCCACGGCAATCGCTGGAAGCGATTGCTCCACGAATTGCACCTGGGCCGGCGTAAAGGCCGCCAGGGCTCCCAGCTCTACCACACCGCTGACCTGGCCGGTATAAAGAAAGGGGGCGACCAACAAATGCCGGGGCGGCGTCTCCCCCAGGCCGGAAGCGACAGCGAACTGCGCCGCCGGGATATCGGACACGAGGAGCAGCTGCTGCTCCTGCGCAGACTGTCCCACCAACCCCTCGCCCGGCCGGAAACGCTCCGGTTGGCCCGGCAACGGTGCGTAAGCGTACCGCCCCACCAACCGCAAAGTCCCTTCCTCGTACAGGTAGAGCGCGCCCACCGGTATTTTCAGATAATGGCAGAGCTGGCGGATAATGTTATCGGCCAGGGGCGTGAGTGCCTGTTCCCCGCGCAACACGTCGCTCAGTTGGGCCTGCCCGGTCACCAGCCACATTTGAGCAGCTAAGGTCTGATTGGCCGCCTCCGTCTCCGCACGCGCCGTCTCCGCGTTCCGCGTCCGCTCAACGACGCGCTGCTCCAGCGTCGCCTGCACCGCCGACAATTCCCGGTTGACGGCCTGCAGCTCCTGTAGCCGTGCCTGCTCCAGCCGGCCGCGGAAAGCGGCCACAATCACAATCGCCACGCCCAAAGCCCACAAGAGACCGCTGTCACGGCCGGCCGCCGCCATAGAATAGGCGGGCGCGAGAAGTGGCAAGAGCACCACGGCTATTACCAGGCCCAAAGCGAAGATAATCAAACCCGGCAGAGAAAGCAGCACACTCCCCAAGACCAGGGCCAACGGCAGAATCGCAAACAACGCCATGGAAGGCTCGGACGTCCCCACCAGAACCAATCCATAAGCCGAAACCACCATCCCCACCAACAACAGCACCGCGCCCCCCTGGGGCCGGCGCGTATGGGCCACTCCGTAGGCGATCAGGCCCAGGCCGGCTAACCAGGCCTGACTCCAGAGCGCAGGGCGGGTACCGGCCTGCCACAGGGTGGCCCCCAGGCCCCCCAGGCCGGTGACGGTGACCGCCACCGCAAATACCATCAACAACTGGGCCTGTCGCCGCGCGCCCACTTCGGTCAGCGCCGGGTGGGGCCGGCTCAACCATTGTCCCCACGCCACGAGACGGGCTACCCATCCCGGCGTGGCCGGTTCCGACGGTGGCAGGGTCGCCATAGCTCCTCCCTTAAGACAACGACACCCCCAACAGCGGCTGTCGCTGGGTCATAGATGCTCCGTGGAAGCCCACGACCTCTCCGCTTGGGCTTCCAGTGCCCCATTCACCGCCTGCAACGCTTCCTCCCGGGCACGGAGCTCCTGGGCCTGAGATTGCAGTTCGGCCACCAGTTCAGGCATCATTCCAGGCATCATTCAAACGTTGAGACAGGCAGCCCCGCACCGGGCCAGGAGCGCGCCAATCTCCGCCGGCGGCAGAACATAATCAATCTGAGCCATGGCCAGCGCCGCCTGGGGCATCAGAGCGACTTCAGCCGTGGCCGGGTCTTGCACGACCGCCAGCCCGCCCCGCTCCTTGATCCGGCGCAACCCGGCCGCCCCGTCCTGGTTGGCCCCGCTCAGAATCACGCCGACCAGGCCGGCCCCATACACCTCGGCCGCGCTTTCAAACAGCACGTCAATGGAAGGGCGAACGTAATTGACCCTCTCGTCAATGGAGAGCGCAAAAGTCCGGTCGCTTTCAATGAGCAAGTGGTAATTCGGCGGTGCAAAATAAATCCAGCCCGGGCGCACGGGCTCTTTTTCGTCGGCCTCTTTGACCGGCAACGCCCAATCACGGGTCTGGTACGCGAACGGCAGGCCGGCTTGCAAGGGATGTAAATGCCGCACGATGATTACTGCCAACGGGAAAGTCGGCGGCAACCGTGGCAGCAGCTGCGCCAGCGCGGCCGAGCCGCCGGCCGAGGCCCCGATCACGACCGCCTCATATTTGTTTTTGTTCATACCATACGCTTCTGATAAATCCGCAGCTCAGCATCCACCGCTTTAAAATGGCCCGCCACATCTGAGAATTGCAACGTCTCTTTAGTCCCCAAACAGAGAAACCCGCCATGCAGCAAGCTGTCTGCCAGCAGCGCCAACACCCGGTTTTGCAAGGACTTATCAAAGTAGATCAGCACATTCCGGCAAAAGATGAGATGCATCTCGCTGAACACCCCATCCGTCACCAGGTTGTGGTTGGCAAACATGATGTGGGCTTTCAGGGCCTGATTCATGATGGCCGATTCATATTGAGCGTGATAATAATCCGCAAACGAAGCGCGGCCGCCGGCCTGCTGGTAATTAGCCGTGTATTGGCGCAGCGCTTTGAGCGGATAGATCCCCTCTTGCGCCTTGCCCAATGCCAGCTCGTTGAAATCGGTGGCGAAGATGGTGGCGCGGTCGTACAGCCCTTCTTCTTGCAGCAGAATGGCGACCGAATAGACTTCCTCGCCTGTGGCACAGCCGGCCACCCAGACCTTGATGAAAGGATAGGTTTTAAGATAGGGCACAATCTGCGCGCGGATGGCCCGGTAGAAAAGGGGATCCCGAAACATCTCCGTGACGGTGATGGAGAAATCAAAAATCACCGCTTGAGCGAACGCTTCGTCATACAACAGGCGGGGGAATAATTCGCTGATGCGGGTGTAGCCAGTCTTGGCTAACAGGTGGCGCAACCGCCGGCGCACGGTGGCACGGGCATACTGCCGGAAGTCGTACCCATACCGTTGGTAAATCGCTGCCAGGAAGAGCTCTATTTCGACCCGCTCAATGTCCTCGGTCATTCTCCCTGCCATCCCAACCTCTGGCTCAGGGGCGGCCTGTCTCAGCGCCATCCATCTCTCGGGGTACAGTACCAGCGCGCCGATAATTATATAGACAATTATATATTCAAATCAGGGGGAATGCAACCAGAGCTCCTGGGGCTGACGCCTTGGGAAACCCAAGCGGATACCATTCTTCCCCCTTTCTACCCCGCTACGCGGGGCAAAAGGGGGATCTTTTAATAAGTTTTGGGGCGCGGCTTTGTCGCGCCCCAAAACTTACCTTTTTATCTGCTTGCCGTGGTAGCGCCACGCCAGCAGCCATCCACTACCCCTGTTTCAGCGCCTCCGCGAATCGGAAGCCAAGTTCCTCGCCCTTTTGCAGATCCTCTGGCGCAGGACCGCCGGGGAACTCCCAGGAATCCACCACGTCCCAGCGCAGGGCTTCCGCCAGCGCCGCAAAGTCGCGCCGCGCGCCGCCGCTCCAGCCGTAACTGCCGAAGTAAGCCGCCTTGCGGTTGAAGATCCGTTTGTGCTCGGCCAGGTGAAGCACATCCATCATCGGCGGGAACATGCCTCCTTCGTAAGTGGGCGCGCCAACCAGGACCCCCCGGCGGGTATACAGGTAGGGCAAGATGTAGCTGGGATGGACATGCCGCACGTCAAACACCTCCACCGACACGCCGGCCCGCGAGACCCCTTGCGCCACCGCTTCCACCATTTGCTCGGTGTTGCCGTACATCGTCCCGTAGAGCAACGTCACTCCCAGGTCGCCAGGCCCGGTAGCATACTCAGCCCACTTCCGGTAGAGGTCCAAAATCCGGCCCGGCTCCTTGCGCCAGACCAACCCGTGCGACGGCGCCACCACCTGAATGGGCACATCCTTCAGCCGGTCCAGTGCTTTGAGCACCGGCTTGGGGTAGAGCGACACGATGTTCACGTAATACCGCAGTGCCTCCTGCTCGTAAAAGGCCAGGTCTGGATACTGATCGTCAAAGATCGCGCCCGGCAACGCGCCGTAGCCGCCGAAGCCATCGCAGGCGAAGAGCACTTGCTGGCCGACCTCGTAGGTCATGATCGTCTCCGGCCAGTGCACAAAGGGGGTGGCAAAGAACTGGAGGGTGTGAGTCCCCAGCGACAACGTCTCGCCATCGGCCACGGCTTTGACGTTGTCGGTGATGTGATAGTAGCTCGCCAACAGCTCCAGCGCTTTCCTGGAGCCAAGCAGGGTGGCCTGGGGCGCTAAGCGGTGCAACGTCCGCAAGACGCCCGTATGATCCGGCTCCATGTGGTTGATCACAATGTAATCCAGCCGGGTCGGGTCAGTGACCTGGGAGATCTGATCCAACAAATCATCCAGTTTGATATCCTTTGCCAGGTCAATCAAGGCCTTCTTTTCGTCATTCACCACATAGGCATTGTACGAAACCCCCTCACGGGTGATCGGCCAAAGCCCTTCAAAGAGATCGGTGGTGCGGTCGTTGACGCCGATCCAGTAAATGCCAGGACGGACTTCAATAGCAGGCATAGTATCACCTCATGGAGCACTAAAAGTTAAAAGTATGTGCTGAGTGGTAAGCAGTCACTAATGGAACAGCTTAGTCAACAACGATTCCGGGAACGAGATGACCACAATGCCGCCAATGGTCATCAACATCCCAATGATCAGGCGCGGCGAGAGCGTTTCGGCGTGCAAATCCAGCCCCAACATGCGCCCGATGGCTGGCGCGGCCAGCCCAATCAGCGCCCCGAAGAACGGCGAGGTGAACGCAATCGGCATCACCTCGTTGACCGTGGCCGCGCCCTTGAGCGCCGCGTAGAAGCAGAGCATCCCCACCGCCCCCGCCACGACGCCGCCCCCCAGCACCATCATTCCCAGGGCTTTAGGGCCGGCTTGCGGAACCTGTTTCCATTCCGAGAAGCTCACCGCGCCTAAGATCAAGAAGGCGACGGCGGTGCGGATCGTGATGCCCATCTGTGGGGAGAGATTGCCCAGCTTCAAACCCTGCTTCTCAAAAAAGCCGCCGAAGCCCCAGGCCATCGCGGTAAATAGTGCCAACAACTGCGGATTGATTTTCATAGAAAACCTCCTCCTGGATTGATGAGAAATCAGGCCGTCACGCCACTCATTATACCATAGAGTCACCCCGGTCAGGGCCAGGTCATACAACAGGGAAAACAGTAGCAGGTGGTAAGAACGGGCTAATGAAGTTCAAAGTCCACAGCTCTGCAACGCGGCGTTATTTTCATTCCACCGCTGGTGAACCGCAGGGGCATGGGGAATTCCCTTGAAAGCCTTTTGGGCCGCTGCGGCGTAACGTCTCTACTCAATCTAAAATCCCCAATCCAGAATCCGAAATCTGCCATGAACCTGAGCGGAACCCTCAGGGGCGACTGCCGGGAATTTACCAGGCTACCGGCACCTGGCGCA
>CAYTGR010000079.1:0-15095 GCA_964437445.1 uncultured Anaerolineales bacterium | reverse complement strand
TCGCTCGACTTGCATGCATTAGGCGCGCCGCTAGCGTTTATCCTGAGCCACGATCGAACTCTCCGTAAATAAAATCCGTAGTTATCTACGGAGAAGGTTTTTTTCAAACGAGGCCCATTCTCCGAACCTTTCCTGCCACTTTTCAATTGTTAAGGTCCCCTTGAGATAACAAAGCCGATGCTTGGTGCATCGGCCAGGCGACTTAAAAACTCAGTATCGCCCTGCTTGCTATTAAGGTGTTTTTAATAATACCACGGTTTCGGCTATTTGTCAAGTCCGTAAACCGCTCTCTCCAACCGCCCCTCTTCAGGACGGATTGAATTTTACCACGTTCTCTCAATTTGTCAAGATGCTCGCCGATTTCGGTGGAAACCACTCACCGGCCACTTCTCTGTGCAATTCACACAGGAGAAGATTATACTACGAATCAAAAATTTGTCAAGGAACCTGTTTTTACACATCCGCGTGTTTTTAGACGACTCCCATTCGGGCAGCCTCCGGTTACCCTCACGCGGCGGGAGATTGTAACACTCCCTCTGAATTTGTCAAGGAGACGAGTGTGAAGTTTGTGTTGGCGACCCCCATTCGGGAAGTGCTTTGGTGCTTCACACAGGCAGAGATTGTAGCACACACCGAAGATTTGTCAACCGAGTTGTCCAACATCTCCCCAACCAAGCTTACGTTATAACCGGGCCAAACCGACCGGCGAATTGAAGATCCCACCCGGTCATTTTTAGTGATTGACGTCCCTCAAGGTTTGCATTATACTTATAATTGATGTGTGCTTGCTGGAGGGGAGACCGCTTTGCCGCTCGCGGTTAGTCTCGGACCCTATTGCAGATCACAGTACAGAATTTTTAAGGAGACCGTATGAAAATCTATGTAGGCAATTTATCGTACCAGGCCACCGAGGATGAACTGCGGGAGGCTTTTGAAGCCTATGGGGAGGTGGCTTCAGCGACCATCCTCAAAGACAAACTCACCGGCTCGTCCCGCGGTTTCGGATTTGTGGAAATGTCTAACCCGGCGGAAGCCCAGGCTGCGATCACGGCGCTTAACGGTAAAGAGATGCGGGGCCGCAAGCTGGTGGTTAATGAGGCTCGTCCACGCACCGAAGGTGACCGGGGAAGAGATCGGCGCAGTGGAGGTGGGCAGCGCTCCTGGTGAGTGCGAACTGCCTCAAGTGTTTAAGGAGAGCGAGACGAGCGAGCGGCAGGGGTAGGTTCCGTAACATGAAGCGAAGACGTTGTTTCCAACGTCTTCGCTTTGTTATACAACCCAGAACAGAGTGGCCGGCTTGCATGAAGGCCCGTCTAGCCCCCTGCCCCCAGCGCTGACGAAAGCTAAATGACCGTTCCGTCCGGGATGGAGGTGTTCTTGGGAATGACGACAATCCCATCGCGCACGACGTAGCTTTCGGTGTCTTCGTCGGGCATTCCCGTATGGTCGCGGATGACGACGTTGCGCCCGATGCGCGCATTTTTGTCCAGAATGGCGCGCTCAATCACACTTCTCTCACCGACCCCCACATCCACCATCCCCAGCTCGCGGTTTTCGGCTTTCTCAGCCGCGGTCTCGTAATAGTCCCCTCCCATCATCACCACGCGACGTAAATGGGCCCCCCGCCGCACGACGCTTCGCAACCCAATGACGCTATCGGTGATTTCAGCGCCTTCAATGATACTGCCATGACCTAAAAGGACGTTGTGGAGATCGCAATCTTCTACAATGGTGCCCGGCAGGTAGCGGGAGCGAGTGTAAATGGGCCACTCAGCATCAAAAATATCAAAGGGCGCATCGGGCTGCGCCAGGGCCAGGTTGACTTCGTAGAAAGATTTGATGGTGCCAATATCTTCCCAGTAGCCATCAAACTGATACCCGTAGACGCGCAAGCCCTTCTCAATAGCCGCCGGGATGATATGTTTGCCAAAGTCGGAACCGCTCTCTTGGGAGAGGACCTCCAACAGGGTTCTGGCACGGAAGACGTAGATGCCCATGGAAGCCATGTAGGGCCTATCACCAGGGACGCTTTCCAGCCCGGCCAGTTCGGTGGCCGGAGGTTTTTCCCGAAAACGTCGGATCCGGGCATCATCGTCAAGTTGCAGGATACCCAGGCGCGGGGCTTCCTCCGCCGTGACGGGCTTGACCGCAATGGTAATATCGGCTTCCTTCTGACGATGGAACTGGACAAATTTAGCATAATCCATCCGGTAGAGATGGTCCCCCGACAGAATCAAGACTTCATGGGGCCGGGCCACGCGAATCTGGTAGAGCTGCTGGCGTAAGGCGTCGGCCGTGCCCTGGTACCAGGATTCGCTTTCCGGCGTCTGCTGGGCCGCCAGGATCTGCACCCAGCCGCCGGAAAAGTTGTCAAACTGGTAGGTACGTGAGATGTGGCGATGGAGGGAAACGGAGTTGAATTGGGTCAGGACGTAGACGCGATTGATGCCAGAGTGGATGCAGTTGCTCAGTGGAATGTCAATCAACCGGTAATGGCCGGCCAGGGGAACGGCCGGTTTAGCCCGCAGCTTGGTGAGAGGATAAAGTCGACTGCCGGCCCCGCCACCAAGGATGACCCCCAAGACATCGGTCATAATCGTGGGCATACGAGGACCTCCTGTTGCGATTGGGATTTAACTCCATTATAGCAACAGGTAGAAGAGATTGCAACTTCAGCGCACCGGCACCCAGCCTTCGGCCG
Source organism: uncultured Anaerolineales bacterium (assembly GCA_964437445.1). Lineage (GTDB taxonomy): Bacteria > Chloroflexota > Anaerolineae > B4-G1 > SLSP01 > CAYTGR01. The sequence continues at coordinate 12,394 of CAYTGR010000079.1, read as the reverse complement.
CTACTACTTGTTGGCCCGCCGGACTCAAGGCAAAGTCAATGAATTTCATTGCCAGGGGCTGGCTCAAGGGGCCGGTCAACAACAGCAAGGGGCGGACCAATCGGTAAGAACCATCCTGGGCCGCAGATTCGGCGGGACTCACGCCATCAATGGCGATGGTTTTAACCTCGGCGCTCAAATTGCCAAAGCCCAGGTAGCCAATCGCATTGAGGTCGCGCGCCACCATGGCTGCCACATCGCCGGCGGTCATGGCCGCCAGCAGGTGCGGGGCAGCAGGCTCTTTTTTCTCCAACACCAGTTCATCAAAGGCACCACGTGTGCCGGAAGTGACTTCCCGCACCACCACGGTAATCGGCTGGTCGGCCCCCCCTACCTCACGCCAGTTGGTAATCCGGCCCAGGTAGATATCCTGAAGCTGCTGGTGGCTCAAATTACTCACCGGATTGGCAGGGTTGACCACGACGGCAATCACATCCACCGCAATTTGGTGTTGGGTGATGTCGGTGGCTTCCTCGTCTTTCAAGGCGCGTGAGGCCATGCCTATATCTACCGTGCCATCATGAATCGCCTGGATACCGACCACCGTCCCCCCGGCAGCGATATCCAGCGTGACCGCCGGGTGTTGCGCCCGAAAGGCCTGCCCCAGTTTATCGGCCAGGGGTTGTACCGTCGTGCTGCCGGCAAAAGTCAGCCGCCCTTGCAGGACTTCCGCAGGTGGCGGCGTTGGGCGACCACAGCCCACCAGTAACAGGAGTCCCAGCACCAACCCTAAGAGATTACGCCACATAAAGGGTTCCTCCGGCCAGATTTAGAATTTGGTCACGCTGAACTTTGGTGCCCGCCCGAACCGGCAAAACGATGGTGAAGGTGGAGCCTACCCCCAACCGGCTATCCACCCAGATGTCCCCCCCGTGTAGTTCTACCAAACGGCGGGTAATCGGCAAACCCAGGCCGGCGCCACCAAACCGGCGGGTGGAAGAGCCATCCACTTGAGTAAACTCCTGGAAAATGTCGGCCATCCGTTCCGCGGGAATGCCAATGCCCGTGTCGCTCACCCGGATCTGAATCAGCTCGGCGGTCAAGTCGGTATAAGGGGAGAGCGATTGGATCGGCTGCACGGCGACGGTGATCTTACCCCGCTCGGTGAATTTGATAGCATTGGAGAGCAGGTTAAACAAAATCTGTCTCAGGCGCCGCGCATCCGCTTCTATGATGGGCAGTTGCTCCGGCAATTCTACGATTAATCTGACCGATTTATCCTGCAAGAGGGCCGTAGCGGCGCTGACCACCTCCTGGATGAGAAACGGCAGTTCCACCATTTCATAGGTCAACTGGAGCTTGCCCGCATTGATTTTGCTCAAGTCCAGCACATCGTTGATCAGGCGGAGTAAATGTTGGCCGGATTCCTGGATGATGAGAAGATCACGCCGCTGATCCTCTGTGAGCTCCCCATCCACACCCTTAAGCAACAGTTTGGAAAAGCCGATGATGGAATTCAAGGGTGTCCGCAGTTCGTGGCTCATATTAGCCAGGAACTGATTTTTCATTTTGTCCAGCTCCGCCAGATGTTCGGCCGTCTGGCGTTGCCACTGGTAGAGCTGCGCGTTGTGAATCCCGGCCGCCAGTTGATCGGCCAGACCGGTCAACAGATCAGTCACTTCCGGGGTAAACACTCCTGACGTCAGACTTTGGACGTCTAACACCCCAATCACTTTATCCCCGACGGCGAGAGGAAAAGCGGCTTCAGCGCCGACATTGAGCAGGGGCGCTACTTCCTGGTAATACTCAGGCGTCACCTGCACATCCTGGACGATGACCGGCTCAACCGAGGAAGCTACCAGGCCGACCAACGAGCGCTGTCCCACCGCCAGCTGCATCCCTAAGGCCTGCAATTCAGGGGCCAGATGACCGGCAGCCGCCGTCAGAGTCAGCGTCTGCAGCGAGGGATCTACCAGATAAACGGCCACATGGTCAAAACCGGGGTAGGTCTGGATGGGCGTTAGCGTGGCCTGCAAGATGGTATCCAGCTCCAGGCTGGAAGAGACCGCTTGAGCCACCGTGGCGCTCAACGTGAGATGCCGGGTGCGCTGCGCCACCTGGGCTTCCAGATTGCCATACAGGGTGCGCAAGTCGGTGACCATTTGGTTGAAGGTGACCGCCAGCACCCCAATTTCATCATCCTGGCCAATGCGCAGGAAGCTATGCCCCCAATCGGGGAGAGGACGCGACGATTGCCAATCCCCTTGCGCCAGTGCCGCCGCCAGCTCAGAAAGCTGCTGAATGGGACGGGCAATGGCCCGGGTCAACCGCACGCTCAAGCCAGCCAGGATCAAAGTGATCAGCACCAGGCTGCCCATCATGACCAGCAAGCCGGTAGAGGTCACTTGCACCAGGTCAGAGGTGGGACGCACCAGGAGGAGCGTGACCGGTGTCACGCCTAAGGTCAACAACACCTGGCGGCGATATTGGTTCCAGCTGCGGCCAGCCGGTCGCTCAAAGGGCAGTTCGGCTTGCGTGCCGACCTGATCGGTGCCCCGCTGCAACCCCAACGCCGAGCGCAGCCGGTAGCCAGAGACCAGCCGGTAGAGCTCATTTTCCAGATCAAGCCCCACAATCACCGTGCCGCTCACGGCCGGCAACGGGGCCCGGCTCACCAGCAGCATCCGGCCATCCACCACAATCACGTGCGCCACGCCGGTCGCCACCTGATCATATAAAGCGGATTCGCGGTAAAGACTGGAGGTGACCAGATTGGTGCGTTGCCGTCCTGTCCGGTCATAAATTTGGATCAGATCCAGTTCAAACCGGTCGCGCACCACCACGGCCCGCTGATTGAGGGTGTTCAAAGCCGTGCCGGTAGTCCGCGTAATGGCCTCATTGACCGTGGGGTCTTGGGCCAACAGCGTAGCCGCCATGGCTACCGTTTCGGCACGAGCCTGGAGAGCAGCCGTCACCCGTTCGGCTTCGGCAGTGATCTGCTGGTTAAGTAAGCGCTCCTGGGTCAACATCGTGCTGGCGACAAAGGCCACCACGCTGAAAAAGACCAACATCCCCATCAAGCCGATGATGGTGACTAACAATTTGGCCTGTAAGGAACGTCCAACTGGTTGAACAGGCATGATAGTTCCTCATCAAAATTAACTTTGGCAACTCAGCCATGCCTGCTCCACTTTACCCGGTTATGATTAACTCACCTTTATCATTTTATTAAGGTTTGGTTAAATCTTTAAACTGCCCCATACCGAACACGATGCAAAGCTATTAAGATAACCCGAGTTGCTCCCTGTATCACCAAACCAGCCAGAACATAGGGGACCGGCACTGCCCATCAAGTGCCGCAATCGCGTGAGCCCTACCCCTCCACCGCCCAAGTTAAGGCGCTGTCCAGATGATCACCGCATCATCCGGCAGGCGATCCGCGCCCTGAACTGCGGGTAGGCGCGTGACCGTGGCCGGGTCATAGAGTCCCACAGCAATCCGCGCCGGGGTCACGCCGGCCGGCAGCACTAAGGTGTGTTGATCGGCGATCCGATCCCCTGGTTGCCATAAATGGGTGGGGAAAGCGTTGTCCATGGGCGGGCCATCGCCCGTGGTCAGTAGCTGCCCATCGGAACCATAAGCGTGGACGAACACGGTAGCGTCCAGCGACAAGGGGGCACGGCTCTCCCAACATAACGTCACTTGCCAGGCGGCAGCTCCCGGCACCACTGTTGCGTGGGTCAGTGCCACCGCCTCTCCCAAGCGCGGCGGAGAGCTCAGCGCCCCCTGAGGCGGGCAGTTGGGTTGAGCTCCCGGCACACGCAAGGCCGTCAGCCGCACAGAGTCACCCACCAGCGTCTCACCGGCCCGCACCGGGAGATAGACGCGATTGTCCAGGTCCAGTAACGCGACTTGAACGTCCCAGACCTGGGTAGGGAAGTCCGCAGCCGGCAGTGGCAGCAAGTAGCGATCGGCAATGATCCGGCCGGCAGGCCAGGCCGAGGTGGGCAGATTGCCGCCACCGGGCCAGCGCGTATAGCTGAGCCGCAACGTGGTATCGCCGGGCCGGGCCGACGGCAGTTGCAATGCCAATACCCAATCCTGATCCAGCGGGCGGTCGGTTTCCCAGTACAAAGTAGTTTCCAGGGCCGGGCCGCAATAGGCGGAGGAGGCCAGCCAACAAAGCCAGCGCGGTTCTACAAGGCGGGCCGTATAACCGCGCAACGTGATAGCCTCGCCGAACGTGTAATGGACCGGGTTCGGCACGGTCACCTCCGCCGGCAGCAGCAGCGGCGGCGCAAACAAAAACAGCGGGCCAGCCCGCAGCGCCACCCAGGCCCCCACCGGCAGCAGCACGCCCCACAGGCGCATGATCCACTGCCGATGCCCGCGCCACTGACGCGCCAGGGCCTCCCAGCCGGCCGCCAGCAGCAGCGCCAACGCAGCCGCCGCCGGGAAGAGCAACCGGCCGCCCGGAGCCGGCGTGATACTGTTCCAACGGATCCAGGCCAGGACCACAACAAAAAACCAAACGGCCGCCCAGGTCAAGCCGGCCCGCTGCGTCGTTGTAAAACGCCACCAGCCCATTCCTAGCCCCAGGCCGCCGCCTGCCAACAGCAGGAAGAATGGCCAGTAAAGCGCCCGCGGATAGAAGGTACAGGGCAGCTGCCCCCAATACGAGAGCACCATGAGCTGCGCCAACCCGCCCCAGTCGGTTAAAACGGTCTTTTGCAGCCCCACAATCTCCAACATGGGGGCTAACGCTGTGAGATCACCATAGAGCCGCAAATTGCGTGCTAACCAGGGCGCGACAAGCAGAACTGCCGGTATCCCCACCAGCAATCCCCAGAGGACGAGCCGGTACCAGGGTTGCCGTTCACGCCAACCCCACGCCAGCAGCACCAATCCGCTCAGCCCAACCAGCGCCAACCCGCTCAGTTTGCTCAGCGCCGCCAGCCCCGACAGGATTCCCAGCAGCAATGCGCGCCGCACCGTCGGGCCACGCTGCCAGAGGTCCAGGGCGACCACCAGCCCCCAGGTCGCCAGCGGCGTGACCAGGTTATCGTTATTGACCCCGGCAGCCACCAGGAGAAATTGCGGATTGAACGCCACGATGGCCGTAGCGACCGGCGCGATCCATCCGCGCGGGAAGAGACGGCGGGCCAGCGTCCAGACGCCGAGCACAGTGGCAACCTGCAACAACGTTGAAAACAAGCGCAGCCCGTGGAGTGTCAACAACGGTCCCTGCCAGGGGAAATCTTCCTGGTAAGGCGCATGGGCCCAGGTCGCCTTGTTGTAAAACGATTCTGAGGGCCCGCACGCTACCACCGCGCCCGGCACCGGGAACGCCGCTGGCGGATCGGTGGGCAGCCGCAGCAAACGCACCCCCAGCGCCCCAAGCAAGTAATAAAGCGGCGGCTGAGAGGCCTCCTGGCGGACCGCAAAGCCGGCCGTTTCTGCAGCACCGTGAACCGGCAAGCGTCCTGTGACCGCCACATACCGGATGACTTCGGCGTGTTCAATTTCGTCCAGATTCTCGTAGGGGGGGACCACCACATTCCAGGCCAGGGCCAGCGCCACAAAGGCCAGGAGCAAAAACAAGGGTGTGCGTTTAAGCGTCATCGTCTGCTGCCTCAATTCAGCGATGCCATCAGTATAAAACAACTCGCAATACGGTCAACACGCAATCGGCTTGGCAAACCTTTCGTTTAAGGTAAAATAGTGTCAGCACTCAACCTTTAGCCCAGACGCCCTGCGGGGCGTTTTTGCTAAACCTTGAGAGCCGGTCATTGCATGTTCGTTCAGGAGGAAAACCATGGATCCCTATCGCCCACAAGAAATAGAGGCCCGCTGGCAGGCCCGGTGGGATGCTGATCAGCTCTACCGCTCGGTGATTGATACGAGCAAGCCCAAGTTCTACGCGCTGACGATGTTGCCTTACCCCAGCGGTGATCTGCATATCGGTCACTGGTATGCGATGACGCCGAGCGACGTCCGTGCGCGCTTCAAGCGGATGCAGGGCTACAATGTGCTTTTCCCCATGGGCTTTGACGCCTTCGGGCTACCTGCCGAGAACGCCGCGATTCAACGGGGTATCCATCCCGGCCAATGGACGATGCAGAACGTAGAGCGCGAGCGCGGTCAGCTCCGCTCTATGGGGGCGATGTACGATTGGAAACGGGAAGCGGTCTCCTGCCTGCCCGGCTATTACCGTTGGACGCAGTGGTTCTTCCTGAAATTCTACGAGATGGGACTGGCCTACCGGGCGCTCTCGCCGGTGGATTTCTGCCCGCACTGCAAAACCACGCTGGCGCGCGAACAGGTGATCGGCGTGGAGCGCGTTTGCGAACGGTGCGGCACGCCGGTCATCAAGAAGGACCTGGAGCAGTGGTTCTTCCGCATCACGAAATATGCCGACGAGCTGCTGGATTTCTCGCAGATTGACTGGCCGGAGAAGATCGTCACGGCCCAGCGCAACTGGATCGGCCGCAGTGAGGGCGCGGAGGTAACGTTCAAGGTTGCGCCGGAGTTTCTGCCGGCCGACGCAGCACCCAACGCCGGCGATCTGGTCGTCTTCACGACGCGGCCGGATACGCTCTGGGGTGCGACCTTCATGGTGCTCGCGCCGGAACATCCACTGGTGGATCAAATCACCACGCCGGAGTACCGCGCCGCCGTCCAGGCTTATAAAGTGCAGGCCGCGCGCCAATCTGAGATTGAACGCCTGAGCACCGAAAAAGAGAAAACCGGCGTCTTCACCGGCGCTTACGCCATCAACCCGGTGAATGACGAACGCATCCCCATCTGGACCGCCGACTATGTGATGATGGGCTACGGCACCGGCGCGATCATGGCCGTCCCGGCGCACGACGAACGCGACTTCGCCTTCGCCACCAAATTCGGGCTGCCCATCCCGGTAGTAATTGAGACCGAGGAGTGGATCGCGGAGGGCCGGCCCTTCCCGCTGCCACGCCCTTACCCCGGGCCAGGCCGGATGATCAACTCTGCCCCGTTTGATGGGACGCCGGCGCCCCATCCGGCGGTGGAACAGGTCACCGCCTGGCTGGCCGAGCAGGGCCGGGGCAAACCGGCCGTCAATTACCGGCTGCGCGACTGGCTGATCAGCCGGCAGCGCTATTGGGGCGCGCCGATCCCGATGATCTACTGCCCGACGTGCGGCGTTGTCCCGGTTCCCTATGAGGAGCTGCCGGTGCTCCTGCCCCCCGACGCGGAGATCCCCAAAACAGGCGAGAACGCGCTGCTCTACCACGAGGGCTTCCTGCACACGACCTGCCCGCGCTGCGGTGGCCCGGCCCGGCGCGAGACCGACACGATGGACACCTTCATGTGCTCCTCGTGGTACCATTACGCTTACCTCAGCCCGTATTACCGCGAAGGCGAACCGGCCCATGCCGATTCCATGCCGTGGGATCCGGCAGAAGCGGCCTACTGGCTGCCGGTGGATACCTATACCGGCGGTGCGGAGCACGCCGTCATGCACTTGATGTATACCCGCTTCTTCACCAAAGCGCTGCGCGATGCCGGCCTGGTCAACTTTGACGAGCCGATGCTCCAGTTGCGCAATCAAGGGGTCATCTTGGGCGAGCCGCGCGACGGCGATTGTGCGGAGGTTTTCGGTCACTGGGAAGGGGCCGCTTTCAAGGCGGAACAGATCCGCGTCACGCCATTTGACCGGCGCGCCGAGTGGCCGCCCGCCGGTCGCAGCGCCGAGCGCGTCTGCGGTGAGGTGATGGACCGCGATGAGATCAGCCTCAAGCTGGCCACCGGCACCGATGAGATCACGGTTGTGCAAGTGGCAGAAGACGTCAAGGTGGAGATTCCCGGTAAAGAGGCAGCCACGTTGGGCGACATCCTCTACCATCTGGAAGTGGAGAAGATGTCTAAAAGCAAGAAGAACGTGGTCGCGCCAGATGAGCTGGTGGCGGCATACGGCGCCGATACCGTCCGCGCTTACCTGATGTTCGGCTGGCGGTGGGAGATGGGCGGCCCGTGGGACAGCAAGGGCATTGAAGGCACCGTCCGCTGGCTCAACCGCGTCTGGACGCTCGTGCTGGAAGAGCCGCGCACGCGCGCCGAGGCCACGCCGGCCGACGAGCGCCCCCTGCGCCGCGAGCAGCACCGCGCCATCAAGCGCGTCACGAACGACCTGGAGGCCTTTGCCTTCAACACCGTGATCTCGGCGCTGATGGAATATACCAACGCGCTGAGCAAGGCCAAGCCGGTGCTGTGGGGCACCCCCACCTGGGATGAGGCTATCACCACCTTGCTGTTGCTGCTGGCGCCGGCCTGCCCGCATATCTCGGAGGAGCTCTGGGCGCGGCAGGGCAAGCCCTACAGCATCCACCAACAGGCCTGGCCGGCCTGGGACGAAGCGATGTTAGCCGTGGATATGATTGAGATTCCGGTGCAGATCGCCGGCAAAATACGCGGCAAGGTCGTCGTCCCGGCCGACGCAGACGAAGCTGCCATCCAGGCCGCCGCCTTAGCCGATCCCAACGTCCAGCGCTACACCGAGGGCAAGGAGATCGTCAAGGTCATCGTGGCACAGCGGAAGCTGGTCAGCCTGGTGGTGAAGTAGGTTGGTTTAGCTCATCCAATAAAACCAGGCAAACGGATAATTGTAATCCTGCAATGAAAGCGTGTTACAATGAAAGTAACCGTGGAATGGGATCCAACTAAAGCTCAAATCAATCGTCGCAGGCTTACATCGCAGCCGCCGTGCCCCGGAGCCTATCACCGGGCAGTCATACATGTGGAGATACAAGATCAAGATGGTGAAAAGATGGGCGGTCTGGCTCAAGCTGACAGGCAGTATACTACTGGCAATAGGCGGACTAATTCTCGTGATGATTTCGAGCGCCGAGACAATGCACGCCGATCCGCCACCATTTGTAGTTACGTCATCAAGAGCCATAGTAACGGCCATTCCAACTCCAACATTGCCCGCCGGACTTACACTGCTGGCTCCAGCTTTTGCGCTCGCTGCCCATCCTGGCGATCTGACCATCACCTACAACTGGTTGCCAGCTGGCGTATCCCCATTGTTGGTATATCGCCCGAATGTTGGGGCACCCTGGCAGAAAATTCATACCCAGGCAAATGAAGTTGCACGCCGGGTCGTCGTACCTGCCGCGCCGCTTGGGGAGTACGCGTTGGTGCAAGTCGCCTCGCCTGCTGTACTACCCGGCAATGCCATCGTAGTGGACAATCTGGTAGCAGGTTTCGCCCGCCATGGGCCGGCCGGCAACTGGCACAACGCAACCTACCCTGCCAGTGCCTATTACCTAAGCCACACCTATTGGACATCCAACACCTACAACACTGTGGAGAACTGGGGGGTATGGACACTTCCGACTTTGGATGGTCCGTACGAGGTGCTGGTCTTCGTCCCAGCCAATTATGCAGACACAACCTATGCAGCGTACCGGGTTCAGCACGCCGGGTGGGGTGATCGACGGCCGGTCAATCAATCCATTTATTGGGCGGAATGGGTATCTCTTGGAGTATTCACCTTCACGGCAGGGACGGAAAGTTATGTATACCTGAGCGATGCGACTTACGAGCCCTATGGGAAGCATTGGGTGGCCTTTGATGCAATGGCGTTTGTGCCGATGCGGATGTACTTGCCGCTGGTGATACAAAATTGGCCGCCAATGAAGCAGCGGACAGGGATACATCTGGGCAGCCGGCAAGATGCCTGGCCAAACAGCACATTACAGAGAATAGATGGTCGCTTGCCTGGCAGCGTTTGGCCCAGGGCGGTGGTCGTGCAAAGTAACCAGTTATATTATCTCGACCGTCCCACGACGGGGCAATGCGCAATTGCGCAAGCTCGGGTACGCCTGCCCGATCTGTTCAACTACTTGACCGAAGCACAACGCAATGGGGTAATCATTATTATTCGTATCACACCCTCACCCGGCAACTTCGATGATTGGCAGAACCCAGCGCTCGTCCACGTTTTGCGTGCTGACATGACACCCGCAGGCGGCAACTACTGCGACGGGAAATTCAATCAATTCCGAGCAATAAACGATGTAGCCACTGAGATGCATGAGATCTACAAGCTGAACGTTGATCAATACCGTTGGAATCCGGCGCAGTTTTTCTTTGAGCCTGCAAATGAACCCAACAACGAATGGTACTCCTATTGGGAACATGATCCCGAAGCCCAACAGCGACTACAAACTCCCAGTGCTTGGACCGAGATGGATGCTTATTTCTCAGCACTGTATGACCGTACAAAATACTTGGATTCAAATATCCGAGTATTGACGCCGCCAATGGGGCAGGGCAACTACGCCGAGGCAAAACGGCTTATTTCTTGCGAGCCAATGACAGTTTCTGCGAACGGCCAAAGCGGGTATGACCTGATGCCGAACACGTTCACCAACAAAAACGACGGCTACAGTTGGCACAACTACTGGCGACAGGGACAGGAAAACTGGGGGTACACAAGTAGCTTCTGTCCCGCAAGCCACCACATATTCCAGTATTTCCCGCTGGGATTACAAGCGACTATTACAGCTACCAGCAAGCCAACCTTTATTACCGAAGCCGACCTCTTTTCTCCATGCCAGGATAGTGGCAACCCCGTCATAAATAAGGGCTCGCAGGCTGTAGAGACCCGGAAATCGCTGTGGCAGTTTGTAGCTCAAGAACAAGGTGCAGATTACGTCGTTTCATGGTTGCTGACTGAGTACCCATACTCGGTAGTAAAACAGTGCCCTGCCAACGAACAGCTCACGAACTATGAAGAAATCGGATGGCACCAAGCCTATGAAAACAACGTTGAACGGACTTGGTTCAACCCGTGGTGGTTGGGAGCAGAGTGATGAGTATGTATGCCAGAAAGGATAACCCTAAAATGAGCAAGAATCTAAATATAATACTAGAGATTATGCTATACACATGGGTGCTGGGAAGTAGTTTAGGGTTAGCCGGTTGTGTACCGGCAAGGTCGGCAGCGCAAAGTATTTCCCTCATCCCAACACCTGACACTTTGATGTTTACATCCCCGCTTGACAAGCCGACCTGGATTGTCGGCGAGCAACAAGTATATGGATTCCTGGTTACTCCCTTGCCCACTGAAAAGGTACATATAGGGACAATTGTAGAATTCGCCCCGCAGCTAGAAAACCAAAAGCAACCACGCTATATCGTTCGGGAAGACATTCTATTGCAACAACCCGCCACAGAATCTGGACAGACTACGCCTATACAGACACTCTTTGTCCATGATTCCGAGACGGGGCAAGAAGTTCGCCTGGGTGACGACGCCGGGGACGCATTGTTTCAGGTGATGACAAACCAGTACATAATCTGGAGATACCAATGGGATGGGAAAAGTGAAACGGCCAGGAAAACCGGGATGTATGCATATGTTTTGGAGACCGGCGATGAGATTGTCATTGCTCAAGATACCACCTATCCGTTGTACCCAGAAGTTGTTGGGCCGTGGGTAGTTTACACTGATGCATACAACAACAATGTATACTTTGCTAATGCGCGTGTCCACAATTTGGTGACTGGTGAAGATTTTTTGCTGGAAGACAGAATTCCGTATTACGGTCGGCCATCCAGCGACTACTACGCAATCAGCAGCAATAAAGTTGCCTGGATGGACGGCGGCTGGACAATACATACATATGATTTGGAAACTCATGAAATACGTACACTGAACATCCTGGATGGGCAATCCTCCGCTGGTAACGTCAGCATCTCTGGGGATATTGTGGTATGGTGGGACAGGTTCTGGCACGGCTACGATTTGCAGCAAGATACTCTATTCACCATCCCCACGATCCCGCCCGGCTGGGAAAATGTGCCGACGCAACCAGCAGAGCCTGTAACAGTCAGAGATGGCCAACTCTATTGGGCGCTGTCGGTAAACGGCGCGGTATATCATTTCACTGCGCCGATTGTCAACAACCAATAAAGATGAAGAAAATACAAAGACTAAATTCCTATACTGGGGTTATCCACAGCGCACCGCTTATTGCTGGTAGCCCATACTGAACGGGAAGGCGTAATGCGCATGATCAGCGCCAGAAAGGCCACAAAAAATGAGCGCCAATTCTATGAAGAAACCGAATGAGGACTACGAATTAGAAGAGGAATATGACCTCTCACAACTGCCGGTTATGCCCAGAGGCAAATATGCGCCAGAAAAGCGCCTGGCTCGTAATCTGGTGGTATTAGAGCCGGACCTGGCCCAGGCCTTTCCCTCTGATGAGGCGGTCAACAAAGCGTTGCGCCTCATCTTAGAAGCCACCCGGATTCCAGTCAAATCAGGGGCAAGGTAACGTTATGTACAAATCCAAGATTTTCCTGATCGGTGATGGCAAGGACAATCTGGTGGCACTGGAAGAAAGTGGTTATGTGACCGAAAGCG
>CAYTGR010000078.1:0-15293 GCA_964437445.1 uncultured Anaerolineales bacterium | reverse complement strand
CGGGGGGCGTGGCTGAAGGGCGGCGCAGCACTGAGTAGAGCGGGCAATAGCCTGTGGCGCCGGTCAACAGGCCCAGTCCGCCCACCACGGCGATGAAGATGCCGGCCACGCCCTGGATGAAGAGCACTCCCAACAGGAGCAGATAGAGTCCAAAGACCACCCGTAAGATGCGTTCTACATCGCCCATGTTGCGTGGAATTGTCATTGCTGGTGTCTCCTCTGAAAATAAAAACCAGTTAAGTCGTGAGCAGAGAGCAGCAGGTAGCAGTGCCTGTTTCCTGCTCACCGCTCACCTTTGAAAGGGATGAAGGATGAAGGCGGAAGGATGAAACCTCCTCATGAAAGTAACGCTCTGTTTGTAGTCAGGCGCTTCAGCGCCGTCTGAGCCGCGCTGAAGCGCGGTACTATAAGCATAAAGCGCGTCACTACGAACCTACAAGCGTTTTATCAGGCCGGTGGCAGCCCGGCCAGGTATTCGCGCACGGCCAGGGCGGCCCGGGCGCCATCGCCGACGGCGACGGCCACTTGCGCGACGTTGTCGGCGCGCACATCCCCGGCGGCGAAGATGCCGGGCACGGAGGTGCGCAGGTGCGCATCGGTCTTGATGTAGCCCCAGCGATCCAGTTCCAGCAGCCCTTGCACAAAGCCGGTCTCCGGCTGGTAGCCGGCGTAGATGAAGACGCCTTCGGCGGGGATGACCCGCTCTGCGCCGGTGGCGCGATCTTGCACGCGGACGCCGGTGACGGCGGTGGTCCCTTCAATGGCAATGACCTGGTGGTTGAAGAAGGTCTGGACTTTGGGATGGCCGAAGACCCGCTCCTGGAGGATTTTTTCGGCCTTGGAGGTGGGCAGGAACTCCACAATGGTCACGCTTTTCACGTAGTGGACCAGGTTGGCGCTCTCTTGCAGGCCGGAATTGCCCGCGCCGATGACGACGACGGCTTTGTCGCGGAAGAGTGGCCCGTCGCAGGTGGCGCAATAGGAAAGCCCGCGCCCGTAGAGCTCGGCCTCACCCGGCACGTTGAGATGCTTGGGATGGCTGCCGGTGGCGATGACGACGGCGCGCGCCTGGTAGTCCTGGTCGGTGGTGTGAATGACGATCTGGCCGGTAGCAAGCGGCTCTAAGCGGAGCACTTCGGCAAATTCGGCCACGGTGGCGCCGAAGCGTTCGGCCTGCTGGCGGAAGCGCGCCAGCAGTTCCATGCCGTTGATGCCCTCCGGGAAGCCGGCGTAGTTTTCAATCAGTTCGGTGGTGCCGGCCAGCCCGCCGGTGGTGCTTTTTTCCAGCACTAAGGTCTTGAGGCCGTCGCGGGCGGTGTAGATGGCGGTGGAGAAGCCCGCTGCGCCCCCGCCGATGATGACCACGTCATAGGCGGTCTCGGCGGCGGCCGGTTCGGATTTTTTCGGGATAAGGGTGAATTCAAACATGGCGTTTTTTCCCCTGGAAATGGTGGATGGCGGTGGGGGCAACGGCGGGGCGAAGCGCCGCTTCGCCCCCTAACACCCCTACCATAAACATCCCGTGAAGGTCAGGCGGCGAGGGCGGCCTTGATGGCATCCACGACCATCTGCGGCGGGGCGGCGCCTTCCACGCGTTGCCGGCCGTTGATGACGTTGAGCGGGACGCCCATCACCTGGAACTGCTCGGCCAGGTCGGAGAACTCACCCGCCTCAATGACCTCCGCGCGCACCAGATCGCTTTCCACCGCCATCGCGTAGGCCACGACGGCCGAGCGGGGGCAATAGGGGCAGCTGGTGGTGACGAAGACCTGGATGTCTACCGGCTGTACCAGGGTGCTGAGGTATTGCTTGGTCTCCGGGTCCAGGTCTGAGTAGCCGTGGCTGGCAGCAAGAATGCCGCTCAGCAAGGTGGAGAACTCATAACCGGCAGCCAGGCCAAAATACCGGATGCCGTAATCCTTAGCGCCGACAATTGCCAGCGCGGGGGCCTTGTCAATCTGATATTCGGCGACCTTAGCGGCGTCTTGGGTGAAGTCGTAGACTTCCACCGAGAGCCGGTCGGTGAGGCTGGCGACTTCTTCTGCCAGCTGGACAATCTCCGTGCAATACTCGCAGCGGTCGGGGGTGGTGAAGACCACGAGTTTGACCGGCGCGACCATCTCTTGCAACATTTTGCCAACTTCTTGTCTGATTTCTTGATTTAACAGTTCCATAGTGCATCCTCCTGGAAAAATTAGGGCTACCCACGCTATTGACAAGCCCATTGAAATTATAGCATCCTCAGGGTAAGTGTCAAGATAAAGAAGAAAATTCTAATGTAAAATTAACGGAGCATTCGTGGACGGCGGGTGTGCGGATTTGGCAGGGGGCCGGGTGGGGGTATAATAACGGCACTTTCGCTCCAGCTTCGTAGCACCTGACCAATGCGCGGCGTTGCGGTTTGTTTCTCGTCATTCAGAAAGGGGGTGATGCGGAACGGTATAGCCCAGGTTCCTGGGACATAGCAAGGGTACGACAGACGCAATCACCAAGATCAACCGAATCCCAAGGTTTAAACACATTTACCAGAAGGAGTAAGATCATGCAACGTAAACAAGTCGGCCGCTTGAGCGTCAGTGTGACGCTGGGGATCGCGCTGTTGGCGCTGGGTTTGTTGGGGTTGGGGCTGTTCCATGTGCCGGCAGGGGTGCGAGCAGAAGCTGTCCTTAACTCCCTGACTGATACTTACACGCAAACGTTTGATATGTTGGAAAATGGCGTTTTGACGACTTACACAACGTTGCCGGCCGGTTGGACGCTGTTTGAGGCGGGAACTAGTACAAGGGTTAACCAAGCGTATGCCGCCGACACCGGTAGCTCTAATGTAGGCGACACGTATAGCTATGGCGCCAGCAGCAGTTCTACAGAACGTGCTTTGGGGAGCTTGCTGTCGAGTTCCATTAGTTCTACGTTAGGTGTTTCATTCACCAACAAGACTGGTGTTTTAGTTTCCGGTTTGGTGATTACCTACACTTGTGAACAATGGCGGCTTGGTGCTACTGGGCGCTATGACCGGTTGGACTTTCAATACAGCACCGACGCCATTTCTCTAACCAGCGGCACCTGGTCTAACGTGGATGCGTTGGATTGCACCGGTGTGCTAAACACGGGAACAGCTGGTGCAACGGACGGCAATACCTACCGGGCTACAGTCTCAGCGTTGATTTCTGGATTAAATATTGCTCCTGACCAGACTTTTTGGTTGCGGTGGACAGATTTCAATGCTTCCGGTTCTGACGATGGGCTGGCAATTGACGATTTTTATCTTACCCCCTACGCTGCTATTGCGCTTACCCTAACCAAGAGCGTAACGCCCACAACCAACGTGGCCTATCATGGCAATGTGACCTACACTCTCGTCCTGCGCAACGCCGGCGGTCTCACGGAGACGGCGGCCTTCTTGACCGACACCCTGCCCGCCGTAGTGGACTTCGCCTCCTGGGTGGAGCAGAACGGGGCGACCGTCACGGACGATGAGATCACCTGGAACGGTGAGCTGGCGCCCACCAGCGCGCTCACGTTCACGTTTGTGGCGACGCACGTCGGCGATTACGGCGACGTGGTGACAAACACCGCCCGGTTCAGCGGGACGGCGCAGGCCGGCACGGCGGAAGCGGTCTTCAGCGTGGAGGAAAACCTGGCCGATGTGACCCTGGTCTATCACGACCTGGAAGACGTGGTGCACTCCGGCGAGATCCTTTCGGTCACCGGGCCGCTGGTCGGCGGTTGGGGGAATTCGGTTCAGCTGCTCCCGGATGCCGGCGCCGAGGTTTTCAGCACGACGCTCACGGGCCTGCCGGTAGGTAACAGCTATGAGTACAAGTACGTGGTCAATGACGGCACGAACGACCAATGGGACTGGCTCAACACGGCCAACCGGGTCTACACGGTGACCGGCAGCACCACGCTCCACGATTACCGCAACGTGGTGGTCGGTTGGGCCAATCTCCAGTGGCCGCCGGCGACCCAGGTTGACCTGGGGACCGCGACCGAGCGAGTGTACGGGCGGCTGTTCGTCTCCGGCGTGACCACGGGGACGGGCGCGGGACGTGGCTTGCAGGCGGCGGTGGGCTACGGGACCGGCGACGCTCCCGCGGCCTGGACCTGGTTCCCGATGGTGTATAACACCGATGACGGGCTCAGCAACGATGAGTTCATGGGGGTCATGACCCCGACCGCCGGTGGCGTCTATTCGTATGCCGTGCGCTTTGATGGCAACTGGGGGACGGGGAATCCATACGCCGGGTGGACCTACGGTGATCTGGACGGGGTGTATCCCGGCGATCCCTTTGAACTGGAGCAGACCGGCGTGCTGACGGTGGTGAGCTGGGACCTGGGCCTTGCCAAGTCCGCTGCGCCGGCCGAGGTTTATCTCCACACCGGCGAGTCCGCGCTGGTCACCTACACGCTCCGCGTGGACAACCTCTCCACGGTCACGGATACCACGCGCTTTACGGTCAGCGATGTGCTGCCGGAGGGCTTCGTCTACGTGAGCGACGACAGCGGCATCGCGCCGACCGGCACCGGCGCGGACGACGATCCGCTGGTCTGGGGCTTCACGACGCCGTTGACGCACGGCAACAGTCTCACGTTCCAGGTGGTGGTCTCGGCGACCGATGCTATCCTGCTTTCGGGCCGCTACACCAACACGGCGACGGTGGTCGCCGAGCCGGCTGACTGGGTTGCCACCAATAACACGGCCGCGGCCGGGGTGATGGTCTACCGCGTCCTCTCTGTGGGTGAAGCCCGCCAACAGCCGGCCAACTCCGTGGTGGTGGTGGAAGGCACCGTCACGGCGGAGCCGGGTATTTTCAAAGAATCTACCAACCCCAACCGCAAGATGTACATCCAGGACGCGACGGGCGGTCTCCAGATCTACCGGGCGGCGCAGTTGCCGACGGTGGCGCGCAGCGAGGTCGTGCGGGTTACCGGCGTGATCAGCGAGTACCGGACTGAGATGGAGTGTATCGTGGCGAACACGACGGACGTGGTGGATCTGGGCGCGGGCGTGGCGGTGACGCCGCAGGTCACCCAGACCGGCGCAATCGGCGAACCGCTGGAGGGCCAGCTGGTCACCATTGAAGGTTTCATCACCGACAAGCCCAATGCTTACTCGTTCCAGGTGAATGATGGGTCGGGGAACGTCTGGGTTTACCGTTATTACAACCTGGGCCAGACGAGCGATCCCAACTACATTGACTTCTCCGCGCTGTTGGTCGGTGATTACGTCCGGGTTACTGGCGTCACTCGTGGCTACGACTACTCCGGCGTCGTGCGCCGTGAGGTGCTGCCGCGCGGCCCGGCTGACGTGCAGGAGCTCTACCCGATCACCTTCGTCTACCATGACGTGGAGGACGTGGTGCAGGCGGGAGAGGCGGTCAAGCTGGCCGGCGATTTCACCGCCTGGGGCACCAACGCTCTGGCGATGACCGCCAACGCTGACAACAGTGTCTTCACCGTGACCGCGACCATAGCGACTACCGGGACCCATGAGTATAAGTACATCGTGGTCAGCGGCGGCGATCAGTGGGACTGGCTCAATACTGATAACCGCACGGTCAATGTGGCGGCTCCGGCCACCGTTCACGATTACCGCAAGGTGGCCGTGGGGTACGCTCACCTGATGGGGCCGGCCGCCATCACGATGAATCTGGGGGAGAGCACCGGGCCGATCACCGGCGAGGTCTATATCCAAAACGTGACCAATCCGTCCGGGATAGGCCGCGCGGTCTGGGCTGAACTGGGGTACGGGACGAGCGCCGATCTGGCCGCCTGGACCTGGACCCCGCTGACGTTCACCGGCTTGCAGAACGGCAACAATGATATCTATGCAGCCAGTCTGACGCCGGCCGCCAGTGGCGTCTACTCCTACGCGGTCCGGTTTGATGGCAATCGCGGGACCGGCAACTCCAACGCCGGCTGGACCTACGGCGATCTGGACGGCGTACATCCCGGCGATCCCTTTGAACTGGACCAGACCGGCGTGTTGATTGTCAACGCGCCCAACCTGACGACCTCCGCCAAAGTCTCCAGCGCGGCGGGTGGCGCGGTGCAGCCGGGTGCGCTGGTGACCTACACCATCACGCTCAACAACACCGGCGCAACCGCCACCGTGCGCGTGACCGACACGTTGGGAGCGTACTACACCGTCTTCAGTGTGGGTGACTTCCAGCAGCCAGTGACCGGCACGTTGACCTGGAGCGGCGTCGTCACGGCCGGCCAGAGCGTGACGCTGCGCTTCGTCGCGCAGGTCCAGGCTATGGCGCAGTTGCCCCTGGGCACCACGACCCTGCACAATATCATCCAGGTGGATGATGGCCGGGCGGCCCCCTTTAACGTGGCCGACGCCAATCCACCGACGGTGACGGTGCGGGCGATCTATCTGCCGCTGGTACTGCGCAATCACCAGCCGTGAGTTGTGGGGCACGACAGGGTGTACCGGTAAACAACGGGGCGGCCCAGACGGGCCGCCCCCCATGCTCACAGAAGTACGAGGGCGCTGAAGCGCCTTGACTGCGAACGAGTGACGAAAGGATATGAGATGAGACGTTTGCTGAAATTGCTTTGGGTGTTGTCGCTCATCGTTGGGATGAGCGGATTGGGGTGGGGAGGCTTTGCCCAGCCGGTGACCGCTGCGCCGCAGGCCAATGCGGTGCGCATCAGTCAGGTCTACGGCGGGGGCGGTAGTTCTACGGGCTATTACAAGTACGATTACGTGGAGCTGTTCAATGCCGGTTCTACAGCTGCTAATTTGACCGGCTGGTCGTTGCAATACGGTTCGGCCACCGGCAATTTTGCCAACACCACCAGCAATTTGTATGCTTTCCCCACCGGCACTACTATCCAGCCGGGAAAATACTTGTTGGTGCAGCTGGGGTCGGCGGGTACAGGCGGTTTGGATTTGCCGGTGACGCCCGATCTCACGACCGCCAATCTCACCATGAGCGCGGCCAGCGGCAAAGTGGCGCTGGCGAATATCGCCACCTCCCTGGGTTGTGGCGCGACCGATACGCCTTGCGCTTTACCACACGCCAATATTGTGGACCTGGTGTCGTATGGCGCCTCCAACAACGCTGAGGGCAATGCTCCCACCAATAACGGCGTGGCACTGGACAATCAGAAGGGGTCGGTGCGCAAGCTGGAGGGGTGCCAGGATACCGATAACAACAATGCCGATTTTGATATTCTTTCCGGCGCGGCGCTGCAACCGCGGAATAGTGCGACGGCTGCCTATAGTTGCGGGAGTGGTCCTGCTGCCAACCTGGCTATCACCAAAATGGCCCCCGCGTCGGTGGAGCTGGGCGCTGTCTTCACCTACACCCTGGTGGCGACCAACCAGACCGGTGCGGTGCGCTCGGCTGTGGTCATCACCGATAGCCTGCCGCTGAGCGTGACCGTGGGGACGATCTCCGACGGCGGGACGGCGACCGGGAATGTGGTGCGCTGGGACGTGACCTCGCTGGCGGATGGCGCCGCCGTGACCCGCACGGTGCAGGTGACGGCCCCCAACGCGGCCACGACGCTGGTTAACAGCGATTACGGCGTCTGGGCCAGCGACTGGCTCACGCGGGCGACAGGCACGCCGGTGAATACAGCTGTTCAGGCGCCCATCCCGTCTACGCTTTCTATTTACGATTTGCAGTACACCACTGCCGCCGGGGATGGCACCTATCCCTCGCCCTATGTCAACCAGGTGGTGACCACTACCGGCACGGTCTGTGCGTTGCTCAGCAAGGGCTTCATCTTGAGCGAAGCGCCCGGGCCGTGGCACAGTCTTTACAGTTACACCGGTACCGGCGCTAAGCCGCAACAGGGCGGCGAATATCTGCTGCGCGGCACGCTGGTAGAATACTATGGGATGACCGAGTTCAGCGGGCCGGGGCGCGCCTATCTCGGCGAGGGGGCGAACGTTTGCACGCCCACGCTGGTCACGGCGGCGCAAGCGCCTTACAACACTGCGGCGCTCAGCGAAAAATACGAGAGCGTCATCGTGGAGTACCGCTCCATTACCATCACCTCGGTCACGACCAACCGGGCTTTCTTCACCGATAGCAGCGGCGGGACCGGCGCTATCGGCAAGGATGGGTATTACCCTGCCGATATAGCCGTTGGCCAGCAGTATGTCTACGTGCGCGGGCCACTCATCTATACCTTTGATGAGTATCGCGTGATGCCACCCAGCGCCGCCGACATCAAGCTGCTGGACCTGACCGCGCCGACGGTGACGGTGACCCTGCCGGCCAACGGGGCGACGGGCGTCAGCCCTTACCAGCCGCTCTACGCCACCTTTAGCGAGCCGGTGGACGCGGCGACGGTGAACGCGACGACTTTCCTGGTGACCGGGCCGGACGGCGCGGTGGCGGGCACCGTCACGTATGACGCGGCGACCCGGCAGGCCACGTTCACGCCGGAGGCGGCGCTGGCGCCCAACGCTTTCTACACCGGCTCACTTACCGCCGGCGTTAAAGATCTCTCTGATAATGCGCTGGTCCCCTACACCTGGACCTTCACCACGGGGCCGGCGGATGTGACGCCGCCGACCGTGACCGGGCGCGCGCCGGGCGCAGGGGCGACGGGGGTGGCGCTCAGCGCGAATCTTGTCGTCACCTTCAGCGAAAGCCTCAAACCGGCGACGGTGGTGGGCGCGAACTTCACGCTCGCCGGGCCTTACGGCGCGGTGCCCTGGGATAGCGTGGCTTATGAGCTGGCGACCTCGCGGCTGACGCTCAACCCGCGCGGGCTGCTCCTGCCACAGACGGTTTACACGCTCACCATCGCGCCCGCTGTCACCGACTGGGCCGGGCTCCCGGTCGTCGCAGGTGACCGCAGCTGGAGCTTCACCACGCAGTCCGAGCCGCCGATGACCGCCTACCAGGGCGACATCCACAACCACACCGGCTATTCCGACGGCTCACTCACGCCCTACGAGGCCTTCACGCGCGCCAAAGCCGCTGGGTTGGACTTCCTGGCAATTACCGACCACTCGTACTCCATTGACGACACCGAATGGGCCGATACCCTGGCGCAAGCCAACGCCTTCACCGAGAACGGCCAGTTCGTCGGCCTGCGCGGCTTTGAGTACACGCAGGGCGCGGAGGGCCATATCAACGTCTACAACACCGTCCGCCATGCCGTCCGCAGCGATGTGGGCTTCACGTATGCCGACTACACGCCCAACCTGGAGAAGGGGGAGACGGTGCAGGGCTTCTATCCCTGGCTCGCCATCACCGGCACGCAGGCGCTGGATGACGCCGGCACGGTGATGCAGTTCAACCATCCCGGCTGGATCAACTTCAACGACTGGAAGTACCATCCCGAAGTGGAGGATGTGACCCAGTTGGAGGAAGTGGGCAATGGCTGGGGCAGCTCGTATTTCTTCTCATGGGGGGAGTGGATTCGCTCGCTGGATTACGGCTGGAAGGTCGGCGCGACCAACAACTCCGACAACCACACGCCGAACTGGGGGACGATTACCCCCCACCGCACGGGCGTCGTGATGCCGGCGTTGACCAAGGCCGATCTGTTAGACGCGCTGCGCGCGGCGCGCACCTTTGCCTCAGAGGACGCCAACTTTGACCTCTACTTCAAGGCCAATGGCTACTGGATGGGTTCGGAACTGCCCAACACCGGCCAGCTCACCTTCCAGGTCTGGGGCAATGATCCCGACGGCGAGACGCTCGCCAAGTTGGAGCTCTACACCGATGGCGGCGTCGTGGTCACCTCCACGCAGCCGACCGGTGCGGCCTTCAACTGGACTTTCACACGCGCCGTCACCCCTGGTGTCCACTACTACTTCGTGATGGCGACGCAGGCCGACGGTGACCGCATTGTCTCCTCGCCGGTGTGGACGATGGGCGACGAGGACATCAGCATCACCGACCTGACCGTGCAGCCGACCATCCCCACCATCTACAACCCCAACCTCTTCACTGCGCGCGTCACCAATCGCGGCGCGACAACGCAGACGGTGACGGTGACGTTCAGCATTAACGGCGGGCAGATTGGCGCGGTACCGGTCACGGTGCCGCCCTGCGCCAAAGGCCCGTGCGCGGATGTCTACGCCAACATCAGCTGGCAGGCCACGGCGACCGGCCCGGTGACGGCCGTGGCGCAACTGGTGGGCGCGCCGGCTGCTGATAACCCCGAAGACAACACGGCCACGCTCACGCTGAACGCCACCGATGTGCCGGTGCCGCTCATCCTGATTGACTACGGGCACAACAACCTGGCGATTGATCCCGGGGTGGTGCGGCCCTTCGTCAACGATATGACGGCGCACGGTTACAACGTGCTGTTCAACCTGGATGAGATCACTGCCAGCGACCTCAACACCGCGACGGTGAAACTGGTCATCATCAACGCCTTTGGCCCCACGCCGATGACGGCGGCCGAACTGGAGGCGTTGGGTGACTTTGTGGCCGCCGGCGGCAGCCTGTGGCTCAACGGTCTCTCTGACTACACCGGCAAGGTGGAGTGGGCCGATACCGCCGCCGACCGGTTGAACGCGATTGCGGCGGCGGTGGAAGCGCGCACCGGCCAGTCAGTGCCAATCCGCATGAACGATGATGAGGTGCTGGATGGCAACAACAACAATGGCTATCAATGGGGCGTCATCTGGCATCTCTTCCCCTCGGCAGAAACCACCGGCGTGGGGATGAACGTGGACGGCATCCAGACCTGGTCGGTCTGCTCGCTGATTGATCGCAACGGCCAGGGGCTGAGCCAGGCGGATCTGGGCGCGAACGGCTTCATCTTCGCGTTAGGTGATCTGGACACGGGCTCTTCCAGCGGGGCGCACTATACCAACGTCCCCAACCGCACGCACAACACGGATGCGGATAACTGGGGCGATGCGTATATCTACCCGGCGGGGGAGGCCCTTCCTGGCGCAGCGGGCTACGATCTGCCCGGCGCTGCGGGGCGGCTTTTCTTCTATGGCGACGCCAACGACCCCTTCAACATCTTCTCCTACACCTCCGGCGATGGGCGGCAGAACGAGCTCTTCAACTTGGAAGTGGTGATGTGGCTGCTGGGCGAGCCGTTGCAGAAGCAGACGATTGCCCAGGTTCGGGCGGGCGGTGATACACCGACCCAACTGCGCAAGCTGGTCTGGGTGGAGGGCGTTACCACCGCCTCCTACGGCGAGTTCTTTGATGTGCTCTATGTGCAAGATCAGACCGGCGGCCTCACGGTCTTTGCGCCGGCCGGGACGGCTTCGGCGGCGGTCGGCTCGATGCCGAAGCGCGGCGACTTTGTCCGCGTCCTGGGCACGGTGGACGCCTACCAGGGCGACACCGAGCTCCAGTTCTTTGAGTCGGAGCAGGTCAGAGTCCTCACGCCCACTTATGTCCTCTCGCCGGCGCTGGCGCTGGGCGGCAGCTTCCTGCGGCCGTTGACCACAGGGCAGGCGGCACAGGAGGAAAGCGAGGGCTGGCTGCTGGTGGTCACCGGCACGGTGACCGGCAAAGCGGCGGATAACAGCTACCTCCTGGTGAATGACGGCTCCGGCCCGGTGCGCGCCTTCCTGGACGGCTACAACGGTACGTGGGCCGACATCAAGGTCATGGACCGCGTCACGGTCGCCGGGCTGGGTTCGGAGGATTACGACGGGCAACGCATCCGCGTGCGCAACTATCAACAAGACCCCGTCTATCCAGATGATCTGGCTATCCTGGCGCACGGCCGGCAGGTTTACCTCCCGCTCGTCCTGCGCAATCGTTAGCCGGAGAGATTTCACAACTCAAAGGTGACTACGGCGCGCTCGGCGTACCGTAGCCTGAGATGCAGAGGAATATGGGGCGCGTGGCTTTGCTGCGCGCCCCATCCTCTCGGCCTCCTTCCTGCGGACGATTTGTGGTATCATTGACCTATGGATACCGATCTGCGCCGCCGTCTGCAACGTCTGGGCGTCGTCCAGGGGGTGCGGCAGCTGCCCCCCACGACACCCGTCCCCGCTCGCGCCCCGGTCTCTTCCCCTGCCGGGCGCGAGAGCGCAATCCGCTTGCCCGGCGGGGAGGTGAGCACCCCTTACGGCCCCGTCTGGGTGGAGGAGACGCGCTATCCGGCGGCGCACCGGCACGGCGCTTACCCGCTCGGCGCGCTGGGGAACCTCCCGCCGGCAGCGCTGGCGCTCCTCGGTGACGATCCCGGCCCGCGTCCGGCCTTCCTGGATACCGAGACGACCGGGCTGGCCGGCGGCACCGGGACCCTGGTTTTCCTGACCGGCGTGGCGCTGTGGGAAGGTGAATCGCTCTGCCTGCGGCTGATCTTTCTGCGCGACCCGGCCGGGGAAGCGGCGGCGCTGCGCTACCTGGCCGGGCTGTTGGCGGGCGCGACCGGCCTGGTCACCTTCAACGGGCGCGGGTTTGACGTGCCGTTGTTGCAGACCCGTTTCATCCTCAACCGGCTGCCGCCGGCCTTCACCGCGCTCCCCCATCTGGACCTCCTGGCGGTGGCGCGGCTTCTCTGGCGCGAGCAGCTCCCCTCGCGGCGGCTGGGCGCGCTGGAAGCGGCCCTGCTCGGCGTCACGCGCGAGGAGGAGGACCTCCCTTCGTGGTTGATCCCTGAGGTCTACCGTGACTATCTCCAGACGGGGCGCACCACTGAGCTGGCGCGCGTCTTCTACCATAACCGCGTGGACGTGCTGAGCCTGGTCACGCTGTTGATCCACAGCGCGCAGCTGGCAGCCGATCCGGCGGCGCAGGCCACGGCAGCGACCGAATGGGTGGGGGTGGGGCGGCTCTACGCGCTCGCCGGGCATGAGGGGGAAGCCCAGGCGGCCTGGCGGCGGGCGTTAGAGGACGACTTGCCGCCGGAGACGGCCGAGCGGCTTTGGCGCGAGCTGGCCCTCACGCACAAGCGGCGCGGGGAGTGGGAAGCCGCGCTCGCGCTCTGGACGGCCTGGGCCGAGCGCCTCCCCTGGGCGGTGGAGCCGCTGGTGGAGCGCGCCAAACATGCCGAATGGGTGGCCGGGGATCCGGCTACGGCGCTGACCGTCACCGAAGAAGCGCTGGCCCGGCTGGAGCGGTTGCCGCCGGCCCTGCGCGGTCCACTCCGGGCGGAACTGGAACATCGCCGCGCGCGGCTCCTGGCAAAGCTGGCGCGGTAGCCGCCTTTCACGCATCACGTCTCACGTATCACCATCACGTATCACGCATCACGTATCACGTATCACGCATCACGTTTCACGTTTCACGTTTTACGTTTCACGTTTCACGTTTCACGTTTCACGAAGGAGCTATCATGTTACGCTTAGGTGCTCACGAATCCATTGCCGGCGGGCTGCACACCGCCTTTGAACGCGGGCAGTCGGTTGGCTGCGACGCGCTGCAAATCTGGGTCAAGAACAGCCGCCAGTGGACGGCCACCCCACTGACCGGGGAAGAAATCCGCCTGTTCCAGGAAGCCCAGGCCGCGACCGGCATCCAGCCGGTGGTGGCCCACGCGGCTTACATCATTAACCCCGCCGCGCCCGATGAAGCGCTGCGCCGCAAATCACTGGCGGCGCTCATCCTGGAACTGGAGCGGTGCGAGGCGCTGGGGATCCCCTACCTGGTGCTGCATCCCGGCTCGCACACCGGCGCGGGGGAGGCCGAGGGGCTGCGCCTGGTCGCCCAAGCGCTGGGCGAGGCGCACGCCGCCACGCCCGGCTACCGCGTCCAGATTTTGCTGGAGGCGACGGCCGGGCAGGGGACCAATCTCGGCTACCGGTTTGAGCAGCTGGCCTACCTGCTGGAGCAGACGCCGCAGGGCGACCGGCTGGGCATCTGCCTGGATACCTGCCATCTCTTCGGCGCGGGCTACGAACTGCGGACGCCGGAGGGGTACGCGGAGACCATCGCCGCGTTTGAGCAGACCATCGGCCTGGCGCGGCTCAAAGCCTGGCACCTCAACGACTCCAAGAACGGCCTGGGCAGCCGCAAAGATCGGCACGAGCATATCGGGCAGGGGGCGTTGGGGCTGGAAGCTTTCCGCCTGCTGTTGCACGATCCGCGCTTGGAGGGGTTGCCGGGCCTGCTGGAAACCGACAAGAGCGACGATCTGCACGAAGACCGGGAGAACCTGGCGACCCTGCGGGCGTTGTGCTGAGTCGGCTGCCAAAAAGTGTGCGCAGTGAGCGGTGGGCGGTGAGCGGGAAACAGGGACTTCTACTTGCTACTCACTGCTCACTGCTCTCTGCTCACTGCTCTCTGCTCACTGCTATTGGAGGGAACCATGCGTACCAAGATCGTGGGATTTCTGAAAGAGTATGGGTTGACGTTAGCGGTAGCGCTGGCGCTGCTGGTGGCCTGGCTGATTTTGCGGACGCCGGGCGACACGTTTGCTTCTGCTGCGGAGTTGGAAGCGCAGTTGCGCAGCGGACAGCCGACGGTGGTGGAGTTCTATTCCAACCGCTGTAGCATCTGCCTGCTTTCCAAGCCTAAGGTGGATCAGCTGGAGACCGCTTTGAGCGGTCAGGCCCGCGTCTTGCGGTTGGATGTGGCCGATCCGGTGGGGGCCGCGCTGGCAACCCGCTGGGGCGTAGTCGGTACTCCCACCTTTTTTGTCCTGGATGGCGCCGGCCAGATCGTCTACACGCAGCCGGGAGCGCCGGATTTGCCGGCCATTCAGTCTATGATTGCTCAGGTGGCTCAATAAAGTAACTTTTTTATCAACCTGAAAGTATAAAGCTTTTTTAATGTATTTTTCACTGCAATCGGCAAAAACAATCTTGACAGTGCCAGCAAGGTGTTATATAATGTTAAGTAGCTGTTAGATAGATAGAAAATAGTTAGTTGATGATGGGTAAGGGCACATCTCGTTCGCCCCGTATTGTTGTGCTAACTTTGTTTTGCAGTCAACAGCTCCCCCAAAGCTGATTACCGGGGAATGAACTAAATTTTCAATATTGCAAAAATTGCACTAAAAGGAAAATAAATTATTTTTCACCTGCATAGCCAATAGATAAATTTTTTAGGAACCTGTTGGCTATTTTTTTATTTCAGTCAGGAATAGGAGGTGATACGATACAACCAGGTAACTTAAACGCTTTTCATCGTCTGCTGTGGTGCCATTTCTCAACAATCTTTTGCAAGGAGGGGCTATGTTGAAAAAGGTCGCATTACTGAGCATTCTGGTGTTGGTGGTCGTGCTGGCTGCCCCCATGCTCATCGGCAAGGCGAGCTGGGCCGCCGGTTACAATTCCTGGTCTGGGGGCTATGACTCCTGGGCGGGTGGTTATAATTCCTGGTCCGGGGGGTACAACTCCTGGTCGGGGGGCTACAACTCCTGGTCCGGCGGCTACAATTCCTGGT
>CAYTGR010000077.1:0-15463 GCA_964437445.1 uncultured Anaerolineales bacterium | reverse complement strand
TGATGGTCGTCGGACTTTCGTATTTCCAGACCATCCACGCTTACCCCAACGGCGGTGGTTCTTACACCGTGGCGCGCGAGAATCTGGGGACGCTCCCCGGGCTGGTGGCGGCGGCAGCCCTGATGATTGACTACGTGCTTAACGCCGCCGTCAGCGTAACGGCCGGGGTGGCGGCCATCGCTTCAGCTTTCCCGGCCCTCTGGTCCTATCGGGTAGGATTGTCGCTGCTGTTGTTAGCGATCATCACGCTGGCTAATCTGCGGGGGATACGGGAGGCGGGTACTTTCATGGCCGTGCCGGTCTATCTTTTCATCGGCGTTTATTTGCTGATGATAGGAGTGGGGTTGGTACGGGCCTGGCAAACGGGTGGGACCTCCTTTGCAGTGACAGCGCCGCCGGCTCAGGTGCCCCTGACGCTGGTGCTCATCCTGCACGCTTTTGCTGCGGGCTGCACAGCGTTAACCGGCGTGGAGGCGATCAGCAACGGCGTCCCGGCCTTCAAGCCGCCCGAATCCCGCAACGCGGGCCTGACGCTGGTGGCTATGACCGGGCTGATGGCGGTGCTTTTCCTGGGCACGGTGGGGTTGACGCAATATTTTGCAGTGGTGGCCTCTTCAGAAGAGACGATTCTCTCCGCTCTCGCCCGGCGGGTTTTTGGCCCGGGCTTTTTCTACTTGCTGGTGCAAGGCACCACCCTGGTCATGCTGGCGGTAGCGGCCAACACCAGCTTTGCCGGCTTTCCACGCCTGGCTTCCATCATCGCCCAGGATGGCTATTTACCCCGCCAGTTCTCCTTCCTGGGCGACCGGTTGGTTTTCTCCAACGGGATTATCGCCCTGGCCGGGCTGGCGTCGCTGCTCATTGTGATCTTCAACGCGGAGACCCATGCGTTGATCCCGCTCTTTGCGGTAGGGGCCTTTCTGGCTTTTACGCTGTCGCAAAGTGGCATGGTCTGGCATTGGTGGCGGACGGGGGGCGCCGGCCGCTGGCCTAAATTGCTCATCAATAGTCTGGGGGCGCTGCTCACATTGACTGCGTTGATCGTCATTGTGGTCAGCAAATTTATTCATGGGGCCTGGATTGTCATCCTGTTGCTGCCACTGGGGGTGTTGTTGTTCCTGACCATTCAGGGGCACTATCAAGAGGTGGCCCGTGAACTAACGCTCACGGGGCTCCCGCCTTCATTGCTGCCGCTCCCCAGGCCGCGCATTGTCGTGCCGGTTTCCGGCGTCCACCGGGGCGTGATTGAGGCGATGCGCTATGCGCGCTCCATCTCCGACAAGGTGACGGCGGTCTATGTGGAAATCACGCCCGGCTCAGGCAAGCGAATTCGCCAGGCCTGGGAGCATTGGGAATGCGATGTCCCGCTGGAGATTGTCCCTTCACCCTATCGCTCCACCGTCGGCCCCTTCCTGGAATTTTTGGACCGGACCGACCACGAGCATAATGACGGCCAGCTGGCCACCGTGCTGTTGCCGGAGTTTGTCCCGGCGAAATGGTGGCAGCTCCCGCTGCACAATCAGACGGCTTGGTTGATTAAACTGGCGCTGCTCTACCGGCGGCGCAAATACGGCAAAACTCGTGCCGTGATTGACATCCCATTTTTCCTGCGGCGGTAAGCAGGCAATAACCCGGGTTGCCATCCACACAGCACACTTTGCGCTTGAAGTCCTTTCCACTCGCGTTAAATAACAAGACCGCCCTCCGTGAAAATGGAGGGCGGTCTCTGGCTGTGGCCCCAACGGGAATCGAACCCGTGTTTCCGGCTTGAGAGGCCAGCGTCCTGGGCCGCTAGACGATAGGGCCGTAGCGCGAAAATTGTACCAGAAACAGGGGATTTGTCAATCAGACGGCACCGGCTGGCCCACCAACCCCAACGGGCCGGCGATGGCCTTCATCGCCTCTAAGACGACGCCGATATGCTCGTCCAGCGGGATGCCGAGCAGGGCCGCGCCCGCCTCAATGTCCTCGCGGTGGACGCCGGCCGCAAACGCGCGATCCTTCCACTTTTTGCGGATGGATTTCACCTCCACGTCCAGAATGGATTTGCTCGGGCGCACCAGCGCGACGGCAGTGATCAGCCCGGTCAGCTCGTCCACGGCAAAAATCGTCTTCTCCAGCAGGGTCGTCGGCGTCACGCCGGTAAGATCGGGGGCATGGGCCTGCACGCCCCGGATCACCACCTCCGGCCACCCCAGGTCGGTGAGGATCTCCACCCCCTTCAGCGGGTGGCCCCCCGGCCCCAAGTCGGGATAGCGCTCGTACTCAAAATCGTGGATCAGCCCCACGACGCCCCAGAGCTCCTCATCTTCCCCAAAACGCCGGGCATACGCGCGCATCCCGGCTTCCACGGCCAGCGCGTGCGTGATCAGATTGGGGTTCTGGGTGTATTCAGTCAACAAAGCCCAGGCCACTTCACGGGTGGGGGTGATCATCCTGACCTCCTCATAGCAGTTGAAAGTTACCAGCTGGCAGCGCTCAGGCGGAGGCCGGCAGCAGGCCCAGCTTGCGCAAGACTTTCCGCGGCGTCGCCCGGCGCAGACGCCGCCACTGGTGTCGTGCCCAGCGCTTGAAGGCGTTGCGCGGCTTGCGGCGCATACTCTCCTCCATCGCCCACTTCAGGAAAGTGTAATCCTGCCCGCGGATCTTCGGCTCCTCCGGGTTGCGCCGGTACGAATCGTAATCCTCAATCAAGCTGAGGTCGTTTTCCACCACAAACGTGTAAAGATCGGTGCCGGGATGCGGCGTGTAAAAGGCCGGGCTGTAGTAATCGGGGTCAATCTCCTTGATCAACCGCACCGTGTCCAGCACCTCGTCGCGGGTCTCGGTCGGAATGCCCATCATGTAGTTGGCCCAAATGGTGATGCCATACTTTTTACAGATGCGGGCCGCCTGCAGGTTTTGCTCCACCGTGACCCCCTTGCGGAGCACCTGTTCCAGGACACGCGGGTTGCCGCTCTCAAAGCCAATAAAGTAGCCGCGCAGGCCGGCCTGGACCATGCGCGCCACCATATCCTCGTTTTTGACGATGATGTCGGCCCGGCTCTGGGAGAAAAAGGGCATGGTGAAGCCCGCGGCCAGGTATTTATCGGTAAATTCCAGCACCCAGGCGCGATCCTCGGTCAGGCAATCATCATGGAACATGAAGGAAGCAATGTGATACTCATCCACCAGCGTCCGCAATTCGGCCAGGACACTATCCACGCTGCGGCGGCGGGTCCGCTTGCCGAAAAGGTAGTCCTCGCCCGGCTTGCAAAACGTGCAGTTGTAAATACAGCCGCGCCCGGCGATGATCGTCGCAAAGGGGGGTGGCAACTCCTCTACGAACGGCACCTCGGGCGAATCCAGATCGTACCCCCACTTGCGCCACTCGTCCATGAAGAGCGCCCGGTCCGCAAAAGGAATCTCGTCCAGGTCCGGGGTGATGCCGCGCAGCACCCGCCGCTGAGGCGGGCGACCTTCTGCGAGGTCGCGCAACAGCCGCGGGAATGAGACCTCGCCCTCGTGCGTCATCAGGTAATCCACGTGCGGGATGCGCAGGGTATCCTCCAGTGAGATCGTGACGTGGGGTCCACCCAACACGGTGATCGTCTGGGGCCGCACCTCCTTGACGATGGCCAGCGCCTGCTTGGCGGGGTTGTAGTCCACGCTCATCATCGTCACGCCGACAACGTCGGGGGCACGCTCGGCCAGCACCTCCCGGAAGTGCTCCCAGCTCTGGAGGGCGCGCAGATCAATCAGATCCACGGCAAAGCCCTGCGCTTTGGCCGCAGCGCTGAGCGAGGCCAGCCCGTGCGAGATCCAGCCGGCGTCCATCCCATGCTTCAGTGAGTTGAAGCCGCGTCCGGCAATGCCAGGATAAATCAAAGTAGTCTTGAGCGTTGTCACTCCCGTAACTCCCAAAAATAATGCGTAATACGTGAGGCGTAAAAAACGCACGACGCATTACGCATTATAGATAACGTTTCCCATCTCACCTTAAGCTACAACAGGCTCCCATTCAGTCGCTATTAGACCACACAATTTGATAGCCGCAAATATCGTCCTCGCTCGCCCGGCCGGAGGTGCGGATGAGCGTGCCGCCGGTCAGCTGCTGGATCATCGCCTCATCAATACAGCAGGTTTGCGGGTGGGTGCGTGAGACAAACTGGTAAGGGCAACTGCTGACGTAAAGAAAATATTGCCCCTGGGCGTTTTTCTCGGTGCGGGCAGCGAACCCCAGCTGTTTGAGATAGACCAGGACGGCGGCCAGGCGTTCGTCGTGATTCTCCGGCAAATCACTGATCCCCGCCGCCAACGATTTCGCCGCCTGTAAGAAAATCGCATTCTCCTGCTCAGGGGAAAGGTTGAGCCTGACGGCATCCAGCAATGCCCCGGCCAGCCCGCTGTAGTTGTTCGGGAAGAGATCCGCGGCCGTAGAGGTAAGGCGATAAACGTAACGAGGGCGTCCCGGGCGGCTGGACCGGCGAATTTCCGGTTCAGTGATGAATCCTTCCGAGCGGAGGATCTCCAGATGGTGGCGCACGGTGACGCTCGTTAATTCCAATTCCTGGCTCAGCTCCTGAACGGTCACCTCGCCATCCCGTTTCAAAATCTCCAGGATTTGCTGCCGCGTGTCTTGCATCTTTACTCTTCGCTCCTTTGGCCGGAACTCCAACGTCCTTTTAACCGGACAATAAAATTGTAACACCGGATTTTTTATTTGTCAAATACCAATATACTTATCTTAGAAAAGGGCACCGGTTAGAAGTTCCGCAGCACCACCGGCAGGTAAACCTCCGCCCGCCGTTCGTCCGCGCCCACATCGGATGCAGGACCGATCGGGCGCGCGTCACCGTCTATGTCTCTGGAGACCCAGGCCAACGGCGTGGCGTGATCCACCGCGCCGGAACCGACGGCCAGATGGTAATCCGGCAGCAATCCGGCCGGCCCGGCCACCGGGTTGAGGCTGGTCACGCCGGAGCTGTAGTTCAGGCCGTTGCCCTCAAAAAGCGTAAAGTGAGCATAGATCACGCTGGCGGGCGTGGCGTTACTGATCCCCAACGTGTGGCTGACGATGAGGTTGTTGTACAGGGTCATGGTGAGAGTGGAGACTTGCACGCCGGTGCCGTCGCCGCCCCGGTTGCCGGCAAGCGTGTTGTGCGCCAGCACACAGCCTCCGCTCGCCGTCGGTCCTCCGAAAATCGCTACCCCGCTGCCGGTCGTGCTGACGACGTTGCGAGCAATGATGTTGTTCGTCAGCGTGAAGGCCGTGCACTGGTTCAGCCGGATGCCGCCGCCGCGCCCGGAAACAGTGCCGGCGGCCTGATTAGCGATCACCATGTTACCGTCAGCGACGATGACAGCGGTCTCCGCATAAAGGCCGCCGCCCAGGCCGGTATTGCCGCCGGCGGTGTTGCTCAGCAGCACGTTGTTCGTCAGGCGCGGCGCACCCTGGTAAACGTAGAGGCCGCCGCCAGCGCTGACAGCGTGGGGCGCGGTGGCCCCGGCGTTCTGCTCAATCCAGTTGTCCTGTACGGTGACCACGCTGTTGGAGATCGCTATTCCGCCGCCATAACCCGTCCCGGTGGTGGCCCCGACCAACGCGAGGTTGCCCAGCACTGAGTTGGTTTTGAGCAGCCCGCCCCCACCATTGATGTAAAAACCGCCGCCCTGGCCCAAGGTCCCGCCCGGTGAGGCAGTATTTTTCACCACCCAGTTGCCCACCACCTGCCCCTGGCCGGACTCCAGATAGAAGCCGCCGCCGGCCCCATCGGTGTTGAAGCCGGCCACATTGCCCTCTACGGTATTATCGCTGATGAGGGCCGCCGCCTCCAATCCGCGCAGGTAGAGCCCGCCGCCTTCGCCCGGCGCGGCCAGGGCCGCGACGTTGCTGTCCACCACGTTATCGTTGATAAAAGGCGTGACGCTGGCCAGCCCGTTGTAATACAACCCGCCCCCACGGCTGATCAGGCCGGGACTCCCGCTACCGTTGAGCGCCCAGTTACCCCGCAGCAGGTTACGGGTGACGGTGAAAACGGTCGGCACTGCCGGCCGGTCGGTAACCCAGATGAAAATGCCGCCGCCCAACCCCCGCACACTCTGCCCGGCCACGTTGGTCAAGATCTGGTTGCTGTCGAGGACCGGATAACTGTTGACCAGCGCAATCCCGCCGCCGTCGCCCGCCGACAGTCCGGCACGGTTTTGCGCGATAGTATTGTTGCGCACCTGCGCCGAGGAATCGCGCAGCATAAGCCCGCCGCCCTCGCCCCAGGAGCTGTTATCGGCAACGTTGTGCACGATCGTGTTGCCGCTGACGAGCGCCGTCGCCGGAGCATTGAGCAGGTAGAGTCCCCCCCCGCGCCCATAGGATCCCGGGCAGAGGTCACATCCGTAATTGCCGGTGATAATATTGCTGAGGATCAATGGCGCTGCGTCCCGACTGTAGATCCCTCCGCCGGCATCGTTCTCTATGGTCGTGCCGGGATCGCCGCCCAGGCCGGCCGCGTCGCCGCCGGTGATGGTGAAACAGCGAACCGCGGGCGTGATCTTGCCGGTGATGTGGATGACCCGCCCGGTTCCCTGCGCATCCAGCACGACTGCCTCTGGCGCGCACTTGACCGCCGTGAAGGAACAAGTCAGGTTGTGGGGGTCCACGCAGGTAGCCTGCCAGGCCCCGTCTAATGTCACCGATTGGGTAATGACGAAAGTGCCGGTGTAGACCGAGGGGCCGGGCGCGATCGTGTTGTCGGCCACGCAGATGACGTCGCCGGTTGCGGCGCGGCGGAGCGCCTGCTGGACCGTCCGGCAGGGGTGCGCCGCGTCGGAACAGTCGCTCAGATCGCTGCCGCCGGGTGAGACGACATACCGCTGGCAGGCCGGGGCGGCCTGCGTGGTCGGTCCGGCCAGCCATAACGCTGCGCCAAGACTCAGGGCCACACCGCCCAGCCAGGCACAGGCCAAACGAACGAAACGCAGTCGGGTCATGTTGAAGCTCCTTACTCTAAAAGTAACCTAACGCAGATCCCGTACCCCAGTTCGCCGTGAAGTAGCCGGTGACGCCGGTGGTGGATTGAGCCACCAGGGCGTATGCGAAGCCGTAAACGTTTGTTCTTGAGGGATGTATCAAACACGAACTGTTGAAATTGTAGCACACTCCTTGATGGGTTCAAGCCCCCCTGGCTGCCAGGCAGTGGTATAATCAAAACAGATGCACCAATTCTGCCGCCCGTTCGTTTAGCTGCGACCACCGGCGGCATCCTTATGGAGGAACTGCTGTGCCTTACAACTTTGACCACTTGCTTGATCGCCGCTCTTCAGATAGCCTCAAATGGAACCTCTACGACGCGGAGGTGCTCCCGCTTTGGGTCGCCGACATGGATTTCGTCTCGCCGGAGCCGGTGCTGCGCGCGCTGCACGCCCGGATTGACCACGGGGTCTTCGGCTACGGCAAAACCCCGGCCGAGCTGCGCGAGGTGATCGTGGAGCGGCTGGCGCGGCTTTACGGCTGGCGCGTCACGCCGGAGGACC
Organism: uncultured Anaerolineales bacterium; assembly: GCA_964437445.1. Lineage (GTDB taxonomy): Bacteria > Chloroflexota > Anaerolineae > B4-G1 > SLSP01 > CAYTGR01. Next base: position 7,954 of record CAYTGR010000077.1, on the reverse strand, counting down.
TGGTTTTCCTGCCGGGCGTCGTCCCCGGCTTCAACCTGGCCGCCCGCGCGCTGACCACTCCAGGCGACGGTCTGCTGATCCAGACGCCGGTCTACCCGCCGTTTCTGGAGGTCCCCACCCATACCGGACTGACGCTGAATAGCATGGAACTGACCCGCCGGGCTGACGGCTACTACGAGATTGACTTTGACGTTTTCGCCGCCTGCGCCGCCCGGTCACGGCTCTTTCTGCTCTGCAACCCACACAACCCGGTCGGGCGCGCTTTTCACGAGGATGAACTGCGCCGGATGGCGGAGCTCTGCCTGCGCCACGGGGTCACGCTCTGCTCCGATGAGATTCACTGCGACCTGCTCTTCTCCGGCACCCGCCACATCCCAATAGCCGCGTTGGATCCGGAAATCGCGGCGCAGACCATCACACTGATGGCCCCCAGCAAAACCTACAACATCGCCGGGCTGGAGTGCTCGTTCGCCGTCATCCAGAATCCCGACCTGCGGCGGCGGTTTGAGGCGGCACGCCAGGGGATGGTCCCCGGCTGCAATCTTCTGGGCTACGTCGCGGCACTGGCGGCCTACCGTGACGGGCAGGAATGGCTGGATGAGGTTCTGCGTTACCTGGAAGCCAACCGCGACTTCCTCCGGCAGTTTGTGGCGGCGGAACTGCCCGGTATCACAATGAGCCCGCTGGAGGCGACCTATCTGGCCTGGCTGGATTGTCGCGCCTTAGAACTGCCCGGCAAGCCGTGCGATTTCTTCCGGGAGCGGGCGCGCGTCGGCTTGAACGACGGCGCGACCTTCGGCCCCGGCGGCGAGGGCTTCGTGCGACTCAACTTCGGCTGCCCGCGCGCCACGCTGACCGAGGCGCTCATGCGGATGAAAGCGGCGCTCGCCGCGCGAGAAATTTGAAGTTGGCGGCCGGCGATAATGCGTTTTTAATCATCTTATTGTACAATATCAAAGCAAGCCTCGCTTGCCCAAACCCTTTCAGTTCCTTTTTTTAAGGAGGAGACCATGCGTAAAAGTTTTGGCCTGTTGAGTTTGTTGGCGCTGATAGCGCTCCTGGCGGCCTGCGGCACAACGCCTACGGCGGCCCCGACCGTCCAGGCGGTGACCCGGCCCCTCGTCATCATCGCCTCGGATCAACCCAATTCCCCCGATCCGGCGGAGAACTGGGCCTTCGGTGGTTCGGCCTACCTGCCCCACGTTTACGAGGGGCTCTTCCGCTACGTGGGCGAGTCTGCACCGCAGCTGGAGCCGGTGCTCGCTGCCGAAATCCCGACGACGGCCAATGGTGGCATCTCGGCCGATGGCCTGATCTACACGATCAAGCTGAAGCCGAACGCCAAATTTCACGACGGCTCACCGGTCAACGCCGACGCGGTGATCTACAGCTACGAGCGGATCAAGGCCCTCAACTTCGGCGCGAACGGCATCACCGCCGAGTGGGTGACAAAGTTTGAGAAAGTGGACGACCTCACGGTCAGGTTCACGCTCAAGGAACCGTTCGCCGACTTCCTCAACTCCATGGGCAGCGCCTGGGGCAACTACATCGTCAACCCGGTCGTCGCCAGAGCAAACGAGAAAGAGGGCGATTGGGGTCACGCCTGGTTGCTGGACCACGACGCCGGTTCCGGCCCGTACACGCTGGCGGCCTTTGACCGCGCTGCCAACACCATCACGTTAGAGCGGTTCAAGGATTACTGGGGCGGCGTGCCATCCACCGCGCCAGAGAAGGTCATCATCCGCTGGATCACCGAGCCGGCGACCGCCCGCGCGCTGCTGGAAAAGGGCGAGGCCGACGTCTGGGTCAATCCGCCCACGACCGATTTCCAGGCGCTCAGCGGCAAAGCCGGTTTCACGGCCGGCAAATACCCCGGCATCATGCAGTACTATCTCGGCTTCAACAACTCGGTGGAGCCGCTGAACAACGTCAAGGTCCGGCAGGCACTCCAGTACTCCTTCAACACGGATAAAATCATCGCCGACATCTTCGGCGGCACGTTAGCGAAGATGTCCGCCGTCGTTGGCCCTGGCTATCCCGACGTTTACCCGGCCAAGACGCAGTACCCCTTTGACCTGGACAAGGCCAGGGCGCTGCTCAAGGAAGCCGGCTATGAGAGCGGCCTGGAGCTGACCGTCAACGCGCTCCACTTCTGGCCGAACGACACCGCCGTGCTGGAGTTCTGGCAGGCGGACCTGGCGAAGATCGGCGTTAAGCTCAACATCCAGGAGACCGACCAGGGCGCCTGGTCCACGGCCTGGTTCAACGAGTGCACCGCCGGGACCGCGCCCAACATCGGCCAGCTCTCCACGATGGGCGTCGGCGGCGACTATCCAAGCGCCTGGGAAGTGGCCTGGCAGGTCTTCCCCTCCGACCGCCCCGGCACCCAGTGCAGCCCGGTCTACCTGAGCGACCCGCAAATCAACGCGCTCTTCCACCAGATCGCGCAGACGGTGGACCCCGCCGCGCGCAAGACACTTTTCCAGCAGCTATACGATACGTTAGGAGAGCAGGTGCCCGCGCTCTGGATCGGGCAGGCACTGGACCTGGTCGTCGTCCGCGACAGCGTACAGGGCTACAGCTACACCTTCTCGCTCGGCGGTAACTACGTCCCGTTGACACAGGTGACGCTGGTGAAATAGGGAAACGGGGCTGCGACGTTAAGGAAAACGGAACACGCAATACGTCATCCGTGTTGCGTGTTCCGTATCGCCTCCACAAACCACAAGGATTGCCTTTGCGCACATTTCTGCTGCGACGCCTGGTCACGATGGTGCTGGTTTGGGTGGGAGTCTCCCTCCTGACCTTCCTGATCGCCAATGTAGTGCCGAGCGATCCGGTGGTATTGCGCTTAGGTCCCAAAGCCAGCGCCGAGGCGGTCGCCTTTTGGCGGCACCAGTGGGGGCTGGATTTGCCCCTCCACACCCAATATCTGCGCTATGCGGGCGGTCTGCTGCGCGGTGACCTGGGTGATTCCATCTGGTCCGGGCGGCCGGTGGCGCAGGATCTGGCCGATTATCTCCCTGCGACGATTGAACTGGCACTGGCGGCCATCGCTGTCACGGTGGTGGTGGGGATCCCGCTGGGAGCGCTGGCCGCCGCCCGGCGTGGCGGTTGGTTGGACCGCCTGGTGCAAGCCCTGGCCGCCTTTGGACTCGCCGTGCCACTCTTCTGGCTGGGCCTGGTCTTCCAGCTGCTCTTCTACCGGCAGTGGAGCCTGCTTCCTCTGGATGGGCGGATTGATTTCCTGCTTGGCCCGCCGGCGCGGAGAACCGGGCTGTACGTGCTGGATAGCCTGCTGCAAGGGGATTGGCCCCGGCTGGGGAGCAGCCTGGTGCACCTGATCCTGCCGACGGCGACGCTGGCGATCTTTTCCAGCGCCGGGTTAGCCCGGATGGTGCGCGCCAGCACGTTAGAGGAACTGGGGGCGGAGTACGTCCGCACGGCGCGCGCCAAGGGATTGGCCGAGAACGCAGTGCTCCGCCGCCACGTGCTGCGCAACGCCCTGCTCCCCGCCGTCACCTTGCTCGGCCTGACCTTCAACTCGCTGATGGCGGGCGTCTTTGTCGTGGAGACGATCTTCAACTGGCCAGGCATCGGCTGGTATGCCACTCACGCCATCCTGGCAGCGGATTACGGCGCGGTTGTCAGCACCACGCTCGTCGTCGCCGTCATTGCCACCACAGTTAACCTGCTCGTGGATATCGCTTACCGGCTGCTGGATCCGCGCATTCAATTCTCGTGAAACGGGGATTTCCTTGTTTATCACCCGCTTTTTCCGTCGGCGGCGTAACTGGCCGGTGCTGATCCTGGCCCTGGGGCTGATCGTTGTCGCTTTAGCCGGCGAGGCGCTGGCCCCCTATGACCCGCTGGCGGTGGAGACGGCGGTCCGCTTTCAGCCACCGGGGGCTGGTCACTGGCTGGGCACCGATAACCTGGGGCGCGATCTGGCCAGCCGCATCCTCGCCGGGACACGCCTGGCGCTGCAAAGCTGCCTGGTGATCCTCTCCAGTGCGACGCTCATCGGCGTGGTAGTGGGCTGTTTAGCCGGTTACTACGGCGGGCTGATTGATGAGGCATTGATGCGGGTGAGCGATATTTTCATCGCCTTCCCTGGACTGGTGTTAGCGCTCGCCATCGCCGCAGCACTCGGCCCCAATCTGACCAACGCCATGATCGCTATTTCAGCGGTCTGGTGGCCCTCTTACGCGCGGCTGGTGCGCGGCCAGGTGCTCGCGCTCAAGGAGCGGGAGTTCATCCTGGCCGCCCGCGGCCTCGGCGCGAGCGACTTTCAGATCATCACGCGCCACCTGCTCCCCAATGTGTTAACTCCGCTGGTCATCTACCTGACCTCCGACATCGGCCCGGCGCTGGTGACGACCTCCAGCCTCAGCTTCATCGGCATGGGGGCCCAGCCCCCCACCCCGGAATGGGGCGCCCTGGTCAGCGCAGGCCGGCAATACTTGCTGGACTACTGGTGGCTTTCCACCTTCCCCGGCGCGGCGATCCTGGTCACCGTGCTCATCTTCAACCAGTTAGGGGAGGGCATCCGGGAAGCCTTGCAGGTGCGCGCGTAATACGCAGCACCTGTTCAGGGAGACCGGCAGCGACGCCACAACCTGAGTCGCGAGCTTGCCGCACGCCAGTTTGCGAGTTATAATCAACATACCACTGGTTGACAATCACCACCTTCGTTCCTCGCATCGTGGAAACCCTTTTCCACTAACCATCCTGCAACCAAACCGGGGAAATTTTTAATAAATATTTCCCCGGCGGCTATTGACAAGAGGGTTGTTTTTATTGTATAATGTTATAAAGTTATTACAATGTGTCAAGGCCTTCCGGGAGGCTCGGGTGATTGACAAAAATTCGCCTATCCCGATCTATTACCAGCTGAAGCAAATCATCAAACAGCAGATTGAAGAGCGGGTCTTGCCCCCTGGAGAAAAGCTGCCGACCGAGCAGATGTTATGCGAGCGTTACGACGTCAGCCGGGCGCCGGTGCGGCAGGCTCTATTAGAACTGGTCCAGGAAGGTTACATCTATCGGCGGGCGGGGATGGGGACATTCGTCGCCGAACGCAGCGCCGAGCCGGTAGCCACCACGACCCTGCGTCTGCTGGCTTACGACGTGCGCTGGGTCACCTTGATTCAACAAGCCGTACACCTCTGGAACCGGCTGCATCCGGGCCGTAAAGCGTTGTTGGATATCAATATGCCCCCCCAAAGCGATTTTCATCGCTTGCTCTGTACCGAAGTCGGGGAGGGTAACGCTCACGATCTGATTTCCATTGACTATGTCTGGGTGGCCCGTTACGCGCGGATGGGCTTTCTGGTGCCGATTGACGTGTTAGACCCGGAATTTGCTGCCTGGATGAAGAATGAGATTGAACCCCCTGTCCTGAAAAGCAACATGCTGGATGGCCACTTGTATGGCCTGCCGGTGCAGGCGGACGTCACAGGCTTGTGGTATCGGCGTGACTGGTTTGAAGCTGAAGGCTTGCAACCACCGCAGACCTGGGCCGAATGGCGGACATTGCTGGACTACCTGGCACGTGATGAGGTGAAAGCGCGCTGGGGGTATGAGTACCCCATCGCTCTCCCCATCAGCATGGCTGCCGGAGAAGCGACGTTTAACGTGTTGTTGGCGCTGATCTGGGGCGCTGGTGGGGACATTGAAGCGCAAGATGGCTTTGTCCATTTGGACAGTCCCGGCCTCAGGCAAACCTTATCCTTCTTGCGCGACCTGACCCAGCAGGGTAAGTATCTATCGTTGCAGAGCGGCACGCTGCATTGGTGGGGCCCTCCGGGATTGCTGGCCGGCGGCAAGGTACCGATGACGTTAGGAGGGACTTACGAGTGGCCCACCATCGCAGAGACAGCGGGTTGGGAGGGCGAGGAGGAATTGCTGGAACATCTGGGGTTTGTGCCCATGCCCCGGCCTGATGCCAGCGTTTCACCGGTGGCCTCACTGGGAGGCACGACGTTGGTTTTCCCCCGGCAATCGGAGAATCTGGCACTGACGCTGGAAATCATGCGCCTGGCGCTGGGGCCGGAGGTGGCGGTGCCCTTTTTTTTGCACGAGCTCCAGATCTCGCCTTTTCGCTCTATCAATCACCAGCTCGTGGAAGACAATCATCCCTGGTTACAGACCATCGTGCCGCTGCTGGCATTGGCTCGTTCGCGTCCGCAGCTCACCGAATACATTCAGTTCTCCCGCTTCCTGCAGTTGATGTTTGAAGAAGTGCTCTATGAAGGGGTGCCGGTAGAAATTGCCGTGCGCCAGGCCTCCAAAACGTTACAGATCCTGTTAAGCCCGTTTTAAGGGCGTGAGAAAGTCTTGTGTTTTTAATAAGAGGAGAACGATGCACCTGGCCTTTTTGAACCCGCAGGGCAATTTTGATGCCAAAGATAGCTACTGGACGGAACATCCCGATTTCGGCGGGCAGCTGGTCTACGTCAAGCAGCTGGCGCTGGCCATGGCAGCGCAAGGCCATACGGTGGACATCCTCACCCGGCAGATTCACGATTCCCGCTGGCCGGAGTTCGCCAGTCCCCTGGATGGCTATCCTGACGTGTCCAACGTTCGCATTGTGCGCCTGCCGGCCGGCCCGCCGGAGTTCCTGGCCAAAGAGGAGCTCTGGCCGCACCTGGTACGCGATTGGGTCCCCAACATCCTCCGCTTTTACCGGGAGGCGGGCCGTTGGCCTGAAGCGCTGACCACCCACTACGGCGACGGGGGGCTCTGTGGCGTCCTTATTGAGGAGGAAACCGGCCTGCCCTTCACCTTTACCGGCCACTCGTTGGGCGCGCAAAAGATGGATAAGCTGCACGTCACCCCGGAAAATCTGGCGGAGATTGACGCGCGCTATCACTTCAGCCGCCGGTTGCCCGCGGAACGGTTGAGCATGAACCGGTCGGCGCTCAACATCACCAGCACCCTCCAGGAGCGGCTGGAGCAGTACGGCCATCCGGCCTACCGGGGCGCGGTGGATGTGCACGATGACCGGCGCTTTGCCGTCATCCCGCCGGGCGTGGCGCTGACCATTTTTGATGCCCAAACGCGCCTGCCCGGCGAAGCGGAGGCGGTGGCGCACGTCCAGGCGATGCTGGCGCGCGATCTGGCGGCAGAGCGGCGCGCGCTGCCGGCTATCATCGCCTCCAGCCGACTGGACCCCAAAAAGAACCACCTGGCGTTGTTGCAAGCATTTGCCCAATCCCCAGCCCTGCAAGCGCAGGCCAACCTGGTCTTCTTCACGGGCGCGCTGCCCGATCCCCTGCGCGAGGATCAACAGGCCGGTACAACCGAGCGGCAAGTGCTGGCCCAATTGCGCGCGGTGGTGGAACGCTATAGCCTGTGGGGCAAAGTGAGCGCCTTCGCCGTACAGGGCCAGGCCGCCCTGGCCGCGGCTTACCGCTTCTTTGCCCGGCGGCCCGGCTCGCTCTTCTCCCTCACGGCGCTCTACGAGCCGTTTGGCCTGGCGCCGCTGGAAGCCGCCGCTGCCGGCCTGCCGCTGGTGGTGACGCGCAACGGCGGCCCCAGCGAGAGTTTGTACGAGAACGGCGTGGAGTATGGCATCCTGGTGGATCCGGCCGACCCGGCGGATATTGCGCGCGGCCTGGAGCGACTGGTCGGCCACCCGGAGGCCTGGGCCGAGTTTGCGCGCCGGGGCCGGCAGCGGGTACTGGATCGCTACACGTGGGAACGCACCGCCGAGGGATATCTGGCCCGCCTGGAGGCCATTGTGGCCGAGCCGGCCGCTTATCGCCCTGCGATCCGGCTGCCCATCCCGGTCTATCTGCGCCAACCGGAGGCAGGGGAGTCGCAGGCGCTGGCAGAGCTGGCCGCGCTCTACGGTCTGCAAGGAGGCTTGTAGTGCTGCGCTTCAGCGCGGCGGCAACGGCGCTCAAGCGCCTGACTACGAACGGTTTTGAGGAATGGTGATGATGCAGCC
>CAYTGR010000076.1:0-15701 GCA_964437445.1 uncultured Anaerolineales bacterium | reverse complement strand
AGGGGCACTGCCGGGCTACGGCAATCCCTGGGGGGCGCTCCCCTCCCCGCCGGCACCCTGGGAGGTCGCCCCGGCCGAACGCAAGTTCACCATTGTCGGCGAAGAGTAGCCAACCGCAACGCAATCCATCATGTGTAACAAATGTCATGCCGTATAATTAATGCTCCCTTGACGTTTCACGTCTCAAGTTTCACGTTTGACGTCTGACGTTTCACGTTTCACGTCTCACGTTTTACGTTTCCCGTCTCACGTTTTACGTTTCCCGTTTCCCGATTATACTTACCCCCATGTGGTATGTTTACCTCCTGCGTTGTGGGGATGGCTCACTTTACACCGGTTCCACCACGGATGTGGCGCGGCGCGTGGCGGAGCACGCTGCTGGCCAGGGTGCGCGGTACACTCGCGCTCGTCGGCCGGTGACCTTGTCAGGAGCCTGGGAATACCCCGACCGGGCCGCCGCTCAGCGCGCCGAGGCCCATTTCAAGGCGCTGCCCCGGGCGGCCAAAGAGACCTGGCTGGCCGGCCGCTGGCCGTTGGCGGGCGGCCGGTTTGCGTTTGAGGTGATGGGGGACCCGGCCCCGTTCCACTTTTGCCCGCGCTGTGGCGGGGCTCTGGAATGGCGTCCTTCTGAGACTGAGAGTGAACCGGTGCCGGTCTGTGCCGTCTGCGGGCGGCGGGATTACCGCAGCGCCAAACCGTGCGCCGCCGTCCTTATTCTTCGCGCTGGGGCCTTGCTGCTGGTCCGCCGTTGCCGCGAACCCTACCTGGGGTATTGGGACATCCCCGGCGGCTTCCTCAACGAACACGAGACGCCGGCCGATGGCGCGCGCCGTGAGGCCCGCGAGGAAACCGGGTTAGAGGTCCGCCTGCTGGAATTCCTGGGCTTTTACCTGGATACCTACGAGTATTGCGGCGACCGGTTCACCACGCTCAACTGCTACTTTATCGCTGAGGCCGAAGGGACCCCTCAGGCCGGCGATGACGCCGACGATTTCGGTTGGTTTCCGCTGGACGACCTGCCTACCGCGATTGCGTTTGAACATGCGCCGCGGGTGCTGGCCGATTTGCGCCGTTGGGCCGGCGGCCGGGCTGGACAACAGGACGAAACATCATGAGCACGATTCTTGAAGTACGCAACCTGCGCAAAGTCTACCGCAAAGGGCGTCCCCCGGCGCTGGACGGAATCTCGTTTGAGGTGGAGGCGGGCGCAATTTACGCCTTCGTCGGGCCCAACGGCGCTGGCAAGACGACAACCATCCGCATCCTGGCGACGCTGCTGACGTTGGATGGCGGCGAGGTCCGCGTGGGCGGCTATCGCGTGGATACGCAGCCACGTGATGTGCGTCGCCTGCTGGGGTACATTCCTGACGAGTTTGGTCTCTACGGTGAACTGCCCGTGGCCGAGTACCTGGACTTTTTCGCGGCCTGTTATGGCATTGCTCCCGTCAAGCGGCGTGCGCTGACCGACGATTTGCTGGAGCTGGTGGGATTGGCAGGCCGCCGTAACGACGAGGTGCGCAGCCTCTCGCGGGGGATGCGCCAGCGCCTGGGGCTGGCGCGCGCCTTGGTCCACGAACCGGCGTTGATTGTCGCCGATGAGCCGGCCTCCGGGTTGGATCCCCGGGCCCGGGTGGAGCTCCGCGAAATCCTGCGCGCCCTGCAAGAGATGGGGAAAACCGTCTTCCTTTCCTCCCACGTCCTGCGCGAACTGGATGAAATTGCCACCCACGTCGGCATCATAGAGGCCGGGAAGCTGGTTGTTTCGGGACCGTTGACCGAGGTGCGGGCCCGGCTCCAGCCGCACCGGCGGGTACGGATCGCGCTGTGGGGGCCGGCCGACGATGCGCACGCCTGGCTCGCCGCGCGTCCCGAAGTGCGCGGGGTGGAGCTCGTGCCGGCCGAGAACGGCAACGGCTCTTACCCTGCGTTACGGGTTGCGTTGGAGGGAGACGAAGTGGCCACCGTCGCGCTGCTGGCGGCCCTGGTCGGCGCTGGTTTCCCCGTGCTTTCCTACACCGAGGAGAAAGAGACGTTGGAGAGCCTGTTCCTCAGCCTGACGCAAGGGGTGGTCTCCTGAGCATGGCGGCCGGGGTCGCCCTATACGTTCACATCCCCTTTTGTGCCCGGCGGTGCGCCTACTGTGACTTCAACACCTACGCCGGGTTAGAGCAACTCCGTCCGGCCTACGTAGCAGCCGTCCGCCAGGAAATGGCGCTCCAGGCGGCGCGTCATCCCGGCTTGAAGGGGATCACGCTCTATTTTGGCGGCGGGACGCCCTCGCTGTTGCTCCCGGAGGCGATCGCGACGCTGATTGCGACGGCGCGGGAGCAGCTGGCGCTGCGGCCGGAGGCCGAAGTCACGCTGGAAGCCAACCCCGGCACGGTAGACGAGGACCGTTTGCGCGCGTTGCGCGCGGCCGGCGTGAACCGGCTCAGCTTAGGCGTGCAATCGGCTCACGACGACGAACTGGCGCAATTAGGCCGTATCCACACCTGGCCGCAGGCGGTGCAGGCGGTGGAAGCTGCGCGCGCGGCCGGCTTTGAGAATCTCAGCCTGGACCTCATGTACGGCCTGCCGGGGCAGACCCGCGCGCGCTGGCAGGCGACGCTGGATCAGGCCCTCACACTGGCGCCGGAGCACCTCTCGCTCTATGCGCTGACGGTGGAGGAAGAGACGCCGCTGGCCGCCACAATCGCTGCCGGCCGGTGGCCGGCCCCTGATCCCGACGTGGCTGCCGAGATGTACGAGGCAGCCTCCGAGCGGCTGGCGAGCGCCGGTTTCTGGCAATACGAGCTCTCCAACTGGGCCCGGGGTGACTATCCCCCACCGGCTCCCTGGGCCAACCCGACGTTCAACGCCCAGGATCTCAAAGTCTCGCAACACAATCTGGTCTACTGGCGCAATGAGCCGTGGTTGGGCTTTGGTGCGGGCGCGCACTCCTGGCTGGCCGGTTGGCGCTGGGGTAACATCCGGCATCCGGCAGAATACGTAGAAGCCATCCGCCGTCAGCAAGCCGCCGTCGGCGGTGAGCCGGCCGCGGAAGGTGGTCCGTGGCCTGTGGCCTGTGGTGATGAGCGCGAGCTCATCGCGCGCCCGCTGGAAATGGGCGAGACGATGATGTTGGGGCTGCGCCTGGCCGAGGGGGTGAGCGAGGCCCGTTTCCGCGCTCGTTTTGGGGTGGGGTTGGCGGAAGCTTACGGTCCGGTGCTGGCGCGCTTCGGGCGGTTGGGTCTCCTGGAATGGGACGGCACCTGTGTCCGGCTCAGCCGGCGGGGGCGGCTGTTGGGAAATCAGGTCTTTGCGGAATTTTTGCCTTGATTAAGAATGCCTTCAGGCGTTTCTGGTGAGCTATGCTTCCCGGAACGCCTGAAGGCGTCACGACAGGCGGTCAGACCGTGGCGGCGGCGGGGACCGGCTCGGCTTCCGTCGCCTCCATCTGCTCCAGCGGGAACTGGGTCTCGCAGGAGAGGCACTGAGCCGTATCCCGGCGCATCTCCACGACCAGGCCGCTGCAGTTGGGGCAGCGCTTGGGCAACGGTCGTTTCCAGGTCGTAAAATCGCACTCCGGCCACCTGGCGCACCCGTAGAAGATCCGCCCCTTGCGGGTGCGCTTCACGACCAGGTTGCCCCCACATTGGGGGCAGGTCGCGCCGGTCAATTCCAGCCAGGGCTCGGTGTGGCGGCACTCCGGGAATTTGGAGCAGCCGATGAATTTTCCGTACCGCCCCCAGCGGATGATTAGCGGGGCGCCGCAGTCGGGGCAGTCGCGCCCGACCAGTTCCACTTGCTCCCGCTTCTCAATTGTCTGTTCGGCGCGCGCGACCGCGGTCTCAAACGGGCCGTAGAACGCCCGCAGCAAGCGGACCCAATCTTCCTCACCGGCGGCGACTTCGTCTAACCCCTCTTCCATCTGGGCCGTGAAAGCGACGTTGATGACTTCAGGGAAATTGGCGACCAACAGGTCGTTTACCAGGAAGCCGGTCTCGGTGGGGCTGAAGCGACGGCTCTCGCGCAGCACGTAACCCCGCTGTTGAATGTTTGCCAGGATGCTCGCATACGTGGAAGGCCGCCCGATGCCATACTCTTCCATGGTCTTGATGAGGCTGGCGTCGGTGAAGCGCGGCGGTGGTTGCGTGAAATGCTGTTCCGGCAGCAACCGCAGCAGGTCCAGCAGGTCGTTCTCGGCCAGCGGCGGGATCGGCTGGGCGGCTTCCTCCTGGATATCCTCGTCCTTCGCTTCCTCGTAGACCGTCAGGAAACCGGGGAAGCGCAGCAGCGACCCGGAGGCGCGGAAGAGATACGGGTACTCGGCCACCACGTCGCCCAATCCGGCCAGAATCTCCACGGTGCGAGTGTCGTAGATGGCCGCTTCCATCTGGCTGGCCACGAAGCGCCGCCAGATGAGCTCGTACAGTCGGAATTGTTCACTGCTCAGGTGTTCCTTGAGGGCTTCCGGGGTGCGGAAGACACTGGTGGGGCGGACCGCCTCGTGAGCTTCCTGCGCGCCCTTGGACTTAGTTTTGTAGATCGGCGGTTTGGGGGGCAGCAGCGTCTCCCCGTACCGTTGGGCAATGAACTGCCGCGCCTCGGCCTGCGCGATTTCGGCGACGTTGGTGCTGTCGGTGCGCATATAGGTGATGAGACCGACCGGCTGGCCGTCGCCCACATCCTGGCCTTCGTAGAGCTGCTGGGCGATGCGCATCGTCCGCTGCGCAGTGAAGCCCAGCTTGCGCGACGCTTCCTGCTGCATGGTGCTGGTGGTGTAGGGTGGGGAGGGCTGGCGGCGGCGCTGGCCTTCCTTGATCCGGGAGACGACGTAGCGCGACCGTTCCAGTTCTATGAGCACTGTCTGCACGTCGGCTTGTGATTTGAGGTCCACCTCCGCGCCACGGATGCGGGCCAGGCGCGCTCGAAACGTGGGCCGTTTCCCCCGCCCGTCGTAGTGGTGGGGCGTTAGCTCGGCGTCCAGCGTCCAGTACTCCTGCGGGATGAAGGCCTGGATTTCGCGCTCGCGCTCCACAATCAGCCGCAGCGCCACCGATTGCACGCGCCCGGCCGAGAGCCGGCTGCGCACTTTATCCCACAGCAGCGGGCTGAGTTTGTAACCCACCAGCCGGTCTAAGATGCGGCGGGCCTGCTGCGCGTTGATCAGATCCATGTCCAGGTCGCGGGCGTGCGCAAACGCCTCGTCAATGGCTGTTTGTGTGATCTCGTGGAAAACGACGCGGCGCAGGCGCTGGGCCGGTACGTTGAGCACAGTGCTCAAATGCCAGGCGATGGCCTCCCCTTCGCGGTCGGGGTCGGTCGCCAGGTAAATTTCAGCGGCTTGCTTTGCCAGCCCGGCCAGCTCTTTTACCACCGCACGCTTTTCGTTGGGGATGCGGTACTTGGGCTCAAAATCGTGCTCCACGTCCACCGACAGCTGCGAGCGCAGCAGGTCGCGGATGTGGCCGACCGAGGCTTTGACGGTGTAGCCCTTGCCTAAGAACCGGCCGACCGTTTTCGCCTTGGTGGGCGACTCCACGATGACCAGCCGTCCCTGCGGCATCACCGGCGGCGGTGCGACTAATCCCTCATGCAGGGGGGTTTTCCCCATGCGAAACAACACCGTGCCGCACTCCGGGCAGGTCCCTTTCAGGGCCGGCTGTCCCTTGACTGTAAATACAGCCTCTGGGTTTACCATCGTCCGCCGGGCTCTACATTTAACACAATAGGCTTCAGCAGTGAATTCTTCGCTCATGGACTTTTCTCATTCTCTAAGTTTTGAGGTTGCCAGCGCACCCGCCCGGGGGCCGTGCGCCGTCATCGTTTACAACTGGCTTTTGCGCTCCGTCGCTTCCAACCGCTGCACGACCTCTCGTACCCGCTCGGATTGCTCGCGTGGGATGATCAGCAGCGCCTCGGGGGTGTCCACGACAATCAGATCGTGGATCCCGACGGTGGCGACCAACCGGCCGGTCGTGGAAAAAACCATCGTCCGGGCCGTATCCACCGGCAGATGGTCGCCAATGCTGACGTTGCCGGCCGCGTCGGCCTCTTGCAGATCCATCACCGCAGCCCAGGCGCCCACGTCAGACCAGCCCAGGTCGGCCGGGATGACGGCCACGCGGTCGGCCTTTTCCATCACGCCGTAATCAATCATCTCCTTGCGGACGGTGGGCCAGAGTTGTGCCAGCAGCGACGCGTAAGCGGGCGTTCCTAAAGCGTCCGCCAGCGCGGTCAGCGTCGCGGACAGGTCGGGCATCAACGCCGCGAACTCGGCCAGGATGCGCTCTGTCCGCCAGATGAACATCCCGCTGTTCCAGGAATAGACGCCCTCCTGCAGGAAACGCAGCGCGGTTTCCGCGTTGGGCTTTTCGGTGAAACGCTCCACCTGGAAGGTGGGGAAGTCGTCAAAAGTCCCCAACCGCTGGCCCCGCCGGATATAGCCATAGCCGGTGGCCGGATAGGTCGGCTCAATGCCTAAGGTCACCAGATACCCTTGTTCGGCCACAGCTTGCGCCGCCGCCAGCACGGCACAAAAGCGATCCATATGGCGCATAAAGTGATCTGCCGTGACCACCGCCATGACGGCTTCCGGGTCACGCTGGTGCAGGTGGATGGCCCCCAATCCAATGCAGGGCGCGGTCCCCCGTCCCAGCGGCTCCAGGATAAAGTTTTCACGGGGCAGATCGGGGGTCTGGGCTGCCAGCGGTTCTACCTGATCGGCGCCCGTCACGACAAAGATGCGCTCCGGGGGCAGGAGCGGCCGCAGCCGGTCCACCGCCCATTGGAACATCGTCCGGTCGCCGAAGAGGCGCACCATCTGCTTGGGATGCTCGCGGCGGCTGAGCGGCCACAGACGTGTGCCGCCGCCGCCCGCCATGATCAGCGCGTAAAGGTGCTCGGTTGAAGTCATCTGAAACTCCGTATTGTATAAGTTGCGTCGGGCCCAAGACGTGGATTTTTCAGGTTACTCCTCACGTTGCACGGTGTATGGCCCCTCAGCTTCGCGGGCCACGACGTACTGCATCGTTCCGACCTGGCGTACCATCCCCTTGAGCTCCATCATCACGAGGGTGCTGCTCAACGTTGCGGCCGGCAGATGGGTGGCGCGGGAGAGGTCGTCAATGTGCACCGGCTCGGCCGTCAACTGGGCCAGGATGGCCGCTTCGGTGGGGTCCGCCGGCAGCAACTGGCGCGCCTCTTGCTTGGCGGCCAGACTGTCCATATGCAATGTCTCCAGGATGTCGCGCGCTTCGGTCACGACGTGCGCGCCGTCGCGCAGCAACCGGTTGCAACCGGCCGCGGCCGGGTTACTGATGTTGCCCGGCACAGCGAAGACCTCCCGGCCCTGATCGGCGGCAAAATCGGCCGTGATCAGCGCCCCGCTCTCCGCGCCGGCTTCCACCACGACCACCCCCAGGCTCAGCCCGCTGATGATGCGGTTGCGCGGGGGAAAATTGATGCCTTCCGGCTTTGTCCCGAGCGGGTAGTCGCTGACCAGGGCCCCGTTGGCGATGATTTCCTCGGCCAGCTTGCGGTGCTCGGGCGGGTAGATCTGGTCCACGCCGGAGCCGAGCACGGCGATGGTCCGCCCGCCGGCCTCCAGGGCGGCCCGGTGGGCGACCGCGTCAATCCCCCGCGCCAGGCCGCTGACGACCGTGACGCGGTGGCCGGCCAGGTCCGCGGCCAGCTGCCGGGCCGTCTCGCGTCCATAGGTCGTCGGCTTGCGCGTCCCCACCAGCGCCACCGCCCACTCATCGGCGGGGGTCAGCTCACCCCGCACGAAGAGCACCGGCGGCGGGTCGGGAATCTGGTTGAGCAATTGCGGATAAGCGGCGCTTTCCCAGGTCAACACCTGGACACCGGCCGCTTCTACCCGCTGGACAACCTGTTCCAGGTCCACCTGCTGGCGGGCCAGCAGGAGGTTGTTCAACGCGCGACGATCCAACCCCATGTGCACCAGCGCGTCTGCCGGAGCGTCCCACGCGGCGCGGATGTCGCCGAAATGGTCCAGCAGGGCGCGCAAGCGCACCGGGCCGATGCCCCGCACCAGATTGAAGCCGAGCCAATAGCGTAACGTATCCATCTACAAATCGCATTCAGACCTGCCGGCCATTCGCCTGATCACGCTCCACAGCCGGTCCCGGTGCAGCACTGCCCCGCGCCGGCCCACTCCAGTTGGAGCGTCACATGCGTGATCTGGAATTGTTCCGCCAACAGCTGCTTGAGCGCCCCCTGGATGGTCTGCGCCTGGCAGATGTCCGGCGCGTCCACGACCACATGCGCTGTCAGGGCTACGAAGCCGGGACAGAGGCTCCAGATGTGCAGATCGTGGATACCGGTCACTGCCGGGACGTGTTCCATCGCCTGCATCACCGCCGCCGGCTCAACCTCTTCCGGTGTCCCCTCCACCAGCACGTGGAGCGATTCCCGCAGCAGCCGCCAGGAGCTCCAAAGGATGAGGCCGGCGATCAGGAAACTGACGATGGCATCTACGGGCGTCCAACCGGTCAGCGCGATGACGACGGCGGCCACGATGACCCCCACCGAGCCCAGCGCGTCTCCCAGCACGTGGAGAAAAGCGCCGCGGACGTTGAGATCGTGGTGGTCGTGCTCCCGCAACACCAGCGCGACGACGAGGTTGACCACCAGGCCGATCACTGCGATCACCAACATTGGACCGCTGTGCACGACCTGTGGCACTTGCAGCCGTTCCACCGCTTCCCGCAGAATGCCCAGAGCCACAATCACCAACGTGGCCCCGTTGGCCAACGCGGCCAGCACCTCAAACCGGTGGAAGCCGTAGGTGTGCTGACTCGTTGCCGGCCGGGCAGCAATCCGCAGCGCTGCATAGCTCATCGCCAGGGCCAGCACATCCAGGAAGACGTGGGCCGCATCGCTGAGCAGCGCCAGACTATCGGAGATCAGCCCGCCGGCTACCTCAGCGACAAAAATAGCCAGGGTCAGTAGCAACGAGAGGACAAAACGCCGTTCTAAACTGGGATTCGTATGGTTCATTTGGGATCAATGAGTGGGGAGACCTGTGTTGGCACGCAACCCAACGCCGTCTCCGGTGTTATTCGCCATTGGGTTGATTGTCCTCCGCCGTGGTTTCCAACAGGCCAGGGAGCAGGTGCACGACCATCTGGCGTTGTGCCAGGTCCAACGTGCGCACCACCTCCTGGATGCCGGGGAGCAACAGCTCCCCGCGCGGCCCATGGACCACGTAGACGTCATTCGCGCCGGGTGTATCCAGCACTTCCACAATTTCGCCCAACGGCTCGCCGGCTTCGGTGATCACCTGGACGCCGACCAACTGGAAATGATAATACTCGCCCTCCGCCAGCGGCACCGCCTCTTCCCGCGCGACCTCCACCAGGCAATTGCGGAGGGCCTCGGCGGCCGTGCGGTCATCGCACCCCTGCAGCTTGAGCAGCAGCGCGCCCTGATGCAGGCGTGCCCCTTCCACCGCATAACGCCGGTGGTCGGGTCCGACAAAGAGCTGCTTCAACTGCGCTACCCGCTCCGGGTAGCCGGTGATAATCTCCAGCCGCAGCTCGCCCCGGACTCCATGGGGGCGCAATACGCGGCCTATGACTAAATAACGAGGCTCAGGTTGCTGAGCTGGCATGCCTGAGCCTCTCTTCCGGTTGGGATTGGCCGGTCCGGCCCCGGTCATACGATCTCCAGCGTGACCTTCTTCCCGAGCTTGGCACCCAGGACTCGCGCCAGAGAGCGCACCGCGTTGATGGTGCGCCCGTCGCGCCCAATCATCCGTCCCATGTCCTCTGGCGCTACCCGGAGCTCCAGCACGATAGAGTTTTCCCCCTCAATCTCGGACACAGAGACGGCTTCTGGCTTGTCCGCCAGAGACTTGGCCACATACTCCACCAGATCCTTGACCGTAGACATCGCATTCCTCCTTAAATTGATAGAAAGGGAAGGTTGATCGCCACCAGGCCTGGTGCGGCCTTACTACTTTGAGAAATGTCAATTACTCCGTCGGGGCAGCTTTCTCCGGGCGAGCCACTGGTCCGAGCTGAGTTTTGGGGCTGATTTTCACGCTCGCCGCGGCGGTTTCGGCCTCCGCTACCAGCGCCTCCAACGGCTCACCGGCCTTCAGCCGGGCAAAGCGGCCCAGCGTCCCGCTCTTTTCCAGCAAGCGAGCCAGTGATTCCGACGGTTGCGCACCGACGGAGAGCCAGTGCAACAGCCGCTCCTCCTTGAGCTGGACCGTCTCCGGCTGCGTGCGGGGATTGTAAAAGCCCACAACTTCCACCACTTTGCCACTCCGCGACGTGGTAGACTCCGCCGCCACGATCCGGTAGCTCGGTTCCTTTTTGCCCCCTACCCGATGCAGTCTAAGTTTAAGCATACTCCTCCTGTTTTAATTGAATCCATTGGTGTTGATGAACTACACGCCAGGCGTGAGATCTCATACTGAATTTACTGGAAAAGCCGTGGCAGCCCCCGCATTTTCCCTTTGCCTACTCGTTTCATCAGAGTTTGCATCTGGCGATACTGATTGAGCAACTGGTTGATCTCCTGCACGGTAGTACCGCTGCCGCGGGCGATGCGCCGCTTGCGGCTCCCGTTCAGAATGCGCGGGTCGCGCCGTTCCTCCGGCGTCATGGAAAGGATCATCGCTTCTACGCGCTTGAGCTGCTTTTCCGTCTCCTCGCCAGAGATACCCTTGATCTGCTTTTCCGCGCCGGGAACCATTTTCAGCAGCTCGTTCAACGGCCCCATTTTGCGCACCTGGCGCAACTGCTCCAGGAAATCCTCCAGGTCCATCTCGCCCTGGCGGAGCCGTTGCTCCATACGGACGGCCTGCTCCTGGTCAAACGCGGCCTCGGCCTTCTCTATGAGGCTGAGGACGTCGCCCATTCCCAGGATGCGGGAAGCCAGCCGGTCTGGATAGAACGGTTCCAGCGCGCCCAGCTTCTCGCCGGTCCCCAGGAACTTGATGGGGACCCCCGTCACTGCCCGCATACTGATGGCCGCGCCCCCGCGTGCGTCTCCATCCACCTTGGTCAGGATCAACCCGGTGAGCGTCACCCGCTCGTGGAAGCCTTTGGCGATGTTGACCGCTTCCTGGCCGGTCATCGCGTCGGCGACCAACAGGATCTCAATCGGGTGGACCCGTTCCCGGATCGCGGCCAGTTCGGCCATCATCTCGTCATCAATTTGCAGTCGCCCGGCGGTATCCAGAATGACGACGTCGGCACCCCGGCGGCGTGCTTCCTGGATCCCGGCGGCACAGATGTCGGGCGGCCTTGTCTTGCCGTGATCACTGTAGACCGGGATGTTGAGCTGCCGTCCCAGCACCTCCAGCTGGGTGATGGCGGCGGGCCGGTAGGTATCCGCCGCGACCATGAGCGGGAAGCGCCCTTTTTCTTTTAGATGCCGGGCCAGCTTCGCCACCGTCGTCGTCTTGCCGGAACCTTGCAGCCCCACTAACATGATGACGTAGGGCGCGGACCCACGGAATTCCAGCCGTCCGGGCTCACCTAACGTCGTCACCAGCTCCTGGTGGACGATTTTGATGACCTGCTGCGCCGGATTCAGGGCCCGGGAAACCGCCTCGCCGACGGCCTGCTCGCGCACGCGGGCCGTGAAATCCTTGACGACCTTATAGTTAACGTCCGCTTCCAACAGCGCCAGCCGGATTTCCCGGAGGACGGCGTCTACATCTTCAGATCGGAGGACACCCCGTTTGCCCAAACGATCAAAAACAGCTTGTAGTTTTTCGCTTAATGATTCAAACATCGTGTCCGGGTGCTCCAGTAGTTACATTCTAATGTATAATTCTATTTCGTCAAGCACTGTTTTCCTTATCACCCCATTGCATCCCCGGTACGCAGTGTGATCCGGTTTGACATTTACCCGGCCTGCTTTATAATCAATTATCCATTATTCAATCATTGAATAGATGCCTGGTGGCGATCTTCAACGCTTTCCCTGGGGGTTCAGGGCGCGTTGATGGCTTCTATGTGGCAGGTACACCATGAGTCACATGACCCGTATTCCGCTTACCGTGGAGCAGGCCTTGCTCGGCTTTTTGCGCGAGCGGCCGATGCACGGCTACGAGATCCACCAGCGTCTCAGCCGCCCGGCAGAACTGGGAGTGGTCTGGCGGCTCAAGCCGGGGCAGCTCTACGCGCTGCTGGACCGGCTGGAGGAGGAAGGGTACATTGCCGCCACGGTGGAGCCGCAGGAAGGCCGCCCCCCGCGCAAAGTCTTCTGCCTGACCGAAAAGGGCGCGGCCACCTTCGCCGCCTGGGTGGAAAGCCCGGTGGCGCGCGGGCGCGAGTTCCGCTTAGAGTTCCTGGCCAAGCTTTACTTTGCCCGCCGCGAGCCGCCGGCAGTGCTCGCCCGGCTGGTAGAGCGCCAGCGCGCCCAATGCGCCCAATGGCTCGCCGAACAGCAGCGGCAGGCCGAGCAGGCCCAGGCCACCGATCCTTATGAATGGCTCGTCTGTCGTTTTCGCAGCGGGCAGATTGAGGCGATGCTGGCCTGGTTGGAGGTGGTAGCGAGTCAGGGCGAGTCAGCGAGTCAGCGAGTCAACGAATCAACGAAAATGTGAGCAGTGAGTGGTGAGCAGGAAATGGTGAGCAGGAAACAGTGAGCGGGAAACAGGAACTTCTACCTGCTGCTCTCTGCTCACTCATTTCATCCTTCCGCCTTCATCTTTCATATTTCATACTTTCTTTTCAGGAGGTTTTTCATGCGTATCAAAGGGTTGGGATGTTTGCTGATGGTAATGATGGTAATGATGGCGCTGGCAGGCTGCCAGCCCTCGCCGACGCCCGCGCCGACTGCGGTGCCGACCACGCCGGCGCCGGTTACCACCGAGCCGGCAGTCTCTCTTTCTCCTGTTTCACCGCTGCCACCTCCCACCGAGCCGGCCGTCACCGCGAGCGCCGTCGTGGTGGATGCTTTGGGCCGGACGGTGGAGTTCCCTGCCCCCCCGCAGCGGATCGTGGTGGCCGGCAAGGCGATCTTCATGTTAGCCGATGCGCTTTACCTGTTCCCAGAAGCTGTGGAACGGCTGGTGGCGAGCGGGCCGGCCTCGCAGGGCAGCGCGCAATTCCTGCCCCTGGTGGACGCCGGGTTTGCGCAGAAGCTGATCCTGGAATCCAACGCCGGGGCCGAACAGATCGCGCCCACCAATCCTGAGGTGGTCGTGCTGAAAAGTTACCTGGCCGAGAGCCTGGGCCAGCCGTTAGAGCAGCTGGGGATCAAAGTGGTTTATGTGGATTTGGAGACGCCGGAGCAATACCAGCGCGACCTGGTCACGTTGGGGCAGCTCTTCGGCGACCCGGCCCGCGCCGAGGCGGTCAGCCGCTTCTATGCCGACAAAGTGGCGGGGGTCACGCAGGCTCTCGGTGATGTGGCCGAGGCCCAGCGCCCGCGCGTGCTCCTGGTTCAGTACAGCGAGAAAGGTGGCGCGGCCGCCCTGAGTGTCCCCCCGGCGACCTGGATCCAGACGCAGATGGTGGAACTGGCCGGCGGCGCGCCGGTCTGGAAGGAAGCGGCCCAGGGGGGCGGGTGGGCCACGGTCAATTTTGAGCAGATCGCTGCCTGGAACCCGGAGCAGATCTTCGTCATCGCCTATCAGAGCAATCCCTCTGAGGTTGTCGCCAAACTGAAGGCCGATCCGCAATGGCAGGCCCTGGCGGCGGTGCAAAACGGGAAAGTTTACGGCTTCCCCAAGGATTTCTACAGCTGGGACCAGCCCGATACGCGCTGGATTCTGGGGCTGACCTGGCTGGCCGGCCGGCTGCACCCCGACCGCTTCCAGCCGGATATGAACCAGGAGCTGGTAAATTTTTACGGGCAGCTCTATGGGCTGGATGAAGCCGTGGTCAAGGATCAGATCGTGCCCCTGCTCCAGGGCGATCTTCAGTAAGTTGAGCCGGGCTGCGTGGTGCGTGAAGTTTATCACGCACCACGCGCCGTGCAGATTATCCGATGAATAAGCCGGGGTTCTGGATTTTACTGTTACTCCTGCTGGCCGGCGTGCTGGGATTGTCGCTCTTCGTGGGGCGGTACCCCGCGCCGTATTGGATGCCGCCGGCGCGGCTGGCGACCGACCCGCTGGCGCAGCGGCTGGTCTTCGCCTTGCGGCTGCCGCGCCTGTTGACGGCCTGCCTGCTGGGGATGTCGCTGGCGGCCTCCGGCACCGTGCTCCAGATGATCTTTCGCAATCCGCTGGTAGAGCCGGGCTTTCTGGGGATTTCGCAGGGCGCCGCCTTTGGCGCCGCTTTCAGCATTATCTTCCTGGGGGCGTCGGCGGTGACGATCCAGGCGAGCGCGGCGCTTTTTGCCTGCCTGGGACTGGCCTTCTCGTACTTCCTGGCCCGCCGCATCCGTTACGGCGGCTGGGTGTTGCGGCTGGTCCTGGCCGGGATCGCCGTCTCGGCGCTTTTTTCGTCCGGCGTGGGCATCCTCAAGTATCTGGCCGATCCGCTGACCCAACTGCCCGACATCGTCTTCTGGATGTTGGGCGGGCTGTGGGGGATCACCTGGCAGAAGCTGGGCACGGTGGTCCCGCTGGCCATCCCCGCGTTGGTGATCTTGCTGCTGATGCGCTGGCGGCTGAATCTGCTATCTCTGCAAGACGAGACCGCCTTCTCCCTGGGCACGCAGCCGGCCCGCGAGCGGACGGTGTTGCTGGTCGCGGCGGTGGCGGCGACGGCCGCGGTGATCTCGGTGGCGGGCGTGGTAGGCTGGGTCGGGTTGATCGTCCCGCACCTGGCCCGCCGGCTGTTCGGCGCGGATGCCCAACGGGCGCTGCCCGCCTCCCTGCTCATCGGCGCGATCTTCGTGATCCTTTGCGACGATCTGGCGCGCACGTTACTCCCCGGCGAGATCCCGTTGGGGATTCTCACCTCCCTGTTGGGCGCGCTGCTGTTCATCGTGCTGATGGTGCGCAAAGCGCCGGAGCGGTTGCGATGAAGCCGATTATCACGCTGGCCGACCTGCAATTCGGCTATGACACCCGCCCGGTGTTGGAAGGCTTCACGCTGGAACTGCCCGCCGGGGCGGTGACGGCAATTTTGGGACCGAACGGCGCCGGCAAAACCACGCTTCTGCACCTCATCGTGGGGTTGCTGACGCCGCGCCGTGGGCAAATTCTGCTGGATGGCAGGCCCCGCCAGGCTTACACCCGGCGCGAGATGGGGCGGCTGGTCGGGCTGGTGCCGCAGGATGAGTATATCCCGTTTGATTTTTCGGTGCTGGAGTATGTTCTGTTGGGCCGAGCGCCTTACCTGGAGCTGCTGGAGACTCCCAGCCAGGCCGATCGGGAAGCGGCGCGGAAGGCGCTGGCAGCGGTCGGGGCGCTGCCCTTGAGCGAGCGGGCGGTCACCACGCTGAGCGGCGGCGAGCGCCAGCTGGTCACGGTGGCGCGGGCTTTAGCCCAGGAGCCGCGTATCCTCCTGCTGGATGAGCCGACCTCGCACCTGGACTTAGGGAATCAGGGGCGCATCCTCCAGATCATGCGGACGTTAGCTGCGCAAGGGGTCACGGTCATCTTCACCACCCACGATCCGGGACTGGCGGCAGCCGTCGCGGGGTATGTGGTGCTCATGCGCGCGGGCCGGGTGCTGGCGGCGGGGGTCAACGGCACGGCGTTGACGGCGGAACGGCTCACGGCGACCTACGGAGTCCCGGTGGACGTGCTGGACGTGGAGGGGCGGCGCGTGGTGCTG
>CAYTGR010000075.1:5109-16133 GCA_964437445.1 uncultured Anaerolineales bacterium | reverse complement strand
GCGATCAGCCGCTGGACCTGGCGACCGTGATCCGGCAGGCCGTGCAGAATGTGCAGGCAATGGCCATCGGAAAACAGTTGACGCTCACCGTGCAGCTGGATGAAATCGGGGTGCCGGTAGTCGCCGACCCCGATCGTATTCTCCAGGTGATCGCCAATTTGCTCTCCAACGCCATCAAATTCACCGATCACGGCACCGTGACGGTCACCGCGCGGCCGCTGGCGGCCGGTGAGGAGGTGCACGGCTGGCGTGCGCCGCTGCCCCACCACTCGGGCGGCGCTGCGGAGGGACCTGGGGGGGTGTTGGTGACCGTCCAGGATACCGGGGTGGGAATCCCGGCCGAGGCGCTGCCGCGCCTGTTCCAGCGTTTCCAGCAGATCGGCGATACGTTACGGGATAAGCCCAAAGGGACCGGGTTAGGGCTGGCGATCTCCCGCGAAATTGTCACTCATTACGGCGGTGCTATCTGGGCCGAATCCGAAGTCGGCGTAGGGTCGTTGTTTTGCTTCACCTTGCCGCTCATGCCGACGACACCGGCAACGCCGCTCAAATCCCCGGTGCAACCGGAGACGACCGGCCGCTCCCCCGTGGACCCGCAGAGCTGCACCCTGCTCGTGGTGGATGACGACGGGGCAATTCGCGCGCTTTTGCGGCAGACCTTGAGCGAGGTGGGCTACCAGGTGTTGGAAGCGGCCGACGGGGCGGTGGCTATTGCGGAAGCCCGGCGCTCCCGGCCCGATCTGCTCATTCTGGACGTGAGGATGCCCGGTCTCTCCGGGTTTGACGTGATCCAGGTCTTGAAGTCCGATCCCAATACCGTCCAGATCCCCATTTTGATTCTTTCTGTGGAGGCCCAGCAGCGCTCGCTGGAATTGGGGGCGGCGGCTCAATTGACCAAGCCGGTGGATCCGGAGTTGCTGCTCAAGACGGTGGCCCGCTTGCTGCAGATCGGCCGGGCTGCCGAGCAGCCGGCGCGGTGGCAGGAGAGCGCATGAGCGACGTCGGGGCGACCGGGCGCGAGGCGAGCGTGGTGACGGCTCAGTGCCGGCAGGTGCGCGGGCAGATTCTGGGACTGTTGACCGTCGGCGCGGTGCTGGGCGGGGGGCTGGCGGCGGCAGTCACCCCGCTGATCTCTAACCTGCCGTCTGAGCTGACCCGCCAGGTCCAGATCATCTATTGGGTGGCGACCCCGCTCTGCTGGTTGGTGTTGGGGGGCTGGCTCTATCTGGCCCTGCGCCCGGTGGCCCAGCTGGTCACGCTATTGCAAACGGCCCGGCCGGTCCCGCCTGCTCTGTGGCAGCGGGCCCGGCTGGTGGCCTTCACGTTGCCGACTCGCCTGCTTTACGTCCCTGTGCTGCTGGTGTTCGGCCTGGGGCTGTTGTCCGATCTGGTCGGCGCGCTGTTCGGGGGGGATTATCCGCTTGCTCAGCACTTCCCCGGTACGGTGTTGGCCACCATTGTGGCGGCCGCGGTGGCTTTGATCCTTTCGGTGTTGACCCGGCGGGTGTTGCGCCCGGTGTTCGTCCTGACGGCCGATCAGGCGGAAGACCGGAGCCTGCGGTTCAGCATCCGCACCCGGCAACTGGTGACCACTTTGTGGTTGACCGGCATCGCGATCAGTTTTATGGGGCTGCTGGGATACAACCTGATCCTCAAAGAGGCGCGGAACACGCTGCAAATCAAATATACCACGTTAGGCCAGACCATCGTCCGCTATGTGGCTCGCGGCCTCAACGATGAAGCGTTGATCGCCTATGTAGAAACCCTGACCCTGGAGGATGAGGGCTTCGTTTTTGTGCTGGATGAGGGGGGCCGGCAGCTGACCCGGGTGCCGGCCCAGTATCAGGCGTTGGTGGGCCCCACGGTGGAAGATCCAAAACGGAATACGGATGCTTTCCTGTGGGATATGACGTTGGTCCCGCTGGGGCGCGAAGGCCGGGCCTGGCAGCTGGGCTTCCTCTACCGCGTGGAGCCGCTGCGCGACCCCTGGGTTCGCCGCGCGCTGGTGATTGTCCTGGCCTTCACCAGTGGCATGTTGGTCTTTGTCTCGGTGATTACCTGGTACGTGACCAACGAGCTCACGCAAGATTTGCAGGAGATGACCGGGCGGCTCTGGACTCTGGCGCGCAGCCGCCAGCTCACGTTTGAACGGGTCAAAGTTCTGACGTTAGATGAGGCGGGGGACCTGGCCCTGGCCTTCAACGAAATTCAGGGCAAATTCCAGGAGCTCTATCAGGAGAACGAGGCGCGGCGCCAGGAAGCGGCGATTCTGGCCCAGGTGGCGCAAATCGTCAACTCCACGCTGGACCTTGACCAGGTGTTGGATCGGGCGCTGGAGCAGCTGCAGCGGCTGGTACCCTACGATTCGGCTTCTATCTTGCTCGTGGTGGAGGAGGGACCGGACTTGATGATTGCCGCCTGTGCCGGCTTCCAGAATCCGGCGCAACTGGTGGGCACGCGCTTTACCCCCCAGGAGCGAAACCTGGGATACGAAGTGATGTTGTCGCAACGGGTGCAGGTGATCCCTGATGTGCAGCAACAAGAGGAATGGGGGCACAAACGCGACGACGTGGAAGGCGCGCACACCATCCGCTCCTGGATCGGCGCGCCGCTGGTGGTCCAGGGGCAGAGTATCGGCCTGTTGACGTTGGATGGCTACCAACCCGGCCGCTACACAGAGGAAGACGGCCGCAAGGCGGCGGCTTTTGCTACCCAGATCGCCATTGCGGTTCAGAATGCCCGCCTGTACCAGACGGCGTTGGCCCGGGCGCAGGACCTGGCCCTGCTCTACGAGGTTTCCCAACAGATCAGCGGGTTATTAGACACCGAGTCGTTGTTGTATGCCATCGTTCACCGGGTCCAGGCCGCGTTTGGGTATGAGGTGGTCTCGATTCATCTGCTGGAGGCCTCTGGCACGCTGCGCACCGCCGCCCACATTGGGATGACCGAGGAGGCCCGGCGGCTTTGTAGTCAGCCGGGCGAGCGGGGCATCGTGCCCTGGGTGGCTGATCGGGGTGAGCCGCTGTTGGTGCCCGATGTGAGCCGCGACGAGCGCTACGTGCCCTCGGCACCCGGCATCCGCTCGGTGCTGGCTTTGCCCCTGCTCACCGGGGATGTCGTGATGGGCGTTTTCAACCTGGAGAGCAGCCGGTTGAACGCTTTTAATGCCGACCACATTCGCCTGCTGCTGGCGCTCTCCCATCAGATCACCGTAGCGCTGGAGAACGCCGATCTCTTCGCCAGTGAGCGGGCGCAGGCCACCGAGCTGGCCCGGTTGGCCCACACGCTGGCTGAAGAGAAACGTAAGCTGGACGCGATTTTGCGCAACGTGGCCGATGGGCTGATCGTGACCGACGCCGAGGCGAACATTCTATTGGTCAACCCGGCCTTTGAACGGATGTTTAGCTGCCAGGCGGACGGGGTCGTCGGGGAGCCGTTGTACCGCGTCGTGACGGAGCGCGACCTGCACCGGTTGGTGGTGCAGGCGCTCAACGACGGTGACCTGCCGGTGACGACCGAGATCACCCTGCCCGATGGCCGCACCCTCCTGGCTTCAGCGCTCTCCATCCAGGAGGAACGGGCCAACGGCGTCGTGACGGTCTTGCGCGACGTCACGCACGATAAAGAGCTGGATCGGATGAAATCGGAGTTTATCTCCGCCGTCTCCCATGAACTGCGCACGCCGTTGACCTCCATCCTGGGGTTTGCCAAACTGACCCGCCGGGCCCTGGACCGTTGGTTGCCGGAGGCCGTGCCGGTGGGGCCGGAGCGGGCGCTGGAGCGCATGCGCCGCAATCTGGATATTATGGTGGCCGAAGGTGAACGGCTCACCACGCTGATCAACGATGTGCTGGATATTGCGGCGCTGGATGCCGGCCGGATGGAATGGCACGATCAGCTCTTTGAGATGCCGGTACTGATCCGGCGTCAAGTGGAGGCGTTCCGGGCCGAAGCGTCGGAGAAGGGGCTGCTGGTCCGCCTGGACCTGGAACACCATCTGCCTCCGCTCAAGGGGGATCCGGAGCGCATTGGTCAAGTGGTGAGCAACCTGCTGTCCAACGCGCTCAAATTCACCGAACGGGGGGAGATAGCGCTCGGCGCCCGCTTCCTGCCCGGCGGTGAGCCGGCCGGGGACTGGCTGACGCCGCCTCAGGGGGCGGTATTGATCTCGGTGTCGGATACCGGCATTGGGATGGCTCCCGTAGCGATGGCCGAGCTCTTTCAGCGCTTCCACCAGGGAGGCGATCTGCTCCACAACAAGCCTCAGGGCACCGGCCTGGGGCTGGCCATCAGCCGTGAGATTGTGCGTCACTACGGTGGGGAGATCTGGGCCGAATCTACCCTGGGCGTCGGCTCCACGTTTTATTTCACGCTGCCGCTCAAAGAAATGTAGCCGGGGCTGGATTTTTTGGTTAGGGAGAAGGTGTCATGGAAACAATTGAATTACGCCGCCTGTTGAGCCGACGAGTGGTGACTGATTTGCTGGAGCAGGCCCTGGAGCTGTTGCCGGGAGTCCGCTTGAGTGTCCAGGAAAGCGGCGGACAGCTCCTGGCGGCCGTAGGGGAGGGCGCGCCGACGGCAGCCGGGCCCCTCACCTGTCCCCTCCTGCTCTCCGGCGAGCCGGTGGGCCTGTTGGTCGCCGAGGGATCGGGGGTGCAAGAGGCCGCGGCGGCCACGGTGCTGGCTTTGTTGCAGCAGGTTTTCACCCGGTTGCTGGAACGCGCGATAGAAAACCGCTCGCTGGCACAGGAAACACTGGAACGCTACCGCGAGATCAACCTGCTGTACAATATCGGCGAGACGATCAGTGCTACCCTGGATCCCGAGGCGGTGCCGCACCTGGTCCTGGCTGAGGCCAGCCGCATTATTTACACCGACGTGGGGATCGTGTTGCTGCTGGATGAAGCTGGCGTGCTGGTGAAACAGGCCGGCATTGGCGGCACCGAGCTGGAGGTCGCCTTTGAACTGGCCGTGCGGCCCTCTCTGGCCGAGGCGCTGCTGGATGGCCGTCCCAAGATCCTCACCCTCGAGCCGGAGGACAGCGGTGTTGCGGCGGTGCAGTCGGTGCTCTTTGCCCCTCTCAAGACCCGCGAACGGGTGCTGGGATTTGTGTTGTTGGGACGGCTGGCGGAACGGTCCATCTTCACGGCGGGTGAGGAAAAGCTGCTGATGGCGCTGGCCGGGCAGGCCGCCGTCGCGGTGGAAAACGCCCGGCTCTTTGCCGACGTCAAACGCCAGCGCGACGCCATCGCCGAGATGAAGAATTACATGGACAATATCTTCGCCAGTATCGCCAGCGGGGTCATCACCACCGACGTACAGGACCTGGTCACGATTTTGAACCGGGCCGCCGAGCGCATTTTGCGGGTCAACGCTAACGAGACGATGGGCAAACCCTATCTCCGGGCGCTGCCGGGGTTAGGGCCGCGCATTGCCGCCCTGGTGGATACCGTCAAAGAACAGGACCAGTCGGTGGTCGGCTACGAGCTGGAATCAGAACTGCCCGACCGGGGACCGGTTGTGTTGCAGGTACACCTCAGCCCGTTGAAGGACAACCACGAGCAGACTACCGGCATCGCCATCGTGGTGGACGATCTGACCGAGCAGCGGCACCTGGAGGAACAGGTGCGGCAGGTGCGGGGCACCTTTGAGCGCTACGTCGCGCCGCGCGTGGTGGAGCAACTGCTCAGCGATCCGGATCGTGTGCGCCTGGGTGGCGTCCGGCAGGAGGTCACCATCCTCTTTGCCGACGTGCGGGGCTTCACCACCTTCAGCGAGAAAGCCGATCCTGAGTTCCTGGTGGGGGTGCTGAACCGGCACTTGACGTTGGCGGCGGAAGCGATCCTGGCCGAAGATGGCACGTTGGATAAGTTCATCGGCGATGCTGTGATGGCCATCTTCAATGCGCCGCTTGCGCAGCCTGACCACGCGCTGCGGGCGGTGCGGGCGGCGTTGACGATGCAGCGTCGGGTGGCCGAGCTGCACGGCAATCTGCCGGTGACGGAGCGGCTCAGCTTTGGGGCTGGCATCGTCACCGGGCTGGCGGTGGTGGGCAATGTCGGCTCGCCGGTGCTGCAAAATTACACCGCCATCGGCGATAGCGTGAATCTGGCGTCGCGGCTGCAGACCTATGCGCAACCCGGCCAGATTCTGATGAGTACCACCGCCTACGCTCAGGTGTGTGAGCACGTGGTGGCGCGGGAACTGGGATATGTCCAGCTCAAGGGGCATAGCGAACCGGACCTGGTGCTGGAACTGTTAGGGCTGCGCGAATCCTGAGTACGGGACTTACGTAGCCTGGCTCAAATTAGAGGGTGGGGGGCGCAGTGACGCCTGCAGGCGTTTCCTGACCGCCACTCCCAACGGAAATTTGTGCCAGTTGTGAGTCATAAACAGTGAACAGTGAGTTGATGCATCGTGAATAGTGTAAAGGAGCAAGTCAAAGGACCGCCGTTGCGGTGGGGAGCGATCCGCCATGCGCCGTTGGTGGGCGGGCGGCTCTGGCTGGTGCGACTGGTCTGGGGCGCGTTGATCGGCACGACGCTGTTGACCTTCGCCCTGGCCGTACCGCTGCGTCTGAGCAGTTTGATGGGGGGAGCCACCCAGTACCTGTCGGCGCTGGAAAATCTGGGATTGTCGCCCCGTTTCTTTGCCTTTTATCTTATCCTGCCCGAGATCGGGACGATGCTGGCGTTTACGGCCCTGGGGTTGGCGCTGGCGGCGTGGCGCTCCGACGATTGGGTCGTCATGATGATGTCGCTCACGCTGGTCACGCTCGGTGCGGTTTTCCCACCCACCCTCTACTCCCTGACCGTAAGCCCGTTAGGCTGGCGACTTTTCATGGTGGTAGAGGCGTTAGGCTACGGGCTGAGTGTCCTTTTCTTCTACATTTTTCCGAATGGACAGTTTGTGCCGCGTTGGCTGCGCTGGCCGGCGCTGCTCTGGGCTCTCTGGTGGATTGTCCTCCTGTTCCTACCGACCCCCACTTTGAGCAATGCCTGGTTAGCGATCCGCCTGGTGGTTTACCTGGGTGGCTACCTGCCGGGAATTGTCTGTCAGTTCTACCGTTACTTGCGCACCCCGGATCCGGAACTACGCCGTCAGACGCGCTGGGTGGTGTTGGGCGCGGCGGGGGCCGTCTGTGCGGTCCTGTTCGCACTGGTGGTAGATGCGTTCCTGAGTTCCTGGTTGACCGGCCTGCCGGCGCTGTTGTACAGCTTGATCGGCCTGCCGCTGCTGTTCTACGCGCCGGCCATCCTCGTCCTGCTTGCCATCGGCATTTCGCTGTTTCGCTACCGCCTGTGGAACCTGGATTTGCTGCTCAACCGCAGCCTGGTCTATGGCACGCTGACCGCTTTGTTGGGTGGGCTCTATTTCCTGCTGGCCTTTTTGTTGACGTTGATTGTGCGGGCGCTGTTCAACCAGGGCAACAGCACCGTCGTCGTCTTCGTGGCGACGTTGACCATCGCGTTGGCCTTCAATCCCCTGCGGCGGCGGACCCAATGGTTGATTGATCGGGCCCTTTATCGTACCAAGCTGGATTACCAGCAGCTCGTCCCGGTGCTGAGCGCGCAGATTGCGACCACCATCGTCCTGGAGCGACTGGCCGCCCTGCTGACCGAGGAATTGCCGGCGCGGCTACAGATCAGCGGGGCGACATTGGCCGTGCTGGACACGGAGGGGCGGGTGTTTAACCTGGTGGGAGACGGCCAGGAGCGGCCATGGTTGACCGTGGATCATCCGCTGGTGCACTACTTCGCCGAGCATCCTCAACCGCTCACCCCGACCGGGGCCCCGGCGGCGCTCCGTGACTTTCTCAAGGAGCAAGGGATGGCGTTGTGCATTCCTTTGCAGGTGGGTGAGACGCTGGTCGGCCTTTACAACTTGGAGCCGAAGCTCTCCGGCATCGTCTATAGCACCGAAGAGGTCGCGCTGTTGATGCTTTTGGGCCAGCAGGCGGCTGTCTCAGTGGAGAACGCCCGGCTCTACGGCCAGGTGGAAGCTTACAACCGCACTTTGGCGGAGCAGGTGCAGGCCCGCACGCGCGAACTGGAGCAGGCGAACCAGACATTGCGCGAGCAGCACGCCCAACTGGATATCATCTTGCGGCACATGGCCGACGGCCTGGTGGTAACCGGCCCGGGCGGACAGATCGCCCTGGTCAACCCGGCTTTTGCTACGATGGTGGGGCGTACGCCGGAGGCGTTGATCGGCCGGCCCCTGGCACAGGTTTGGCCGGAGACCGGCTTGGTCCAGGCCGTGACCGACGCTCAGGGTTGCACTGAGGTAGTGATGGTGGACAGCCGGCGTGGCGAGCAAATTTACCGGGCAGCCGCCTGCGCGCTCGGCGACGCGACCGCCACGCGGGGGGTGGTGACCGTCTTGCGCGATGTTACCGCCGAAGTCCAGGAGGCCCAGCTGAAGGATGACTTCGTCTCCATGGTCTCCCATGAGCTGCGCACGCCGATGACCTCGGTGTTGGGCTTCGGCAAGCTGATCCAGAAGCAGTTTGTCCAGCAGATTCAGCCGCGTATCGCGCCGGACGACGTGCGGGGCCAGCAGGCCGTGACGCGCATCCTGGAGAACCTGGACATCATCGTCAGCGAAGGCGAGCGGTTGACCCGGCTGATCAACGACGTGCTGGACATCGCCAAGATGGAATCCGGCCGCACCCAATGGGAGATGAGTCTGGTGGCGCTCTCCGATGTCATCCAATCCAGCACCAGCGCGGTGCAATCGTTGGTCTCCGGCAAACCGTTGCAGATTCAGGCGGAGCTGGCCGAGGAACTGCCGCCGGTCTACGGGGACCGCGACCGCCTGGTGCAGGTGGTGACCAATCTGCTTTCCAACGCGGTTAAATTCACCGACCAGGGGCAGATCAAGGTGCAGGCGCGCGTGCTGCCGCCGGGTCAGGCCATTGAACCCCTGGGCATACGCCAACCGGTAGATGTAGGGCTGCCGGCGATGCAGCCAATGGTGGCAGTCTGTGTGGCCGACACCGGCACAGGCATTGCCGAAAGCGACCTGCCCCAGCTCTTCCAGAAATTCCGCCAGGTCGGCGACCGCGAAAGCGGAACCCGCCGCTCCGGCAGTGGGTTGGGACTTTCTATTTGCAAAGAGATCGTGGAGCATCACGGTGGGCGCATCTGGGTTGAGAGCCAGCTGGGGAGCGGTAGCCGCTTCATTTTCACCTTGCCGGTGTCGTCGGACCGGCCCCTGTCAGACTGAGGTGATTTCGGAGCCAGAAACGACTGCTTGACCATTTTCTAAGTCAGGAAATCAGATCAGACCATGCTCTTCACGTTCAGTCCTTACGCCATTCCGCTGTTCTTTGCCGCCCTGATCATGGGGGGGCTGGCGGCCTACGCCTGGCACCGGCGGCACGAGCGGAACGAGGCCACCATGTTAGCGCTGCTGCTGGTGGCGGTCGCCGGCTGGACAGCGGCGTATGGCATGGAGATTCTGGGCGCGACGGCGGCGGTCAAGAGCTTCTGGGAAGTCTGGAGTGTGGTTTTCAGCGGCTGGATTGCCCCGGCCTGGCTCCTTTTTGCGCTGCGTTATACCGGGCGTGATTTCTGGCTCAACCGCCTGACGGCCACTTTGCTGGCAGTGCCAACCATGGTGACGACGCTGCTGGCGGTGACCAATCCCTGGCATCACTGGGTCTGGACCGGTTTTGAGGTGGATGCCTCGGGGCCTTTCCTGGCGGCCGTGCCGCACTACGGACCCTGGTTCTGGTTCCACGCGATCTTTTCGTATGGCTATATCCTGATGGGGATGTTGCTCTATTTGTTGCACTTCCGGCGGTTGCCGTCACTCTACCGGCGGCAGAGCATCCTTTTGTTGGTCGTCGGAGCGTTGCCGCTGCTCGGTAATCTGTTTTACATTCTTAACCTGGTGCCTATCCAGGGGCTGGATCCGGGACCGTTTGCGTTCTCCATCTCCGGCGGGCTGTTGTTTGTGGCCCTCTTCCGTTACCGCTTGCTGGATCTGACGCCGGTAGCGCAGCGTACCGTGCTGGAGAGTATGCAGGACGGCGTCATTGTCCTGAACGACGAGGGCCGCATCGTGGAGGTCAATCCGGCAGCGCACCGGCTGTTGCGGCTGGAAGGGGCGTCGTTGATCGGGCAGCTGGCGACCGTCGTGTTGCAATCGTTGCAGCTGACACCCCAACAGCAGGCCCAAGAGGCCGTGCGGCAGGAAATCTGCCTGGAGAACTCCGATCGCCGCTGGGTGGAGGTGACGATCACGCCGCTGAGCAATGCGCGCGGTGCGCTGCGGGGCAGCCTGGTGGTACTGCGCGACATCACCGCCCAGCATCAGCTGGCTCAGATGCGGGAAGATATGGTCAAAATGATGGAATCGGCCTACCGCGACCTGGCCAAACAGCACGCCGAGCTCAACACGATCCTGCAGAACGTGGCGGACGGGTTGGTGGTGACCAACCTGCAGGCGGAGATTGTGCTGCTGAACCCGACGTTCGCCGCGATCACCGGAGGTCACGCGGCCACCCTGGTCGGCCGGCCGCTGGCCGAGGTGTTGCCCGATGCAGCGCTGGCGGCGGCGGTCGCCACGGCTCAGGCCCAGGCCCCGCTGGTGGCTACTGCCGACGTTGTCTGGCAGGGGCGGACCTACCGGGCGCTGGCCTGCGCCCTCGGCGGCGGTGCCTATCCGGTTACCGGCGTCGTCGCCGTCCTGCGTGACATGACCCAGGAGGTAGAGCTGGCGCAGATGAAAGATGAGTTCGTCTCGCTGGTCTCGCACGAACTGCGCACGCCGATGACCTCGGTTTTGGGTTTCAGCCGCTTGATCCAAAAACAGTTTGTGCGCAACATTTTGCCCTCTTTGCCGGCCGATGCGGTAAGGGCGCACCAGAGCGCCCAACGGGTCATGGAAAACCTGGAGGTCATCGTTAGCGAGGGCGAACGGTTGACCCGGCTGGTCAACGATATGTTGGACCTGGCGCGGATGGAGGCCCGGCGGGTTGCCTGGGAGGAGGTCCCACTCTCCCTGGGCGAGGTGAT
>CAYTGR010000075.1:0-5009 GCA_964437445.1 uncultured Anaerolineales bacterium | reverse complement strand
ACCGGGTTGGGATTGCCGATCTGCCGCCAGATCGTGGAGCATCACGGCGGGCACATCTGGGTGGAAAGCCGTTTGGGGGTGGGGAGCCGTTTTCTCTTCACGTTGCCGGTGGGAGAGGTGTAACGAATGAGCTCGGGCAGGCGGATCGTGTCACAGATACTGGGGGGTGTGCTGGGCCTGATGGTTCTGCCGGGATTGCTGGTAGCCTGTACCCGGCAGCCCACCGGCCTGTTGCGACCTAACGGCGTGGCCGTGGCCTCCGATGGCAGCGTGTACGTCATGGATCGCGGGAACGCGCGCATCGCGCACCTGACGGCGACCGGCCGCTTTCTGAATGCCATCGGGCACTTGGGAGCCGGCCCGGCCGACATCTACTATGGTTGGGACGCCGCTACGGATGCTGCCGGTAACATTTACATTGGCAATATGGTGCGGAATCCGACTGCTAAAATCATCCACGACGGGGTGAAGGTCTTCACGCCGCAGGGTGACCTGCTGCGGGAGGTGGGGGCGCAGGATTACGCGGCCGGCCAGGTCAGCTATAACCCCTATGGATTGGATCTGGATACCGAGGGCCGGCTGTACGTAGTGGGTTACAAGAACAACACGCTGCGCATCTTCGACGCTGACGGCACGGCGCTGGGGACCTTCTTCGGCCGCAAGGGGGAGGCCGCCGGTGAGTTCAACGGCCCCAATGACGTGGCGGTGGATGATCAGCGCGGCTTGGTTTACGTGAGCGACAGCGTCAACAGCCGGGTCCAGCAGTTCAGCCTGACCTGGCCAGCCCCTGACCAACCGGTGTTGACCCACCGCTTGACGTTCGGCACCTATGGGCGCGGACCAGGGGAGTTCGCCTACCCGCTCTATCTGGCGGTAGATGATACAACCGGCCAGCTTTATGTAGGCGATATGGGCAACCGTCGGGTGCAGCGGCTGGACCCGGATGGCCGCTATCTGGGAGCGTTGACCGTGCCGGCCGGGGTCCAGGACTGGCAGGTCTTGGGGCTCAACGTCGGCCCTGCGGGGCAACTTTACGTCGCCGATGCTTTGAATAACGCGATTTGGGTTTTCACGGCGGAGGGGCAACTTTCCGCCCGGCTGGGAACTCCCTGACCGGCCTGAAACTGAGGTAATCATGAAACTCAGAATCTCTGTGTTCGTTCGAATTATGGCCCCTCTGGTCCTGCTCATTGTGCTCACCGTGGGGATCTCCGGCTATCGCGTCTATAGAGCGACCACGGAGCGCTGGCAATCCGAAATGGATACGCGCCTGGAGCGGGTGGCGACGCTCATCGCGCAGCAGGTGGATCCCGAGCTGTTGCAGCAGATCCGCCAGCCGGCGGATTTAGGCAATGCGGCCTATCTGCAAATCCAGCAGATACTTAACACAGCGCTCACGGCGGGCAATCTGAACTGGATTGGTATCTATTATTCCGAAGGTGGCTATCTTTATTATTGGGTGGATACCAGCGATTCGGGGGTAGGGTATCCTTTCTTCTATGCGACACCGGCCCATTTTGCCGCCTTGCAGGACGGCCAACCGCATCGGGTGGCCTATACCGATGAGTTTGGTTCCTATTATGGTTTCGTCGCGCCCATTGTGGTGCAAGATGAAACTGCCCAGCCGCGGACCATCGGGCTGGTGGAGGCGGTGCTCGACGGTGAATCGGCACAGTTGCTCCAGCGCAGCTCCCTGAGTCAAGTCCTGCCGACCCTGATCGGCGGCATGTTGGTGGCCATCGGTGTGGCCACGTTGATTACAATGCTGGCTTTCCAGCGGCCCTTGCAACACCTGAAGCGGGGCGCGCTGGCGCTGGCCAACGGCGAGTTTGAACACACCATTCTCTTGCACTCCAATGATGAGCTGGGTGACCTGGCGATTACTTTCAATCAAATGGCGGTGCAGCTGGCGAGCGTCTACGGCAAGCTCAAAAATACCAACCGCTTGTTGGAGGAACGGGTGGCGGCCCGCACCGCCGAGCTGGTAGACGAACGCAATCGCCTGGATACCATCTTGCAGAACATCGCCGATGGACTGGTGGTGACCGATCCGAATGGCAACGTTGTGCTGGTCAACCCGGCCTTTGAGCAGATCGCGCGGACGACGGCCGCGGAGTTGCACGGGCGCCCGCTGCGCGAGGCCCTGCCGGCCGGGGAACTCCATGCCCTGGTGGAGCGGGCTCTGAACCATCCTGGAACTGTCTATACGGTGACGTTTTCTACCCCCAACGCTGAGGGCAGCCTGCCGGCCTTCTACAAGACTTCGGCCTGTGCGGTGCTGCACACCGAGCAGGATGGCCAGACGGCCTCGGTCATGGGGGTGGTGACTATCCTGCGGGATGTGACCCGTGAGGCGGAAGTGGATCGCATGAAAACCGAGTTCATCTCCACCGTCTCGCATGAGCTGCGCACCCCGTTGACCTCTGTGTTGGGCTTCGCCAAGCTGATCAGCCGGACCCTGGAGCGCGACATTGCTCCGCACCTCACCGATGACAACGGGCGGGCACAGCCGGCCGTGGAGCGTATCCGCGACAACCTGGAGATCATCATCACCGAAGGGGAGCGGCTGACCCGCTTGATCAACGATGTGCTGGACATTGCCAAGATGGAAGCGGGCAAGGTGGAGTGGCATATGGCCGACATCTCCATCGCCGAGGTGATTCGCAGTGCGGTTTCGGCAATTTCCTCGCTGGCCGGAACCAAAGGGCTGTCGGTGCAGGTGACGTTGGCCGATCTGCTCCCGTTGGTGCACGCCGACCGGGATCGCCTGGTCCAGGTGGTGACCAATTTACTCTCCAACGCGGTCAAATTTACTGACCAGGGCGGCGTCCGGGTGGATGCTTTCACCGTGGAGGTGCTGCCTGACGGGACGCAGGTGCCGCCCCTGACCGGCGTTGACCAACCACTGCCCACCGGTACCTGGCTGGCGGTCAGCGTTCAGGATACGGGCGTGGGAATCCCGCCGGACAAACTCTCCGTCGTCTTCCAGAAATTCACCCAGCTGGGCGACATTATGACCAACCGACCCAAGGGGACCGGGTTGGGGCTGGCGATTTGTAAGGAGATCGTGGAACACCATGGTGGGCGGATCTGGGCCGTTAGCGAGCCGGGGCGCGGCAGCACTTTCACCTTCGTCTTGCCGCTGATTGCGGCCAAGGTCACTGTCGTGACGGTGGAGGAATTGCGCCGGCGCGTGGCCGAGACCTTGCCGGCGGCCGACTCCGGCAATTTGATCCTGGTCGTGGACGATGACGCCAGCATCCGCAACCTGTTGAACCAGGAGTTGACCGAGGCCGGCTATCAGGTCATGGAGGCCGAGAACGGGATGGAAGCGCTCGCGGTGGCGCGCCGCGAGCGGCCGGCGCTCATCATCCTGGACCTGATGATGCCCGGGATCAGTGGTTTTGACGTGCTGAGCGCGCTCAAGAGCGATCCGGTCACTTCCCCGGTCCCGGTGTTGATCCTCTCGGTGCTGGAGGATCAGGAGCGGGGGCTGCGGTTGGGTGCCGACGGCTATCTGACCAAGCCATTAGATAGCGAGCGGATGTTAGAGACGGTTGCCGGCCTCCTGGCGCGTGCGGCCCGCGGCGAGGGCCGCAAGAAGGTGCTGGTCATTGACGAGGATGCCTCGGTCATCGCCGCCATCAGCCAGGTGTTGGAGGAGCGCGGCTACGAAGTCGTGGCCGCCCGTGATGCCGCTTCGGGGTTGGAACGGGCCCGGCAGGAGCGCCCTGACCTGGTCATCTTAGACTCGGTGATCTCTACGATGGACAACTACGCGGTGCTCAAAGCGCTGAAGACGGGAGCCGGCGCGCGCGACGTTTACGTCATCGTGATGACCACCACGGCCACGCCCGCAGGACTCACGGAACTGCTGCACTCCGAAGGGGGATGAGGGTGGGTCTTGACGCCTGAGGGTGTTACTACCTCTGCATCATTCGCCATTTGCTCATTTGCCCGTTTGTGGTACATTTGACCGTGCTGGGCCGCTCGTTGCCAGACTGGGGCGGCCCTTTCGTTTGGAGGTGCGATGAACGTAGTTGTGACTGGGTCCATTGCCTACGACTATCTCATGTCGTTCCCGGGGCACTTTCTGGAACACATCAAGCCGGACCGGCTGCAAAAAGTCAGCCTCAGTTTCCTGGTAGATTCCATGCGCAAGCTGCGCGGCGGCTGCGCGACCAATATCGCCTACACGCTGGCGCTGCTCGGCGAGCGGCCCCGCGTCATGGCCACTGTCGGGCAGGATTTCGCCGATTATCGGGCCTGGCTGGAGGAGCGGGGCGTGGATACCTCGCTGATCGTCGCCATCCCTGATGAGTTCACCGCTTCTTTCTTTGTCAACACCGATCTGGACCAAAACCAGATCGCCACCTTCTACAGCGGTGCGATGGCGCGCGCCCGCGACCTCTCCATGCGCGACGTGCCCGGCCCGGTGGACCTGGTGGTGATCTCTCCCAACGACCCGGTGGCGATGGATCGCTACGCGGTGGAGTGCAAAGAGCTGGGGATTCCCTATATGTATGATCCCAGCCAGCAGGTGGTGCGGGTTGGCGGTGAGTCGCTCTGGCTGGGTGTGGAGGGCGCCGACATTCTCATCGTCAACGACTACGAATTTGAACTGCTCAAGGAGCGGACCGGCAAGACCGCCGAGCAGATCCGAGCGGCGGTGCGGCGCGCGGTGATCATCACGCGCGGCCCGGAGGGGTCGCTGATCTGGGCTGACGAACCGGTGACGGTGCCGGTCGTCCCGCCGGACCATATCGCCGACCCGACCGGCGTCGGCGACGCCTACCGCGCCGGGCTGATCAAGGGGCTGGCGTTGGGGCTGCCCTGGGCCGCGGCGGGCCGTTTGGCAGCGTTGGCGGCTACCTACGTGCTGGAGCAACACGGTACGCAGGCGCATGTCTACACCCTGGCCGAGTTCGCCGCGCGCTATCGCCAACACTTCGGCGAGGATGAAGTGACGGCGGCGCTGGCAGCATTGTAGCGCTGCCGTGTTTCAGGTT
>CAYTGR010000074.1:0-16541 GCA_964437445.1 uncultured Anaerolineales bacterium | reverse complement strand
GTAGTTTTCTGTAATTTAAAAATTAGTTTTCAACAAAATAAAAATCGCGGCTTCCACGCCACCTACGATGCCAACGGGAACCTGCTCACCCGCACCGTGGCGGGCGTGACCACCACCCTGGCTTACAACGCGGAGAACCGGGTGGTGCGCATCACCCAGGGGCTGACCGTGACCGGGTACGCCTACGACGGCGACGGCGCGAAAGTGTGGGAAGCGCAGCAAGTGGGCGCCACGACGCCCGTCACCACCGTCTTCCTGGGCGCGGTGGAGATCACGCTCTCCCCCACGGGCCGGATCACCCGCACCTACTACTTTGTCCACGGCCAGCGGAGCGCCCTGCGGGAGCAGCGCAGCGACGGGATAGGGGTATACTTCCTGCATGGCGACGCCCTGGGCAGCGCCTCCCTGGTGACGGGGCTGACCGGGACGGTGGTGAGCAGCCTGCGGTACACGCCCTACGGCCTGCCGCGCGGCGAGACCGGTCGCCTGCCCACGCCCTACCGCTACACCGGTCAGCGCGAGACGGGGGTGGGCTTCTACGACTACCAGGCCCGGCTCTATGATCCCGCCGTGGGGCGGTTCGCCCAGGCGGATACGCTCGTCCCGGAGGCGGGGAGGCCGCAGAGTCTCAATCGGTACACATATGCCCTGAATAGCCCAGTCAAGTATATAGACCCTAGCGGGCACTGGTATTATGACCCCGATATGGATGCATTAGTTCATACACATGAGGTCTATAATGAACATCCCCAGTACTTACTACGAGAGCCCTTACGGATATCTCCGGATGTGAAACAAGTAGCTTTGTATCTTGTAGAACAGGGGTATGAAAAACAAGTTGTAAATCAGTTAGTAGCAAATACAAGTGGCATCATAGCAGCTACTCTAGAAACGCTTGCCATGGGAACAAGTGGATTAGGTATGGGTGCAGAGTTAGGTATGGCTATTTTGGGGACAGGGGCTGGCACACTTGCCGACGGTAACCCGCTGGTACCTATTTTGGACTGGTTTGGGATTCCAATGGGGGGAACAGCCGGATTGTTGGCAGGTAATACCTTCTATCGTAAATCAGGGATGGATAGAATAGACACTATACTTAGCTCTGCCTCTACTGGCAGTACCCTAGCATCCGATTATTTCGCTGGTAATTCTTACGGATTTCAATTGGGAGATAACCGCGTCATTGTAGTGGGTGCTGCCTCATTTTTCTCGACCACAGAAACAGGAATTGGGATGGTCTCGCCATCTGCCACACTTGATTGCGCAATGGACTTTTTGGGCTTTATATATGGGTGGGGGTCGTCTTCCATTGCGCAGGCCACTGGTGAAACGATGTCCCTCTACCATTTGACCGGGTCGCATGCAATAAAGGTGGGGAACACCATTGTAGTGCTCGGCGAATCAAAGCAATAGGATATCTTTGTATGAAAACATTGATAGGTTTAACTTCTCTTGTTTCTGGGCTCTTAGCGTGCATTTGTTGGTTTTTAGGAAGCATACGTTTTTCTAATAGGCGAATCTATTTTCTGTCTATCATATTTGCGGCTATCGCGGGGTCGACGTACTGCTCGCTGTTAGGGCAAAATGATTTCTTGTTTTCCATAGCAGGAGGAGTAATAACAGCAACTTTTTTTGCTTTTTCCATTTGGTGGACCTCCTATTTACAAAAAATGAATATGGGGACTCGTAAGAAAAAATAGTTGGATAACCCAAGCTGCCACTATAGCAGAGGTGAATTGAAGACCATGGATCCCCTACCATAAGTTACAGAGTGCCAATCCAAACAGATAGTGGTGAGCTTGTCACAGACTTGAGAGGTAATCCCTTAGGAGAAAATAATTTTCTATGTATGTGACAACTTCCGCCACCGTAGGCGGCGTGACACGGTTCTTTTACGATGGCGATGGCACGCGGGTGCAGCAGGTCAACGCAAGTGGCACCACCGTCACGACCTGCACCTGCGATGCGGCCCATCGCCTGACGCGCGACGGCGTCTTCACCTACACCTATAGCGCCGCCGGGCAGTTGGTCCGCGCCCAGAGCGTGACGGCCACGTTGGTGTATACTTACACTGCGGATGGACTACGAGTGGCGCAGAGCAGCAACGGCGCGGTCACGACCTTCGCCTGGGACTGGGCCACGCCCGTGCCGGAGTTGCTGAGCGCCGGCGCGACCCGCTACCTCCTCGGCGCTGAGACGCTGGGTCAGTGGGACGGCGCGGCCTGGGCCTACGTCCTGCCCGACGCGCTGGGGTCGGTGCGGCAGACGGTGGACGGCGCGGGCGCGGTCACGGCCGACCGGGAGTGGTCGCCGTATGGGGCGGAGGTCGGCGGCGCGCAGGCGGGGCTCGGGTATACCGGGGAGTGGCAGGATGCAGATGTGGGGTTGGTCTACCTCCGGGCCAGGTGGTATCAACCAACTCTTAGCCAATTTATCAGTCCAGATCCTGTAACTCCTGACTTCCGTAATCCCCCCAGTATCAACCGCTACCTGTACAGTTTTGGAAACCCGCTCCACTTTACAGATCCTTCAGGGCAAATCCCTTATGACCGGAATCGAGCAGTTCAGTATGCGCTGGATTGGAAATCACCACCACCTAATTCCGAATATGGGGAATTCGGCAACAGTGATTGTACCAACTTTGTTTCACAAGCCTTACGTGCTGGCTATTTCCCTGAAGATACACGATGGTTTTTCGAAAAACCTGCCCTGGTCCGTGCCAGTCGCTGTACTGGTTATCACTATGCCAGCTCTCCCTTTAAACCTTGTTCTGGATGGTTGGGATGCACAGTGATAGATCCTCGCGTGGGGGAAAACATAGATCAAGCGTATTGTGGGGAAGCCTGGGCCTTAACTGATAATTTGTTTGACTACTTGACCCGCGACAGAGGCTTTGCCGTGTCTTACTATTATGGAGAACAAGTAGCAACAGGCAAGGATGCAGACAAACAATCAGTGGATACTGGTTCGCCAGTTTTACCGTGGGCCGTGGATTGGGACGCCAATGGCAACGCCCGTACAGAGTATATGCCAGTGTCGTTTGACACACGCCTGGGAGATGTAGTTTTCTACCGTCAAGAACATGCACCTGCTGTAAGAGCCGGAGGCCAGTACAATCATGTTGCCTTTATAGTCGGTTGGGGAGCTTTAACGCGAAGGGGCGGGCTACCACCGGACAATAGCAACGAACCGATTTGGGGAGATCAAGGCCTCACCCCTCACATAGTAGACCATTCTAGCCCAGCTAGCGGTTGGGGTAGCAGAGCTATTAACGACACATTCACAGAAGTGAACATGATGGCTATCGTCCACATTCCGGATGACATTCCGGTCACAAAACGTTGTCGTTAAGCTGTTTTGTAAGATGGAGGCGAGATGCGTCAATGGATCAGACGATTAGGGATAGCAATCGGTTTACTCATCGGATTAGGTGTATTGATGTGGCAATGGCCATATCTGCGTTTGCCAGGTACTATTGCATTACTGTTGCGGACGGATGTTGACGATGGCCCTAGCCAAGCGATATACCTTTTCAGACCCGGACGCATTTTGACCCAACGTTGGACTCGTATTACCCCCTCTGACGTGTATGTGGATGTGCCAACCTGGGCACCCAATTTACAATCTGTAGCGTTTCGGTGCAGTGATGGCATTACAGATCTGAAGTCAACCCATTATTTAGTTTTTCGACCGGGCAAAAAACAGCCGGAAGAATATCCACTCTATGAAACGCCGCCGATAAAAGAAGGACTGTGCGTGGTTGACTGGAATGGTAAGAATTTCCGATGGCTAATGGAAGCCACCACCGCTACGGATGTCCCCCGCTGGATCTCTTGGACCTTGGATGGTCAGTATGTCGTTTTCCATAGTACCGGTCACCAATATCGAGTAGAGCCACAAACGGGGGCAATCACGTCGTGGCATGGTGAAAAAGAGTCAGCAGATCTGATGGGCATGTATGGATATGTAGATTTATGCCAATTCCTGGCAGTGGAGACCTGGCAAATACTGGACTTTTCACCCTGTTTGCCCCACCAGATTAGGAATTCAGGGTTTTTGTCACCCGGCGGGCGTTACTTGCTTTTTAGCATTAGTGGTGGTGAAAACGACCCGACGCAGGCATACATTTATGACACGAAGACCCGCCATTTATCGCGGTGGATGCGCGGCAAGAACTTTGGTATTTTGGCCTGGTTGCCTGTGCATTAGCGTTGTAAAAGCTAACCTCCGTTTCCTGCTCGCCTCGGGCGGGCGCGGGGCGAGCGCGACGGCCTTCCAACTGGCGCTGACCGGGCGCGCGCCCGGGGGCCGGGGCCGGGTCCGGCTGGCCTGGCAGGTGGCCCCGGTGGGGACGCCCTTCACGGCCACGACCGTCTTGAGCGGCACAACCGCCTGGACGGACACCCTGACCGCCGGGGTGCCGCTGACCCAGGGGGTGAGCGGCTTGAGCGCCGGGACTGCCTATCACTGGCGGGCGCGGCTGGAATACCCGGCGGCTGCCGGCCAGCGGGCCGGCCGTTGGCTGCCGCCGGCCGGGTTGGCGGCCCCGGCCCTGCGCACGGCCACTGGAGCGACCGTGGTGACGCGGACGCTCACCTATGCCTATGATCCCCTGGGCCGCCTGGTCGGGGCGACCTACTCCACCGGGGAGGCGTATGCCTACCAATACGACGCCGCCGGCAATCGCACGGCCTTGACGGAGACCACGCCCTTGAGCGGCACCACCGTCACGACGTATA
Source organism: uncultured Anaerolineales bacterium (assembly GCA_964437445.1). Classification (GTDB taxonomy): domain Bacteria; phylum Chloroflexota; class Anaerolineae; order B4-G1; family SLSP01; genus CAYTGR01. The sequence continues at coordinate 11,802 of CAYTGR010000074.1, read as the reverse complement.
CTTACGATGCGGCCCATCGCCTGACGAGCGCCGGCGGCGTGCCGTACACCTGGGACGCCCGCGGCAACCTGACGAGCGACGGCGTCTTCACCTACACCTATAGCGCCGCCGGGCAGTTAGTGCGCGCCCAGAGCGGGAATGCCACCTTGGTGTATACTTACACCGCGGATGGCCTCCGCGTGGCGCAGAGCAGCAACGGCGTGGTCACGACTTTCGCCTGGGACTGGGCGACGCCCGTGCCGGAGTTGCTGAGCAGCGGCGCGACCCGCTACCTCCTCGGCGCTGAGACGCTGGGTCAGTGGGACGGCGCGGCCTGGGCCTACGTCCTGCCCGACGCGCTGGGGTCGGTGCGGCAGACGGTGGACGGCGCGGGCGCGGTCACGGCCGACCGGGAGTGGTCGCCGTATGGGGCGGAGGTCGGCGGCGCGCAGGCGGGGCTGGGGTATACCGGGGAGTGGCAGGATGCAGATGTGGGGTTGGTCTACCTCAGAGCAAGATGGTATCAGGCGGAGACGGGGCGGTTCACACAACGCGATCCGGTGGCGACCAGCACGTTCTATCGCTACGCCAGCGGAAATCCCATCAACTATGTAGATCCCACTGGCTACTTCTCGGAAGGCCTTATTCAGCGCAGCGTCTATCCAGCAAGCCTTGCTGAATTAGTCGCCTTGTTTAGCCCCGATCCGTCCGTTGCATGGGGCCAGTTGGCCGCGCCTTATGATTCGCCGGATGCGATCTATTTTCATGATTATTTAGTGCGACCAGAACTTTCCGGGTTGTTATGGTTGCTCAAACACGCCGGTATGGGTGACCGGTTGCGCAGTGGTCGCCTGGTCCGTAAAGGCTGGAATTTGGAAATCGAATGGACGCCCGAATGGACGTTGACAAAGTCCGATGGTTGCGGTAGCGAGGATGATGAATTACTGTTGACGCGTGAGCGCGGGTGGCTGGGAAACTTGATTTTTGGCCCCTACACCAAGAAATTACGGGATTACATTAACGAAATAGCTTCTCAGAACACCATTTTGAGTGGCTATGTCTTCCACGAACTGAACGGAGACTGGGGAAACGAGAAAGTCATTGACGGCTATTCGCCTGTACCGGATCTGTTGACTGTGGATGGCGGGTTATCGGCGCCAATTGGAGATGTAGGGGGAACAACCAGTGTCTCAGTGGATCGCTATGGTACTCAATACGCATCAGCAGGCGGTTCTTATGGTGTAGGTGGACCTCTTCCCGTCAGTGCCGATGTCGGCGCGGTCTATGTGGGGGATTTTTATAGCTCGTTGGTGGATGTGATGCATAGGAAGGAGTCTAAAGCTTTACCGGAGCAAATCTCTGACTTCTGGAGAGGCTGGAGTACTGGGGCATCAGTCCAGATGTTCTGGGGTGGAGGCTGGTTATTAGCTGATAACGGGAAAACCGGAACTATATTCACCAGTGGTTTATTAAATATTGGAGTGGGAGGAGCAAGGGGATTTACGGAATATAAACAAGAATTGTTTACCAGCGGTTGGGACACGCTGGATGAAGGTTTTCGCGCTATTTCTTGGGAAGATGCACTGATTGAGCCTGCATACCCTGCCGCTGGAGAATAAGGGGAGATAGAATGCAAAAAACATTTGTAGCTCGCCAGTGGCTGTTTTGGGGACTCGGATGTATAGTTGTATGTTATTGCGCCAATTTGTTATTATCCTGTACCCGCGAAGTTGTGAGGAGATATCAAGTTAGCGTAATTCCTACACCCACACCGCATTATCAACCTATGTCAGGAAATGCATACGTAGTTTCAAATACGGACTTACTGGCAGGACCTGACCTGAAAACCTGGGCACAGGATTGGGGAGGCAAGGGGAGCCAGGTGGAAATTCTGCAGGCGCAATGGTATTATATCTACACATCGCATGGTGAAAGAGCATGTTATATATACCGCATACGCTTGCCTTCGGGTGACGAAAGTAAATGGCTTGAGCAAGATGAACTTACACAAATCCCCGGCAGCCCCTTGCCCCGTGACCAGGTATGTTACCCAGAAGGATATCCCGATCATTCTCCTTTGTTGGGAATCAGGTGGGACTGGACCAATGTAGGTCCCAACCGCAGAGAAACGCCGGGATGGGGGTATGTCAATGTCGGGGAAGGGCAAGGCGCAACCGTGTTTTTTGCAGCAAATCCGATGGTATCAACCAGCATTCGTAATCCTCTTGTGCGTCACGGCCTGCAATTGGAGATTTGGGAAGCGCATTGGTATTCCCAAGGCAATAATGGCTGTTATATGTATCAGATCCGCGATCCAGAATCGGGAGTAGAAGGCTGGCTGCCAGAAGACGTCCTCAGCCCAGATTTAAGTCAATCCCCACCAGAGCATTGTCTTTTGTTTGTTGACCGCGAGTGGATAGTCAAACCGGTACAGCCTCAATAAATCTGGACGCGCGCGGCAACCTGACGAGCGACGGCGTCTTCACCTACACGTACAACGCCGCCGGGCAGTGGGGCCGCGCCCAGAGCGGGAATGCCACCCTGGGGTATACTTACACTGCGGATGGCCTCCGCGTGGCGCAGAGCGTCAACGGCGCGGGCACACCCTGGAAAACATGGTAAAGACTCCCGGCAAATCCTCGTTTCACGTCGGGGCCAGCACCGCGACCCCATAGGGTTCAAGGGACAGATCGCCCGTGACGGCCCGGCCGCTGAGCAAATCCCCGGCCGGCCAGGGCAGGGGTACAGAGACCGCGCGGCGGGTGTGGTTGATGAGGATATAGATTTCCGCGCCGTCAGGGCGCACCAGACGGCGGGCTTCCACGTTTGCGGGCGTGCTCAGATCGGGTTGCACCCCGGCCGTGCGCAGGATCTCATCCAGCAGCGCCTGCTGATCGGCGGTTTTCTCAAGGTAGACCCCCACGTAGGTTACCTGCCCGCGCCCGTAGGTGTGGCGTGTGATGGCCGGTTGACCGTCCAGCCAGCCGTTGGCGGGACCGTAGCTGGCCAGCGTTTGCACGGCGCAGCCGGGCAGACAGCGCAAGCGTTCGGCCCACAGGACCGAGGTCGCGCCCGTTAGCCCTGCCCCTTGCAGCGGGACAGGTTGCTCCAGGGCGTAGTACTCCTCCACCTCCACGCCGGCCACGCCGGCCAGACCGCCAGGCTGGCGCTGCGGCAGCAGCGCGTTGTAGCTATCTTTCATGCCGGTGCGGATGGTCAGCACCAGGTGACCGCCATGGGCTACGAAGGTTTGCAAGGCGGCCACCTGGGCGGGGGTTTGGATGAGCAGGGCGGGGGCAATGACCAATGCGTAGCCATCCAACGGCGCAGCCGGCGAGATAATATCCACGCTGACGTTGCGCGCTGCCAGCGGGCGGTAGTAATGGAGCAGGTGCGCCAGATAATCAAAACCGGCATGGTGCCGCTGGGCCTGGATGGACCAACGGCTGTCGTAGCAATTCAAGAGGGCGACCCGGGCGCGCACTTCAGCGCCAACCAGCGCGCCGGCGATCGCCTGAAAGTCCTGGCCGAGCTGTTGCGCCTCAGCGTAAAATGGTCGCGGCTGACCAGACTGGTCAAGCAGCGTGCCGTGATACTGCTCCTGGCCGCCGTAGGCCGAGCGCCACTGCCAGTACAACACCGCCTGCGCGCCGTGCGCCACGGCGTGCCAGGCGGCGGCGCGGGTCTCGCCCTTATTCAGCGCATTGTTGATCTGCCGCCAGTCCACATGGCCGGGCTGCGTTTCCATCAGCCAGAAACTGCGCCGCTTGTAACCCCGCACCAGGTCGTGCGCTGCCCCGGAGACCTGGTAATCCAGGTGCCCGCTTCCCACGTACCAGTCCCAGGAGGCCAGATCCAGGTCGGCGGCCAGGTCGTAGTGGTCGTAGCCCTCATGCCAGTACATAAAGTTGTGCGTGATCCACACCTCGGGGCGCAGGTGCGGGCGCAACTGGTCAATCTGCAGGCGCTGGAAACGGCGGTAACTGTGGGTGATGAAATGCCGGTGTTCCAGCATCAGGCCGGGGTTATGCGGGCCAACGGGCAGCGGAATTTGCGTCCAATCGCTGTAGGTCTGGCTCCAGTAGGCGGTTGACCAGCGCGCGTTCAGCGCCGCCAGGGTTTCGTAACGCCGGGCCAGAAATTGCTGAAACAGCTCCTGGCAGTGTTCGCAGAAGCAGTAACGGTTGTATTCGTTGTCAATCTGCCAGCCGATGACGTAGGGATGGCGGCCAAACTCGGCGCCCAGGGCTCCCACCAGGCGCTGGACGGCCGCATGGAACTCGGGGGAATTAACACAATAATGGCAGCGGTTGCCCACCTGGACCCGGCGACCGTCTTGATCCATGGCCAGGATGGCAGGATATTGTTGCACCAGCCAGGGGGGCGGGGCCGCGGTGGGGGTGCTGAGCACGGTGCGGATGCCGGCCGCTGCCAGCTCGTCAATCACTTTGTGCAGCCAGGCGAAATTGAACTGCCCCGCCGCCGGTTCCAGGGTGGACCAGGCGAATTCGCCTAACCGCGCCACGTTAAACCCGGCCGCGGCCATCAGGCGAATATCCTCCTTCCAGTTGGCCTCAGGCCACTGTTCCGGGTAGTAGGCAGAACCAAGATATAATCTCGCCGGTGCTGTGGGTTTGGCGTCCATGCTCGTTGCTCTTTGATCTTTCTGGTTGGCTCTTGATTGTTGAGTTCACTGCACAAAGCCTGTTTTACCGCTGAGACGCAGAGATATTGATTCTGCGCTCTCGGCGTCTCTTAGGTCATTGTTCATGGGGTAGATAGCTACTCACGCTAACTATGGATTCAAGTATTCTTCTAAGGCGGGTAACGCACGGTCGTCAAAATCAAACAGGGCTTGATTTTCCCAGGCATTCCCCGACTGGGGATCCGCCGGCTCCCAGCCATTGCCCGGCACTGCCGTCCAGGTCGCGTCCCAGTAAAAAACCCCGAGGCCGCGTCCGTGGGGGACAGCCCGCACAATGGACATGATATCCCGCAACATGGCACGCTGACCTGCCGGCGTCAACGGGTAGCCGGGGACCGCCATGTCGCGGCTGACGATATTCGCGAGAAAGTCGTCTTCCTGGTCAGTAAAGGCATAGGCGGTTTCGACCACGATGACGTCTTTGTCATAGCGGGCGGAGATATCATTCAGGTTGTACTGCAATTGGGCCAGACTGCCGTGCCAGAAGGGGTAGTAAGAGATGCCGATCACGTCAAAGGGAACATCCCGGCGCGTGATATTGTCAAACCACCAGCGCGCCAGGTCATTATCACCCCCTTCTGCGATGTGCAACATGACCAGCGTGGAGCTGTTGCAATCTTTTACCGCCTGGTACCCCGCTTTCAGGAGGGCCGCCAGATTGTCAAAGTGGTTATAATCTCCGTCTGGCCACAACATGCCCGCGTTGATCTCGTTCCCCACCTGCACCATATCTGGTGGTGTGCCCTGGGCGACGAGGCTACTGCACACATCATAGGTATGCTCATAGACCGCTCTTTGGAGCTGCTCAAAATCGTAATCTTTCCAGGCCGCCGGTTTGATCTGTTTGCCGGGATCAGCCCAGCTGTCCGAATAGTGGAAATCCACCAGCAATTGAATGTCCAGGCGTTTCAGCCGCCGGGCCAGCTCTAAGAGTTCGGCCTTACCATGATACCCATCGGCGGGATCCACCCACACCCGCAGGCGAGCGTAATTCAGCCCGTGATCTTTGAGGATCTGTAAGGCATCCGCCTGGGTTCCATCGCTATATCGGTAAACTCCTCCCAGCGTTTCGGATTTGGCCAGACTTGAGATATCGGCCCCGAGAATGGAGAGCGCAACCCGACCGGGCACCAGTTCAATGTCGTCAAAGCTGGCCCAGGTATCGGGATTGCCGTCCGAGTATAGGCTGATGGTGCATTGGCCGTCGGTCACTTGCTGGGAGAGCGCCAGCTGGAGCCAACGATAGCCCGGTGTGGTGGGCGGCACATAGACCCGCTTTTCCTCGCCCCCGCATTTGAGGGCCAGATAGACGGCGTTTTGTCCACCACTTGAACGAACCCAGGCCCGCAGGGTGTACCATCCATTGGCCAGCCCGGAGAGGGTTTGCCAGGTTTCTACCTGGTAAGCAGTTGTTCCTTTATGCGTCAGGCGGGAATGGCCTGAATGACCCCTTTCCTCCATGAGGACGGCGGTTGCCGCACCGGTTTGATTCCACCCCGCCGGCATTCCGTTCGGCGCTGGCTCTTCAAATCCAGGGTTGAGCAGGCTGACGGGCGCTGCCGTTGGGCCTGGCGTGGCGCTGGGGGGGAGGGCGGTAGCCGTCGGCTCAAGCTCTGGGGTGGGCGTCGCCGGGCTTGCCGTAATCGCAGGTTCAATTTCTTGTGTCACAGGCACGCACCCCTCCACGATACTGCATATCATCAGGAGAGCTATCAACGTAATCCAGGGCCGTGTTTTTTTGAGATCCATGGTCAATGCACTCTTGGTTGGGATTTATCCTTTTACCGCCCCTTGGGTCAGGCCGCCCACGATTTGATCCTGGAGGGCGAGGTAAATGATCATGATCGGCAGTGCCCCCATCAAGGCGCCGGCCGCAAAGACGCCCCACCGCTGATCAAATTGGGCGCCGGCGAAGATTTGCAACCCGACCATCAAGGTGTATTGCTCGTTGCTCCTGAGCAGCACCCGCGCCAGGACGAACTCGCCATAGGTGCTAATGTAGTTGAGGATGGCGATGACGATTAAGATCGGGCGCAATAGAGGCAGGATCAGCCGGGTGAAGATTTGCCAGTTGGAAGCTCCTTCCACCATGGCCGACTCGTCTATATCGCGCGGGATGGTGTCAAGAAAACCTTTCATCAACCAGATATTGACTCCCATGGCCCCTCCCAGGTACACCAGGATCAGGCTGGTGTGGTTGTCTAAGCCCATGAAGGGCAGCACATCGCCGACCTGGGAGATCATCAAAAACGTAGCCACCAGCGCCAGCAGGCCAGGGAAGACATTGATGAGCAAAATGGCTTTGAGCATCGTCTGGCGGCCGCGGAAGCGGAAGCGCGAGAACGCATAAGCGGCTATCGTGGTGATAGAAAGAGAAAGTAAGGACGTGATAGAAGCGATTTTGAGCGAATTTCCGAACCACTTCCAGAAAGGGAACTGCGCTGAATGCAAAAGTGTACGGTAGTTCCCCAACCCCGGATTGGCCGGGATCAGTTTTTGGGTGGCCAGAGTGCCGGTGGGGCTTAAGGAGGCGGAGATGACCCAGAGAATGGGGAATACCGAGAAGATAATCAGGAAGACCGCAATAACCAGGCGTACTCCAATGCTGAATCGGCGTTGGGCTTTAGCAGAAGTGCGGAACCGTTGAATGAGGGTCACGTTAGACATTTTCGCCGGCCTCCTCCCACATGCGGGTATAGCGGAACTGGAACAGGGTGATGGTGCCGACGATGAAGAAGATGACGATCGTGATGGCGGCCGCAAAGCCGTAGTTGACACCGCGACTGCCGGAGAAGGCGAGGTTATACACGTAACTGATCAAGATATCTGTGTGCCCGGCAGGGGTAGGGGTCCCGGCGATGGGCGGGCCACCCGCGTTGAAGAGATAGATCAAATTAAAATTATTAAAGTTGAAGGTAAACGAGGCGACTAACAAGGGCCCCACCGCGACCAATAACAGGGGTAAAGTAATGCTCCTGAATTTTTGCCAGGGGCCGGCCCCATCCATGAGGGCGGCCTCGTACATATCCTGGGGAATGGATTGCAGGGCGCCGCTGCAGATCAGCATGAAGTAGGGGTAGCTCAGCCAGAGGTTGACGAGGAGAATGGCGATTTTAGCCCACCAGGCGTCGGTAAACCAGGGGGGAGACCACCCCAACCAGCTGCGTAGCAGGTGAGATATCACCCCCAGATCGGGATTCAACATGCCACGCCAGATCAAAATGGTGATCAGCGCCGGTACGGTGTAAGGAATGATCAGTAACGAGCGGATCACCTTCTTGAGAGGGAAGAGCGGGTCATTGAACATGATGGCAATGGCCAGGCCCAGCGAGAAATTCAACAGCAAACTGAAGAAGGCGAACCCAAAATTCCAGGCAACCACCTGGACTAACGGGCCACGCAGCGCGGGACTGAAGAAAAAATTTCTGAAATTGGTGAACTGGATTGATGCGATAAAACCAGGGCGCAGCTGCTGGCCGGTTGAAGCGGTAAACGTCCCCCGCAGGTTCTTATAGACGACCCCGGTCTCCTGATTCGTCATGGAATCCTGAACGGGATCATAAACATACAGGGGTAATAACTCCGCTGCTTCCGTCGGGGAGCGGACCTGGATGGTTTTTCCTTCCTCGCCGAACAGGATTTGGGGCAGGTTTTTATCCGTAGCGGCCCGGATCGCGTTCAATCTTTGATAGCCTTCAAGCGTTGTGGGGATCCCCTTGCTGTCTAACTCCCCGACCCCCGACTCACCGGGCCGGGGTTGGGTGAGTGGCGCTCCCGGTTTCGCCAGGAAGCCATTCCCTTCAGCATCTCTGAGCCAGAGGGCGTACTCGCCATCCGCCGATTGAAAGGCCGTCCAGGTATAGGCTTTCCCGGTTTCCGGGAGATATTTCTGATTCAAGAGCTGATCAATCGCCTGCTGCTTGGTGATGAGGTGGCCCTCGCCGTAATTGGTGAAGGAAACCCAAATGGTAAAGATGATCGGATAGATGGTAAACAGGGCCATTAAGACCAGCCCCACGACCATCCAGCGGATGGGATAGGCTTTTTTGTACAGCAGTACGACGTTAACGAAAACAGTGATGATCACCACGGCTGCTGCCAGGGGGAAATAGCCTAAAGCGATCAGTTTGCTGAGAAACCAGATGACAGCGGCATCCAGGGCAACCAAAATCCCTCCTTGTAGCAGGCGGGATAAAACCGGCGTCGCAGGGCCCTTCCTTGTTTGGGTTTGGGGGCTATTCTGGGAAGCAATGGAAGCCATGCTTTCACCTCCGCGTATGGATTCAGCGCTACCAGGATGATCAGGGTGAAGTGAGAGATAGAGATAATGAGATGCTGCTGCGATGCTGATGAAATGAAGGCCGGGGAAATCCCCGGCCTTCATGAGGGACGATGGGTATTACTCGGTAGTGACTTCTACCAGGTGGGTTTCGGGGTTATAGGTGAAGGTCACCTTGCTATCGGCTGCCAGGCTGAGCTTGTAGTTGGGGCCATCCTGAGCGCCGTCCGAACCGTAGTTGACTGTCCAGGCCCCGTCTAAGGCGACCTTGTACTCATAGTCTCCCGCCGGCAATTGAATGGTGAGCCGGTAGAGCCCATCGTCACCCTTCTCCAGGGCGGTTGCCTTGCAGGCGGGATCCCACTGCGCGCCGCACGCAGTCTTCTCCTGATAGCTGCCGGGCAGGTTGACCATGCCGGCCAGCGCGCCGGCGATCAAGGCCCGCACCTGGTCCGCCGCGTCCTTCATGGCGGCCTCAGGCGTCTGCTTGCCGGTCACGGCGAGGGTGATCCCGTTATTCCAGGCTGTCCATACCGACCCCATCTCCGGAATGTTCGGCATCGGAATGGCGTTGTCAATTTTTCCCATCGCTACCAGATCAGGATCGTCCATGGTGGCCAGGACAGACTTGAAGGCGGAGGGGCGCAAGCCCGTTTCGTAGATCTTCTGCATAAACTCCGGGGTGGCGACATACTCGGTCAGGAACGTCTGCGCCAAAAGTTGGTTCTCGCTGAAGGCGTTGACCATGAAACCCTGCACACCGGAGAAGGGGGCCCCGTTATCAGGGAAGGTGGTCACTTTATAGGGCACACCGGAGGCCCGGATGCGATCCAGCGCCCACGGGCCAGCCAGCAAGAATGGAACCTGACCGGTTTCAAACAGGGAGTGGGCGGTTTCGTAGTCGGCAGTTTCGGGTATGAGTCCCGCTTTGGCGGCATCGGCCAGATAGGTAACCCCGGCGATCATGCCCGGGCTATCAAGACCGACATCGTTAGGATTCCAGGCGCCGTTCGCATCCAGGCCAAAGATGTAACCGCCTTTGGCGGTCAGGATCGGCAGGTTCTCGTAGCCGCCTCCGGCCATGGCAAAGGCGTATTTGACTTTGCCGGCTGCTTGCAGGGCGCGGCCAACTTCCAGGACTTGATCCCAGGTGGTGGGGGGTTCGGCGACCAGCTCGGTGTTGTAGAAGAACCCCAGGTTCTCAGTGGCGTAGGGCACGCCGTAGAGTTTGCCGTCCGTGTAGGTGAAGGCCTTCAAGGCCATGTCGACAAATTCGTCTTTTTTGTCGCCCAGGTCGATGGGGGCTACCAGACCGCTCTCGACCAAAGCCCCCAGCCAGTCGTGGACGCCGATGAAGATGTCGGGGCCCTCACCGGCCGGTGCGGCGGTAATCATGGGGGTGCGGATGTCCTGCACGCGCCCCAGGTCCTCGACGACAATCTCGACGTTGTATTGAGCGCGGAAGTCCTCGGCGAAGGCTTGCAGAATGGGGGTGCGCGTGTCGTCAGCCCAGATCTTCAGGGTCGCCACGGGGGTGGCCTCTGCGGTCGGGGGGACGGTTGTGGCCGGTTCGGTGGGCGCTGCGGTGGTCTGTACAGGGGCTTCCGTGGGGACGGTCGTCGTCGCCGGGGCACCACAGCCGGTCGCCAACAAACTCAGCAGCAGAGTGACCAGGACGAAAGTCAGAATGGGTTTGGCTACGGTCTTCATCAAATCTTCTCCTTCCTAAAAATTGAACTGAATTGGGGGTGAAAAATTGTTATCGTTAACAAAAATAGCATAGCACAGATTTTATAAAAAGTCAATAGGTCGGCCCAAAAAGTGCTCATTTGGACTTATTGCCGCCATAATCGCTCAATTTGGTCGTCATTTTCGCTAAAACTGTGATATACTTACCGTTAACGATCACACTGATACGCCGGGTACTGAGAAATATGAGCGCAGAAAACAACTCCCGAAAAGTGACCATCCTGGACGTGGCTAAAGCCTGCGGGGTATCCAGCCAGACTGTGTCGCGTGTTGTTAACAACAGTCCCAATGTCTCGGCACGCACCCGCCGCCAGGTGCTGAAAGCCATTCAAACGCTTGGTTATCACCCCAATCAGTTAGCGCGCGGTCTGAAGACCCACCGGTCTTCCATCCTGGAGGTCATCACCTTTGGCGTCGAGACCTATATCCCGCGTGAGCTGATCGTGGCGATGGGGCGTGCCGCCATCGCTCATGGCTACAGTCTGATGTTTACCGATATCCCGCACGATGATCCAGAGGAAGAGAAGCGCTTGTATGCCCACCTCAACAGCGGCTTGTGTGAAGCGGCTATTATTACTGCGCCCGTGGAAAGCAAACTGTTTGAAAAAATTTCCGCCGACCCGCCGCTCCTTCCCATGCTCCAGATCCGCAACCAGCGCGGCTCCACCGCCCCTTCAGTCATGATTGACCAATATCACGGCAGCCGGCTTGCCACCCAACATTTATTGGACCTGGGCCACCGCCAGATTGCCGAGATCAGCGGGCCGCTCAATTTCCATGAGGCCCACACTCGCCATACTGCCTTTGGGGAGACCCTGCAAACCGCCGGTCTGGCACCGGTGGCTAGCGTAGAGGCCATGGAGTGGATGCCCAGGGATGGCTACCTGGCGGCCCAACGTCTGTTGGAGCGCGGGGCACGTTTTACCGGCCTGATCGTCTCTAATGATTACCTTGCGCTTGGCGCTATGCTGGCGCTGAGCGAGCGCGGCCTGCGCGTCCCGGACGATGTCTCCATCGTTGGTTTTGACGATACTCCCGAATCGGCTTACTACAGCCCCCCCCTGACCACGGTCAGGCAGGATTATGAAGC
>CAYTGR010000073.1:0-17440 GCA_964437445.1 uncultured Anaerolineales bacterium | reverse complement strand
AATTTGATGCTAACCACTTGTCCCTTGACTTCGGCCATCTATGACACCTGCGCTCACCAACGCCGCCGGTGCGGTGGTGGGCAGCGCGAGCTGCGACCCCTTCGGCGGGGCACTCTCCCGGCAGGGCTTCACGTCGCCGTGGGGTTTTGCGGGGGAGTACCACGATCCACTGACGGGGCTGCAATACCTGCGGGCACGATGGTATCAGCCGGGCGTGGGGAGGTTCACGCAGGGGGATCCGTTCCCCGGTGAATCAGGCAAGTCGCCACGGCTCCCACGCAGCCGCCCAGACTGCCCGCCCGACCGTTACGCCGGCCGCCTGGTAGCAGGGCGCCTTTCACAAACCGCACTGGGGCACAGCTCCCCCACCATAGCGACCAGGTCACGGTTCCGACCACGTTCCTGCGCCGCCGGTAGCGTGACGAGGTTCAAAGGGTTCTGCTGGCGGGGCAAAATTGTAGTGGCGCGCTTTAGCGCATTGCAAACGGCGCTAAAGCGCTTAGCCACAAACCTGACCCCCAATGTTGAGCGAGGCTTACCCGCGCGCCAGGAGTTCCTGGACCAGCGTGACGGATTGTCGCACCAGCGGCTCGCAGATGACCGTGAAGAGCTGGCGGTCGGCGGCCAGCTGTTGCCCTTCCGGCGTTCCTAAGTCGCAGCCGAGCAGCTCACGGCAGAGAGTGCTCCCGTGGCACGCCCGGAACCGAGCGGTGAGTTCCTGCACCAGCGCGTAGGTTTTCTCTTTGGAGACTAGGTCTTCTCCGCTGATGTAGCCATAACGGAGGCCCAACACCATGATCGCCCCCGTAACCGCGCCGCAGGTCTGCCCCAACCGCGCCATCCCACTGCCGAAGCCCGAAGCCAGACGCAGCGCGGTGTCGCGGTCCAGCCCCAACTCCGGGGCGAAGGTCGCCAGCACCGATTGAGCGCAGTTGAGGTGATTACTGAAATAGCCAGCCGCTTGATCAACGTAGTTCATGATATCTCCTTATTTTGTTTTCTACTTCTATTGTTCCCCGTTTTTCCCAGCTCCTCAGCGTTAAGCCGGCGACGAGCCTTCAGGGGTGGTGTAGAATGGCGGGCGTAACTCCCGGCTGGCTTCTCAGCGCAGACGCCACCAATCGTCCTGCGAGCGCGGATCCAGCAGCCGCCCGGTATCGCGGATGGCGATGCGGACCTCGGTGCTCCAGGCGCGCCCTAAGGGCTGACCGCCCTGGACCACCGGTAGATCGTTCCGCCCGGCCGCGTTGAGCTGCTGGTACAACGCCAGGAGCGACGGCTCCACGCAAATCCCGTCAATGTAAACCGTGTAGCCGGCCAGCGTGTCGTTGCGCCCGTAATTGATGGCAATCCGTTGCTGGCTGGCATAGATGACCATGGCATCGTAGCCATATTGGATGTCGTAGCCACTATCGGGAGTGCCAATGACTTCGTTGGTCGCCACCCCCAGCCCCAGATAGGTGACCGGCCATTGCTCCTGGACCGGGGTGCCATCCCCGTTGCGCAGATTGTAGACCTGGCTGAAGACGACATTGCGTTGTGCGTGATCTTCAAACAGGAAGTAAAACTGGGGTGCCTGGAGATCCATGGTGGGGCCGTAGTAGGTGAAGGTCTTTTCAGCCGCCACCACGTCGTACCCCAACAGGCCGATGTTATACCCGGCGTCGTGCTCGGCGTCGGGGTTGGGGCCGCCGTCACCGACGACGGAAAGCGAGCTGTAGCTCGCGCCGGGGATGGCGGCGCAGGCAGATGGCGGTTTTTGCACGAGCGGCAGGTAAAGCCGCCACCAGTCGGCCACGGTGATTTGGGTGGCGGTGGCCCAGAGGGCAGGGTAGCCGACTGCCGTCGCGGTGACGACCGTCGTCTGCACGGTGCCGGTCGGGACGTCGGGCGGCACGGCCACCGTCACGGCAATAACGGCGCGACTCCACCCGGCCGGGCCGGCCGTCGCGGCCGGCAGCAGGAGCGCCGTCTCGGTCGGCGCAACGGTCACCGTATAGCCGTTGACGTTGTCACTTTGCAGCGCGAAGCGTAGCGGCACGTTGGCGTGGTTGATCAACGTCTGGTAATAGGTGATGGTGCGCCCCGGCAGCGCAGAGCCCTGGCGTTCCGGCTCCAATGCCGGCGCGACCGGGTTGAACGCCACGACGGTGGTGGTATCGGTGACGACGGCGATACGCCCCTCGCCGTCTGTGGCCGTGATCACGGCGGTCACCTGTGCGCCCAGGGTGGCCGTTTCCGGCGCGGTCACCGTCACGACCACGGCTTCACCGGTCAGGGAGACGACCGTGACCGTGGGGACCGGCGTGACGGTCACGGTATAGCCGGCTTCCGTGGCCATGGTCGCCACCGTCAGGGTGATCGTCTGCGGGAGATCGGCGTCACTGGTCAACGTGTGCAGGTAGGTGACGCTGAAGCCGGGTACCACGTCCCCCGTGCGCGACGGGGTGAACGCCGGCCCAACCGCGCTCAGGCTGCCAGGCCCGGCCCGGATCGGCGCTGCACTCCGCAACCAGCCGCCCAGGACGAACAGCGCCTCCAAAGCCAATCCTAACGAGAGGGTCAAACGTAACCTCTGCATGGCCTTCCTCCTTGAAACTTAAACTTAAAGGATAAAAAATACTCCTGATTAGTGGCGGCTTATGAAGTTTAAAAATTAAATTCGGTCACAGGCTGCCGGCTTAGAAAGCGATAAGTGGGTGTGACGCCTTTAGGCGTTCTTCCCTTTGGCGGGTAGATTGAAGCAACGCCCGGATGCGTTACGACAAAGCCCACGGCCCCTGTGACCGAATTATCTTCTTAAAGGCATCAGCCGCCCTTTACCGGCTTAACGCTGGTTCAGAGTATAGCGTAAGTTTTGAGTTAGACAAAATAGAGCACCATCGCCACGCTTGACAAGGTCTTCCCCCTACTTACAATAGACGCGTGGAAGATCACTGTTTGAAGCTTAAGGAGAACCCTATGCGTCCTGATGGACGAACACCGGTTCAGTGCCGGTTTGTGGCCATTGAATTGCACGGCCAGGAGGTGCTGCTGTGACGCCACGCCAGCGGCGCATCCTGATAGCGCTGGCAGCGTTGGTCTTCGTGGCCATCGCGCTCTTGGGCTGGAGCATCGCCGCGACGTTGCGCGAGTTGCGAACGCCCTCCCCGCTTTCACTGCCGCCCACGCCGATCCTGCGTCCCACTCTAACGCCGACGCCCACCTCTGTCCCCTCGCCCACACCGACGCCGCCCTTTGAAACCGCCGAGGCCGGCGCAATCTCAGAAGCCGTCACTCAGGCGCGTGGTCGCCTGCTCCGCTGGGAAGTCCCGCTGACGCTGTTGACCCGCTACGACCTGAGCGTGGCACTTTACGAGCGCTATCAGACCACGCCACCCTTCCCGTTGCAGGATCGCCGCTTGCTGGAGACTTTGGGCCTCTGGCCGGCGGAGGCAGTACAGCCGGACGTGGCCGTCCAGGCTGAGCGGGTCGCCGCGCTCTACGTACCGGAAGAGGGCCAGCTCTACCTCCGGCGCGACTGGACCGGGACCGCTGACCTGCTCCGCGCCCAACTGGCCTATGGCTACGCTCGCGCGTTGCCCGATCAATACGGCGACCTGCCCCGCCTGATGGCAACCGCGTCGTTTGACCGCCGTCTGGCCCTCCTGGCACTGGCGGAGGGGGATGCGATGGTCACGCTCTGGCGGTATGCCGGGGTCACGCCCGGCAGTGCCGCCGCCGGGGAGCTGCAGGCCACCATTGTCAGCGCCACCGTCCCGACCTGGCGTCCCGCCGTCCCGCTGCTGGCGCGCATCGCCGGCCTGCCGCTGACGTTGGGGCCGCACTTTGTGCTGAGCCTGACCACCACGACCGATGGTGGGGTGTTGAATGAAGCGTTGAACCGCCCGCCCCGCTCCACCGAACAGCTGCTCCACCCGGAACGCTACCTGGCCGGCGACGAGCCGGTCGTGCTGGAACCGGTGGTCCCGGCGCTGAAACGGGGATGGGAGCTCACGTTAATGGAAACAGTTGGCGAGGCATTGATGGGGGTAACGTTAGAGACCTGGGCGCAGGGTCTGGCCTTCACGCCGACGCTTACCGGCTGGGGCGGTGACCTGCTCCAGGTTTGGACCGGGCCGCAGGGCGCTCAGGTCGTGCTCTGGCAGACGGCGTGGGATACCGGCCCCGACGCCGCCCGCTTTGCGGCGCAGGTGGAGCGTTCGCTGCCGCGCCGGCTGGGGCGGGTGACCGACCGGACCGCCGCCGGCACGCTCCCGCCGGGCCAATGGTGGGGCGGGACAGAGGGCTATGCATTCCTGTGGCGTCACGCCGACCGTGTTTGGGTCGTCTGGGGGCCGGATCAGGCAACGGTGGAAACTATCGCAGCCATGGCAAAATCCCCATGACCCCTCTGAAAATAACGTTCTGCGTTTGTAGTCAGGCGCTTCAGCGCCGTCTGAGCCGCGCTGAAGCGCGGCACTACGAACCTATTTTCACCCCACGGCTGGTGAACGCCAGTTCGTGGGGAATTCCCAGGCAAAAAAGTCTCACGCCAAGACGCCAGGCAACCCTTGGATAGGTTAGTGAAGAAACCCCTGGTAGGCTTTGCGCCTTCGCGTGAAATTTCAGGCTTTTTGCAGCAGATTCATCCATGAAAAAGAGATCAGCAATGTCAAAACTAACCGCTTGGCGCCGTCCGGTGCGGAGGATCGCGCTCCTGCTCGTGGCCCTCGGTCTGGGCGCGGGCGCGTGGACTGCCTGGACGTTGACGTTCCGCTACCGGGATGCCATCTACACCGAGCCGGAGGCCGTGCCCGAACGCCCGATTGCCATCGTCTTTGGCGCGGGCTACTGGCCCAACGGCGCGCTCAGCGACATTTTGAAGGACCGGCTGGATGCCGGAATCGCCCTGTACCGTGCCGGCCGTGTCCAAAAGTTGCTCTTCAGCGGCGATAATCGTTTTGTGGATTACAATGAGCCGGCCAAAATGCTGGAGTATGCCCGCGCGCAGGGGGTGCCGCGTGAGGACATCGTGCTGGACTACGCTGGGCGGCGCACCTACGACACCTGTTACCGCGCCCGCGACATCTTCCAGGTGCACGACGTCGTGCTGGTGACGCAACGCTATCACCTGCCCCGCGCCCTGCTCCTTTGCCAGGGACTGGGACTGAACGTGGTAGGCTATGCAGCCGACCACATCCCCTATGTCCACATCCGCTGGTACTGGACGCGGGAGGTGCTGGCGATCTGGAATGCCTGGTGGGATCTCTACGTGGCGCGACCGGTGCCGGTCTTGGGCGATCCGCTGCCCATCTTCGGGGAATGAAAGGGCCGGTGGTGGTTATTGAAGTATCCTTGCCTATGAAATTGGGGCAGGTAGACAAGCCCACAAATCAATGAACCGGCGAGCCGGCGACAGACCGGCTCGCTGACTTGTTTTATGCAGGTCGCTCAGAAATCTTTAAGTGGCGGATTTGGCGGACTCTGGTAAGATTAGGGTATTGTTGAGCTTGAGACTGTGACTATTTGACTAAGGACTGATGATATGCAATTAACCTGGTTATGGGGCTATCTCATCCCCATTGGCATCCTGTTGTTGGCATGGGGCGGCCTGCCGCCGGAGAAGGCCCGCCGCGTCACGCCGCTGGCGGCGCTGGCGCTGGCGCTGGCTGTGTTGGGCTATTGGGCCGTGGGCTACGCTTTCCACCTGGGCGGTGCTCACGTCATCAGCAACGATCCGGCCCTGGCGGGCCTGGACCGACTGAGCGGGTTAGACAAGGTCTTCGGCGCGGGTAATGCTACGCCTCCGCTGTGGGGCTACCTTGGCCTGGCCGGTTTCTTCCTGGCCGGCGAGCAGCTGACGCCCACCGCGTTCAGCCTCTTCCTGACCTACCTGCCGCTGGTGATGACCGCCGTCCTGTTGGTCATGTTAGCGCTGGCCACCGATCTCCGCCGGGCGCTGATGGTGGGAACCGGAGCGTTGACCGCTGTGCTGGTTTTCCCCATCCCGGCCTGCTGGGTTTGGGGCGGCGGCTGGCTCTCCCGCCTGGGACAGTCGTTAGAGCTGGGCCACGGCTTCGTGGATTTTGGTGGTAGCGGGCTGCTGCTGTGGTTACCGGCAATGATGGCACTGGGTATCCTGTTGTTCCAGGAACGCCGGCCCCCTGAGCGTGAGCTGGCTCCCCCACCGGCGCATTTCCCCTTGCTCGCCAACGCCGGCGCGCTGCTGGCGGTGTTGGGCTGGGCCGGCTGGGCGCTTTCCAACCCGCTGCACATGTACGGCGCGACGGTGGATTGGAACCGTGCGGCCGTGAGTACACTGGTCGGTCTGGCAGGGGCGATCCTGACGTCGCAATTTTACGCCTGGCTGGTCACCGGCGAGTTGGAACCGCTGCTGGCGGCGCGCGGCCTGGTCGCCGGCTGGGGCGCTGTCCTGGCGGGCGCGCCCTTCCTGCCCTCATGGGGCGCGTTGGGGCTGGGATTACTGGCCGGCCTGCTGTTTCCCCTCTGTCTCTACCTGGTAGAAGGGGTACTGCGGTTGCGCGATGCCACGGGGATCGTGGCCCTGGGACTGAGTGGCGGCTTGCTCGGACTGTTGGGCACCGGCGTGCTGGCCGATGGACTCTGGGGGCAAGGCTGGAACGGGTTGGGACCCGTAGCCGGCGGCGTGGCCGGTCTGGTCCCGGCCGGCGGCTTGCCCGCCGACACCGGCCAGTTCCTGGCCCAACTGGTAGGGCTGGTCGTGCTGGGACTCTGGGGGCTGCTCTGGGGCGCGCTGATCGGCGTCATCTCGCACCCGCCACACTTGCAGTTGAGTCGCCTGCGCCGGCCAATCACCGCCGAAGAGGCGGTGGAATCAACGACACCGGTCAACGGGAACGGAGAATCCGATGCGGGTGATCTCCGGTAAGGCCAAAGGCCGTCAGCTGCGGGATGTACCCGGACCCGGCACCCGGCCGATGACCGACCGGGCCAAGTCAGCCCTGTTCAGCATTTTGGGGGAAGACGTCGCCAACGCGCGGTTCCTGGACCTTTTTGCCGGGACGGGCCAGGTCGGGATTGAAGCGCTCAGCCGGGGGGCAGCGCAGGCCGTGTTTGTGGAACAGGGAAGTGCCGCGCTGCGCACCATCCATGAGAATCTGGCCCTCACCGGGTTGGAGACCGGGGCCAAAGTGGTGCGAGCCGACGTTTTCCAATATCTGGCCGGGTCGCCGATGCCGTTTGATTACATTTACATCGCGCCGCCCCAGTATCGTAAGCTCTGGGCACAGACGCTCTGGTGGTTAGATAGACAACCGGGCTGGCTGGCGGAAGACGGCTGGGCAATCGTCCAGATCCACCCGGTGGAGTACGAACCGCTGCCGCTGCAAACCCTGGCGCTCTTTGATCAGCGCCAGTATGGCAGCGTGCAGCTCTGTTTCTACCAGAGGGTGTAGCGCCTTGAAGGGCGCGGGTAAACCACAAACCACCCCAAAATCAAACCTGCCCCCGGCGCTAAGCCGGGGGCAGGTTATAAATCAACCGCAGCGGATTACCGCGCTTCAACCAACTGGGGAATGCGCGTCTTGCGCTCCACCCAGTCCAGGATCCGGTTGGTCGCAAAAGTCAGGAAGAAATAGATCAGCGCGGTCACGGAGAAGACGAGCAGGGGCGCGTACAGGTAGGCGGCCATCTGCTGGGCCCGTTGCAGGAGCTCCACCAGCCCCACCGCATAGACCAGCGATGAATCTTTCACCACGACGGCCGCTTCATTGGACCAGCCCGGGATCGCGTTACGCAGCGCCTGGGGCAACACCACCCAGAAAATGGCCTGCATCCGGCTCATCCCCAACGCGCGAGCGGCCATCATCTGACCAGAGCTGATGCCCTGAATGGCCCCGCGGAAGATTTCTGACTGGTAAGCACTGCTGCACACCCCCAAGGCAACACAGCCGGCCAGAAAGGGTGGTAAATCCACCGCCTGCGCCAGCACGTAGTAGACCAGGAACAGCACGACCAGGGAGGGGAATCCGCGCAACACCACGCTGTACCCCAAAGCAAACCCCTGAGCCGGCTTCCGGCCATAGACGCGCATCAGCGCCAGCGGCATCCCAATCAGGAAGCCCACGACCAGCGCGACCAGCGTCACGCCAATCGTGTAAAAGATGCCCCCGATCATGTAGGGCAGGACCAGCAGGATTTTCTCACCCATGGCCGGTTAAATAAGACTTAGCGGTTGGCGAGGTATTGCTCGGCCAGCTTGTCCACAAACCCCTCGTCGCGGAGCTGGGTGATGACATCGTCCAGTTGCTTTTGCAGCTCCGTGGACCCCTTCCGCACAGCGATGGACATATGCTCGCCGGCGAACTCGGTTTTGAGGGCCAGCGTGATCCCGCCCTGTTGCAGGTAAGCCAGGGCTGCGTAGTAGTCCATCGCCACCACGTCCACGCGGCCACTCTTCAGGTCCATGATGGCCTGGTCGGCCTTTTCATAGCGGGAGACCGTGGCGTTGGGCAGATTGTCGCCGACCCACGTCTCCTGGATGGTGCCCGACTGGACACCGATTTTGTAAGCTGCCATATCCTCATTCTTGGTAATCTGGATGCCCGAGCCCTCCGCTACCAGAATGGCGTCGGCACCGATGAAGTAGGCCTGTGTGAAATCAACCTGCTGTTTGCGCTCATCGGTCGCGCTCATCGCGGCGATGATGGCGTCAATCTTGCTGGTCTGAAGCGAGGCGATCAGGCCGTCAAAGGCGATATTTTGCCATTCCACTTTGACTCCTAACCGCTTGGCAACCTCTTCCATCAGGACAACGTCAAAGCCTTGAAAATTCCCCTTCTCATCCATGAACTCAAAGGGCGGATAGTCGGCCGACGTGCCGACAACAATTTTGCCGGCCTGTTGAATGCGTTCCCAATCGTTTTTCGGCTTGGAACCACCGCAGCCGGTGGTCACGACCAGGGTGAAGATGATCACCAGTACTACCAGAACCATCGTAAAGCGTTTCATTGAACCTCCTGATAAAACAGAAAAATTTAGAATACATTTCCCATTATAGAGAATAATGGAAAACAAGTCAACCGCAATCAACACCCTGCCGCGCCCCACTCCGGCCGATGTTGGGTAAAATCCGGGCTGATTCTTTTAAGTGCTCCGGCGTGGTCAGAGTTCGTTACAAACATCATCCGCTGGACGCCGTTTGCCTGTTGTCTCGCCCGGCAGGCCATGCTATACTGGATACTGGATGCTGATAATTGATTCTTTGACTCTTGGGCTCCCAAGTCTTGACCCAAATTTCCGAAAGGAGTGATTGCCTATGATGCAAGCGATTGCCAAAACTCAAGCTGCTCCCGGCTTTGAGCTGATCCAGGCGGACGTGCCAACCCCCGGCCCGCGCGAGGTGCTCATTCAGGTCAAAGCCACCTCTATTTGCGGTACCGATGTGCACATCTATAAATGGGACCGCTGGTCTCAGGGCCGCATCAAGCCTCCCCTGATCATCGGCCACGAGTTTGTCGGCGAGATCGTCGCCACCGGCTCCCAGGTCCGGCCCGGTGAACCGCAGGTCGGCGACATGGTCTCAGCGGAGAGCCACATCGTCTGTGGCGTCTGCCAGCAGTGCAAATTGGGCCGCGCTCACATCTGTCCCAACACCAAAATCATCGGCGTGGACACAAACGGCTCTTACGCAGAGTATATCGTCATCCCGGTGGAAAACGCCTGGAAGAACCCGCCAGGGATGCCGCTGCCGGTCGCGGCGCTCCAGGAAAACTTCGGCAACGCCGTGCACACAGTGGCCACGGTGGATGTGCGCGCCAAGACCGTGCTCCTGACCGGCTGTGGACCGGCGGGGTTGATGGCAATTGCGGTCGCGCGCGCCTTTGGGGCTGAAATCATTGTTGTTACCGACGTCAGCCCTTACCGGCTGAAACTCGCCCGCCAGCTGGGGGCCGATGTCGCCATCAATGTCCGCGAGGAAGATCTGGAGACAGTGGCCGGCAAAGCGGTGCGCGACAAGGGATTTGACGTGCTGATTGAGATGTCCGGCGCACCGTCGGCCCTGATCCAGGGGCTCAAGCTGCTCAAGCCGGGCGGCACCGCCAGCCTGTTAGGGCTCATGCCGGGAACGCTGGCCGACTTTGATCTCAACAACCTGGTCATCATGAAAGGTGTCACCCTCTACGGGATCGCCGGCCGGCGGCTGTGGGAAACCTGGTATCAGATGCGGGCGCTGCTGGCCTCCGGGCGGGTGGACCTGCAGCCGGTCATCACGCACGAGTTCCCGCTCAGCCGCTGGCTAGAGGCAGTGGAGACCATGGCCTCGGGCAACAGCGGGAAGATCGTGATGTATCCGGGAGCGTGATACAACAGGCCGTATACACCATGTAAAAGTGAGGCGTAAAACGTAAAACGTGAAACGTAAAACGTGAAACGTCATGACGTTTAATGCCTGGCGTTGGATTTACCTTAGCAGCCGAAACAACCGCTAATAGGGAGGATTTTATGACCGATAAACTATCCTGGATTACCGATGAACTCGCCGCGCTGGAGGAACAGGGGTTGCGCATCCGCCTGCGCACCATTGCGTCGCCGGCCGGGGCCTGGATGATCGTGGACGACAAACGGGTGTTAAATCTCTGCACCAATAACTACCTGGGACTGGCAAACGATCCCCATCTGGTGGAGGCCGCTCACCGGGCCCTGGAAGCCTTCGGCGCGGGACCGACGGCGGTCCGCACCATTGCCGGGACGCTGACGCTCCACCGCGAATTGGAACAGCAGATAGCTGCTTTCAAGGGTGTGGAGGACGCACTTTACGTTCAGTCGGGTTTTGTCGCCAACCAGGCCGCCCTCGCGCCGCTGGTCGGCAAGGAGGATGTGATTTTCTCCGACCGGCTCAACCACGCCAGCATCATTGACGGGGCGCGGCTGAGCAGTGCCCGGATCGTCGTTTACGAGCACTGTGATCCGGCCGACCTGGAGGCCAAGATCAAGGCGGAATTGCCCCATCACCGGCGCGGACTGGTCGTGACCGATGGCGTCTTCTCCATGGATGGCGACCTCGCGCCGCTGGATGCGCTCTACGAAGTGGCCGAGCGGTACGGTGTCATCACGATGGTAGATGACGCTCACGGCGAGGGCGTGGTCGGCCGGGGCGGGCGCGGCATCGTGGATCATTTCGGCCTGCACGGCAAATTTGACGTGGAGATCGGCACTTTCTCCAAAGCGTTTGGCGTCGTGGGGGGCGTCATCGCCGGGAAGAAGCTGATCATTGACTACCTGCGGCAAAAAGCACGACCGTTCCTCTTCTCCAGCGCGGTGACACCGGCCGATACCGCCGCCTGTCTGGCCGCCGTGAAGCTGCTGGCGCAATCCAGCGAGCTGGTAGATCGCCTGTGGGAAAACACCCGCTACTTCAAAGCGGAGATGAAACGGCTGGGCTTTGATACCGGCCAAAGCGTCACGCCGATCACACCGGTGATGCTGGGCGAAGCGCCCTTAGCCCAGCAGTTCAGTCGCCGCCTGTTTGAGGAGGGCGTCTTTGCCATGGCACTCGGCTTCCCCACGGTGCCGCGCGGCAAAGCGCGCATCCGCGTCATGGTCTCGGCGGCGCTCTCCCGCGAGGACATGGATTATGGATTGGAGAAGTTTGCGCTCGTGGGCAAAGAGTTGGGCGTGATCGCGTAAAGCAGAGCTCCCCCTTACAGTTCGTGCCGCGCATTTTGGGGAATGCGCGGCACTTTTGTTCAGGGAGGGCGGTTTATCATTGATAAATTCACCCGGACTGGCTAGGTTACCCCCACTGGCGTTGATTCTGCTGCCCGATTATCTGGGATAACCGCCCCCCTGTAGTTTGTCACCTCTCCCCTGTGACGATCCTCACTTCCGTCCTGGTGTTATATGTATATAATCAAATATATGAATATTTCAATATATCAACCTCCGGTTCCCGACTGATGATTTCAGAAGAAGAAGCTCGTCTGATCCACCGCTACATCTGCGAAGGCGTCGGCGACCCCCACCGGCTCCGCTTGCTCTATTTAGTGGGCGACCACCCGTGCAGCGTTTCTGAATTGACCGCTGCCCTGGAGATCGCCCAGCCCACCGTCTCCCACCACCTGCGCATCCTGCGCGACCGGGGGCTGGTTGTCTCACGGCGCGAAGGGACCACGGTTTACTATTCCCTCGGCGATCCGCGTATCCTCCAGGCATTGGATATGATGCGCGGCTTTGTGGCAGAGATGCTCGCCGAGCGGGCCAGTGTCGCCAGTAAGACGTAAGTAAAGAGCAGGGCGCAGTGAGAAGTTGAGGCAATCCTTGTTCACTTCTCTCTGCTTACTGCTCACTGAGTCCTATTTTCCGAGGAGGATTGCATGGGTAAATTGTCGGCAGCGCAATTGAGTTGGTTGCAGCAGACCTTCGGGGACCGGTTCACGACCCGGCGGGTGGAGCGCAAGCTCTACGGTCACGATATCGCCGAGATGCCGTCGCTGATCAAGCCGCTGGTCGGCAGCACGCTGCCGGCGGGGGTAGTACAGCCCGCCTCGGAAGAGGAACTGGTGGCGCTGGTGCAGTGGGCGGCGCGCGAGAAGATCGCGCTCACACCGCGTGGCAAGGCGACCTCCGGTTACGGCGGGGCGATCCCGGTCAAGGGGGGGCTCGTCGTGGATTTCTTCCGCCTGGACCAGGTGCTCGCGGTGGATCCGGCCGCGCAGACGGCGACGTTGCAGGCGGGCATCGTGTGGGAGAAGGCCGACCAGGCCCTCAAGAAGCGTGGCTTCACGCTGACCAGCTATCCCAGCAGTTACCCTTCCTCCACAGCGGGCGGCTGGCTGGCGCAGGGCGGCTCCGGCTTCGGCTCCTACGAGGCCGGCTGGTTCCGCGACACCGTCGTCAGCGCCCGTGTGGTCCAGGCCGATGGCACCGTCAAGGAGTTCAGCGGCGCGGAACTGGATCTGATCTACGAGGCGGAAGGGATCACCGGCCTGATCAGCAGCCTGACCATCAAAATCCAGCCCGACGAACCGCTGGAGATCATCTCCATCGGCTGCTCCGACGCGCACGGCGTCCAGGGGCTGCTCCAGGATCTGATTGAGGCCCAGGCACCCATCTGGTCGGTCCACTTCATCAACCCGCGGATGGCGGAGATGAAAAACCGCGCGCCGCTGTTGGAGCATCAGGGACACCCGGTCGAGGAACGGGTCCTGCTGCCGGCCTCGTACATCGTCACGCTGGCCATCCGCCGCCGGGATGCCGCCACCGTGCGGGCGCTCCTCACGGAGAAAATGAAGCGCTGCGAAGCTGAGCTGCTCAGCGAAAAGATCGCCCACCATGAATGGGCCAACCGCTTCCGCATTATGACGGTCAAGCGCTTAGGTCCCAGCCTGGTTCCCGCCGAAGTGGTCGTGCCCCTGAGCGGCCTGGGCGATATGTTGACCGAGGTGGAGCGGAAGGTGGACCAGCCCATCGTCAAAGAGGGCATCATCATCCGCCAGGGACGCGGCGGGCAGCCGGAGGTGACGATCCTTGGCTTCATCCCGGCCGACCAGCGCAAGTTTAGCTACAACTTTGTCTTCCCGCTCTCGCTGACCATCGCCAAGATCGCGGCAAAGTACGGCGGGCGGCCCTACGCCACCGGTCTCTACTACACCGGCATGGCCGGCAAGATTTTGGGGGAGGAGCGGGCCCGCCGGTTGCGGCGGCACAAGGCCCAGGTGGACCCGCACGGCATCCTCAATCCCGGCAAAGTGATCGGCAACGGGCTGATCAGCACCGCCCTGGTGACCGCCAACGCCTTTGAGCCGTTGTTGCGGCCTTTTGGCAACTACGTCATCACCCAGGTGGGCGAGCGGCCTACCGCGCCGATCCGGGATATCCCCGCTGACGTGGCCTGGTACGCCTACGCCTGCTCGCAGTGCGGCTATTGCGTTCAGGAGTGCGATCAATATTACGGCCGCGGTTGGGAGAGCCAGTCGCCGCGCGGCAAGTGGTACTGGCTGCGCGAGTATATGGAGGGGCGCGAGCAGTGGGATCAGTTTATGGTGGATACCTTCCTGGTCTGCACCACCTGCGAACTCTGCAACTTGCGCTGCTCCGCCGTCCTACCGATTGAACCCTCATGGATGAAACTGCGCGGGCAGCTGATTGAGGACGAAAAGCGGATGACTTTCCCGCCCTTTGAGATGATGGCGGCCGCGCTGACCGCCGAGGGTGACATCTGGGCAGGCTATCGCAAGGATCGCGCTAACTGGTTCCCGGCGGATCTGCAAGCGCAGCACGGGCCACAACACAAGGCCAAGACGGTCTACTTTGCCGGTTGCACCGCCAGCTACGTGGAGCAGGACATCGGGATGGCAACAGTGCGCCTGCTGGACGCCGCCGGCGTGGATTTCACCTATCTGGGGCCCCGGGAGAACTGCTGCGGCACACCGATGCTGGTCGCGGGCAAGTGGGAGGTCTTCGCCGAAACGATGCGGCGCAATATTGAGGCGGTCCGCGCCGCTGGCGCCGACACGGTCATCACCTCCTGCCCGGCCTGCAACATGATGTGGCGGCACGTCTACCCGGAGTGGGCCAGGAAGCTGGGGTTAGAATACGGCATCACCGCCAAACACTACAGCGAGGTGGTCGCCGAACAGATTCAATCCGGCACGTTCCAGTTCCCGGCGCAGGACCGCGCGCCGGTCACCGTCACCTGGCACGATTCCTGCCACATGGGGCGCGTCAGCCACGTTTACGAGGAGCCGCGCGCGGTGATCCAGGCGATCCCCGGCGTGCAGTACGTGGAGATGGAGCACAACCGCGACGCGGCGCACTGCTGTGGCAGCGTGCTCACCCTGATCAAAGAACCACCTGTCGCCGCCGAGATCGGCAAGACGCGGCTGGACGAAGCGGTGGAGGTGGGGGCGCAGCAGGTTCTGGCGGCCTGCCCCTGCTGCGAGTTCCAGTTCCGCGTGGCGCGCGACAAGAAGCAAGTGCCGGTGAAAGTCGTGGACCTGGCCCGCTTCTGTGCGGAGCGCCTGGGCTACGACTTCCCCGATCCACACCCGGAGGTCAAAGCGCAGTGGGCCGTCTTTGAAGCGATGATCGCGTTGATGACGCCAGAGGGCTTTGCCCAACTGATGGGGACGATGTGGCCGGAGTTGATAGATGCAATGCCCTTCGGTATGGGCAAGATGATGCGGGCCATGGGCAAGATTCCGGGGACGCTGGAATTGATGAAGCCGCTGTTCCCGGTCCTGTTCCCGCGCCTGCTGCCCATGATGATGCCCAAGGTGATGGATACGATGCTCGCGCGGGTCGGGGCGCAGATCCCGATGCCGGATTACATGGCGGAGCAGATGCCGACCCTGATGCCGAAGGTGATGGACAATCTGATGCCGCACATGCTCGGTGACCTGGTGCCGCTGG
The DNA here is from genome assembly GCA_964437445.1 of uncultured Anaerolineales bacterium. GTDB lineage: Bacteria > Chloroflexota > Anaerolineae > B4-G1 > SLSP01 > CAYTGR01. The sequence goes on along the minus strand of CAYTGR010000073.1, from coordinate 2,065 downwards.
TGACGCAGCCGATGATTGATTATCTACGCGGGAAAAGCGCGTAAAACGTTACATGTCCAACATCAACGGCCCGCCGGAGAGGAATCTGCGGCGGGTCGTTGCGTTCAGGGGGCCGGGGTCAAGTCGCCGCTGGCGTGTGGGGCCGGCCACAAGCACCCGCTATTTTTTAAAGGCGAAAACCCCGACTGGGCCTCCGGCGCTCAGCTGACTGTGGTATACTGGAGGGCAATTGAGCAAGCGACAGGAGATTGATACGATGTCCGGTCCACGACCTGCTGCCATGACCCTGGAGCCAACGAGGCAGCTCTGTTCACTGGCTCCCGTTCACTGACGTTGCCATGTCCCGCACGTTGATCTTAGGCCTCGGCAATCCTATCCTGCGCGACGACGGCATCGGCTGGCGCGTCGTCCAGGAAGTCGCTCAGCGCCTGGCACAGCCTGCCCCATCCGCCCCCCCGTCTCTGGAGATTGATTACGCCTCTCTGGGCGGCATCTCCCTGATGGAGCGGCTGATCGGCTACGACCGCGCCATTCTTGTGGACGCGATCCAGACGCGCGACGGCGTGCCCGGTACGATTTACCGGCTCACGCCAGAGGACCTGCCGACGCGGCACGCCAACGCCGCCCACGATGCGACGCTCAAGGCAGCGCTGGGAATGGGGCGCGACCTCGGAGCAGCGTTGCCGGCCGAGATCGTCATCATCGCCGTGGAAGCACACGACGTCCGGGAATTCGGCGAAACACTCTCTCCGGCGGTGGCGGCTGCCGTCGGCCCGGCAGCACAAGCCGTACTGGCAGCACTCAACCTCTGACCGGCATTGGGGGCGACGCCGGTCAGGTTTCTGAGGCGCCCCTAATTTTTCTCCGCCAGGTAAGCGAAGAATCCAGCCTTCCGCAGGGCCACGAGCGTCAGCCCGCCGAGCACCCCGCCAAGCGCGCCGAAGACCAGGTAACTCACCAGAGCCTTCGCCAGTCCCAGGGCCACAAACCCGACCGGCGCCCCGGTCAACACACCCAGCGCCCACTTGACCAGAAACTTCGCCATGTGGCCCAACATGCCCACCAGCCCGGCCACCACGAGGTTCTCCGGGTTGCCGAGTAACAACAGCGTCAAATCAGCACCAATGCCCACAGCCGTATACGAGAGCAACGTGTTGAGCACCCCAAAATCGCCCAGTCCCAGGAAGGCCGCCAGCAAACCCGAAGTCAGCCCTACGAGGCTGGCAGCACCGGGCTTGGGCACTACTCCCGCGGCCACGACAATGATCGCCATCCAGAAAATGCCCGAATGACCGGAGAGCTGTAACGGCAACCGGAGCGCAATCTTGGCGACGACGATCAACGCAGCGCAATGCGCCAGCAAAATCAGCTGGAAGGTGGAAAAATACTTCGGCTTCATCACGGTCCTCTTGATAAGAGAAGAGCACGCTTCACGCTTACGGTGCGGTTACCTCTATTCTGTCTACATCCTGTATCCACTCGTCGCGGGTGTTCAGGTTTGCCAACACAGAGGCCAGCTTGAGCGTCCCTCGGTTGGAGAGATCAAACATCACGTTATTGGTTGGTTCATTGACCTGGGTCCAGGTCAGCTGCGCTGACTTATTCCGGCTGTTGCTGATGACTGTAATTCGCGTCTCCGGTTGGAGTTGCTCCGGCTTGAGGTGGAGCAGGAGCACATCGCGCAGCAGCCAACCTTCTTGGAGCTTACCCTCTTCTGCATCAGTAAAGCTGACCTGGGTTAGCTGCTCTAGATCGGTCGGGATGAACCCGGCCACCAGCTGCCCGTTGAGATAAATCGGGATTGCGCCGGGCGCGAGCGTCGGCACAGTGGACGCCACCGGCGAGCCGTCCGGCTGCCTACGCAGTGCCTCCAGGCCCAACACCCCGGCCACCAGCACTACCAGAATCCTCACCGCCAACCTAATTCTTACTTTCTGGGTCATGGCTTCCTCCCTAAAAAGAAAATAGCAAATCGGCGAATTGCGAAAGCTTTGCACGGCTAATGTGGCGTTCTCTACCGTACATCTGATTTAAAAGGTCAGTCATGGTATACTCCGCGGTGACC
>CAYTGR010000072.1:0-17564 GCA_964437445.1 uncultured Anaerolineales bacterium | reverse complement strand
CGCCGGAGCGGGCGTTGCGGCAGATTGACCGGATAGTGATGGAGGTGCACGACAGCCCGGAACACCAGCGGCAGGAGCTGGTAGACTTGCTCACGCGGGCCGGTTTCCAGGTGCGTACCGCGCCCAATCCAGTGCACCGGCATTTGGGCTTTCTCTACGCCGAGCGGATGGCCGCGGGCAGTGGTGGGGGGCAGAGAACAGGTTTGTAGTCACGCGCAGTGTGGTGTGATCGGTGAGCGGTGAGCAGGAAACAGGACTTCTACCTGCTGCTCTCTGCTCACTACTTAACTGGTTTCTATTTTCAGAGGAATTCCCCATGCACTGGTGTTCACCAGCGGGAGGATGAAGATGTGAGCAGTGAGCGGTGAGCAGGAAACGGGAACTTCTACCGGCTGCTCTCTGCTCACTACTTAACTCGTTTCTATTTTTTTTCAGAGGAATTCCCCATGAACTGGCGTTCACCAGCAGGGGGATGAAAATGTGAGCAGTGAGCGGTAAGCAGGAAACAGGCACTTCTGCTACTGCTCTCTGCTCACTACTTAACTGGTTTCTATTTTCAAAGGAGCCAGCGGGTGAGCCGCGCCATCGCTTCCCCCATGGGGCCTAAGAAGAGCTGCGCCAGCAGCGTCCCGGCCAGTCGCGCTCCCACCTGCCAGATAGTGATGTAGGTCACGTCGGGCAGCGGACGTTCCCCCCGGAGTGCTTCATCGGTGACCAGCGCGGCCACCGGCTCCACAAAGAGGCTGGCCAGGATGACCCCTACGCCCGTGAACAGCGGGGCCAGACTGGTGGCCGTGCGCGCACCTTCCGGGACCAGGGCGCTGGCATAGAGCGCTGCGAAGTTCGCCACGGTGAACAGCGCGGTAATCAGGACGCTGAGCACGAGAAAGTGCCAGGAGAACGGACTGCGGCGGGATTCGCGCACCGCGCTCAAGCGGGGTTGCGTGAGGCTCTGCTGTACCCGTCCCAGCCCGCGCACCGAAAAGCCACGGATGATGACGCGCGGCAGTGACCGCCGCTGCTCGTACGAAGTGATCCCCACGGCCAGCAGCCGGCTCAACGTGGGGATGAACAATCCTGCTACCAGGGTCCCCACGGCGGCCGCCAACAGCAGAACGTGAAAATCCCAGCGCAGCGCACCGGTGTTGTGTTGCCCCACGGCCAGATCGGTGAGACTGCCGATCAGCGGCCCGGCCAGCGCATTGGCTGCCCGTCCCACCAGCGCCAGCACATTGTAGAGCGAACCGGCCAGTGCCAGCCGGCGGGTGCGGACCCCGGCCAGCCGGGCCGCGTGGGCACTGGTGTCCACGGCGTGGACGATGGCCATCAGCCCAAAGATCAGGAGCCGTGACATCGCTATTCAAAGACGTAGTGCAGGTCCGCCAGCAGGTCTACGGCCCGGTAGACCGTCTGCCCGGCGTCAAACAACAGGTAGCGTGCTGAGCGGTAAGGCCGCGCGTGGACGCCGCTGGCGATCCGCAGCTGGCGTCCCACGACCACCTCATGGCCGTCCTGGCAGACGATGTGCCCGGTGACCAGGGTGCGCTGCCGGATGTAGCCGCTGGAGAGGTGCGTCAACAGGGCATCCAGACATTCCAGATATTCCTGGCGGCCATACCATTGTTCGTTGCGGTTAAAGAAGGCGGTCCATAGAAGCCGGAAGCTGGGATGATCGGCCACGAGCGAACCGAGCAGGAAATCGTCGTAGCGAGGATCCTCCGGCCCGGAAACCGCCAGGTAATCGCGGACCAGCATCTCGTAAGGGGCGCCGGCCGATTCGCTGAGCGCCAGGCGCAGTGCCGGCCGGGCGGAGGCCGGGGCGCGGGCCGTGATCTCTTCCCAGAGCCGGCGGTGAGAGTGGTTGAACAGGCGGAAGGCGATGGTGGGGGAGCTTATCTCGGCCGCCGCTCCGGTATGACAAAGGGCGACGCCGGCCCGCGTGCGGGCGTAAAAGGGCAGGCTGTCAAACAGCGCCATGATCTGAGGGCGGTGGTCGCCCATCACTGCCTCAAAACGGGGGGTGTAGACGCGCTCCCCTTTGCTGATCAACATGCCGTAGAGATGGGGCAGCTCGTGGTTGCCCAGCAGGTAAATCAGGCGGTCGCCCAGCTGTTCCCGCAGTGCTAACACATCCATGACGATGGCCAGCGATTGGTCTTCCTCCGCCGGCCCATCGCTGTGGATCAGATCGCCGGTGAACAGCAAAATATCCGCCTCGCCGTGGGCTTGCAGCGTTAAGAAACGGTCGCGGCAATGGCGATAGGCGTTCCAGTCGCCGTGCAGGTCGGTGACGACCATGACGCGGCCGGCGTCTATGTTGACGACGCGGGCGAATTCGGTAGGTTGCATGTTCGCTGTCTTATGTTCCGGGCCGGTTTGACATTACGCCGATTATACCTCATTTGTCACTGCTCAGGCAAGGAACGCTCCCCCGACAACTTCGGGCGGTATCTTCTCCCAACACGAAAAGCTCTTCCAGCAGCCGGGCCACGCCCTCCTCGTTGTTGGAGGGGGCGAGCCGCCAGGCCAGCGCCTGGAGCTCCGGCTGCGCGTTGGCGACGGCGACCGGGTAACCAACGGCGCGGAAGACCACCAGATCGTTGTAATTGTCGCCAAAGTAAAGGATCTGTTCCGGCGCTACGCCCAACTGTTGCGCGTAGGCCAGCAGTGCGGTATCCTTCCGCGCCTCCGGGTGGTTGACCTCTACCCAGGTCTCGTGGCCCAGCGAGAAGGTCACGTAGGCCCGCCCGTCGAGCTGGGCCGCCAGCTGCCGGTAGAGCAGCTCCCCCCGCGCGGCCGTATCACAGACGGCCACCTGGGCCGGGGGCGCTGCAAAAAGGGCCGGCAGTCCGGTCACCGCCTGGTAAGGTTGATAGGGCCGCCGGGCAATCACCGCCTGGAAGACGGCCAGGGCCGTTGCTGAGACCGGCCAATAGCGGCAGACGCCGTCCGCGCCGTAGACCTGGGGCGCGTAGCCCTGCGCTGACATGGTTCTGGCCGCCTCGTGGGCCACTGCGGGCGCGATGAATTGCCCGGCATGGAGCTGGCCCTTTTCCCACCGGAAGACCCCGTTGAGACAGATGGCGGTCAGCTCCGGGCCGAGCAGCTCCAGGTAAGGTCGCACGGCCCAGGGGTTGAGCCCTGTGACGAGCACTACCGGCACTCCCTGGCGGGCCACCGCTTGCAGCGCCCGTACAGTGCGCAGGGAGAGCTCACGCTGGTCATTGATCAGCGTCCCGTCAATGTCAGTCGCAACCAGGCGAGGTAGGGGCATTTCCAGACTCCGTAACGTTGACCGCCGACCGCCACGACCTTGCGTGAGCCCACGGTCGGCGGCGGTCGGCGATTCAATGGGGGTGAGATTAAACCCGGTACTTATCTATGACTTGGTCAGCCGTGAGCGGGCTGGCCAGCGCTTGCAATTCATGCAGCTGCGCGCTGTAGCCGGGGCGCGTGCGGTCCTGGTAAAAGAGGCCCAGATATTGCGTCTCTGTGATCTGGGCCAGGCGCAGTGCGGCGGCATAGTCGCTGGGATCGTGATCGGCAGGCAGGGGGGCCGTGATTTGCTTGTAGTGATCGTAGGTGTTGTTATAGGTCACACAGGGGCTGAGCACCTGGATGAAGGCAAAGCCGGGATGTTGCAACGCGGCCTGGAAGATCTCCACCATTTGGGTGATCTGGCTGGAGAAGGTGCGGGCCACAAACGAGGTGCCGTAAGCCAGCATCATCAAGAGCGGGTTGAGGGGGGCTTCCACGGTGCCGTAGGGGGCGGCTTTTTTCTTCAGCCCTTCGGGGCTGGTGGGGGAGGGCTGCCCTTTGGTCAGGCCGTAGATGTTGTTATCCATCACGATGTAGGTGAGGTCAATGTTGCGCCGGGCGGCGTGTGGCAGGTGGCCGCCGCCGATGCTGAACCCGTCGCCGTCGCCCCCGACGGCCAGCACCGTCAACGCTGGATTCGCCAGCTTAATTCCTGTCGCCAGGGGCAGCGCCCGGCCATGGACGCCGTGGAAACCGTAGACGTTCACGTGATCGGGCAGGCGGCTGGAGCAGCCGATCCCGGAGGCGATGACCACGTTTTCGGGCGGCAGGTCTTGTGCCGCTAAGGCGCGCATCAGAGCGGTGTGGACGGCGTAATCGCCGCAGCCGGCGCACCAGATCGGTCGTAGCTCATTGCGGTAATCGTTGGGTTTGCGGGGGCTCATGCCGGGCCTCCTTCCTCGGCGATCATGACTTTGATGGCCTGATAGATTTCGTTGACGGTAAAGGGGATACCCTGCGCTTTGGGGAAATGGTGCAGGTGAATCTGTTCATCCCGAATTTGCTGGTAGTAGCGGTGTTCCATGATGCGGGCAAACTGGTTGGAGTAGTTGAGCTCGGGGATCAGCACGGCACGCTTGCCGTACAGGAATGCGCTGATGGCCTTGTCGGGCATCGGGAGCAGGCTGTGAGGGTAGAGCGCCTCTACCTGGATTCCTTCCTGTTCCAGCCATTGCAGGGCCTCCCGGACCGCGCCACGGGTGCTGCCCCAACCCATCACCCCGAAGGTCGCGCCTTCTTTGCCCCAGCGGCGCGCCGCCGTGCGCCAGTTTTCCATCATGGCGCGGGCCGTTTCAATCTTGCGCCGGCGTTTGGTCATCATCCGTTCATGCATCTCCGGCGTGTAATTCGGGTGAGCGTGCTCGTTGTGCTCCAGGCTTTCGGCAATGTAGATGCCGCCGGCCATGCCCGGTAGCGCCATCGGGGAGACGCCGGAAGGGGTGTCGGTGTAACGCTGGTAATCCACCAGCTCTTCCGGTGTGGGCAACCGGCGCAGCGGGCACTCGTTCCAAAACTCTCGCGGGGCGGGCATCGTCTCCACCCGCACCGCCATCGTCTGGTCGGTCAACACGATCACCGGCAGCTGGAAATGTTCCGCCAGACTGAAGGCGTTGAGCATCTGGTAATAGCTATCTTTGACCGAGTCGGGCGCCAGCACGATGCGCGGCGCTTCATCGTGGCTGCCGTACATCGCCAGGTAGAGATCGCCCTGGCCGGTCTTGGTCGGCAACCCGGTGGAAGGGCCGCCCCGTTGGACGTTCACCACCACGAGGGGGACCTCGGTCATGCTGGCAAGCCCCAACGCCTCCACCATCAAAGAAAAGCCCGGCCCGGAGGTGGCCGTCATCGCCCGCTGTCCGGCAAAGGAGGCCCCGATCACCATGTTGATAGAGGCGATCTCGTCCTCGGCCTGGACTAAGGTGCCCCCGAAAGCCGGCAGATATTTGGCCAGGGTTTCCATGATCGGCGTGGCCGGGGTAATGGGATAGCCGCCGAAGAAGCGACAGCCGGCGGAAAGGGCTCCCAGGGCGATGGCATCACAGCCGTTGAGGATCAACCGCTCTTCTGCCGCTTCCGGGAGCGGCAAGGCAAAGTCTGCTGGCTCTGGATAGTGCTCCTGGGCGTAAGCGTAGCCCTGGCGGAGCGTTGCCAGGTTTTTGGCCATCGCCTCCTGATGGCTGCTCAGGTGACGCTGCATAGCGCGCTCGGCCTGCTCTAACCCCAAACGCAGGAGCCAGGAGAGCGCTCCGACCACCACCAGGTTTTTGCCGCGCATCCACTCTAAGCCCTGGGCGATTTCCGCGGCCGGGATGGCGTAGGTCGGCCCGTCGTAGCTTTCCGGTACTTTGACCAGCTTGGGATCGTAGATCAACGCAGCGTGCGGTCTGAGGTTGGCGTGGTTTTCATCCCAGGCTGGCTGGTTCATGGCGACCAGCACGTCGGCCTGATCGCCCTCAGCGTAGATCCGGCACAGGCCCATCCGCAACTGGAAAAGCACCTGCCCACCGCGGATCTCGGCCGGGAAGGTGCGGTAAGTGAAGACCTCAAACCCGGCCTGCGCTGCGGCGTAGGTGACGATGTCGCCTGTGGTGAGCGTTCCTTCTCCTGCCTCGCCACCGATCCGTAGCACAATGGTTGGAACTCGTTCTGGCATACTCCCTCCCCTGAAATATAGAAACCAGTTAAGGAGTGAGCAGAGAGCAGCAGGTAGAAGTTCCTGTTTCCTGCTCACCGCTCACTGCTCTCACTTTCATCCCACGGCTGGTAAACGCCAGGTCATGGGGAATCCCCCTGAAAATAGTCCACAGTCTCAGTTCAACCGTCGCTCGGCCAAAGAGACTCTGGTTGAAAAACTACCGCTTTACTGATTCCCCGCTTCGTTTTCCGGCAGGTGGACGACGGCGGTGACCTGACTGGATCCCCAGGTCTCTACCTGGCCCTGCGGCCCTAAGGCCAGCGCCGTGCCGGCCGGCACCCCCAGTCCCAGCAGACCGGGGAAGTGGCGCAGCTGGCTGCGCAGTGTCGTGGCGGCATTCGCCCGCTCAAAGTAGGGCGCGATAATCACATTGGGCAGGAAGGCCAATCCCTGGATCGGTGAGGCGTTTTCGGTGAGGAGGTAGGCACCCAACGCGGCCGCGCCGCCGCCGGCCCCGACGATCACCAGCCCTTGCAGGGTGGTGAAGGCCTCCACGATCTTGCCTAACGCCGGCGTGCCCTGGAAGGTCTTGATGAACGGCCGTGGATCAGAACCGCTCAAGAAGAGCAGCCCCGCTTCGGCCAATGCCGCAAGGAAACGGGCTGCCCGGATGTTCCGGTGGAGCAGGTCGGGCAGGACGAACGCTTCACCGCCGGGGCCACCCAGTAGTGTGTAATGCTCCAACAGTGTATCGGCTTCAATTTGCGAGCCGTCGGCGCACAGCACGATCATCGGCCGGTCCAGGTTGACCACACTGAGCAAACGTGCATCGGCCGCGTCGGTCTCGCCCCGCTGCCAATCGCCACCGCCCAGCAACACCAGCCAGCCTTCGCCGTCTACCCACACGAGCGGTCCTTGTTGTGTCATACCGTCTATCATTCTCCCAAAATAAGAATAGGCCGCTTCGCTACAACAGCATTATCACTCTCAATGAAACGAAGCGAGCTAATCGGCTGCTGTGACTATGGCGAAGCCTGCGAAACAGCAACCCAAGTGCCTGCTTGTTGTCGTAGTTGTACATGACCAAGATGCTGAAACACGCCATTGGAATCTTGTCTGTACATACCAACATTGATCATTTTTGGAGAGCGCTCAGGCTGGAACTGCAACAGGTGATCTTCGCGGATGATTTCATTGGTGACCCAGTGTGAAGTTGGATACCAGCCATAAACGGACGTTTGGTAGTCACTCTGAGCGACCAAGTCTTCGGGTTTAGCAATTGTGTCTTGGTCGCTCAAATGGACGAAAGTGCTGTAATCGGCAGTTGGTGTCTGTGTGGCAACCCAATAGAGAGTAACATTCAGACTGCCTTGATTTAGCGGCCGTATTTCCCAATGATCCAACACAATACTGTCTCCTAATGGGATGCCGGAGTGCGTAGGTGACCCTAACGGCTCTGACGTTAGCATAAGCATATCAGGACCTGCGGACGTAATTCGCAAAGGAGAACCCAGTCTTTCAGCCCACCACCCCGGTCCAAAAATATACAAAGTGCTGGAATGGGTATAGATGCGACGGAGACCGTTCGCTGTTAGATCCCCGTAATCAGCGCGATGATCAACAATTTGCCATTGTGCCATCCGGCCTTCAACACGTTGAGCATAGGCCAGGACGAAATAATCTTCTCCCCAGGGCGCCATTACGATGGAACCTTCTGGAGCCTCAAGGTTCTCTACAGTGGCTACATAGTTCACTCCGCTTGGATTATGGGTTAGCGAGGTCACAAAAGGCCAGTTATGAATTGCGAGACCAAGGGCCCACCCCAGGCATATTACTCCTGCGATATTTTGCCACGTTGTTTTCAGCGAACTGAGGCCAATAGCCAACAGAACGCATGAGGCGAGTATGGCATTCATTAAGGTGGCTTGGATTAATACTGCATTGCGGAAGAATAACACGAACAACACGTAGATGGCACCGACACTAGCTACAAACCAGGTTGCTGATCGCGTTTGCGATGACCATATTCCACGAGCCGCAGCCCAGCTGATTAATATGACACCGGGCAAAGTGAGTTCTGAAATGAGAACTTGGCCGATATCATGTGCAGCGGACAAGAGGGCGGAGGGTGCCAGGTTGGGCCGTTGTAGCTGCGCTACTTCTTTTCCTAAAAAGATTCGCCAGAACCCCTGCCAGGTGTTTGTTCGATCATAATTCCATGTTGAGCCAAGCTGTACACGTAGAGGAATGTCCAAATAGGGTAAAAATCCTGCTCCAAAGCATAGACTGGCGATAATTAGCCAACGGGGAAAAGACTTAGAGCGGAGTGCGACTGGCAGGAGATATACCCCTATCGGAATGAGCAGAAGCGCAAGTAAACGATGATGAGCAATCCCTGCTCCTCCTGCAAAAGCTAATAGCCAGCCCAGTTTATCTGACCATTTCTCACGTAGTTTAAAAGTAAGATACAAAATGGCCACACTGAATGCCATGCTCAAGCTGTATACTTCGGCCAGTACGTTGTGAACCCAAATGGGCTCCACAACAGCGAAAAGTAAGCCAATACTTCCAACTAACCAGAGATTATTGCTCCAGCGTTGTATAACAACGACCAGGCCAGCGATTGCCAGAATTCCCCAGAACAAAGAATACAGCGAAGCACCCATTGCGGGTGAGATTCCAAAGGCACGCAAGAGGGTGACAAAAGGGGATCCCAGCATCATGTATAGGGGATAACCAGTGTGGTGGACTGTTCCCCACAAAGGCAGGGCTATTTGAAACTCCCCCACATCAACACAATACTCGTGAATACAGCCGTTAATCGTGGTCATCAGAGTTGAAGCATACAAACAGACGGCTATGGCGACGATTAGCAGTGCCGGTCGTAGGGTTGAGCTGCTCTTTGTCATACGAATGGACGCCATTCGCGGATTCCTTGCTTCACTCATTCCGATTTGCCGGGTGGCTGGCTACCTCATTCCTGGACCGGCAACAGCCGCCGTAGTGCCTCCACCGTCACGGCGACGCCGGCTGGCAGGGCCCGCTCATCAATATCAAAGTGGGGGTTGTGGTGGGGCGCTGGATCGCGGTCCTCGGGCCGCCCCCCGACGAAGAAATAGCAGCCGGGGACTTCACGCAAGAAGAAGGCGGCGTCCTCGCTGCCCATCGTGCGCAGGCCGACGTGCAGGCCGGCTTCCCCCAGGACCGCGCGCGCTGCCGCCTGGACCGTTGCGGTGACGGCAGGATCGTTGACCACGGCCGGAGAAATGCTTTCCATCGTCAGTTCGCCTTGAGCGCCCATCGCCTGGGCCGTCCCTTCTACGATTTCGCGCACGCGCCGCAGCACGGTTTCGCGGACCGGCGCTTCAAAGGTGCGAATGGTGCCCGCTAGCTCGGCCCGGTGCGGGATGATGTTGAAAGCGTCGCCGCTGTGAAACGTCCCGACCGTGACCACGGCGGTCTGCTGCGCGCCGACGTTGCGCGCGACCACCGATTGCAGTGCCGTGACGATATAGGCTGTCGCTACCAGGGGATCTATGGTCTGCTCGGGGTGGGCGGCGTGGCCCCCCTTGCCGGTGATCACGGCCTGCCAGCGTTCGGCTGCCGACATGACGGGGCCGGGTGTGACGGCGACGATGTTGGCGGGCAGGTCGGCCCAGACGTGCAGCGCCAGGACCGCATCCGGGCGGGGGTTGGTTAAGACACCTTCTTTGACCATCACCTCGGCCCCGTTCAGGCCCTCTTCACCGGGCTGAAAGACCAGCTTGAGCGTGCCGTGCCAGCGGGCGCGGCTTTCGGCCATCAGCTGCGCGACGCCCAGGCCGATGGCCACATGCGCGTCATGGCCGCAGGCGTGCATGACCCCGGCCACCTCGGATTTGTAGGGGACGTCGTTAGCCTCTTGAACGGGGAGCGCGTCCATGTCCACGCGGACCATCACGACCGGGCCAGGGCCGTTTTCCAGCAGGCCGACGACGCCGGTATGCGCTACTTTTTCCTGGACGGTGTAGCCCAGGTCGCGCAGGATGCGGGCAACCAACTCGGCGGTGTGGTACTCCTGAAATCCCAGTTCGGGATGGCGGTGCAGAAAGCGCCGCCAGGTTACCAGTTGTTCGTTGAGGGCTTGGGCTTCATCCAGGGTTGACATCAGACCTCCATTCAGCTTCAGGCTACTTTGATTTTAACACAGGCGGGATTAGGCGCAACCAACTCCGGCATGGCGGGTGGCTGTCAAAATGCCCGGTTTTGCCTCACAAATGTCATAGGGAGACGCAGCACTTCCCCGCTACGGGGGGCAGCGGGGAAGTGCGGTAGAGAGCGTGCCGGGGAGCCGGCTCAATCCAGCTCGCCGATGTCCTCATACCAGAGCTGCGGGTTCTTCTCAATGAAGTCCCGCATCAGCTGCTTGCACTCCTCCAGGTCCAGATCAATCACCTCCACCCCGTGGGCGCGCATGAATTCCGGCCCGCCGGGGAAAGTGGCCGATTCGCCGACGATGACCTTTTTAATCCCAAACTGGACGACTGCCCCGGAGCAAAGGTAGCAGGGCATCAGCGTGGAGTAGAGCACGGTATCGCCGTATTTACCGATCCGGCCGGCGTTGCGCAGACAATCAATCTCGGCGTGGGTGATGGGATCGCCATCCTGCACCCGGCGGTTGTGCCCGCGCCCCACGATCTGGCCGTTGCGCACCAAGACTGAGCCGATGGGGATGCCCCCCTCACTTAACCCCTGGCGGGCTTCGTCAATCGCCGCTCGCATAAATTCATCTATCTCCTGGCTCATGTTTCCTCCCTTACGTAATAATTCAAGTTGACTTGCTGATTCTTGTTTCTCTTATTCCCGCCGGTACGGCTTGAGCAGCGCTGCCGGATACGAGGCGTTCCGTCCGGCCAGCACGAGGGCTACAATCGTCACCAGGTAGGGCAGCGCTAAGAAGGTTTCATAAGGGATCGGCAGCTGCAAGCCCATTGCCTGAAGGCGGAGTTGCAGCGCGAAGGTACCGCCGAAGATCAGCGAACCCAGTGTCACTTTGAGTGGATCCCAGTTGCCAAAGATGACCAGGGCGATCGCAACCCACCCGCGCCCGGAGACAATGCCGTGGGTAAAGGCACCCAGCTGCGCCAGCGAAAGGAAGGCGCCGCCGGCAGCCATCAGCGCACCGCCCGCGGCTAACGCGATGGTACGGATGCGGAAGACGTTGACGCCTGCCGCATCCGCCGCCTCGGGGTTCTCGCCCACCGCCCGCACTTTCAGCCCGAAGCTGGTCCGGTAGAGCAGCCACCAGGCCAGCGGCACCAGAAGCAGGAAAGTGAGATAAGTCAACAGGTACTGCTCCAACAACGTCCCCAGGATCGGGACGCCGGCAAAGGGTGAGACCTGCGGGAACGGCTCAATGGAGGGCGGCGTGGCGCGCCCGCCATACTGGAGCCGGAAGGCAAAGAGCGATAACCCCGTCAGCAACAGCGTGATGCCTAACCCTGAAACGTGCTGGTTGACGCCTAACCGCACCGTCAGGAGCGCCATCAACAGCCCGGCGAGCGCTCCGCTGAGCAATGCCCCCCCCAGCCCGATCCACAACGAGCCGGTCATGTCGGCGACGAAGAACCCGACGAAGGCACCGAAGAACATCGTGCCTTCAATACCCAGGTTGAGCACGCCGGCTCGCTCGGCGTAAGTTTCGCCGATGGCGGCCAGCAGGAGCGGTGTCGCCACCCGCACCGTCGCAGCCATCAGGGTGACCAGGAAATTTTCCAGTTCCATCAGGATCGGGCCCTCCGAATGCGGTATTGTTGCAGGAGCAACATGCCGAGCGTAACCAGGAGCAGCGTCGCTTGTGTCACCTCGCCCAGGTAGACGGGAACGCCCAGGGCCCGGCTGACGGTCTGCGCGCCGGTGTCAATCAGGCCGAACAAGAGCGCGGCTGCCGTGACACCGGCGGCGTTCAACCCGCCGAGGGTGGCGATGATGATGCCGGTGTAGCCGTAGCCGGGCGAGAGATCGCCGATCAGGTGGAACTGGATGCCCGCGACCTCAATCACGCCGACCAGGCCCGCCAGGCCGCCGCTGATCAGGGCGGCGGTGAGGACGGTGCGTTCCACAGGCACGCCGGCAAAGCGTGCCGCTTCGCGTCCCAGTCCGACCGCCCGCATCCGTAGCCCTAACGCCGTCCGGCGGAGCACGAACCAGAGCAGGAAAGCGACGAGGAGGGCGATCAGGAAACCGACGTGCAACCGTGACCGGGCAATCAGCTTGGGCAGATGGGCCGCGGCAGCGATTTCCGGCGACTGCGGCCAGTTGGAGATCGGGTCGCGCCAGGGGCCGTTGAGCAAGGCGCTCACGATGAACAGCATGACGGAGTTCAGCAGCAACGTGGTCACGACCTCGTCCACCGCCAGTTTCACCTTGAGCAGCGCCGGTGTCAGCGCCCAGAGCATCCCGGCGAGGAAGCCGCCGGCCAACATCAAGGGGATGACCACCATCCCCGGCAACCCGCGTAGGGCGACGCCTAACCAGGCCGCGACGATGGCGCCGGCGTAAAGCTGGCCCTCCGCGCCAATGTTGTAGTAGCCGGCCGCAAAGGAAAACGTCACCGCCACCCCGGCCAGGATCAGCGGGGTCGCCTTGACCAGCACTTCCAACGTGCTCACCCGGCTGGAGAGCGGCGCGATCAGAAAGTAATAATAGGTCTCCAACGGGTTGGCTTTGCCCCAGACAATCAGCCCCGACGTTAAAATGAACGTGCCGAGCAGCGCCAGAGCCGGGATCAAAGGACGTACCCAGAGCGGCGCGCCGGTCTTTTCTATTCGCAATCCCAGTTTAAGCCCCAGACTGGACATGCTGGTTCTCCTTCAAGGCCCCGGCCATCATCAGCCCCAATTGCTCCACGGCGGCGGCGTGAGCCGGCAACAGGCCCACCACTTCGCCCTCGTACAGCACAGCGATCCGGTCGGCCAGCGCCAGGATCTCATCCAGGTCTTCGGAGATGAGCAGAACGGCCGCGCCCCGGTCCCGCTGCTGAAGCAGTTGCTGGCGGACATATTCCGTCGCTCCGATGTCTAACCCGCGCGTCGGGTTGGGGGCAATGACCACCCGGGGTTCCCGCGCCAGGACGCGCGCCAGGAGGACTTTTTGCAGGTTGCCACCGGAGAGCGTCCGGGCACGGTCGGCGGGGCGTGCTTTGATCTGGAACTGCTGGATCAGCGCCTCGGCGTGGGTCTGGATGGCCTGCCGGTCCAGGACCCCGTGGCGGGTGAACTCGTGCAGGTGCTCTATCGCTAAGTTCTCGGCGACGCTCAGCTCGCCGACCGCCCCTAAATGGCGGTCTTCGGGGATGCGGCCGACCCCCGCGGCCGTGAACTCCGCCGGTGTCTTCCCCGTGACTTCCTGTCCCTGAACGCGGATTTGCCCGGCGGTGAGGGGGCGCACGCCGCAGAGCGTCTCGGCCAGCTCTTTCTGGCCATTGCCGCTCACCCCGGCAATGCCCAAGATCTCGCCCGCCTGGACGGTCAACGCAATGGACTTGAGCGCCGGCAGCCCTTTGTCGTCGGCGGCGCAGACCCCGACCAGCTCCAGCACCGGGGACGCGCCGCCCTCCTGGCCCTGCCGCGTCACGCCGAAGGTCTCGCGGCCTACCATCATGCGGGCCAGGTCGGCCTGGGTCGTCGTCTGCGTTTCCACCGTCTCTACCAGGCGTCCGCCGCGCAATACGGTGACCCGGTCGCTGATCGCCATCACTTCGTTCAATTTGTGAGTGATGAAAATGACCGAGAGCCCGCCGGCGCAGAGTCGCCGGAGCGTTTGAAAGAGCACTTCCACTTCCTGCGGTGTGAGCACGGCAGTCGGTTCGTCTAAAATCAGGACACGCGCTTCGCGGTAGAGCGCTTTGAGGATCTCCACGCGCTGTCTTTGCCCGACGGAGAGGTGCCGGACCAGCGCCTGGGGGTCAATCTCCAGACCAAAACGGGCGGCCGCCTGGGCGACCTGAGTGCGGATTGTGGCCGCATGAAGCGTGAAGCCGCCTTCTGCGCCCAGCACCACGTTTTCGGCGACGGTCAGCGTGGGGACCAGCGCGAAATGCTGCGTCACCATCCCGATCCCGGCGGCGATGGCATCCTTCGGGGAATGGATGCGGACGAGCTGTCCGGCCACGCGGATCTCACCCTCGTCGGCGCGGTAGAGCCCGTAGAGGATGCGCATCAACGTCGTTTTGCCGGCGCCGTTCTCGCCCAGCAGGGCATGGATTTCACCCTGGCGCAGAGCGAAGTTGACATGGTCGTTGGCCACCAGCGCGCCGAAGCGCTTGGTGATGCCCTGCATTTCTATGATGTTTGGCGGTGCGGTCATGGGTTGTTCAGGAAGAGACGTGCCCGGCGCGCTGACCGGGCCGGGCACGTGCGGGTTGATTCAGTTGGTGGGGGCGGGCGCAGCCTCGTCAATGTTGACGCGGTAGAGCCCTTTCTGGATTTCGTTCTGGCGTTGCTTGGCCAGCTCTAACGTCGCAGTGGGGATCTCGGCGTCCAGCCCGTGATAGGGGGCCAGTGCTGCGCCGCCCTTGCCCATCATACTGAAGTCCTTGAGGTCCTGCGCCGTGTAGGAGCCGGCCTTGATTTGCTGGATGACGTATTCCACGGTCGGGGTCATGTTCCAGACCGGGCCGGTGAGCACGACCTCCGGCCCCAATTCGTTCTGGTCGCTCATGTTGCCGAAGGCCCAAACCTTCTTCTCCACAGCGGCCTCAATCACACCGAAGCGCTCGGCAAAGAGAACATCCGCTCCGGCATCCACCTGGGCCAGCGCGGCCTCTTTGGCGGCGGGCGGATCAAACCAGCTGTTGATGAAAGTGACCAACACTTTGGCGTCCGGGTTGCTCTCCTTGACGCCGTCGACGAAGGCGTTGACAATGCGGTTGACTTCCGGGACGGGGTAGCCGCCCACGACGCCGATCACCTTGGACTTGGTCATACCGCCGGCGATCAGGCCGCACAGGTAGGCCGGCTCGTGGATCCAGTTGTCAAAGACCGAGACATTGGGCTCGGCCGGGCCCAGGCCGGAACCGAAGACGAAGGCGATGTTGGGATAGTCGGCCGCCACGCGGCGGACGGCCTCTTCGTTGCCGAAGGCATCGCCAAAGATGGCGGCGGGCTTCTTTTGCTCGGCGACCTCGCGCAGCACCCGCTCCATGTCACCGGAATAGCCGATGTCGTCGGACCACTCGTAGATGATCTCGCCGGCGTCGGCGGCTTTCTGGAGGGCGGCGTGGATCACGCCGTCCCACGGCTCTTCAATCGGGGTTGCGTAAGCGCCGTAGATCAGCGGGGCCGCGGGCTTTTCAGGGGTGGGGGCAGCGGTGGGCGAAGGCGAACATTGAATCAGCGTCACCATAAAGATGATCGTGAACAGCACCAGACTCAAACGCTTCAGGGACATCTCGCTCCTCCATTTCGCTGGATTCATAGCATTGATTGGGAGTTAACCGGTTTTGCATCGTCAACTGGCACGTCTTGATAGCAATATCCTGAAATACAAATGCAGGGAATCAACCTCCTTTCGCGCTCAAAGAAGCTGGCTGCACCTGTGTGGGAACAGGTGCAGCCTGGTTGCTTGGCGGCGACGGTATTAGCATTGTACTCAAAATACGGGCCGCTGTCAATGGTTTGAAGCAGTGTGTAAAAATTTTGTCAGAAGTCGCCGGCGCTTACAGTCCGTAAACGTTGCTGTATTTGGCCCGCATGTAATCCAGCAGCGGCTGGACGGAGATGGGGCCGCCGGTGACGCGCTGGACCAGCTCCGTGGCGACGAATTTGCGCCCGTGGACGTGGACCTTCTCCCGCAGCCAGCGAAGCAACGGCTGGAACTCACCGCGCGCGAAACCTTCTTCCAGGCCCGGCAGCTCGGCCTTGGCCTGCGCGTAGAGCTGCGCTGCGATGATTGTCCCCAGTGCGTAGGTGGGGAAGTAGCCGATGGTGCCGTGTGACCAGTGGATGTCCTGCAGGCAGCCGTCGGCATCAGTAGGCGGGGTGATGCCCAGGTACTCCTGGTACTTGGCGTTCCAGGCCTCTGGTACGTCCTCCACCTTCAAGTCGCCGGTAATGAGCGCTTGCTCCAGCTCAAAGCGGACGAAAATGTGCATACTGTAGGTCACTTCATCGGCTTCCACGCGGATCAGGCTGGGTTGGACCTGGTTGATCGCGCGGTAGAATTGCTCCAGCGTCACATCAGCGGTTGGCTCGGGGAAGAAAGCGCTGAAAATCGGGAAGAAATACTGCCAGAAGGGGCGACTGCGGCCCACGATGTTCTCCCACAGCCGCGACTGCGACTCGTGGACACCGTAGGTGGTGCCGCCCATCAGCACCGTCCGGTCAAATTTCGTCGGGACACCCTGTTCATAGAGCCCGTGACCGCCCTCGTGAATGGCCCCAAAGATAGAGGTCTGCGGGCGCCGGCGCAGGAAACGGTTGGTGACCCGGACATCGTTGACGGAGAAAGTGATAGTGAACGGATGGGGTGCGCGGTCCTGGCGGCCCCGGTTGAAGTCATAGCCGATGGCGCGTAGTAAGACCAGCGTGAAATCCCACTGGCGGGCTTCGTCGTAGTCGCGGTCAAAAAAGGTCGCATCGGTCGGCTGGCCGCGCTGGACGATTTCCTGGAGGAACGGGACCAGCCCGGCCTTCAGGTCGTTGAACAGGCGGGTCACCTCTGAGGTTTTCATGCCCGGCTCGTAAATATCCAACAACGCATCATAAGGATGCTCGGTGTAACCCAGGATGTCGGCGATCCGGCGGTTGAGATCTACGGTCTTCTGCAATAACGGCCGGAAGATGGCAAACTGGTTAGAGGCCCGTGCCTCTCGCCAGGCCGGGAAAGCCTGCGACGCCAGCCGGGCCTGCTCGGCGATGACCTCGGAGGGCAGCTTGACCAACCGGTCGTATTCGCGCCGGCTGATGCGCACCCAACTGGCCTCGTCGGAGTCGTAATCCAACCCGGCGACTTCGGCCTCGGCCGCCGCCAGGAGTTGACCGGCTTCCGCCCCGGTCAGAATTTCATGGGCCAGACCCTGCAGTGTGGCCAGCTGTTCGGCGCGCGCTTCCATCCCGCCCGGCGGCATGTAGACCTCCTGGTCCCAATTCAGGAGGGCTGCGGCTAATTGCAGGTCAAAGCCGCGGGCCGCGTGGGCTTTCAGTTGCTCTACTTTTTCTCCCATTTTGCTCCTTTGCGTGAAATAGAAATTCAGGGCGATAAATTGCCCTGGTTGGATCAGCGGGTTACTAAAATTGTACTGGAATTATAGTGAAAACGGCCCGGCTGGCAAATCAAAAATGGATGGCGAGGATACCCTTAAAAACTCAATTTCTGCAAGGGGGTCAAAAGTCAGGTTGCCCCCCAGCCCTGGCGGAGTAAAATATCCAGCGACTAACCAACTCAGTGACGATTGACTACCAGCCTGTTTTCAAGGGAATTCACCATGACCTGGCATTTACCAGCGTAGGATGAAAACAGGTTCGTAGTAACGCACTTTAGCGCGTCGGACGGCGCTAAAGCGCCTCACTACAAACTCAGAGCGTTATTTTCGGGGGAGTGAGCCGTGAGCGGTGAGCAGGAAACGGGAACT
>CAYTGR010000071.1:0-17628 GCA_964437445.1 uncultured Anaerolineales bacterium | reverse complement strand
CCAGTGCCGGGTGGATCCTCAAGCGTCGGACGGTCCCGGCTCCCAGCCGGTGGCCTGACTCCAGCGGTCGGCCCGCAACAGGGTCTCCCAGATGAACGGTGTTTTCGCTGCTGTGTAGCCGAGGCGGTCCGCGCCGTACTGCCCGGCGAGCGCGTGCTTCAGGGCGGCATAACGTCGGGCCTCTTCCGGGTGCGCCCGGAGGTAATCCCGCAACAGCAGCGCGGCCTGTTCGGCCCAGCTGCCCCAGCGCCGCACGTGGAGGTGTGTACGGCGTTCCCCGGGCGCTTCCCGGAAATAACGCTTGGTCCGGTCGGGATTGTCGGCCCGGAAGCAGTAGCCGAGGCGTTCCAGCGGGAGGCGATAGGGGGCCATCGGTTCCAGGGCGACGACCGAGATCTGGATGTCCAGGACCGGTTTGGCGTCCAGGCCGGGGACCGCCGTGGAGCCGATGTGGTCAATGCGCCGGGCCGTCTCGCCCAGGGCCTCGCGCAGCGTCGCGCCTAACCGGGCGAACAGCACCGGCCACTGCGGGTCATAAGGGACGATGATTACCGGGTCTGTCATGTCCTCCTCATAATACTGATAGGGTCGGTCATGGGATGCTGTGCCTGCAAAGCCAGGGGATAAGGTGGCAGCACGATCGCTCAACTTTGCAAGATGCACACGTCACGGCCGGTTAGGGCGATCTCGCCCGTGACCGGCGTGCCGCTCAACAGCTCCAGGTAGGTCCCGGCCGGCAGCGGCACAGTTACTGCCTCGGTATTGTGGTTGAGGATGAAGGTGAAGGTGCGGCCTGCCTTCCGGCGTTGCGTGACCTCTACGCCGGCGGGCGCGACCAGCGGCGGCCGGAGGCCGTGCCGGCCGGTATAGCGGCTCAGGAGCCGCCGGAGCAGCGCTGGCTCCGGGACGGTGGCGACGTAAACCGCGCAGCCCGCGCCGAAACGGTGTTCGGTCAGGGCCGGCTGCCCGGCGTAATAGTCCTGCCCGAACGTCGCCAGCACCTGCGCCCCCTCTGGGTGGACCACGTCGCAGAGCAGCCCGCAGCGATAGCGGCCCGCCAGGTCGGCACCTGCCTCCGGTGGGCAGACGACTTCGTTCTGCTGCTCCGGGTAGAGCGCGTCAGTTTCTTCCACCCAGAGGCCGAGCACCCGCCGGAACGCGCCGGGATAGCCGCCCAGGTAGACCCGGTCATTTTCGTCCACCAGGCCGCTGAAGCAGGTGGTGATGAAGGTGCCGCCCGCCGCGACGAATGCCTCCACGCGCTGCGCTACCGCCTCGGGCACCAGATAGAGCAGCGGCGCGATCACGATGTCGTAGCCTGTAAAGTCCATCTCCGGGGAGATGATGTCTACCGGCAGGTTGGCCTCGTAGAGCGCCTGGTAGTACTGCCCGATGGTCTGGGCGTAGTGCAGCGCAATGCTGGGGCCGCTGGAGTACTCCACCGCCCACCAGTTGGGCCAATCAAAGACGAGCGCGATGCGCGCCTCTATCCGCGCGCCGAGGAAGGCGTCGCCCAACTGTTGCAGCTCCGCGCCGAGCTGCTGGAGCTCGCGCCCGATCCGCGTCTCCAAATGGCCGGCGTGAGCGACCATGGCCGCGTGGTACTTTTCGCACGCGCCCTGGCTCTGGCGCCACTGGAAGAAGAGCACCGCGTCGGCCCCGTGCGCGAGCGCCTGATAGCTCCAGAGCCGCATCACGCCGGGCCGCTTGAGCGCGTTGTAGGGCTGCCAGTTCTGCTGGTTCGGCGTCTGCTCCATGAGCAGGAAGGGCTGTCCGCCCTTGAGGCCGCGCATCAGGTCGTGGCGGGCCGCCGTCAGGCTGACCGGGTCCGCGTTGGCGGGATAGCTGTCCCAGGCGACGACGTCCAGCTCGGAGGCCCAGGCGAAGTAGTCCAGCGGCTTGAAGGCTCCCATCAGGTTGGTGGTGATGGGCACGTCGGGCGTCCAGGCCCGGATGGCCGCCGCTTCGGCGCGGAAGCAGTCCAGCAGGCTATCCGACATGAAGCGGCAGTAATCCAGCGCCATCCCCTGGTTGGTGGTACCGTCGCGGTCGCCGAGTGCGCCCGGCAGCAGCTCGGTGAGGTACGAGACCGGCTCAATTTCCTCCCAGTCATAGAAGGTATGGCCCCAGAAGGCAGTGTACCAGCGCCGGTTGAGCTCTTCCAGTGAGCCGTAGCGGGCTTGCAGCCAGCGGCGGAAGGCGGCGGCGCATTGATCGCAGTAGCAGTAGGTCCCGTACTCGTTGTTGACGTGCCAGAGCCGCAGGGTGGGGTGGTCGCGATAGCGTTCGGCCAGCCGGCCGGCGATCCCGGCGGCGAAATGGCGATAGTGGGGGCTGTTGGGGCAGAAGTTGGTGCGCGCCCCGTGGTGGCGCCGGTGGCCCCACCGGTCCACCGGCAGCACGTCGGGATAGGCGCGCGACAACCAGGCCGGCTGCGCTGCCGTCGGCGTCGCCAGAATCACGCCGATGCCGGCCGCAGCTAAGCGCTCCATGATCTCGTCCAGCCAGCCGAAGTCATAGTGGTCCTCGGCGGGCTGGAGGCGAGCCCAGGCGAAGACCGGCAACGTGACGGTGTTGACGCCCAGCGTTTTCATCAGGCGGAGATCGTCCGCCACCATTTCCGGCGGCCACTGGTCGGGGTTGTAGTCGCCCCCGTAAAGAATGACGTTAGAACGGTAGGTTGCCATCTGTAGTTCCTTTCAGAGTGAGGTGAGCCGTGTTAGCTCCCTGGCCTTTATTGTACACCGAAAACCCTCATCCTTTTCTTCATCTTCTACCTCTGCGGCTTTAGGCGCATCAGGTAGGAGTCAGGTCATACCGGGTCATGGTCTCAAATATGACTTGAAGGTATGACGTATGGCACTCTGACGGTGGGCTATGATGGATATACTTAAAGATGGGTGAGCGGGTGCATTCACAAACACTGAACGATTCAGCGACAAAACGATTAAGCGAGCGGAAGGAGAAGTATGGCACTGGTAACGGTTTGTGATTTGGTAAAGCGTTATACCGCCGACGGGCCAAACGCGGTGGACGGAGTTTCATTTGAAATCGGTGAGGGCGAGATGTTCAGCCTGTTGGGACCCAACGGCGCGGGCAAGACCACGACCATCTCCATGATCAGCACACTGCTGCCTCCGACCGCCGGCACGATCACCGTCGCCGGGCATGACGTGCGGCAGGATCCGATGGGGGTGCGGCGTGCCATCGGCGTCGTGCCGCAGGACCTGGCGCTCTACGACGACCTCACGGCGGCGGAAAATCTGCGCTTCTGGGGGGAGATGCGCGGATTGAGCGGCGCGGCCCTGGCGCGCGAGATTGCGGCGTTGCTGGCCCTGATGGACCTGGCCGACCGCGCGAAGGACCGCGTCAAGACCTTCTCCGGTGGGATGAAGCGCCGCCTGAACCTGGCCGTCGGGTTGTTGGGCCAGCCCCAGCTGGTGATGTTAGATGAGCCGACCGTGGCGATTGATCCGCAGAGCCGCCGCTACATTCTGGACTACGTCAAGCAGCTGAACGCGCAGGGGACGACCGTGCTCTACACGACGCACTACATGGAAGAGGCGCAGGAGCTCAGCCAGCGGATCGGCATTATAGATCACGGCCGGCTGATCGCGTTAGGGACGTTGGCGGAGCTGACCCTGCTGGTGGGTGAGCACGAGACGTTGATCCTGGCGTTGGGGCAAGAGGAAGGCGGAGCGGCCCTGGCCGAGGCGCTCAAGGGGCTGCCCGATATCCAGCGGGCGAGCTCCAATGACGGCACGGTCGTGCTCAACGTCAAATCGGCGGAGGCGGCGCTGCCTGTAGCGCTGGCGCGGGCCGCCGGTCTGGGGTTGAACATCCGCACGGTGGAGATCCGCGAACCGAACCTGGAAACCGTCTTCCTGCATCTGACCGGGCGGGCGTTGCGGGATTAGAGAAGCAAGAATCAACGAATCAGCGAGTCAACGGGCGCTTTCTGGCCGGGACGCTGAACCGCTGAAGGAGATAAGCGATGCGTAAATTGTGGGTGTTAGCCTGGAAAGAGGTGCGGCTCGCCTTCCGCGATGTGGGGGCGATTGTGACGATGTTGGTGACGCCGCTCGCGTTGACGCTGGCGATTGCGGCGGCGTTCGGTGGCGGGGGTGGCGGCAATCTGGCCGACATTCCCGTCCTGATTCTCAATCAGGACCGGGGGACGTTCTCCCAAGATTTGGTGGATGTTTTCTCGCGCCCGGAGGTGAGCGGCCTGGTCGCGCCGGAGCTGGTGACCGACGAGGTGGCGGCGCGGGCCCGCGTGGAGGCCGACGAGGTCGCCGCGCTGATCGTCATCCCGCCCGATTTCAGCGACCGGGTTTTCCCGCAGGGAGCGCAGCTGGAGGAGCGTCTGGGCCTGGACCTGACGGCCCTGACCCAGGAACAGGTGGATGCGCTCAGCCTTGAGCAGAAAATGGCCCTCGGCCAGCTCTTTGCCGGCGGTGGGGGGCCGGTGGACGATCCGGTGACCGTGGAAATCTACGCCAGCCCGCAACGGCAGATCAGCACCGCTGTTGTCAAAGGGATTGTGACCCAGGGGCTGGAGATCATGAATATTAAGATGCAGGGAATCCAGGCGATCATGACGCGGATCGTCCAGGGGCAGCTGGCTGCCGGTGTGGACCCTGCGGAGAACGCGGCCGGCTTGGGCGCGGAGGGGACCGGGGCCGCGCTGCCTGACGCGGAGAGCGAACTGCCGGTCCGCCTGCAGGTGGTTTCCCCCAGCGGACGGCCGTTCAGCTGGCTGGACTATTCCGCTGCGAGCATGTCTATCCTCTTCCTCATGTTCGCTGTCACTTCTGGCGGGCGGACGCTGCTGGCCGAGCGGGCCGGCGGGACGCTGCCCCGGCTGCTGGTCTCGCCGACGCCGGCGCTCACCGTCCTGGTGGGCAAGATGGCTGGGATCGTGCTGACCGGGTTGTTGCAGGTCGGCGTCCTCTGGGGCGCGACGAGCCTGGTCGGCGCTTACTGGGGTGCGCCGCTGGGGGTGGTGGCGGGGATCTGCGTGCTGGTGCTCTGCGCCAGCGGTGTCGGCGCACTGGTCTCCGCCTGGGCTAAAACGCCGGGCCAGGCCGGCGCTATCGGTACCGCCGTGACGTTGGTCGGTGCGGCGCTCTCTGGCAGCTTTTTCCCGCGAGCTAACCTGCCCACCTGGGTGCAGCAGCTCAGTCTGGTGACGCCGCAGGCCTGGGGGATTGAGATCTTCTCCCGGCTCCAGCTGGGGCGCGGGCTGGAAAGCATCCTGCCCTGGTTGGGGGGCGCACTTCTGCTGACGGTTGGTTATTACGTCATCGCGCTGTTCGGTTTCCGCCGGCAATTTGAATGAGCCGGGGAATCAAGAATCAATCTAATCAATCTCAAGGAACGGGCGCTTGCTTGAGGCTTGTTTGGATGGAGTGAAAAGAGGGTATGATGCGCAGAATTTGGGCGATGGTCCGAACGGAGTTTTTGCGGGAATTTGAGTCCCCCATCTCGTTGGTTTTCTTCCTGCTGCTGCCGCTGCTCTTTACGGCGGCGGTCGGAGCGGGGTTGGGGGGGATGATGGACCAGGGTGAACAGGAGCCGCAGGAGGTACGCATCCCGATTTACGTGCTCCAGGGGGAGGAGGGACCGGTGGTGGCGGCGCTGGTGGCGGCGCTCAGGCCGGCCAATCTGGAACCGGAGATCGTGGCGGCGTTGCCGGAGGGCGAGTTCGGGCTGGAGCTCCCGGCGGGCTTCACGGCGGCGCTGACGGCCGGTGAGCCGGTGACGCTGACCCTGCATACCCGCCCCGACAGCAGCCAGAGTCCCGCCGTGGAACAGGCTGTCAAGGCGGCCCAGGGGCGCGTGGGCGGTGCGGCGCTGGTGGCCCGGCTGGGGGTAGAGCAGGCCCGGCAGGCGGGCACCGTCAAGACGGCGGAGGAGGAAGCGGCTTTCTTCCAGGCCGTGTTGTCGGAGACTTTGGCCGCGGCGGCCCGTCCACCCGCGACCGCGCAGGTGCGCTGGCCCGCCGGGTCGCAGGTGACGCAGAGCCGCACGATGGCGACCGGCGCGGAGCAGGCCTCGGCCGGGCAGGTGGTGACCTGGGTGCAGATCACGCTGCTGGGGGCGGCCGAGGTGCTGGTGGATGAACGGCTGCGCGGGACGCTGCGGCGGATGCTCGTCATGCCCACCTCGCGCGGGATGATCCTGAGCGGCAAATTGATCGCCCGGCTGCTGCTGGGGTTGCTCCAGATGACAATCTTGCTGGCGGGCGGCGCGCTGCTCTTCCGTGTGAACTGGGGGCAGGACGCCCTGGCCGTGGCGCTTGTCTCGCTGGCCTTTGCGCTGGCGACCGTCGCGCTCGGTGTCCTGCTGGCGACGGTGGTGCGGACGCGCGGCCAGGCCGGTAGCGTTGTCGTCGGTCTTTCCATGGCAATGGCGGCACTCGGCGGGGCCTGGTATCCGCTGGAGGTCACGCCGCAGCTCTACCAACGGGTGGTCCAGGTGCTCCCTTCCACGTGGGCGATGAAGGCGTATACGGCGCTCCTGGCGCGCGGGGCGCACGTCCCGGACGTGTTGCCCTACGTTGGCATCTTGCTGGGCTTTGCGCTCCTCTTTATGGTGCTGGGTGTTCTCCGTTTTCGGCGGTACGAGTGAGTCAGATTGGTGCTGATGCCACCGGGCGGCCTACGGGCCGCCCGGTTTTATTTTGGAACCGCCGAGGTTATAATCCAATCACCAGCACCTGGGTGAACAAGGGGGGCAGGATGGAAATCGTTGAGGAAACCGCAGACCGCCTGAAGTTGCAGGGCCGCGGCCTGGGCCGGACGATGATGCTCTTGGGCCTCTTGCTCGTGGGACTGCCGTTGGTGGCGATCGCCTCTGCTTTGCAGACTTCTACGCTGATTTGTGTGCGGCCCCAATCGGCCGTCGTACAGTGCCAGGTGCGGCAGAGCCTTTTGGGCGTGACACTCAACACAACTTCTCTGACGCTGCCGATCCGGGTGGAGATTGTCCAGCACTACAGCCAGAACGGCTCCTATTATGCCGTTCAGTTGATAGACCCGCACCAAACTCTGGAACTGACACCCTACAGCACGCGGACGGCGGCGGAGCAGGTGGTGGCGGAGATCAACCGTTTTGGGGCCGATCAGGGCCAGCCATCGCTGAAGATCGTTAAGGCAGGGAACGCACGCGGGGTGCCCATTTTTCTGTTGCTTATGTTAATCGGCGGCGGGTTGGAGACCGTGAGCGTGCTTCAATCCCGCGCTACCTGGACGTTTGACAAACCGGCCGGGCTGGCCGTGCATGAGCGGCCCACACTGACCGGCCGACAGCGCACGGAGTATCTGTTGACGGAGGTCGTGGGGGTCACGATGGAGGAACGTTGGGGTTTGCACGGCGGGCAGGCCTACCGGGTCAGCCTCTTGCTGACTGACCCCGAGCGTGTGGTGCCGTTGACGGAGACGTATACCTCAGGGGCCGCCGACAAAGAGCAGGTGGTGGCCCGATTGGAGCTTTTCCTGGGCGTCTCGCAGCTGACGTTGGCTAAGCCGCCGCCTTCAGGTTGGTCCACCCGTCTGTAGGCGCAGGGTCTTTACGGCGCTGGTGCAGGGCGGCCGGCCTTCAGCGCGCCTGTGATCGCCTGAGCCAGCTGCTCCAGGGTGGGCGGCTTGAGCACCCAATCCCGGACGAGCGCGTCAATGGCGGCGTCGCCCTGTTTGTGTAACCGCTCCAGCTCTTCTTTCAATGGATGGCCGGTGAGCAGGATGACTCCGGTATGGAACCCTTGCTGGTACATGGCGTGGACCAGGGCCAGCCCGCCCATTTCGGGCATCACGACGTCGCTGATGACCAGTTGGATCTGGAAGGCGGTCTCGGGGGCGCTGAAATCGCTCAGCACAGTGAGCGCTTCGTACCCGTTGGCGGCAGTCAAGGGCCGGTAGTTGAGCGCCTCCAGGCTGGCCACCAGGGCCGCGCGCGTGGCGGCGTTGTCTTCCACGATAAGAATGGTTTCCCCCTGGCCGGCGATAAACTCGCTCAGGTCCTGGGACCAGGTTTGCGGTGAGGTGACAGGTAAAGCGGGGAGATAGATCGTGAAAACCGTCTCCCCAGGGGTTTGGGCGGTTCTGAGCCGGCTTTGGACTTGAATGTGCCCTTCATGCCCGCCGACGATGCCGTGCACCTGGGCCAACCCCAGCCCGGTGCCTTTGCCGGGCGCTTTGGTGGTGAAAAACGGTTCAAAGATGTGGGGTAAGGCTTCAGGGGGAATACCGGTGCCGGTATCGGCCACGGTGATTTTGACCCACGCTCCCGGCGCCATGTTGGGCAGGGGGACGGGGGAGTGGTCGGCAACCAGAAGCCGTTCTATCTGGATGAGGAGCTCGCCCCCCTCAGGCATGGCATCCCGCGCGTTGACGGCCAGGTTCATGAACATCTGTTGTAGCCGTGTCAGATCGCCGTTGATGGTGTAGTCATCCGGTCCGTGGAGCAGGCGAATCCTGATGTTTTCGGGCAGCGTCCGTTCCAAGAGCTTGACCTGCTCTTTGAGCAGGGGTAAAAGGTCTACCGGCTGTCGCTCCAGCACCGACCGGCGGCTGAAGTCCAGAATCTGCTGGATCAGGTTGGTGGCGTAATGGGCTTGTTGGTTGATGATGGTCAGCCGCTCTCGTTCGCGCGGGGAGAGCGTCGGTGAGCGGGCCGTCATCTGGGCGTAGAGAATGATCGTGGCCATGATGTTGTTGAAATCGTGGGCGATGCCGGCGGCCAGCTGTCCCACGGCAGCCAGGCGCTCCTGGAGCTGGACGTGGCGCTCAAACTCGCGTTGTTGTGTGACGTCGCGGATCACCAGCACCCAGCCGCGCGCCGCCGGACCGGTCTCCAATGCCCGGGCCAGCAGCTGGAAGCTCTGTCCTTTGTATTCCAGCTGGTGCCATAGCCCCTTGGGCGGAGAGGTGAGCAGCTCTTCCAGGGGGCGGTCGCCTACCTGGGTGAGCACCTCGCCGACGGCTATCCCGGCCAGGAACGCGAGGTTCTTTTCGCCCATGGGGTTGGCCGACAGCACGCGCCGTTGAGTGGGCTCGCCAGCGTCCAACAGAATGACGCCTTCGGGCACGCTGTTGATGATTTGTTGCACCCGTTGGGCCTGTTCCTGGATTTGCACCAGCAGCTGTTCGCGCTCCACCTGGACCTGTTTGAGCGCTTCAATGTCGCGGGTGATGGAAAGAATGTGGGGGACCCCGTTTAACAACAGGAGTCTGGCCGACATCAAGCCGGTTTTCACGCGACCGTCTTTGAGGCGGAAGCGGGCTTCCAGGTTTTCTACCTGACCGTGCTGTTGGAGCTCGGCGACCATACGAGCACGATCCTGGGGATCATGCCAGAGGTCGATCTCGTAAGAGGTGTGACCGATGACCTCTTCGCGGGAATAGCCGGTGAGGGCGGTAAAGCCGGCATTGGCGTCTACGAACAATCCATCCGAGGCCCGGTTGATGTTGATCGCATCCGGGCTGGTGTGGAAAGTAATCCGGAAGCGCTCTTCGCTCTCGCGCAGCGCTGCCTCGGCCAGCTTGCGTTCGGTGATGTCTTTGACGGCCCCCATGATGGCGGTGGTCCGCCGGGCTGCTTCATCCCATTCTGGATGTGCGACGATGCTGACCCACCGGACTCTGTCTTTGATGAAGGTGCGACACTCTATTTCTCCTCCTTTTCCTGAAACGACGATCTGTTGGAGGAAGGCCATCGCTGTTGCCAGGTCGTCGGGGTGGAAAATCTTTGTCCATAGTTCGACTGTTTGGGCTTCCGCCAGCGAACGCCCGGTGATGGCTGTGAAGTTGTCACTGACCCACGCCAGCACAATCTTGCCGTCAGGCTCAACCACCACCCGGAAAATGTAATCGGAGACCAGCTCAGAAATGGCCCGGTAACGGCGCTCGCTTTCCTGGCGCTCTTGTTCCATTTGTTTGCGCCGGGTGATATCCTCAAACAGGATCCCGACGCACTCGTTGGGCAGCGGGAAGACTTTGAAGGCATAAGCGGCCAGCGGTAGATTGGCCTGGCTGTAGAAAAATTCTTCCATAGTAAACGGTTGGCCGGTTCTGACGACATCGGCGTACCGTTGTGGAATATTGCGAGCGCGCAGATCGGGGAACGCTTCATCAATGGTTTTACCGAGGAGGTCGGCCTCCGTTAATCCTAAGGAAAGGACGCCGGCGGGATTGGCATCCACCAATCTGAGCGAGTGGTCGTCACTGGGATCTTCCAGGTGGTAGACGTGCAGCCCCAGCTGCATGTTGGTGACGACATGTAAATAGCGTTGCCGGGCTGCTTCCATTTGCTTGTGTTCGGTGACATCGCGGACGACCGCAAAAATGGTTCGTTCGGCCACCAACGGAAACGAGTTCCAGGCCAGCCAGCGATAGCCCCCGTCGCGGCAGCGGTAGCGGTTTTCAAACGCATGGACGGCTTGACCGGCCAGCAGCGCTTCCCCGGTGCGGATGGTCGTCTCGCGGTCGTCGGGATGCACAAAATCCAGCCAGGGGCGGCTGCACAGCTCCTCCACCGACCAGCCTAACGTGGCCGTCCAGGCCGGGTTCACCTGTTTAAAGTAGCCGTCAAAGCCGGCCACACACAACAGGTCCAGGGAGAAATTAAACAGCCGGTCGCGTTCGGCCCGGCTTTGCTGCAACGCAATTTCCATCTGCTTTTGGGCCGTGATCTCTTGCGTGGTGCCTTCGTAGTGGTGCACTGCGCCATTTTCGTCTTTGATCACACGGGCGTTGGTGGAAACCCAGATGAGCGTGCCGTCTTTACGCCGCTGGTGGATTTCAAAGTTGCGGATGATACCGTTTTGCTTCAGGGCTTGCTCAAACTCAACCCGCCGGGCCGGATCTACGTACAGGGCCTCTCCGATGTCGGTGATAAGGGAGAGCATCTCTTCCGGTGAGGCGTAGCCGAAGATCTGCGCCATGGCCGGATTGACGCTGATGAACTGGCCCTCGGGGGTGCTCTGAAAGATGCCCTCAATCGCGTTTTCAAAAATACCCCGGTATTTTTCCTCCGCCTCACGTAAAGCGCACTCGGTCTGCTGTAAGTCAGCCACACGATCTTGTAACCCCTGGACGAGCTCGCGCACCTGGGCCGCCAGCTGATTAAAAGTCAGTGCTAAAATTCCCAGTTCGTCTTCCATCCCTTGGGGATTTACGGTGACGTCCAGGTCTCCGGCGGCCATCCGTTTAGCTGCCCGAGTCAACTGCTGCAAAGGCCGCCCGATGATCAGCCAGATGGTCGCTCCACCAGCGATGGAAATGATAAACAGACTGATGCCGAGCTGGACCAACGCTGTTTGTTGGATGCTGTTCATCACAGAAGAGGCCACGGCTTCATCAAAGATCACCTGAGCCAGGGTTTTCATGACCGTGTGGCGGACAAAAATCGCCATGACGGCTAAAGGCAGGGTGGATAGTAACAATAACCAAAGGGTCAACCGTATTGCCAGGGAATTTTTGGGCTCCCGCATTTTATTCCTCCCACTGGCAGGGTGAACGGCGTTGTTATGCCGGCTGTTGATATTGCTTGGGCAAAACGTACCAGACCAACGTGGTCAGTCCGGCTGTGATGAGCACCTCAGGGAGAGCACCCCGGCCGATAGTGGAGTAAAGGGAGAGGACATCAAAGGTCTGGCCGTAGAAAAGGGCCATACCGGTCATGAACGCCGGGATGAGTAATCCGTAATAGTAGATAAAAATCAGCCCTACCCAGCCCGCGTACCGGCTGGGTAGGGTCAGATGGGAATACAACGGCTTGTAAAGCACCCCCACGCCCACACTACCTACCACGTGGGCCAAAATACTGGCTAACGGCATATGGGGGACTCCCGCCCCGGCCAGAAGCCCGATCAGGATCCCGCCGATGGGGCCGGAGATGGCCGCACCGATTGTCACGGCCAGCTCGCGGGGATCGGTAACGACTTGGGTGCCCGGGATGGGAATGGTGAGCTGGGCCAGGACCATTGCCAGCGCGATCAGGCCGCAGATCAAAGCGATCATCAGCCCATGGCGGGAAATGATGGCTTGTCTACCTTTCTCTGGTGCTGCTGGTGTTGACATGGACTTGCTCCTTTAGCATAGCGGGCAAAGTGCAATGCCAATTTGAGGCGAAGCCCTCTGTATCCAACCCGGTTTGAACTCGGCGGTTAAGGTGCTACCTCCCTCCCATCGGCGTTGGCGGCCGGCGGGGAGGCTGATTGTGGCTGCAGGTAGTCTCAGTATATAAGGGATTTGTAGAAAAAGCAACCGATTATCTTGATATTTCTGCCGTGGTTTCCGGTGGCAGGTCGTGGGACATGATGACCAGCTCGTCGCGTTCCACCCAACCGGTGTGGCTCCAGAAGGCGCGCGCGCCGGTGTTGTCGGTATAGACGAAGAGATGGCATTTCTGAATGCCGGCGCGGGCCAGCGCGGTCAGCGCCAGCGTTGCCAACTGGCGGCCGATCCCCGCGTGCCGGTACGGCTCGCTTACCGCCAGGTGATAAAGATAGCCCCGCCGTCCGTCGTGGCCACAGAGAACGGTGCCGACCAGCCGTCCCGCAGCATACGCCACGAAGCTGAGGTCGGGATTTCGCTCCAGGAAGCGCGCGAGCTCGGCGGGAGCGTCCGCGCTGCTCAAGCCGATCCCCGGTGTGACTTGCCAGAGCGTGAGAGCTTCCGCGACATCGGTCGGTCTCAGGGGGCGAAAGGTAATGTCACTGTGATTGTCTGTGGGTTTGACCATGGGATTATCCTTGGGTAGGGCCCGGCCCTGTATGATGAGCGGATGGATGCAGCAACCGCTTTTTATTATTGTACGTCCAGTTCCCGGCCCGTCAACGGCCATGGTGTTTCTCTTGGCGCTGGTTAGTCTCTCTCGGGCTTCCCCCGGCGGCTTCAGGGGGAAAAAGCCATAGCCGCCTTCGTTTTGAAATGCTCCCGGCCCTGAGAGAGAATTGACTTTTGACCGGCCGGGGTTACAATAGACGCACTCTACAGGAGCACGACCATGCAACGGCATAACTGGCAATTTGTGAACCGCAACGCCAATAATAATAACCGTGGCGCGCGCCTGTGGAGGTGCCGGCACTGATTTTGCCGTTAGAGCAACCAAGCCACGGGCGCACTCGCTGCCCGTGGCTTTTTTTGTTGCCAAATTTTATCAGCGGAGGTGGGGGATGAGTACGTCTTTATGGATTCCGGCCGGGTATCGGCCTCTGTTGTCGGTCCGCGAGACCGAAGCTGCCATCCGGCGCATCAAATCCTTTTTCCAGGAAAATCTGGCTTTTGAGCTCAATCTCTTACGGGTCACGGCCCCGCTCTTTGTCCCGGCCGGGGTGGGGCTGAATGATAACCTTAACGGCGTGGAGCGGCCGGTCAGCTTTTCGGTCAAGGCGCTGGCCGAATCCACCGCTGAGATTGTGCAGTCGCTCGCCAAGTGGAAACGGGTGCGGCTGGCCGACGGCAGTTTCCGGCCGGGGGAGGGCATTTATACCGACATGAACGCCATCCGCCCGGATGAGATGCTGGACAATCTGCACTCGCTGTATGTGGATCAGTGGGATTGGGAACGGGTGATGCGCCGTGAGGAGCGGACGCTGGAGTACCTGAAAACGGTCGTCCAGCGGATCTATGATGTTATCTACCGCACCGAAAAGTACATCGCGCACTACTACCCGGTCATTGAGCCGTCATTGCCCGCAACCATCACTTTCTTGCATAGTGAAGAGCTGTTGGAGCGTTATCCTGACTTGCCGCCGCGCGAACGCGAGCGCGCGGCCTGCCGGGAGTACGGCGCGATCTTCGTCATCGGCATCGGCGCGCCGCTGCGCGATGGCTCCCCTCATGACGGCCGTGCGCCCGATTACGATGATTGGTCCACGCCGACGGTCAACGGCTATCGCGGGCTCAACGGGGATATTTTGGTTTACTATCCCCTGCTGGATTGCGCTTATGAGCTCTCGTCCATGGGGATTCGGGTGGATGAGGAGGCGCTCCTGCGACAGTTGCAGTGGCGCAACGCCCTGGAACGCCGGGAGCTGCTCTTCCACCGGCGGCTGCTGGCCGGCGAGCTGCCGCTCTCCATCGGTGGGGGCATCGGCCAATCGCGGCTCTGCATGTTCTACCTGCGCAAAGCCCACATCGGTGAGATCCAATCCAGCCTCTGGCCGGAGGAGATGATAGAGACTTGCCGGCAGCACAAGATCATGCTGCTGTAAGTCGGCAGGAACAGGCCACCGCCGACTGCCTTTCAGGATAGAGAAAAGTAGTCGGCGGTGGCTGTTTTAGCGATTCAATGGCGGTTTCTCAGCACCAATGGGATATAGATGCGGTAGGGGCGCGGGGTGAACACCTTCACGTTGTTGAATTCGTCCGCTTCGGGCACCAGGCCGTAAGGGTTTTCGCTGTGGTTGTCTACCTTGGCATAGAAGGCCTGAATTTGGCTAAGTTCCTGTTCACTGAAGCCCTGGGAGTAGCGGATGACAATGGGGCGCTCAACGCCAGACGCCAGGGGGGGGACCTGGGCAAAGATATTTTTCTCGCTGTAGCGTTGCCAGGGATAGGAATCCACCGGCGCGATGAAGACGTCTACCCAGGTGCCGCCCTGATTGTTAGGATTCCAGGCCATCCCGTTGCCCTGGTTCTTGACCGTGATCGTGAAAGTGACCGGCCGGTTGGCTTGCGGGATGCGAGGCTCCACGGTGAATTGCGTCACGATCAGGTCGGGCACGCCGATGGTGGCGTAGGTCAGGTTGTTGACCGGTGTGGCGTCGTTGCCGTCGCGCGTGGGCGTGCTGATCCGGAAGGGGAGATCAATCTCCGGCGCACCGATTTGCGGCTGGTTGGCATAGCTGATGACCAGTGTTACGGTCGGCCCACCGGTCCCGGCCGGTAACGTCCCGACCGGGTAAGAATAGACGTTGCCGCCCAGGGGCGTCCAACCGCCATTCATGTAGGACATGGAGGGGGTCAAAGTGACGGTGATGGCGGCGTTAAGGGCTTCCATACGCCCGGAGTTGCTGTACTGGAGCGTGTAAGTCATGCGCTTGTTGGGGGCTAAGAGGGTGGGGGTGTAGGCGACGGTCAGGTTGAGGTCGGGCAACGTACCGACGAAATCCACGTCCTGCGCTAACGTCGCGCTGGGGATACCCTGAGCCGTCAGCCGGGCGGTGTTGGTCAGAAAGGCCGGTCCGGCGGACAGCGGGTCGTTGAGCCGTAGGGTGATGGTGGCTTGGCCACTGGCCCCGCTGTTGAGGGCCGGCACGTTGAAAAGCACCCGGTCGGCGGTGGGCTGCTGGCAGGTGCCATGGGTGATCTCACAGCCCAGGTATTGAACCTGGTCGGGCAGCGTGTCGGTGATGACCAGAGCGGCCGCGTTCTCGTTGCCGCTGTTGGTGTAGGCGAGGGTGTAGGTCAGCTGATCCCCGGCGTAGACGGTGGCGATCCCGTCGCTTTTGCTAAGCGAGAGGCGGGGTGCGCTTTGGACGGTGGTCTGGCTGGCCGTTTCCAGGGCATCGCCCTCGGCGTCGCTCAGCTGGGCTGTGAAATCCAGCCGGGTGCCGTTGGGCAGCGGCGAATTCGCGTTGGTGCGGATGACAATGCTACCAGTCCCGCCCTCTCCGGCGATTTTGTCCAGCTGCCAGAGCCAGACCTGGTCTGCGCCGTTGGAGGGCAGCGGCGTGGCCCCTACGAACGTCACATTACTGTCCAGTGTGGCCGTGACGACGACCTGGGTAGCGTCGGCGTTGCCGGTGTTGGTATAGCGCAGAGTATAAGTCAACGGTGCGCCGGCCTGTACCGGATCGGGGGTGTCGCTGCTGCTGAAGGCGACCCGCTGCGTGGAACTGACCGCCGTGGTCTCTATGTTGGGCGCGCCGGGCGACGACTCGTTGCTGCCGATGACCACACTGTTGATCAGCAGGGATTGGTTGGGCAGCGGGGTATGGACATTGACTGTGACCACTAAAATCCTGCCGGTGCTGCCGGCCGGGATGGTGCCGAGTGCCCAGACGTTGTTGCCGGAGGTGGGAGACGGGCTGGCCGACTGGAAGGTCACCCGGCTATCATAGGTGGCGGTGATCACAACCCCGGTAGCATCCGCAGTGCCGTAGTTCCCATAGGTGATCACGTAGACCAATTGTCCGCCAGCAGTCACAGGGTCGGGAGTATCCGCCTGGCTAAGCCGCAGGTCCGGGAGCGAGTTGACGGCGGTGTTCTGGCTGGCGGTGATCGGGGGCGTTTGAGCGGTGTCTAACGTTGCATGGTTAGTCAGCACGGTGCCGGTGGTCAAGACGGAGCTCACCCGGACTAAAATGTCTATCTGCCGGGGGCTGCCTACCAGGAGATTGTCAAATTTCCAAACGTTATTGCCTGCGGTAGGCGCGGGGTTGGCATAAACGAAAGAAACGTTGGCATCATAAGTCTCGGTCACGACGACCGAGGTGGCGTTTTCGTTGCCACTGTTGGTGAAAACCAGGGTGTACATCAGGTTATCGCCGGCATTGACCGGGTCGGGCTGGTCAGTTTTGGTGATGGTCAACACGGGACGCGAGGAAACCGTCGTCGTCTCCACCGATGTCACAGCGGTCGTCTGTTTGGAGTGCAGCCAGGTAGAGTTGGTGAGCACAGTGTGGTTGGGGAGCGGTGTAGCGACCGTCACGGTGAAATAAATTTGATGGGGGCCGTCGGTGGTCAGGCTGCCGGGCGTCCAGGTCAGGAGCCGGCCGCTCACCAGCGGCGGTGGTTGGGCGTTCACCAGCGTTACGTTGGCGTCCAGTAGATCCGTGATGACAACATTAGTGGCGACTTCGTTGCCGGTATTGGTGTAAGTCAGGGTGTAGAAAAGTTGTGCACCGGCCTCCACCGGGTTGGGGGTGCTGCGCTGGGTCAGTTTCAGGATTGGGGCAGAGTTGACGGTGGTTGTAATCTGAGCTGCGGTGGTCGCTGTCTGGACGCAGCCCAGGAAAGCTGTGTTGGTGAGTATCGTCAAGTGGGTCAAAGGGGTGCGCACCTGAACACGTAGTGTGACCTGTCCCTGGCCACTGATGGCCAGGTTGCTCAATTGCCAGTAGGGATTTCCGCCGCTAAACCCGGTAGGGGCCGGCGTCGCATTGACGAAGCTGACGTTGGTATCCAGTGTATCGGTCAGCCGGACCCCGGTGGCCAGCTGATTGCCGGTATTGGAATAGACCAGGGTGTAGGTGAGGTAGGCACCGGCCTGCACCGGGTCGGGGGTTTCGCGTTTGACCAGATTCAGGACCGGGGCCAGAACTGTCAAGGCTGCGGTGTCGGTGACCGTGCTGTGAGTACCAAGGACGGTCCAGGTGTTGGGATTGCGCGAGGTATAGACATTGTTGTTCCAGCTGCCACCATGACCGCTCTCCACAATACTGAAGGTGGTTTGGGTCGTTACATTCCCACGAGTATTGCCAAATTGATCAAAGGCTTCGGTCGTATAGGTTTGAGTCTGACCGGCCTGGATTGTAGCCGTCATGGGTGAGATCACAATGTGGTGTAGTGCCGCTGGCGTGACTGATAGTGTAGTGGTGTCGGTGCGGCCCTCGGCGGTGCCGGTGACGGTCCAGGTGCCGGCCAGGGCCGTGGTGTAGACATTGGCGGTCCAGGA
>CAYTGR010000070.1:0-17892 GCA_964437445.1 uncultured Anaerolineales bacterium | reverse complement strand
ACTACGAGCCAATTTTCATCCCCTCGCTGGTGAACGCCAGTTCATGGGGAATTCCTTTTTTCATTTCTGGACGGTCTCTCCACCTCAGCCAGGTGTTTCAAGGAGGCGGGGGTGGAGGCGGCTCGTCCGTCGGGGGCGGGGGCGGCGGTTCCGTGGGCGGAGGCTCTGTGGGTGGGGGCGGCGCTTCGGTTGTGACCGGCGGGGGCACGGGCGTCGCCGTGGGGCGCGGCAGTGCCGTCGCCGTGGGACGCGGGCGCGGGGTAGAGGTGGCGGTCGGCGAAGGGGTGGCGGTCCGGGTAGCGGTGGGGCGGGGCGTAGACGACGGGACCAACGTCGCTGTGCGGGTCGGCTTCGGCGTGCGCGTCGGCGTCCATTGCGCCGTGGGGGTCGAGGTTGCCGTGGGGTTGCCCACGGAGGCAGCTCCCATCGTAGCCGTGGGCGTCACTGCGCCGTCGGTCTCCCTCCAATGGGTCAGCCCCCAGATAGCCCCCACTCCCAGCCCCAACAGCGCCAGCCCACCCACCAGCCAGGCCCAGAGCGGAACAGCCCGGCGGCGGCGTTCGTCAGCCGGCTCGCCGGGCGGGTAATAAGGACCGGGCTTGACCGGCGAGATGGCCTCGGCCTCCCCCATCTTTTTGGTCCGCTCCAGTTTGTCAGCCGGTGTCACCACCGACACCGCTGCCGCCTGGCCTTCCCAGGCCGTGATGGAAAGCCCCATCGCCGCCGCCATCTGCCCGGCGTTGTCCCAGCGCTGCGAGCGGGCCAGCTGCAAGGCCTTCATGATGGCGGCCTCGGTGCGTTTGCTGATCCCGGATGCCAGAGCGCTCACGCTCACAAACTGCTCCGGGTTAGCGATGCGCAGCGTAGCCGTCGGCGGCGCCTGGCCTGCCAGCGCATGATAAAGCAGCGCCCCCAAACTGTAGAGATCGGAGCGGGGGTCGGTGTGACCGGTCTGAGCGTCGTATTGCTCTGGGGGAGCATACTCCGGCGTCCCCATCCCCCGCATCGCGGTCTTGGTGTTCGGGTCCCTGGGATCCCACAGCTTCACCAGCCCGAAATCCACCAGTACTACCCGGCCATCCGGCCGGATGATCACATTCTGCGGTTTGACATCGCGGTGGATAATGCCCTGGCTGTGACAGTAGGCCAGCGCATCCAACAGCTGCGTGGCCCAGGTCAGGACCAGTTTTTCAGGCTGCGCCCCCTCCCGCTTCAGCCGGTTGTAGAGGCTTTCACCCTCCACAAAATCCATCACCAGGTAGGCATTACCGCTTTCCTCAAAAAAATCGCTCACCCGCACCAGATGGGGATGGTTCAGCCGGGCCAGGATCATCGCTTCCTGTTCAAATTGTTGCCGCAACTGTGCCAGCGCGTGGGGCTCCAAATTGGGCTGCGCGGTCATCTCTTTCAGCGCGACCGGCACGTTCAAGCGGATGTCCCAGGCACGGTAGACGGCGCCCATCCCGCCCTTGCCGAGCAAGGAGACGACACGATAACGGGCCTGGAGTACGTCACCTTTATTCAGTGTCATAACGGTAGCCTCCCAGGGCTGAAAACGCACCAGGTCATCGGCACCTGCACTGTAAGCCAGTCCCGCCAGCCGTCGCGGGGGCTCTATTACGAATAAAAGTTAAGTCGCACGCGCCCCAGCCGGATCTCATCCCCATTGTTGAGCGGATACGGCTGGCCTGGCGTCAACCGTTGCTGGTTCACATAGGTGAAATTGGTGCTGTTCAAATCCTCAATGTAAAGCTGATTGCCGCGCACGAGCAACCGGGCGTGACGGCGGGAAACACCGCCCTCATCGCCGCCGTGGTTGGTCAGATCAATATCGGGGAAAACGCTGCTGACGGGGTCCTCGCGGCCGATGACAATCTCAGCCTTGCCGGCCGGTAATGGCAGCGTGGCGTGCGTACTCTGTACCATCAGCCGGGGTTGGCCCGCCCCCGCGGGAGGCACGTAAGACGGCATGGCCGGCGCAGTCGGTGGTGGGTAGCCGGGTGTGGCAGCGGGCTGCTGCACGGGCGGGGGGGGATAAGGCACTCCCGACGGTGCCGGGCCGGCTCCAGGGGGTGGCGTGTAAGGTGACGGCGGCGGGGCTACCGGCGGTGTATAAGCCGGACCGGGGGCTGGAGCTGGCGGCGGCGTGTAAGCCGATCCAGGAACCGGAGCCTGCGGCGGTGTGTAAGTCGGACCGGGAGCCGGAACCTGTGGCGGCGTGTAAGCTGGCGCTGGTGCGGTGCTAACCGGCACGGTGGGCGGAATAGGGGCCGCCGCGCTCAACTTAGCGCCACACATGTCACAAAAGGCGCTGCCCGGCTCCACCACCGCCCCACAAGCGGGACAGGTGGTCGCAGCGGCAGGAGCTGGAGCCGGGGCAGGGGGTATCACGGGCGCGGAGGGCATAGGCGGGGACGGCATGGCCGGTGCGGCAACCGGCGCCGCGGGCGCAGCACCGAGTGCGGCCCCGCAGTTATCACAAAACGCCTCGCCGGGCACGGTCGGTGCGCCGCAGACGGGGCATACATTGGAAGAAGCAGGGCCGACAGCCGGGGCCACCATCGGCCGCACCGCTACCGTGGGGGGAAAAGGTGTTGCAGGTTGTGCCGCACCCAACGTTGCGCCGCAGTTGTCGCAAAAAAGCGCTCCCTCCGGCTGCTGCGCATGGCAATTAGGGCAAGTCGTCATTTTAATTCCTCCTTAAAGCATCCATGAGAGTAGCATCAGGTATCTGGGATCGGTTACTCATCAGCATCGTCCAACCGCTGGGTCAATTTGCGGGTCTCGTACCGTAACTTCTTCGTGCCGCCCGCCGACAATCCCTCGCCCCGTTCCAGGCGCGCGGCCTCTTCCAATGCGGTCTGGGCCAGCTCCTCCTCGCCCAGCTCCAGCAACCGGGTGGCGGCCGCGCGCAGTTTTTGCGTCGCACCGGCCACATCGCCCAGCGCCGCCTCGTCCAGGGCCCGGGTTTGCAATTTGTGCGCCGTCACTTTCTCCACGATATTTAGCACATAGGGATTGCTGGCCTCGGCCGCTTGCAGATCCTCCGTGAAGGTGAACATGAGATCGGCCTTCACCTTTTCACCGACCAACCCCGCCACCGCCACATCGTAGCTGACCTCGGCCTGCGCCATGCGGTAAACGCCGGCCGGACGCGCCGGCAGGAGCAGCTCCACCAGGATGCTCTGACCGGCACCACTTTCCAGATCGCCCAACGTGATTTGTACATCCCGGTCGGAAAGCGCCCGGTGTCCCAGCTGCGCGATGACCGGCATCGCCCGCCAGACCGCGCGCGGCAGCACGCCCGGCAGCAAGCGCAAAAGCAGCTGGGCGTTCTGGACCACGGCCGCCTGGGCCGCCCGGACCTGCTGTTCAAACGTCTTGAGGATGACCGCCGGTTGCCCCGTCGGGATGAAATCTGAAGCGCCGCCGCTGGCCTGCGCGATCGCATCCAGCAACTCCTCTTTCCATTGCTCACCCAATCCCAAAGCAGTGATAGCAATCCCCTGTCCCCCGGCTTCACCGGCCAGCTGGCGACATTGCGGCTCGTCACCGAAGGTCTCGCCATCGGTCAGCAGCAACATCCGGCTGACGCGGGCCGGCCCCAGCCCTTTGCGGAGCTCTTCCAGCCCGGCCTTCATCCCCCGCGACATCGCTGTGCCGCCACCGTCACGGATGCCATCTACCAGCCGTTGCAGCGCCGCGACATCGGCCACCGGCTGGCTGGGGGCAACCACCTGAACTTTGTCATCAAACACCACAATGGAGACCAAATCCTGCGGCCCCATCTGCTCCAACGCCAGTTTGGCCGCCGCTTTGAGGCTGGCTAGCTTCTCCCCGCTCATGGAGCCGCTGTGATCCAGCACCAGGCTGAAGTTGAGCGGCATCTTGAGCTGCGCCACCCGCCCGGTCGGGATGGCCTCCAGCAGCACATAGGCCAGCTGCTGGCTCCCGGTGGCGGGAAAGGCCGTTTTGTTCAACTGCACGGTTAAGGTCACTTCATCGGGCATAATACCTCCTGCTTTGGATGTCCGGTCTCCCCCAGGCTAATCGGTGAGAGTCACATCATCCAAATAGACATAGGTGTTGTAATACCCCCGATTATCGTAAAACGGGGCGTCGTATTCACGGCTCCAAAGCGTCAAGTGCAGGGTGATCAGCTGGCCCTGGAAAGCTCCCAAATCTAACCTGACCGTCCGCCAGCCAGAATCCCACAAAGTCCCGCTCACCGGCGTCGGGCTGACCCGTCCACCGCAGAAGACCAGGCCAGTAACCCCCGTTACCACACCGGTGGGATTAACACGGGCACTGTCATTGCACCCCTGATTATCCCGTTCACTATCGCCAATATCCGTTGGAGAGCGGTTCAAACTGACCTCAAAGGTATCAAAATACCGCTGCCGCAGCTCATTCTTGATGCGATCTAAAGTGATCACCCGGTAAGTTAAATTCAAATACCGCTTTTCAACCACAAACGACTGCGCCAGCGTGCCATACCCTACCGGTAAACTCCCATCAGCCCCACTGGTTTGCCCCAACAGACCCCGGTAATTCCCCTCAAAATTAATCACGTTTTGCGGGAGGCCACCGCCCCGCCAGCCCACATTGGGAACGTTAAAGGGGCCACGGCCTGAATCCCAACCGAGCAAATTACCGGTACCGAAATCGCCGTTTGACAAGGCGCGATAGGTACGCAACACCAGCGGCAGATAGATCCGGTTCCAGCCGACAGAAGTCCGTTTCTCGGCCGCGGCCCAGTTGCCCGCCCGGTCGTAGGCGGTGACCCGGAATGTGTAGGTAGTGTTGGAAAGCGGCGCAGTAAAAGTGGCGAACGTCGTCGTCGTCACGGGGATCCAGGTCTGCCAGGTGCCGGTGAAATAGTCCACCTGGTAATAATCCGGGCCGGATGTAGCATCCTGGGCCAACCAGGAAAGCGTGAAGACGGTCGTCGTGGATTGGGCCGGCGCTGTGAGCACTACCGTGGGGGAGATTGTATCATAGATCGTATGGGTCTTGGAAACGGTCGGCCCGGGCTCCCCATTGCCCAGGTAATCGGCCGCCACGGTTGTGAACGCATAGAGCCCATCGCCGGCTGTCGGCGTGAAAGAGAAGGTTCCGGCCGCCTGCAAGCGCGTCTGGTCAGCGGTCCAGGCGCCGGCGTCCTCTTTCCGGTACCAGAGCGTGGTGGAGTAAACCCCGCTGCCCGTATCGGTCGCTACCCAGGTCACCGCGATGGGGCTGGACCTGGCATAAGCCGGGGCGACCGGCTGCGAGGTCGGCGGGAGGCCGTCCAGCGTGTAAGTGTAGACCTGCACGGCCGTATGACCGACCCGGTCATAGGCCGTTGCCGTGATGTGACCGCTTTCCGTTGCTCCCGCTGAGACATCATAAGCGCCCTGGAAAGCCGGCAGCGTGACATCCTCGGGCGGCGTCTGCCCGAAAGCCGGGGAGAAGGTCACCTTTTGCATCCCAGAGCCGCCATCCGTAGCGTTGCCCCGGACGTTGAAAGTCTCAGGGGCCAACATCGTGTTGGTATAAAAGAGCGTCAGGCCGGCAACGTAAAAATAAGGGGGACTGGCCTGCAAAAAAGGCGTCAGGATAGAGGGGGGAGTCAGATCAGGTGTGACACCGGCGGAAGTGCCCCCGTAAGGGCCGATATTGCCGCTGCGGTCCTGCGCCTTAATACGGGCGTAGTACGTCACCCCTTCAGTAGATCCCTGGTAGGTGAAAGCAGGCCCAGCGGTAAAGCTGTCGTTGACCACCGGGCCGCCGGTCGTGGTGAGCACCACATAATAGCCGGCGATCCCGGCCCCATCCGCCGGTTCCGCCCAGGTAAAGACGAGCGTGGAGGTCGGCACCCAGGGGCCGCCAGCCTGGGGGGTGGGAGCGGCCGGCGCGACCGTATCCACGGTGATCACGCGCGTTGCCGCCGGGCTTTGCTCCGCGCCGACGAAATCTTCCGCGCGCGCCGTGAGCGTGTAGGCCACAAAATC
Source organism: uncultured Anaerolineales bacterium (assembly GCA_964437445.1). Lineage (GTDB taxonomy): Bacteria > Chloroflexota > Anaerolineae > B4-G1 > SLSP01 > CAYTGR01. The sequence goes on along the minus strand of CAYTGR010000070.1, from coordinate 11,899 downwards.
AGCTACCGGCAGAGACCAGAGATACGACCAGGCCGTCGTGCCGGTGGCCGTGCTCCAGGTCGTGCCGGTGCTGACCTGCACCCGGCGGACGCCGGAACCGCCGGCGTTATCGGCCGCCGTCCCGCTGATAAGCACGTTAGCCCCGGTGACCACACCAGCAGGGGTGGCAAACGTGGCAACCGGCGCGGTGATATCCTGCCGGAAAAAGAGCGTGATGGAAACGGGCACGCTATCCGCATTGACCACGGTGCAGGTCGCGGCTTCATCCCCATCCGCCGTGCCCACGCTGTAGGTCACCACCGGCGTCCAGGGCGCGGTTGGCGAGCTGCTCTCCGGCGGCGTCTGGCCGAAAGCGGCGCCCGGCGTCAGCGTCAAGGGGGCCGTGCCGGTCAGGGTCAAGGTCCATGTCAGGATCCCCGACTGCCCGTTGTTGAAATAAACCGTCTTGGTCACCGCATCGCCGGGCAGGGTATCGGAAATGATAAGCCCCTCGGCGGTCAGCGTCAACGCTTCCAGCCGGGGATCGGTGCCGGTCCCCGTTTGCAGCCGCGCTGCCCGGAGCGGCGTCCCGCCCCACCAGGCCAGCAGCGCCAGCCCGCCCAGCAGGAGCGCCGGCAATAATCGCTGGTAGCGTGATTGCGATCGTATTCGGTTGGGCATGGCCTCATTCCCCCTGTATGAACCCTCGTCCGGCTTGCCACCTTAATTTAACGGTGGTCTGGGATCAATCTTTCATCATCTTCTGCCCAGGATCAAGTCAATGTTCTGGTGCGGACGTTGCCGGCGGCTCGGTAGTTCCCCCTCCGCCCCCCGGCGTCTCAGATGGTGTAGGCGTAAGAGTCGGCGGCTCAGGCGTTGGCGTTGCTGTTGGGCGAGGTGTACGGGTGGGCGTAGGCGTCGCCGTTGGCAGGCGCGTTGACGTCGGTTGAGGGCTCTCCCCCGGCTGGGGCGTCGGTGTGGGAGTCTCCCCAGCCACCGGCGCGGTGGTTACCACCACCGGGGAGGTGGTCGTGACTGCCGGGCCGCTGGTGGGCGTCGGCGTGCCACCACCCCGCTTGAAGAGCGACCAGCCGATGGTCATCCCCAGGGCCAGCACCGCGATGATCACCAGGGCGGCCAGGATTCCCAGGATAAGCCGCTGGGTGGGAGCGAAGGAGGCCAGCAGGCCGCCGCCCGCCGGCGGGGACTTGGGCGCCTTCGGCGCTTTCGGCGGCGGGGCGACCGCCGCCCGCCCCCCCACCCGCGCCAGGACCACGGAGATGTTATCAAAGCCGCCGCGCCGGTTGGCCTCGGCGATGAGCCGCTGCGCGATGCGCGGCAGTGGCTGGTTGTTCACCTGGGCGGCGATCTCGGCATCGGTGATCATGTCGGGCAGCCCATCGGAGCAGAGCAACACCACATCGCCGGGCATCAGTTGCAGCGGTGGGAAAAGGTCCACCTGTACCGCCGGCCCGGCCCCCAACGAGCGAGTAATGACATTGCGCTCCGGGTCGTTGAGCGCCTGCTCGGGCGTGATCAGCCCGCGTTCCAGCTTCTCCCGCGTCAGCGTATGATCGCGCGTCTGCTGGTAAATGCCCCCGCCACGCCACAGGTAAGTGCGGCTGTCGCCCACGTTGGCGATGTAAAGCGTGTCGCCGTGGATGACCGCGGCCGTCATGGTACAGCCCGCTTCCTGGACTTTAGTGCTCTGCAAATACTGGTAGAGCGAACTGTTGGCAAGCTCTATCGCCGCCCGCAGATCGGCGCCAAGATCGGGGCCGGGCATATCGTAATAACGCTCCACCGCCACGCGGATGGCCCACCGGCTGGCCTCACTGCCGGCCTGGGCCCCACCAACGCCGTCGGCCACGACCAGGAGCTGTCCCTTCTGCTGCAGGCGGTCAGGGGAGGGTTGGAAGGGGAACGTCCCCGACTCCGAGTGGGGATAAACCGCATCTTCGTTCCCTTCCCGCTGGCGGCCCTTATCGGTCGCGCCCCAGACCTCCAGCGGCAGCGTTTTGGGCAGCGGCGATGAGGTGGAACCAGACGGCGCTGGGCTTGCATTCATCAATCACCTCCTGCAAGGGAATGGGCTAAGAGACCACGGACGACGGATCACAAACCACAACCTACAGACCCACCCATCGGTAAAGCTATGGTACCTTCTCAGGGAAGCGGGGCGAGAGTTTGTAGTAGCGCACTTCAGCGTGCTGGCCACGGCGCTCAAATGCCTTCCTGCAAACCTTCCTGGCATCATGGCTGATTCCTTCATCCACCCGGCGTCGGTGTGGATGTGGGTGGGCGCGGTGTATTGGTCGGTGTCAACGTAGGCCGCATCGTTGAGGTTGGCCGTGGGGTGGCAGTTGGCATTGCGACCGGCCCTGCCGGCGGCATGAGCGTCGGCGTCGGCGTCCCCACAAGGGCAGGGGTAGCCAGCGGAGGCGGCGGGGGCGGGGGGTGAAACAGCCGGTTAACCCCGTAGCCGCCCCCCACCAAAGCGCTCGCCAGGGCCAGACCTGCCGCAGTGCGGCGGCCCAGGGCGCCCCAATCCGGCGGGCGCGGCACCTGGGCCAACGCCGCCAGCATCTCCGTGGCCGACCCGAAACGGTTGCGCGGCTCTTTCATCAAGGCCCGCAGGACCACACCCTCCAGGGCGACCGGGATCGTGGGCCGGAATTCGCGGGGTGGGATGGGGACAAAGGTCGGGTCAATCAACTGCCCCACATCGGCAAACGGCAACTGCCCGACCAGCATCTCGTACATGACCACCCCTAGCGAGAAGATGTCTGAGCGGGGATCCACCCCCTGGTGGTCACGGCTCAATTCCAGCGCATGTTCCGGCGAGACGTACTCGGGCGTCGCCACCCCTAACAGCCCGGCCCGTGGGTAGCGCAAGTCACGGGAGATACCAAAGTCGGAAAGCACCGCCAACGGCACCGACGAACGCAAGAACTTCAACGACCGCCGGCGAAAAAGCACGTTGCCCGGTTTGACATCCAGGTTGACGACCGAGCACTCGTGGATGTGCGCCAGCGCCGCCAACAGCTGGCGGGAGAGGCCCAGCACTTCCAACAGACTCAAAGGGGTCTCGCCGGTAGGAGTGCGGAACAGGTTGCCCATGGTGGTGGGCCGACAGAGCCGGCGCTGGAGCGACCCTCCCTCCAGTAATTCCATCGCGTAGTACCAACCCCACCCAAAGGGGAATTGTTCGCGGGCGGCATAGACAGGACGGTTTTTCCCAGGAATGGGAAAGATGCGCACGACATTAGGGTGGGAGAACCGGCTGAGAAAGTCAGCCTCGGCGACCAGCGCCGATTGGTGGTCCGGCCTGGCAACCTTCAACGCTAAAAGTTTGGGCGTTCCCGGCTGGCGGTACTTTTCCCGCACCTCGGCCACAAAGATGCGCGCCATCCCGCCGCGCCCCTGGTGCAGCCGGCGCACAATGCGATAGGGTCCCACCACACTGCCCGGTGGGACCGAATCCAAAGGGGTACTGCTCGGCGCTCTATCTTCCATGGCCTATCCCGTGATTCAAACGCGACGGGTGGGGCCCCCTTTCACCGGTGGGACCTGATCCTGGCCGGGCGGCGCGACCTGGGTGGGCGGATAGGGTGAAGGCGCAGCCGGCGGGAGGCTCTCACCAGCGCCGAGCGCACGAGTCGTCCCTCCCAATCGCTTGAATTGCAAGCGTGTCTGCCCCACCTCAATGATCGCCTCGGCCTGGAGTAACATCCGCTGGCGGGGCGGGATGGGAACACCGTTCACCCGCGTCCCGTTGGTACTGCCCTCATCGGTGATGAAGAACTGCGTCTGATCCATGGTGATCGTGAAGTGCGGGTTAGAGACAAATTCGTCGTAGAGCGCGAAGTCGCTGAACTGTGGATCGCGGCCCACTTTGACCACCAGCCCGGTCAAACGGAACTCGCGGCCCATGTTAGCCCCCTGTACGACGACCAGCTTGCCGGGGGCTGGCGGCTGCGCCCCCAAGCGTTGCGTCATCCCCTTGAGCACGCCGGTGGTCGCTTTCACCGCCTGGGTGGCGATTTTGCCGCGCGTGCTGATCAGCAGGATGAGCAGCACAATCATGCCAATGCCCAACACCACCAGGGCCAGCAGCAGGAACCAGTTGGTACGGGCCCAGGACAACAGGCGCTCCGGTACCGGCGGCTCCTCCCACTCCCAGGTTACTTCTATTTTGACCGGAGCGCCGGTTTTCAGTGCCTGACCGGTCAGCGCATCCACGCCTTCAGCGGTCAACGTGTACTGCTGCACCACCGCTTCCGTGGTTGGCGTCACCAACGTGCTGACCGGCCAGTCAAAGGCAAAGTCCGGGCTGGCGGTGCCGCTGCCGATCAAGTTGCCGTTGGCAAAATAGCGCACTTCCGTCACGCGGTTTTTTGTGACGTCATCGGGAAAGGTCGTTTGCGCCCGCAGCGCAATGGCAAACGGCTCCGGGCCGCGCGTGGTCTGGGAAAAGGGGACCGTGAAGGTCATGCCGGTGGTCGGTTGTACAATGGCCATCTCTGGCACTTCCAACACTGAGGCAAACGAGGCCGTTTGTTCCGCCGAGCCCAGGTCAGGAGTATTGACCACTACTTTCAACAGGAAAGTCCCTTTTCGTTGGTGCGTGGTATAACGGAGCAGATATTGCTGGCGTTGAGTGACCAGCCGGTCAAAGAGCGCCTTCACCTCGGCCTCGGAATCGGCGTTTTTGCGGAGCAGGTAGAGTCCCTTGGTCTGGCCGGTCAACCGGACCAGGTTGCGCTCACCGGTCAAAGTCTGGTTGGTGCGGGCCATCCCGATAGCGTAAAGGGAAATGCCATGGTCGTTGGCCTTTTTGATAATGTCAAACTCGCGCGCCTCGTCACTATATTCTTTGTCAATTCCATCGGAAAAGACCACAATCACCTTGCGGCGGTGGCTGAGCGACTCACGGATATCCTTGTCGGGGTTTTCAATCAGCAGCCGCAGTGCCTCGTCCAGCCCGTCATAGAGTGGCGTCCCGCCCTTAACTGTCTCGCCCTCCATCGTCAGCAGCGCATTCCGTACCCGGTTGGTGTCCACCGACGGCGGAAGGGTAAAATTCTCCTCCGGCTGCAGGACGCCCTTTTCACCCACGCCGACCACGGCCACAATATCATCGCTGCTTGCGTTGGTCACGCTCAAGCGATCAACCAGCGCATTAGCCAGAGCCGTGGCCTGCTTGATCCGGGGGTCGCCCGCCGCTGAGATGCCGCCCCGGTCCACCACGATGACGACCGCCAGCCCCACGGTCTCATACGAAACCTGGACGCCACTGACCGCCGTATCGCTTTCACTCAGATTGAAATTGGCCGCGGTCAGGCCCTCTATGCTGGTCGCGGTATCGGGATTGATCACTGAAACATAGGTCTGGACCTCTGGGGGTGACGAAGCGGCATCAGGGGCTCCCTGAATCAACATGAGCGGGGCCTCCTCTTGCGCCACGACCGTGGGGACCAGAACCACCAACACCAGCAGTGCCAGCCAGGGCATCCACCACTTTACCGGTTTCATAAGACCTGCCTCCTTGCCTGCCATGATGAAGATTAACGACCGATTTGCACGATAATCACAGTGATATTGTCCTCGCCGCCGGCCTGGTTGGCCGCCTCCACCAGCCGGTCGCACGCTTCCTGGGGCGAGGTGGAGGTACGCCAGAGCTGCCAGATCTGCTCGTCGCGCACCATCCCGCTCAAGCCATCGGAGCAGAGCAGCAATGCCTCCCCTGGTGCTAACCGCCGCTCAAAGAGATCGGCTTCCAAACGAGGTTTGTCGCCGATGGTCCGGTAGATCACGTTCTTCTGGGGATGGGTCAACGCCTCTTCACGGGTGATCTGGCCGGTCGCAATCAAACGTTCTACCAGCGAATGATCCACGGTGACCTGGGTGATGCCCTGGGACGTCAGGTGATAGCCCCGGCTGTCGCCCACATTCGCCAGGACCGCGCGGTTGCCGATCACCAGCGCGGCAACCAGCGTGGTGCCCATATCCGTGCCGGCGGCTCGGCGGCGCTCGTAAACGGCCTGGTTAGCGGCCTGTACGGCAGCCGTGAGAACTTGCTGCGCGTTGGGCAACGACTCGCCCGCCGAGGCCGGCCGCAAAATCTCGTTGACGGCTTGCTGGGCTACTTGCTGGATAGCCAGCTGGCTGGCAATCTCGCCAGCGTCGTGCCCTCCCATGCCATCGGCGACGGCAAAGAGCCCCACCGGCACGCTTTCCGAGCGGTAAACAGCTGCCAGATCCAGCGTCAACAAGCTGTCCTCGTTCAAAGCGCGCTGCCGCCCGACATCTGTCCGGTACCCGACCACCATCGTCACGCTGGTGGGGTGTCGGGTGGCTTCCCGGACCTGCTCCAGTTCCGCCGCGAACGTGGTGATGGTTAAATTCCCGGCCAGCGCCCGCTTGAACAGCTCCATGACCGGTTCCGGTAGAACAGCACCGGCCGGCAGCTTGGGCTGCCCGGTCGCCAGTTGCAGCAAGGCAGCTGCCAGGCCGCGCACGTCCTGCGCCAGGTAATTGCCCAGCGTGGCCTGGTCCATGTTAGACACGTCAAAGGCGGCTCCCAGGTTAATCCACCGGGCAGTTTTGCCCTCCACCGCGATATGCGGCAAACCGGCGCTTGTCCCTAAAGCAATGGCATGTTGGTGCAGATAGTCCAGCGCCCGGGCCAGCAGCAGCCCCCAGTCTAAGACGACGGCAAGTTCTTGTGGCACCGGAAGCGCGGTCGCCGGAGTGGGGGCGAACTCCGGCTCCACCAGATACCGGCGCGAGACGTTAGACACCATCTCGGTGAAACAGGCTAACGGCAGCCGTAACCCCTCATGCTTCAACCCGGCCCGCAACATCCGCTCTTCCATGGTGAAGGCTTTGGGATCAGTACTTTCGTAGAGCTGGTACCGCAGATAGAGCGGCTCGGCTTTCGCCAGGATGGCCCCGCAGAAGGTGCAATATTGCTCCTTGGCATCGGTGACCTCTTGGTGGCAGCTGGGGCACAGGCGAACCGGCCGGGTATCCTCCACCAGGTAAACGTTGGCATTTTCCACACCGGGCCGCAGTTCCACAATCTTATAGCGTCCCTGGTTCAGTACGGCACCGGCGGATAAGGGGGGCGGACCACCGGCAAACGGGCGCGTCTTGGTAGGGGGCAGTGGCGCAGTACGAGGGCCCGCCGCCGGTTTGGCAGGTGGTGACTCGGGCGCGGTGGGCGTTGTGACGGCTGGCGGCGCAGCTGCGGCCGGAGCTGCCGGTGGGGCTGCCAGCGCTTCACCACAACGCAAGCAGAAACGCGCTCCGGCCCGGTTCTCATGGCCGCATTTAGGGCAGATCACAACCGGTGCCGGCGGCAACGGTACGGTGGGGGCCGGTTTCCGCCGCCAGCCCCGCACTAAGATCAACAAAACCGCCAGCAGCACCAGGAGCAACAAGCCCAGTAAACCAATCTTTTGCTCTAAGGTCACGCCAGCTCTGGCAGGAGTGGGCGTCATCGTGGGCGTAACCGGAGTTGAGGGAGCCGCTATGGTCTCCACTGCGGCCGGCGGCGTGATAACCTGGGGGGTAGATGTTGCCGTAGCTACCGGCGCTGCCGCCGTGGGTGTAGGCGTACTGGTCAGAGTCGGGGAAAGTGTCGGCGTGGGGCTGAGCGTCGGCGTGGCGGTTAAGGTAGGAGTAAACGTCGGCGTAGGGGGAATAGAAAGGCCAGAAAGGCCCCCGGGTTGCAGTTTGAGGGTCTCGGTCGGTGTGACGCTGACGGCAGCCAATCCGCCGGGCTGGTTAGACGGGCGACCCTGAGGGTACGCAGCCACCGTACCCGGCGTAAACAGCCCCGTTCCTCCCAGGATGAGACCTAGTCCCGCCCATAACAACCCCGCAACCCCTAACGCAATAATTACACGTTGCCCGATCTTTTTCCAGTCCATCCTGCCTCCGGGGATTTACTACGCTGAAAAGCTGCTCCCACCTGAACGCTTCCGAATCCAGGCCGTTAGCCGGAGATATAACAATCCCATCCTTTAACTAAATTATGCTCCATTCACTGAACACGTCAAGTGTGCCGTGCGTAAACATGAGGTTTCAGTCCAACGGCTCGGGCGATGGGCCGTCCTGATCTCCCAGGTCATCCCCCCGGCCCAACGGCGCTTCATCCCACGTTTTGTCTGTTCCCTCAGCCCGCAGGGGGGAAAAGAAGAAGCTTTTTCGGGTGGTTTTGGGCAGGTGCGCCAGATCGCGCCCCAAGCCTTTTTCCCCCTCCCCCAGCGCAGACGCCTGAGAGGGATCCGTGTCCGTAGAGGAAGAAATCCGGCTTCTGATGATGTTCCGACCCGGGTAACAACTCTCTAAAAGTGCCAGAACCTCGGCTCCGAAGAGCAGCAGGGAATAACTCCAATAAGCCCAAACGATGGGGACAACCAGTACCCACAGCGACCCATAAACAATGGGATACCGCAGCCACCCGGCCGCCAACGCCCAGGTAAAAAACTCACGGGTCAGCTCCCACAACAATCCTACTCCCAGGCCGGTCCCAACGGCGATCCGCCAGCGCACCGGACGCGCCGGGAAAAAACGGTAGACGAAAACAGTCAGCAGGGAAATAGTAGCAAACGAGAAGCCCTTCTCCAGCCAACCTGAGGGCGGCAAGGGCACATGATTCAAATAAGGGAACCAGTGTGGCAACAAGCGCCAAAGCGTGCGGAGCAGGAAATTAAAAAAGACCCATAGAGTTAACCCCAGAATGGAAATCATGCCCAGCAGCCGCTGTTTCCAGAAATTGCGCGGTGAGGGACGCCCCCACACCGCATTGATCGCCCGCTCCAACACCGAGAACATAGCGGCTGAGGACCACAATGTCCACACCCCGGAAATGATCCCCAACGGAGCCCGGTAGCGTAGCAGGCTCTCCACATTGCTGCGCATAGCTTCTGCCGCCGCGGGCAACAGCAATGTCAGGCTGTCTAAGGCCGCGCCCTGAATCTCAGACCGGTTCACCAGCAAACTGCTCACCGACAGCATCAGAACCAAAATCGGTACAGTTGAAAGTAAAGTGTAATAAGCCAGTGAAGCCGCATAGAGGGGACAAAGATGATGGTAGAAACCGGTCACCACCTGTACCACCAGCGCCAGTGGAGGCCAGCGAAAAACCTGCCGAACCAGAGCAACGAACGAAGCCCAGAGCGGCTGTAGTGACAGCAACCTGTGGTGCAGTCCTCTTTGCGTCAAGTTTCCCCTCTCAAGAACCCTGCTCACACCGTGACCTTGCAACATACGATCTACCGGCGGCTAAAACGCGGGTCGGTTTGTAACATACGCCGGAGACCCTCCTCCAGTGGGACCCGCGGTTCGTAGCCCAGCAAAGTACGGGCCAGGGTAAGATCGGCGCAGGAATGAGAGACACCGCCACTCTCCACAGGGCTGTAAATGAGATTGCTTGCCGAGCCGGTCAGCTGCAAAATCAGGCGGGTCAACGCATTGATGGAGATTTCCGTACCGCTGCCAACATTAATGGTCTGTCGCTCCACGCCTGGCGCGGTCGCGGCAGCAACCAACGCCGCAATGACGTCATCCAGGTAAACAAAGTCCCGTGTCTGCTCGCCGCTGCCAAAGACAACCAGTGAACCAGAACCCAGCGCCTGACGGAGAAAGCGCGGAATCACCGGGGCATGGGAGGGCGGGAGCGGCTGTCCAGGGCCGTAGGCGTTGAAAATGCGCAACACGACCGTGGAAATCCCCCAGAGGGCGCCGATCGTGTGAGTATAATATTCGGCCGAAAGTTTGCTGACCGCGTAGGGTGACTGCGGGTTGGGCCGGGCAGCTTCCGCCACCGGTTGGGCCAGCTGCTCCCCGTAGACCGCGCCGGACGAGGCCAGAATCACCCGCGGGACGCCGACATCGCGCAGCGCCTCCAACAACGCCACCGTCCCTCCCACGTTGACCTCGTTGTACTCGCGCGGGTAGAGGATAGATTCCGCCACCAACACGCGGGCTGCAAGATGGTACACACACTCCACCCCTTGCAACAACGTCCAGAGCTTGGGACGATCACGCACATCGCCCCGGTGGAAGAGCACCTGCGGTGCCAGCCGGTCAGGGTCACCGGCACTCAAATCATCCAGCACCAGCACTTCGTGGCCCTGGGGCACCAACGCATTGGCCAGCGCACTGCCCAGAAAACCGGCTCCCCCGGTGATGAGAATCCGCATCTTACCCTCCGTAACACCCGTACTTACGGATCACGTTTTATGCGGCGCCGTCTCCCAGTACCGCCGCTGGGCCAAAGCGACCAGTCGGGGGCGCAACAGGGCATAGAGCCGGTAAAAGAAGGGGGCTGGCGCGTAATCGTAGGCGCCAATGTGCGACACCAGTTCTGCCCCCAGACTGGCCTTGAAGCGATAGACACCCCACATCGGATCGCTCTCGTCCAGCCTGTCGGGCGCCCCCCACAGGTCGTAGACGGTACACCCCAACGCTTTGGCGCGCCGGATTGCCTCCCATTGGAGCAAATGGTTGGGCATGGTCTCCCGGTGCAGGTCGCGCGAAGCGCCATACATGTACCAGGCTCGTTGCCCAAAGTGGAACAGAATTAACATGGCGACCGGCGTCCCCTCCACCTCGGCCAATAAGGGCAACGCCAGGCCAGCCCGCACGAAAGCCCGCCAGACCTCATGATAATAGCTGGCCTCGCGGATGATAAAACGATCGCGCCAGGCCGTTTCGGCGTACAGATCATAAAGCAGCGGTAACTCCGCCTCTGTCGCCTCCCGCACGGTCACGCCTTTGCGGACGGCCAGGCGAATATTGTAGCGGCCTTTAGATTTCATCTGCCCCATCAGAGTGTCCAGGTCGGGGCGCAGGTCCAGGAGCATAGTATTGCGAAATTGGATTTGCTCAAACGATGATCGCCAGCCACGCCGGCGCAGCTGCCCGATCACTGCCTGACCGGCCGCTGTATCGCCAGATACATCGGGGTCTATCTTCAGCAGCAGGCTCCGGTTAGCGCGAGCGTGCGCTTCCAAATCGCTCAAGACCCGCTCGGTCAGCGCAATATCGCGCCAGTCCAGAAGCGGCCCCTTAGGAACGTAACTCAAGCAAAGCCGTCCTCGCCGCTGGTGCAACACCAGCGCAACCGCGACCGTCTGTCCCTCTGTGCCACGCCACAAGAGATGCCGGGCTTGCCAGCCCTGCGCCTCCTTGCAGACACCCCAGGTCCAGCTTTGCAAAACATGTGGCTCCGGCAGTGTCAACAACGCCGCATCCCAGGCAGCTTGTTCGGTAATCAGCTCTAACCCTATCGTGGACATAAAAACATTTTAACATAGAGTGGCGAATCAGCGAGTCGGCCATCAGCCATCCCTTTGACGCAAGAGCGGAGTCGTTGCTTGCCCCTTTCCGGTTTCCGGTTATGATTAGCCTGTTCGTAGTGCCGCGCTTATGGCCTTTAAGAAAATAATCGGGTCACGTTCGCGCTGGGCGCCCGGCGGTCAACCGCCGGGCTAGCCAGTAACGCCCCGTGATGAAATTTGACAAATAAATTCGGATATCCTTATTTGCGAAGCCTATCCCATATTTGGGCTAATTTGATGGTGGTGACATAGGATGCCCCATATTTGGCGGTAGCTCTTCAGAGCAAAATATCCGGATTATTTAGTTAAACTTCATCAGCGCAGCCAAGACGGCGCTGAAGCGCCTGACTACAAACGAAGAGCGTTATTTTCAGAGGAGATTTCATCCTTTCGCCTTCATCCTTCATCCTTTTCAAAGGTGAGCGATGAGCAGGAAACAGGAACTTCTACCTACTGCTCTCTGCACACTATAAACTGGTTTCTATTTTCAGGGGAGTCAAACTCTCAACCTAATAACAGGGAACCATGCACGATTACGATGAACTCAATGTGACCTTAGCCCCGCC
>CAYTGR010000069.1:7257-18285 GCA_964437445.1 uncultured Anaerolineales bacterium | reverse complement strand
GGCGTTGCTGGCTAGCCCGGCGGTTAACCGCCGGGCGCCCAGCGCGCACGTGACCGGATTATTTTCTTGCGGACCATCAGGCGTTACTACCAAGCCCAAAAGCCCACGGCCCCTGTGACCGGATTATTTTCTCAAAGATCATCAGCGCGGCACTACGAACCTAATTTTCTCCCACCGCCGGTGAACGCCAGTGCAGGGGGGAATTCCCTTCAACGGGCCAGTGTAGCGTAACCGTGGTGCCTTGCCCTGGCGCGGAGTGGATTTCCAACCGGCCACCGATGCGGGCCGCCCGGGCCTGCATCACCCGCAGGCCGAAGTGATGCTCACCATCCGTCAGCGGTTGGGCCGGATCAAAGCCCTGGCCGTCGTCGGCCACCGTCAGCCGGAGCTCGTCACCCTCCTGGCTGAGCCGGACTGTAACCTGCCGGGCCTGCGCATGGCGGGTATTGTGAAGTGCTTCGCCGAGAATGCGTGAAACCTGGGTGTGAATGGCGGCCGGCAAGTGCAGGGGGGCCGGCAGCGCGTCCTGCAGCTGGAGCTGTGCCCCGGTAGGAGAGTAAAAAGCTGTGATCGCCTGCGCCACAAGCTCTTGCAGAAGGGCAGGAGCCGGCGGGGGTTGGGAAAGCTGGCCGATGAAACGACGCACCTCCAACGAAGTCTGTTCCAGAACCTGTCGCCAGCGGGTCAGCTCCGCGGCCAGAGCCGGCTGGGCAGAGGTGGCGGCCAGCTGAGCCGCGCGGTCCAGTTGGAGATGCAAGTAGCCCAGCGTCTGGGCCACACTATCATGCATCTCAGCAGCGATCCGTTCGCGCTCTTCCAATAACGCAACGCGCCGGGTCTGCCGTTGCATCCGGCGCAGCAGGGTGATATTTTCCAGCGCCAGGCTGATCTGCTGGGCGATAGAGACCAGCAAGGCCATCTCTTCAACCGTGAACGAGCGCTCGGACAGCGTCAGGATATCCATCACGCCCCAGAGCTGCGCTTTGGTCTGCAACGGGACAGCCGCCAGGCTGTGGACCTGGGCACCGGCCAGCGCCGCCCGCACCAGCACATTCTCTTGGGTGATGTTTGAAACGGTCAAAGGCAAGCCGGTCTGGGCGACTTGGCCCGTTAGTGTGCCGGCCAACGGCAGACAAGTGATTTCGGCCAGCAACTCGGGCTGGAAACCATGATGGGCCGCCAGACGGAGCACCTCACACTCCGGCTGGTGGCCGGATTCGGGGGGGAGAATATCCTGCGCGGCCGAGGCGAGCAACCAGATGCCGCCCAGCTCCAGCCCCATGACATCCAGCGTTTTGAGCAGGGCCGATTCCAATAATTCTACGGGATTGAGCGAACGGCTGGCAATGGTGATCACCTGGTAAAGGGTGGCGAGCGTTTGAGTGCGCTGCGCCACCTGCGCCGCCAGGTGATCAGCATCCTGGCGCAAGAGATCTTGCGACTGTTTGAGCGCCACGCGCATCGTTTCTAACGTCTGCGCCAGCTCGCGGAACTCGGTGGAGCCGACACTTTCCACCGGCGTGGTCAAATCGCCTTGCGTGATCCGTTGGGCAGCCTGCTGCAACGTCTCCACCGGCATCACCAGCGTGCGGTGCGTCAGCCAGTAAGCTTCCAGCAACAAGACCACCGCGCTCAAGAAAAAGGCCATCTGAATGCCGCGCAACCAGGCCAGATTTTCACGGGTGGTGGCATTGTAACCCTGGATCAGCCCTTCCAACGCAGCCAGCCAGCGGGTTTGCAGCGCCTCAAGGTCGGCCAGAGCGCCAGCCCGATCGCGCTCACTCCCCCCTATGACCAGATCCACCCGCCGGCGCAACCCTTGCCAGGTCTGAGTGGCCTGCTGCATTGCGGTCAGCAGCGGTTCATCGTTAAGGGGGGGGCAGGGTGTGGGAACGGCCAGCGCCGTCGGCAATCACACCGCCCTGTACCATCACCAGCAAGGTCTGTTCTGTTTGCCGGACGATGGCCTCCCATTCAGTCAACTGCCCGGCAGCCACCACCTGCGGGATCCGTTTAGCCAGTGCGATCTGGCGGTGCAAGAGCTCCACCGCGGCCTGATCGCGATCCATCAAGCCGGTCACCACCAACGTCATGATGATGGAACTGATAATCAGCAACAGGAGCCCCAGGCTGAAAATCAGCCCCATCCGGGTCCGCAGATCCGAACGCATGAACGGCTAGCTCCTTTAACGGCCCGGCCAGAAGCGGCTGAAAAGATACCCCACCGCCAGAAACAGGTAGAACAACTCGGCCAGGGTGATCGCTACCAGCCAGCCGCGCCCTGGCCGCGTCCAGGCGGGAAACGTCCGAGGTAGCAGGACGTAATTCAAGTAAATCAGGGCCGGGATGTACAGGGCCATGGAGATCAGGTTCAAGACCCCGCCGACGAGCAGCAGCTGGCCCGGTTGCCAGGCGGTCATCGTGGCTGCCGTCAGCAAGAGCAAGAGGCCCAGGCAAATATAGTACCAGGTCCGGTAATGCCAGCGCCGGGCCCAGGTGAAATTGGCCAGGAAGAAGTTGCCGTGCATCCGCGCCGTGGCATCCACGGCCCCCACCCAGGTATCCGAAAGGAACATCGCCGCGGCAAAGAGGAAGATCAGCCCACCCACAAAACCCATGCTGGAGCGGAAAAATTCGGCCTGCACCACGGCGATCTGCCAGCCGGCCGGCACCGTTCCCAACGGCATCAACCAGGTCCACGAAAGCAACACCAGCAGGACCAGCGTCAGCCCGGTCAGCCCCACCCCGATCCCGTTATCCCACGAAAGAAAGCGCAACCATTGCCGGTAACGGCTCTTGTTCACCGCCGTATCCTCAAAATAGAAGCCGCTGAGCGGGATCGGCTCCGCTTTGCCGGCGATGGGGCTGGTCACATGGCCGACATAGGCCGCCAGGCCCACATTTTTCTCGCTGAGCCAGTAGCTATACATCAAGTTGAAAAATCCGCCGGCGCCGGCGTAGGCAATACCTGTCACCAACGCATCCAGATCGCGCGGGTCCCAGTTGGCCGGCCAGCTGAGATGCGGGGTAACCAGCGCGGGCAAAAATTTCCCCACTTCCGCCAACACCTGGGGCTGAATCACCGAAAAGAAGATACCCAGGAAGGTGACCGCCAGCACCACGCGCATCAGATTTTCCAACAGCTGGTAAAGGACACCGCTCAAAAGCAGCCCCAGCAGAAAGATGAACATGGTCAGATAGCCCCAAAACAGGCTCTGCTGCTGCGGCGTCCACTGGGGCGGGAAGCCGGTCAGCGAAGCCAGGGCCGTGCCGCCGGCCAGCGCATAGCTCCCCAGCCAGAGCGAGGTGGCGAAGAGCAGCGCCCAGATCAGGAAGGCATATCCCCGGCCCAGCCGCGCAAAACCGGTCAGGATCGTCTCGCCGGTGGTCAGCGTATAGCGCCCGATCTCCTGATTGACGAAAAATTGCAGCATGAGGGAAGGCAAAATAAGCCAGAGGAAAGCATCCCCGTACTTAACGGTGAGATAAGGCCACCAGATCAGCTCGCCGCTGCTCTGGGAAAGGGAAGCCCAGACCAACCCGGGGCCGATCAGGGTGAGCAAGCTCCCGCAGGCCGGTACCAAAGCCGGCTGCCACGGCACCAGACGTCCCACCGGGCGAGAAGCGGTCAGGTTCATGCAGCACCATCCTGGGTCGGATGACAAAATTATAGCCTACCTGGGGTGAGATGCAATCAAGAACGCCCGCCCGCGATTTTCATGGAGCCTGCATCGCAGCTTCATAGAAACTTCACACAGGTCTTTTATACTATGGCTACAAAGTCAGGAGACGACAGACAACTGACCACAGACCACAACAGTTAAGAACCGGTGGTTAGCGGCTAACAGTCAAAGCGGCCCTGACTCTTGAAATCAGACAGTTAGCAACTTGAATCAGGATTGCAGGAGGATTCTGAAATGAACAAGACTCGTATCAACTATTTGTTAGATGCTGTCATCGCCGGGGCTTTTCTGCTCTCGGCCGGTACCGGAGTAGCCTTTCTTTTCCTGGGCGAGGGCGGGTATCAAGGGGGGCGCAATGCTGCTTATGCCACCACGCTGCTCGGCCTGAGCCGTCACACCTGGACCGATCTGCACACCTGGGCCAGCCTGGTGTTGATCGCCGGCGTGGTAGTGCACTTCGCCCTGCATTGGAAATGGATTGTTTGCGTCACCCGCCAATGGGTGCAGGCCTTGCCGCACCGTCAGGAAAAGAGCTGCGAAGTGCCGGCGTGAGAGTAGCTTTTTCACAAGTTCACCCAATCAATTTCACAAAATCAATAAAGTAGGAGCAGAAACCATGTTGAGCAAAATCTTGATCTATGGATTGGTAAGCGCGTTGGCCGTGGCCCTGATCGGCGGCACGGTCTACATCCTGGCCCGGCCGGCCGAAGTCGTAGCCAGCCAGAACTACGGGCAGGGAGGCTCCGCAGGGCATGGCCTGGGGACAGACACCGCAGCCGAAGGCAGCGGCCGGGGGTATCGCGGCGGCGCTGAAGGTCAGGGCGCCCGGGGAGAGGCCAATCTGGTCACCAACCTGCCAGCCGCTGTCACGGTTCCCTTAACGGAACAAGAGACCGCCGGGCTGCTCGCTATGCGCGAAGAGGAAAAACTGGCCCATGATGTCTATGTCACCCTTTACCAGGTGTGGGGCCAGCCCACGTTCCAGAGCATCGCCGCCAGTGAGCAGACCCATATGGACGCGCTCAAAACCCTGTTGGAACGGTATGGAGTAGCCGACCCGGTGGCGGGGCTGGAGACCGGCGTCTTTGCCACCCCGGCCATGCAGGAGCTGTACAATCAGCTGGTGGCTCAAGGCCAGCGCTCCTTAGCCGATGCGCTCCAGGTCGGGGCGGCGGTGGAGGAACGGGATATCCTGGATCTGGAACAGGTAGCCGCCCAGACCACCCACACCGACCTTCAGCAGGTCTACATGAACCTGCGCGCCGGCTCCAGCAACCACCTGCGGGCCTTTGCGGGAGTGTGGGAGCGGCAGACCGGGGCAACCTACCAGCCACAATCGCTGAGCCAGGCCGCCTACGAGGCACTCCTGAACAGCACCACCGGACGGGGCGGCGGCTATCGCGGCGGGCAGGGATCCGGCAACGGCAACGCGGGACGCCCGTAGCATTCCAGTCCCCTCATCTGACGCTGGCGCACGCTGAAGTGCGCCAGCGTTTTTTCTGCCTGAAGAAAAGCGTCTCGGCTCAACGCTGAGGGGAAAAATGGCGGTGAGACGCTTGCGCACCGTGGTTAGCTATTGACAAGCGGCCCCTTCTGATATATAATGAGTGAGTAATCAGTCATTATATATTAAGGATAGAGAGGGAAGGTGAGCCGTAAACTCAATGCCGAAAAGAGGGCAAGCCTCTTGAGCGCGGCCCTGAAACTGTTTGTGGCCCAGGGGGTGCCACAGACATCTACCGCAGCGATTGCTCAGGAAGCCGGAGTCGCCGCCGGCACGCTGTTCCTGTACTTTCCCACCAAGCAGAGTCTGATCCACGAACTGGTTTTGAAAATCGGCCGGGAGCAATCCGCTTATATCAACGCCCTGCTCACCCCCACCCTCTCGGTGCGGGAGACTTTCTTCACGATCTGGACCGGCTCCGTGCGTTGGTTTTTGGAAAACATGGACGCCTATCACTACGTCCGGCAGGTGCGGGATTCAGGCTGGCTGGATCCAGCGGTCGTGCAAGAATCGGAAAAGTTCTTCGGTTACTACTACGAGGCCATCCAAAGGGGGCTGGCAGAAGGGTGCCTCAAGGCCTACCCCATGGAGGTGATCGGCGCAATTCTCTATCAGGATATCGTCGCCGTGCTGAATCTCATCAGCGCCCAGCCAGACCCCGCACAACAAGCAGCCTACATTCAATGGGGGTTTGATATTTTCTGGGACGGCATCAGTGCGGCGGCCGGACAGGCCATCCACGAATGAGCCATGAAGCGGCTAAGACGGCGCTAAAGCGCCACTACAAACTCAGAACGTTATTTGCAAAGGAATATGAGAAATGAGCACAAATCTATCACGCATCGTGGGGGCCGGAGCCTTCTGCCTGGTGATTTTCCTTTTCGGCTTCTGGCTGAGCCGTTCCGGCAAGCCGTACAACGGCATTCTCTTCAACGTTCACAAGCTGGTGGCGCTGGCGGCGGTGATTCTCTTCGCCGTCACCCTCTACCGGGCCAACCAAGTCACCACGCTCAACGCGGTGACCCTGGTCGCCGGCATAGTTACCGGCCTGTTTTTCGTCGGCCTGTTCGCAACAGGCGCGCTGGCGAGCCTTGATAAGCCCGTGCCGGCGCTGGTCTTGCGGCTCCATCACGCTCTGCCGTACCTGGCGGCCCTTTCCACGGCCACTACCTTTTACCTGCTGCACGCCCGCCCATAGTCCAAATGGATAGCGGGGAATTTCACGTGCCGCGATACGCCACACAAAATCCCCTATATCATCCACCGGGCCAGGACGGCACCGAGCAGCCGCGCAACCTCCACCTTGACGCGGGGGGTGCGCGGCGGCAGGTAGAACGTACAGGCCGGATCCAACCAGCCCTGCGCCTGCCACCAGGTACGGTCATATGACCCCGGGGGCTCACGCTGCCAGGCCAATTGCTGGATCTTGAAGGCGATCAGGGAGACCCAGGAGGGGCGCAGCGCCCGCTGTTGGGAGACGGCGCGAAACAGCTGCTCAGCCACCCGGGCCGCCGCGGGCTGGTAGGGGGCCAGCTCGTCGGGTGGCGTGAGCGCGCCCATTTTGTACCCTGCCTGCCCCACCAGATGATAGCCCCAGGTGAGCAGCGCTGCATTCATCGTGCGCAGCGCATGGCGGGTGGAGCTGCCGCCCACGGTGGCGATGGGATAGGCACATTTGCCCGCCAGCGCCGGGCGGTGGCAGAGATAGGCCAGCCGGTCCATCCAGGTCTTGACCAGGCCGCTCACATCATCCACGTAGACCGGGCTGGCAAGCAGCAGCCCGTCGGCGGCGTCCATTTTGGCGCGGATGAGCGGGACGTCGTCCTTGAGGGGACAGGCGTCCTCACCGCGATCAAAGCACGCGCGACAGCCCCGGCAAGGGCGGATGTCCAGGTCACCCAGATAGAGCGTCTCAAACGTCAGGGGGTGCCCGGCGCGCGCGGCCAGCGTCTCCAGCTGCGCGCCGATCAGCTGCACCAGGCGGGCGGTGTTCCCCTTTTTCCGATTGCTGCCGACCAGGGCCAGGATATTCACAGGATTTGCCGCGCCCAGGCCGCGGCGCGTTCCAGTTCGCCTGCCCGCAATGGGCCTTCCTTGCCCTCCACGAAGAAGCCGGCCGGCGGCATGGCCTGAGTGCCGCCCTTTTTCACCAGTTGCGCCGCAATCGGCTCGGCGGCATAGCCGAAGACCTTGACGAAGGCGGTGAGGATGCCCGAGTTGACCTCTTGTATATCCGCACGGGTATCAAACGCGGCAACTTTGACGCCCTGCAAGCTGTGAGGCTGGAGGCGCTTGAGCCAGGCTTTAATCGTGGGCAGGGGGCTAAAGGCCTGCGTCGGCGAACCGACGAGGAGTGCATCCAGGCCCGCCAGCTGCTCCGGTGTGACCTCGGTTACCCGGCGCACATCGCAACCCAGTGCCGCGCCCATGGCCTGCGCGATCTGCTCCGTGTTGCCAAAAGCCGAATCGTAGACAATTAACGCTTTCATTGAATGGAATCCCCTTTCAAAAAGGCCCGAACGTCTTGCGCAAACTGTTTCCCGGCGGCCGGGTGGCCCATCTTCTCATACAGGATGAGCCGGGCATTGGGAATGCCGCCGGCTCAGGCAACCAGAAGGGGAACGATAGATTGAGCCCAGGCCCGGATGGCGTTCCAATCGCGCGCGTCGCTGACGGGCGCGTTGTGCAGCGGGCTGGCGGGCAGCGCGCTCAGCAAGCTATCGGGGAAACGCAATTTGGCCGGGTCGTATTTACCGCCGAACAGGGCAACCGCCACCGGTTTGAGCCAGGGATAGACGGCCAGCTCTTTATCCAGCGAGGCACGGATCCCGGCGATGTCAGCCTCGGTGGATTCGCGGGTCGGCCCAAGCGCGAAGACGGCGACGGGACGTTGCCCCAATGCCGCCTGGTGTCGCCCTAAGAAGCGGTGGGCGTCCTTCAGCCAGCGCCCGATGTAGAGCGGCGCGCCCAACACTACCGCCCGGTAGCCGGTCAGGTCGCGCACCTGCCCGGTCGGCCTGACCTCTACCGGCAATCCACTCTCGCGCAGGATAGTTGCAACCTGTTCGGCGACTTCCTGCGTGGAACCATACCGGGTGGCATAAGCGACCAGAATTGTTTCTACCATTGGGTCCTCCTGAATCCGAATTGTACACCAGCACTTTGTATATTACGCAAAGGCTGCGAGTTAGTTTCATGCTGTGGGCGAGAGGTGAGCGTTTATTCGGCGCTGGCGGCGGGCGGCGTTTGCGTGTAGATAAGGGACTCGCTGCCCGGGGCGGCACTCAGCGAGCCATACAACCCGATCGCGGCCGGGCTGTAACCGGTGATGTAAGCGCGGCGCAGCCCCAGTTCGCGCAAGCGGCGGAAACATTCCACGATGACGGCGCGGGCAAAGCCGCGCTGGCGAAAGCGGCTGTGGGTGCAGACCCGTTCAATGTCGGCCTCGGCGTTGTGGGCGTCTATCAACGCCTCGCAGCCGGCCACGAATGCCCCATCCGGGGCCATCACGCACAGGTCGGTCTGCGGGTGGTAGATGGGGCCAGTGTGGGCGTAACGGGCGAGGCGCACATCGTTTTGCAGGGCCTCCTCGGTGGGATATTCCTGGCCGTGAAAAGCATCGTACCGCAGGATGCGCTGCGCGCGATAATCGGGATGGGTCTGCATGTCCACAATGGTGAAGCCCGCCTCAAGTGAAGGCGGCTCCAGGGCCATGGCCGGCAGGTCGTAGTGGAAGGTGTAAAAGGAGGCCGTGCGCTGGAAGCCATAACGCTCCAGTACGCCGGCCTCCAACGTCTGCTGCGCCGTGATCTCTATCGCCAGGGCCGGAGGGCGGGCTCCCCAATGGACCAGCACCCACTGCAACATCTCTTCAAAGAGACAACGGTAGCCGGCCATGGTGAGAATGGCAAAATCAGCGTCGCCATTTTCCGCGATGGCGAACCCGGCCAGCTCGCCGAAACCATCCAACCAGAGCTGAGCGTTCTGTTCCCAGAAGCCGGGGGTGGCGAGTTTGTCGCCCCACAGGCCGTATTTCCAATCCACGAACCGCCCCAGACACCAGGTGGAATGGCTGCGGAGATACGAGGAATGTTTGATCATAAAATGGCTGAGCCGGTGGAAGTCGCCGGCGACTTCGGCGTAGTGGCGTTGCGTCGTTTTCATGGGTATCCCTCTCCTTTTGACCACCGACCACTGACCGCGCCTTACCCAGCAGAGGATCTGTGATCCCCTGGCGTGAACGAAAGGCCTCCCTCGTGAGCGCTGTGGTGGGGAAGCAACTGGAATTAAAGTATAGTGCAAAAGCCCACAAAGCCAATTGGTTGCTACGCCAGAAGGACTGGCCTCCAACCAACCGGCTCCACGGGCAAGCACATTCTGCTCGTGGAGCCGATTGTGAAGCGTACCGTTTGCGTTGTTACTCGGCCAACCGGCTCGCCTGTGCCACCAGCTGGGCGAATTCCTGGACGTCGGCATCGTGCGGCAGATACTCCGCCACCCGCCGTGCCGCCGGCACCAGCGCCGCCAGCGTGGAGTCCTTCGCCCAGTAGCTCGCCCGCAAGATCTCGGCGTATTCGGCGACCACGGCGTCCAGTTGGAAGCGCACCGAGGCCTGCTCAAAGGTCGGGGCCAGATCGGCCGGCGCCAGCGAACGCGAGAGCTCCGTCACTGCGCCGGTCTCCGGGTCAGCGTACCGCACGTAGACCGTGAGCGCCGTTGCCTGCAGATCGGCCTCCTTCTGGAACTTCACCTCGTACAGCGCGGTGACGCTGTGCCCAACGCCGATCTCGCCGGCGTCCACCTGGTCGTTGCGGAAGTCCTTGTCGGCGACGTCGCGGTTCTCGTAGCCGATCAACCGGTAGCGGCTGACCACCGCCGGGTTGAATTCCACCTGGATTTTGGCATCTTTGGCGATCACCTGGAGCGTGGAGGTCAGATCGTGGACGAAGACCCGCTCGGCCTCCTTGAGGTCGTCCACATAGGCGTAGAAGCCGTCGCCGTTGTCGGCCAGCTGTTCCATCAGCGTGTCATTGTAATTCCCCATCCCAAAGCCGACCGTGGTGAGATAGATGCCGTTTTCGGCGTAGCGCGCAATCTGCTCCCAGATAGAATCGTGGCCGGTGTGGCCCACGTTGGCGACACCGTCGGAGCAGAGGATCACCCGGTTGATTGCGCCGGGGACGAACGCCTGATCGGCCAGCTGATAGGCCAGTTTCAGCCCTTCCTCTGCGTTGGTGGAGCCTTCCGGCCGGAGCCGGTCAATTGCGCGCAGGATGGTCCGGGCGTCTTCCACGGGCGTATGCTCCAAAATGACGTGGGCGGTGGTCCCGTAGACCACAATGCCGACCCGGTCGGTGGGCCGCAGCTGTTCCACCAGCAGTTGGAGCGCCTGTTTGACCAGTTCCAGGCGGTTCTCCATGTCCATAGAGCCGGAGACGTCAATCACGAAGGTGAGGACCGCGTCCGGGCGGGATTCGGCGGGCTGCTCGTACCCCTTGAGGCCGACGCGGATGAGGGAGTAGGCTTCACCGCCATAAGGCGACGGGGCCCCTTCCAGGTGAATGGCGAACGCGCCTTCCGTGGGCGGTTCGTATTCCTGCTCAAAGAAGTTGATGTATTCCTCCACCCGCACCGAGTCCTTATCCGGCAGATTGCCGTCGCGCAGGAAGCGGCGCATGACGGTGTAAGAGGCCGTATCCACATCCACCGCGAACGTGGAGAAGGGGTCGTCCTCGGTATCAATGAAGGGGTTGACGCCATAATTTTCAAAGAAAACGTCGCCGTAGGGCTGATCGTTCGGCTCGGCGCTGCCGCCGGTAGAGGGCAGATACCCTTCCGCCG
>CAYTGR010000069.1:0-7157 GCA_964437445.1 uncultured Anaerolineales bacterium | reverse complement strand
TGCCCGCTACTTGAGGTTCCCTAACACGATGCCGCCCACCATCGCCAGCAGCACGCCCGCACCGGTGATCCAGGCGGCGCGCGTCCCCGGGCGGGGATCCTTGAGCCAGAAGATGCCCACCATGGCGTTGATGGCGACTCCCAACTGCGAGATGGTAAATCCTTTGCCGGTGCCGATGGCCTCGGTCAGCAGTAACATGCCATAATTGCCGATGCCCCACAGCAGGCCAGATAACGCCACCAGGAGATAATCGCGCCGGTGGGCCAGTTTAGGGACACCGCCGCCGGCCAGTGCCAGGAGCAGAAGGCCCGCCACCCACATGCCGATGGCCATCGGCCACGACGCGACCCACATGGAGGCTTGCGAGATCCGGATCGGGATGAAGTAGGTGCCCCACAGGATGCCGGCCCCTAACGCGCCCAACAGCCCCAAGGCCAGGGGCTTGCCGGTCGCGCTTTTGCTCTCCCCACCGCGCGCCAGGATGATCAACAAAATCCCGGCGATGATTGCTACCAGCGAGATCAGGAGCAGCCAGCGGCCCCGCCCGCCAAGCGTGCCAAACTCGTCAAACAGCAGGGCGCCCCAGACCAGGCCGACGATGATGTTCAACGGCGTCCAGATGCCGACGGCTCTGGCTAAGCCCAGCTTCTCAATCGCCACAAAGGCACAATATCCGCTGACCGACCAAATCAGGCCGCCGCTAAACGGCAACCAAAACGTCGCGGCGGTAATGGCCGGCCCGCCGCGGATGAGCCAGACGATCAGCGCCAGGACCAGATTGGCGCTGGTGACGTAGAAGGTCCTGATATGCAGGTTTCTGAACTGGATCTTTTGGGAAGGAGCAAACCAGGTGCCCCAGGCCAGGACGGTGATGAAAGCGTAAAGAAAAGTCATTGAGACATCCTAACTTGTTTGTTTTTTGAGACCACAGACCACGGACGACAGACCACGGCAAGGCAGAGAATCAAGAATCAGCGAGGGTGCTTCCCATCTTTTCATCTCCCCTGCTTCCATCATCTTCCGCTTTTTATCAGACCGCCCGCTAAACAGCCCACACCCAGCCCGCTGAGCGCGGCCGCCAGGAGCCCGGTGGCCCATAACCCACCGGCCAGCCAGAGCGGCCCGCCCAGGAGCGAGCCGCAGACCCGGCCCAGTCCGGCTGCTGCGAGCGCCGCCGCTAACATCGTCGCCCGCGCGCCGGGCACCAGCTCGGTCAGCAGCGAGATCATGGAGACCATCATGAACTCAAACGCCAGGAAGATCAGGAAAAGCCCACCCAGCGCCAGCAGCAGAGTGTGACCCACCAGCGGCAACCCCAGATAACTGAACGCGACCAACAGCCCGCCGCCGACCACCGCCCGCTTCAGCCCTAAGCGGTCGGCCAACGCGGCCGTCGTTCCCTCGCCCACCAGCTCCGCCACACCGATCACGGTGGTGGAAGCGCCCAGGGCAACCGTGCTCAGCGCGAAGCTCTGTTCCAGCCAGGGGCCGTAAACCACGAACAGCAGATCGTTCGCCATCGCCACCAAAAACGCAAAGAGCACTGCGCCCAGGGCCGCCCGGCTGTCCCGCAGGGTCAGCCACGCCTCGCGGAACCCCGCCCCGCGCCGTTCCGTGGCCGTGCGGCGCGGCTCGGAGGGCAACAGCCAGCGCATCACCAGCAGTCCCGACAACCCGACGCCGCCCAGCAGGAAGAAGGGCGCACGCCAGCCCCACCGCTCCATCAGCAGGCCGATCAGCGGCACGACGATCAGTGTGCTGCCCGCCCAGGAGAACTCCGTCAGCCCAATCGCCAGCCCGCGCCGGGCATACGGGACCCGCTCGCCGATGTAGGCCTGCAATGCCGGATCAAAAATGACCTTCGCCAGCCCGGCCAGGAAGAGCGCTAACGCGATCACGCCGTACCACGGCCACAACCCGCCCGCCAGCATCCCGCCGGCCAGCAGCCCCAGGCCGACGAGCATCATCGTGCGGTAGCCCCACCGGTCGCTCAACGGGCCGAAAAGCGGCCCCAACAGTCCGGTGATTTGATTAGCAGCGATGAGTGAGGTAATCGCCGGCAGTGGCACGCCCAGCCCGCGTCCCAAGACGGCCGCGAAGGGGTATGCAAACCGGCGCGATGTGTTGACGCAAAGCCGCACGAGCGTGATCAGTCCCAGCTGGGCCAGGAGCGGGCGCGCCAGCCTGGGAGACGCCGCGTCGTCACTCATGCAGGCTGGATCCAGACGTGGAGGATCTCCCCAACGTACATCCGGTGGTAATCACGGTGCGGATAGACCTGCTCCCGCAGGGTCAGGTCCAGGAAGCCGGCGGGATCCAAATCCTGCGCGTAGAGCTTGCGACATTCCAGGATCAGCCGCGCCTCCGCAAAATAGACCGCCCCTGTTTCGCCCGGCACCGGCGTCAGCCCTGTCGCGGCGGCCTTATCCACGTCACGCCCCGAGCGGGACCCGCAGAAATTCAACGCCGCCCGGTAGCGCTCGTCAAAAAACGTCAGCGTGAAGGTGGAATACTGCTCCATAAACTGGAAGGTATAGCGTTGGGGCCGGACAAAGCAGAAGCAGACCGGCCGGTCCCAGAGCTCACCGAGGCCCCCCCAGCTGGCGGTCATCGTGTTGAAGTGCCCCGGCGGGCCGGCCGTGATCAACATCCAATCCCGGTCAATCAGCTGGAAAACGTTGTCGGTCAGCTCATAAACGGTGATAGGTTGCAAGTCAGACATCTGTGCTCCTTGAAATAACGCTCTGAGTTCAGTTTGTAGTAAGGCGCTTTAGCGCCGCCTGAGCCGCGCTGAAGCGCGTCACTACGAACCTGTTTTCATCCCACGGCTGGTGAACCGCGGCTTCAGGGGAATGCCTGGCGCGTCTGAGCAGGATTGTAGCACGATTCAATTTTTTCGCTTCATGGACTCCTCTGAAAATAGAAACCAGTTAAGGAGTGAACAGCAAGTAGAAGTTCCTGTTTCCTGCTCACCGCTCACTGCTCACATTTTCATCCCACGGCTGGTGAACGCCAGTTCAGGGGGAATTCCCTTGAAAATAGCGTGAAAAGTTTGTAGTCAGGCGCTTTAGCGCCGTCTTAGCCGCGCTGAAGCGCGTCACTACGAACCTGTAAACGCCAGTTCAGGGGGCTGAAGTGCTGTAGTGACGCCTTCAGGCGTTCTGGAGGGGCTAAGAGCGGCTGAAGCCACCACTCCAAACGGAACTCTGCGTAAATCCTGCCGGTGCAAAATTCCACGTCTGCAACGTGAGTACGCCTCCATCAAGCTTGCCCTCTGGCTATCCCTTGCTATACTATACCCCCAGCATCAAACCTCAGGAGCAAACCATGGAACGCCTTTTGGGAGCGGAACTCAAGCAACATGTGGGAGAACGGGTCACCGTAGCCGGGTGGGTGCACACGCTGCGGCTGCTGGGCAAGGTCAACTTCTTGCGGCTGCGGGACCGGAGCGGCATCTGGCAAGTCTTCTTTGAAAAGGACGAAACGAGCCAGCTGGACGGCCTGGCGCCGGAAAGCGTGGTGACCATTGAGGGAACCGTCGTGGCGGAACCGCAAGCGCCCGGCGGCGTGGAGCTCCATCAGCCGGTGGTTACCGTCCTCTCACCGGTGACGGAAGGGCTGCCCTATCCGATCAACAAACCGGAACTGGCGGTCCACCTGGACACTTTTCTCAACCACGCCGGGATCGGACTGCGCCACCCCAAGAAACAGGCCCTGTTCCGGCTCTCGGCCGGCGTAATGGCCGGCTTCCGCGCCACATTGGATCGCTTGGGCTTTGTGGAAGTGACCACGCCGAAGCTCGTAGAATCGGCGACGGAAAGTGGGGCCAACGTCTTTGCGCTCAACTACTTCGGGCGTCCCGCCTATCTGGCGCAAAGCCCGCAATTTTACAAGCAGACGATGGTCGGCGTCTTTGAACGGGTCTACGAAGTCGCGCCGGTCTTCCGCGCCGAGCCGCACGCGACCGTCCGGCACATCAACGAATACGTGAGCCTGGACGCCGAGCTGGGTTTCATCCGCGACCACCAGGACGTGATGGCGGTGTTGACCGAGGTGGTCAAGGGGATCCTGGCGCACCTGCAAACCCACTGCGCCGCTGACCTGGCGGCGCTGGGCGTCACCATGCCGGCCACGCCAGACACCTTCCCGCAGCTCTACTTCCCGGCAGCCCAGCAGCTGATCTACGAACAGCACGGTGAGGATTGCCGGGGCGAGCCGGACCTGGCCCCGCAGCACGAGCGCTGGCTGGGCGAATGGGCACGCGCGACGTATGGCTCGGACTTCCTTTTCGTGACCGGTTACCCGATGGCGAAGCGCCCCTTCTACACTCATCCCAATCCGGCCGACCCGGCTTATTCCAACAGCTTTGACCTGTTGTTCCGGGGCACCGAGCTGGTGACCGGTGGGCAGCGGCTGCACCGTTACGCCGATTACCTGGCGGCGCTGGCCGCGCGCGGGATGTCGCCGGAGCCGTTCGCGGGCTATCTGGAGGTGTTCCGGTACGGGATGCCGCCGCACGGCGGGTTTGCTATCGGGCTGGAGCGCTTCGTGATGCAGCTGACCGGGGCGGAGAACCTGCGCGAAACCACGCTCTTCCCGCGTGACCTCAACCGGTTAGCACCGTGAGGGCAAGTATTCTTGGGATGGCTTGTTTTCGCTGCGGTTTGTGCTTATAATTAAATTGTGTGAATGAGCAAACGAAAGGAGCCAGCCATGCCAGTCAGTAGAGTTCAATCCGAACGTGAGGATCTGCTCCCTGAGGAAGATCGCGTGGGAGCGCCCAGCCAGCCCAAAGCCGCCGCAGACAAGCCGGTGGCCGCCCCCGCTGCCAAGACGCCGGCCACCGAGCAGCTGGCCGCCACCCCAGCGCCAGCTCTGACGCCGGCGGTAGGGACAGTCGCTTTCTCCGCGCCCGCGACCGAATTTCTGGCCGAACACAAGGTAGTCTCCGGCGACTCGCTGAGCAAGATTGCACAGCACTATTACGGCTCCGGGGCCAGGTGGCAGCTAATCTACGAGGCCAACCGCGAGGTCATTGGCGCGAACCCCAACCTGATCCGCGTCGGGCAGGTGCTCAAAATCCCGCATCTGCCGCCAGAGTAAGCGACCACGGACCACAGATCACCCACTCTGACGTGGTCTGTGGTCCGCCGTCTGTGGTCTCAAGGCGCAATCCGCACCCAATGGACCGGGCGCGCCAGGTCGTGGCGATAGGTGACCTGCTGCGCCGCACGATCCACCGCAAACGTCCCGTCGGAAACAGTCACCTGATAGCCCTGGGGGTACTGCAAATTGGGCACAAAGAGCTCCGTCGGGGCGCCGACCGCCGGATCATGGCGGAACTCCAGCTCAAAGCACCGCCGGCGACGGTCAAACCCAAAGCGCAGCGGCTCCCCGGCCACCGCGCGGGGATAGGGTCGTACCGCGCCGGCCAGCGCCCGCCCCCCAGCGTTGAGGTCGGCCGGGTCGCGCTGCTGGTCGCGGCTGAAGAGAGAGAAGTCCTCCCCATTCCACTGATCACCCCGGACGTTATCGTTGTCGGCGGTGTAATTCCAGAGCGTGCCGCTGAGCAGGTTGGCCTCTAAGGCCTGGAAGCTGCGATCCAGGGCCGCCTCCTGTGCACTGAAATCGCCGGTGCGATAGGCGCGCGCCCCGTTCAAGACCATAGGGATGCCGAACTCGCCGATGAGGGTAGGCACGTTGCCCATCCGCTCGGTGGAGACCCGGACGTAATCGGCCATCTGGTCATTGAGCACGGCCTGGGCGCGCCGCACTCCCAGGACAAACCGGCGCGTGCGGGCATCTAAGGTGAACCAGGGGATGAACCGTCTGGTGAAGAGCGGGAAACCGTCATACTGGTGCGCCGCGTGGACGATGGCCGGCGCGTCCTCCGGCCCCCAGGTCAGCCCCCGGTCGCCCGGCACGGTCTCCACAAAGATGAGCGCGTCGGGCTCCACCTCCCGGATGGCGCGAGCGTAGCGGTTGGCGAAGGGGCGGAAGTAGTCGCGGTCAAAATCTACTGGACGGCCGTCCACCTGGGCGAAGTGGTCGGGACGCAGCGCGCGCGGCGCGCCGGCAGCGTCTACGTCCCAGACGCCGTGCTGCCGCCAGATACAATCGTAGCCCTCCCGCCAGGCGCGCACCCGTTCCTGGTTGAGCCACCGGTGGCCGGTCACTCTTTCGCCGGCCAGCCCCACCCCATAACAGGCCACCTGCTGCGGGATCCCGGCCCCTAACGCCATCGCCTGCAACGGGGTTGGGGCCTCCCCCAAACGCAACATCACCTGGGCCTGGTGATCCAGATCGGGGCTGCCGATGTAGCCACACGACGGCTCGTTGAGCGTATCGTAGCCGACGACGGCAGGCAGTCCCCGGAGCCGCCGCGCGACCTGTTGCAGCGCGGCGATGTAGTGGCGCTGGAGATACTCCTGCGCCGGTTCGCCATCAATGCGCGTCTGCGGCGCGAAATCGTGGCCGCCGAAGAAGAGCGTGAACATCGTCGCGGCGGCCAGCTTGCCATCGTTGGTCGGCCAGATCAACCAGGGGAAGGGATCGCCGTGCAAGGCATGGACGAGCGCCGCACCCGTCGCAGCGAGCCGGGTCAGTTCCAGCCCCACCGCTTCCAGCGTCCAGCCGGGGGCGCCATCGCCGCCGGTAAAGCGGCTCCAGACGTCCTGATGGGGATCAATGAATAGCCGCAGGCCGTGCTCACCCGCCTTCCTGACCACCGCGTAGAGATAATCCAGATACTCCTGGTCGTATTGGCCGGGTCCGGCGTGCTCAAGCGCCTCCCAGGTGACCAGGAACCGCAGGAACGTGAACCCCCACGCTTTAAGCCGCGCGAAGTGCTCGTCGGCCTCCGCCAGCGGGAAGGGCCGCCCGACAAACGAAACGGTCCGATGGTCAAAGAAGCCCTCGCGGATGTGGGTCGCGCCGTGGGGATAAGGGACTTTGCTGCTGCCGCCGAGATTGACGCCGCGCAGGATCAACGTGCGGCCGTACTCGTCTTTGAACCAGGGGCCGGCAGTCTTAAGCATGGGGCACCTCCAGGAGCACATCTATCATATGTGAAAACAGGTTCGTAGTGGCGCGCTTCAGCACGCTCAGACGGCGCTCAAGCGCCTGATTAAAAACTCAGAACGTTATTTTCAGAGGAA
>CAYTGR010000068.1:12921-18356 GCA_964437445.1 uncultured Anaerolineales bacterium | reverse complement strand
GACGCCCCGGGTCAACTTGATCGGCTGTTGGATCATAGGATAGTCTACTCCTCCTTTGAAAATAGCGCTTTGCTTGTAGTCAGGCGCTTTAGCGCCGTCCAACGCGCTGAAGCGCGTTACTACGAGCCAATTTTCATCCCACGGCTGGTGAACGCCAGTTCATGGACAATTCCTCTGAAAATAGAAACCAGTTAATAGTGAGCAGAGAGCAGTAATGTGAGCAGAGAGCAGTAGTGTAGTGAAGAAATTCCCGTTTCCTGCTCACCGCTTACTTCTCACTGCTCACACTTCACCCTAAAACCCCAGATAGTGTTTCTTGATATGTTGGCTTTGGGCCAGTTCGGAGGCCGGGCCGCTGAGCACAATCCGCCCGTTTTCCAGCACATAGCTCCGCTCGGCCAGTTCCAATGCATAGCTGATGTTCTGTTCTACCAGCAGCACGGTCAGCCCTAAGGTGCGCAGGGTGTGGATTTTCTCGTAGATTTCATCCACCAGCTTGGGAGCCAATCCCAACGAGGGTTCGTCCAACATCAGCAGCTTGGGGCGCGACACCAGCCCGCGGGCAATCGCCAGCATTTGGCGCTCGCCGCCACTCAGGGTGCGCGCCAGCTGGTTCCGGCGCTGTTGGAGAATCGGGAAGAGGGTGTAAATTTCTTCCAGAATGCCGGTTTTAAGGGTGGCCCGATTGCCATAGGCTCCCATTAACAAATTGTCCTGCACCGTCATGTTGGGGAAGGGCCGCCCGCCCTCTGGAACGTAGACCGCGCCGGCGCGCATCACCTGATGCGCCGGCAGCCCGGTGATGTCGTGCCCGTTGAATTGGACGTGCCCGCCGGTTGGCCGCACCAACCCGGCGATGGTTTTGAGCAGGGTGCTTTTCCCAGCGCCGTTGGGACCAATAATGGCGACCGCCTCTTGCTCCACCAGAGAGAAGGTGATGTCATGTAAGATGGGCACTTTGCCGTACCCGGCGTGTAAGCCTGAAATCTCAAGCATGGCGCCCTCGCTTTCCCAGGTAAGCTTCAATGACCCGCGGGTTGGCGCTGATCTCGGCCGGTGTGCCGGTGGCGATCACCTCGCCAGAATCCAGGACCACGAGCCGCTGGCATAATCCCATCACCATTTGCATGACGTGTTCTACCACGCACAGTGTGATGTGTTGTTCGGCATTGATCCGCCGGATCATCTCCATGAAGCCGGCCAGTTCGGTGGGATTCAGCCCGGCGCCGGCCTCGTCTAACAACAACAATTCGGGCTCTGTGGCCAGGGCGCGCGCCACTTCCACCCGGCGTAGAAGCGCCAGACCCAGGTCGCCACACTTCCGGTGGCGGATCTCTGCCAGGTCGCAAAAGGCCACGATCTCATCCACTTTGGCTGTCACCGACTCTTCGCTGTGCCGGTTGTAAGCGCCCACCCGGATGGCATCCTCTACGGTCATAGCATTGAAAGCCCGGGTGACCTGAAACGTGCGCGACATCCCTAACCGGCAAATTTTGTGCGGTAGCCAGCCAGTGATGTCCACTCCCTTAAAGAGCACCTGTCCCGCGGCGGGCTTGTAGAGGCCGGTGATGACGTTGAACAACGTGGTTTTGCCGGCCCCATTAGGCCCGATCAGCCCGACGATCTCGCCGGCGGCGATCTGCAGGCTGACCTGATTCACGGCCAGCAGGTTACCGAACCGTTGGGTGACCTGCTGCACTTCAAGCATCGGTGACGGCTCCATGCCCTGCCTCCTTTCTCTGCGCCAGGCGCGTCTGCACTTGCCGGAAGAGGTCCTGCAGGAGGGTGGCTAACCCGCGCGGCCGGTAAAGGGCGATGACGATCAGGACGGAGGCATAGATGACCAGATACAGCCCTTCCAGGCCGCCGCCGAGATTGGCACGCAGCAGCTCACGGATGCTCACCAACAGGAAAGCCGCCAGCAGCGGGCCGTAGGTGATGCCCATGCCGCCCACGATGCCCAAAATGGCGACCTCGGTGCTCATGGTCCCGCTGAAGAAATTGGGGTGGATGAATCCATACATGCAGGCATAGATGCCCCCCATGGCACCCACCAGAAAAGCATAGAGCATGAGCGCCTGGAGCTTGCAAGCCTGGGCGTTGACGCCCAAAACCTCGGCGGCGTCCTCGTTTTCGCCCAGCGCCAGCAGGGAATACCCTAAGCGCGAATGGCGAATCCGGTGATTGATCCCTAAGGTGATGAGCAGCAATACCAGCATCAGGTAATAGAATGGGATGTAGGAATTGAACCGCAAGTGGTAGAGCGAAAAGGCATAATAGGGCAGATAGCGCTCTACCGGTCCACCCACCTGATCCCACATCAGGAAAATGACCCGGAGGACTTCCACCAGAGCGGAGGAAGAGAGTGCATACCAGACCTCTTTGACGCCGAACCTGAACAGGGGCCAGCCGACCAGGACGGCAAACCCGGTGGCGACCAGGCCGCCGACCAGCATTCCCACCCAGGGCGTGATATTCCAGCGGATGAGCAGCGTGCCGGTGGTGAAAGCGCCCAGCCCTAAGTAAGCGCCGGCGGCCAGGTCCAGCTGCCCCCCCATGCCCCCGATGATATTCCAGGCCGTGGCGATGGCGGCAAACAACAGCACGGTGGTGGCCAGCACCAAATTGTACTGGCTGGACTTGAGGGCCAGGGGAACCAGGAGGGCAATCAGCAGCCCCCCCAGCAAGAGCGCGGTCCGCGTTGGTATCCGTGTACGCTTCATGATTGCCCTCTCATTTCCGGCCAAACAGGCCCCGTGGTCTGAGCCAGAGCACCAGGATGAAAATCATGTAGATGACGAGCGACCGGGCCCGTGGATCCCACAACGAGACGGATAACGATTCCGCACTGCCGACGATGAGGCCGGAGATCAACAGGCCGGGAATGGAGCCGAGACCGGCTAAGGCCAGGACACACCAGCTCAACAACGCAAAACGCACTCCCATGGTGGGGTCCACCTGCTGGAAGGTCATCAGCAGGCCGCCGGCGATGGCCGTGAGCGCTGACCCCAACCCTAAGGAAAAAGCGTAGGTGCGGCGGTAATCCACTCCCACCAGGGAAGCGGCATCCAGATCGTCTGAGGCGGCCCGGATGGCGCGTCCCATCCAGGTTTTGCTTAAAAAGAGATAAATCGCAATGATGACAATCAGGCTCACGCCGGCAGAAATGAGCCGGGAGAACATGATGTTGTACCCGCCAAGCTCCACACTGCCCTGGATGATGGAATATTGCAGGGCGCGGGGTTGGGCTTTCCAGACCACCTGGGTCAGTGCGCGCAGCAGGGTTTGCAGCCCGACCGTGACCGCAATTTGGGTCACATACAGCTGGCGCAGCGTGCGTTCAATGAGGAAATAATAGGTCAGGACGCCAATGATGAAGAGCAGGGGCACGGTCAGCAGCGGCGTCGCCACGGCATCCCAGACTAACAAAGTCCCTGCCCAAAAGGTGAAATACATGGAGAGCATGACAAAATCGCCATGGGCGAAGTTCACCACATTCATCACGCCGTAGACGATAGAGAGCCCTAAAGCAATGAGCGCGTAGATGGCACCCATCATTGAGCCGTTGATCAGATTCTGGATAATGGTTTGTCCCATGGCTCCTCCTGCCCGGGGCGCCCCTGGCTCATGGCGTTCCCTTCATGAGCCAGGGGACAGTGTGTCTGAAGAGATTTAATAATTTGCGTCGGGGCGGGGGAAGACAACCGGTACTTCCGCCTCGTCAAAGGGCCAGACGACTTTAGGTTCCCCTTTGATGACCTGGAGAATCGTGGCGCGGGCGTAGGGATTGTCGCCCGTGGGGGTGAATTGGATGTGGTTGGTGGGGTAGGTCTCCACCGCCGGACCCGAGGTCAGATCCAGTTGCAGGAAGGCGGCGCGCAGGTTGTCGGGATTCAGCGGGTCGTTGGGGAATTGCTTGCCGGACTGCTCCAGGGCCTCGGCCAGCACCCACATCGCATAATAGTTCATGCCGGCGGCCTCCGTGGGAATGTGGCCGGTTTGCGCCTTAAACTCTTCCACGAACTTTTTGTTCTGGGGCGTATCCTTGGCCGGATTGTAGCTGTACGTGTTGGCATAATATTCGGCCGCGGCCCCCAGCGCCTTGATGGATTCGGGATCGGTGTAGCCCGAGGCGCCCATGCCGACGATGAACTTAGGAAGGTTGCCCGATTCCTTGAACGTATTGGCAAAGAGGATGGCATCGGTGAAATAGGGGCAATGGACGACAAAATCGGGTTTGGCCTTCGTGATGTCGTTG
The DNA here is from genome assembly GCA_964437445.1 of uncultured Anaerolineales bacterium. Classification (GTDB taxonomy): domain Bacteria; phylum Chloroflexota; class Anaerolineae; order B4-G1; family SLSP01; genus CAYTGR01. Next base: position 14,098 of record CAYTGR010000068.1, on the reverse strand, counting down.
ATGATGGGGGCGACATCGGCAATATCGTAGGGGTACTCTTTCTGGTAGACAATGGTCAGCTGATTGTTGAGGGCCGCATCCATCGCGCCGGTGGCATTGCTGCGGCCAAACGAGGAATCTTCGTTGAGGATCGCTACCGTCTTCATTTCCATGCCGGCCTGTTTGGCTGCTTCCACGGCGAACTCCACGGCCGAGGCGCCATGCTGGCTGGCCTTCGGGGCAGGCCGGAACAGGTACTGGCGGCCCATGCCGGTGACACTATCTACCAGTGCATCGGCGATCAGGATGACCTTTTCACGCTCGGTCACCTCTGAGGCAGCGACCGTCAAGCGGCTGATGTACAACCCCAGGATCGCCACTGGCTTGTGCTTGCTGATAATGCTTTCAGCGCCCAGGCGGGCGGTGTCGGCGGTTTCGCCGGCGTCCTCAGAAACCAGCTCCAGCTTCAGCCCACCCAGGGATTGGATGCCGCCGGCCTCGTTGATATGCTTGACGGCCAGCTCCATGCCGATTTTGGCTTCGGTGCCGAAAATCGCATGGGCACCGGTCAACGGTTCCAGGCAGCCCACCACAATTTTGTCGGGCAGGGCGGATTTCTGGGTCCCGCCACCGCCGCAGGCACTTAACGCCACCAGCGTAAAGATGACGACGGCTAACAACAACTTGGATGCTTTGCTTCTCATGGATTTTCCTCCTTGAAATCAATGGCTGCTATGTTGTGAAGGACGCTGACCTGCTGGTAAATTGAATCTCTATAACCTGAAATGATTAATCTGCGATACCTCCTTTGAAAATAGCGTGAAAAGTTTGTAGTCAGGCGCTTGAGCGCCCTCTGAGCCGCGCTTCAGCGCGGCACTACCAGCCTATTTTCAGCTCGCTCTTAGCGCGGCGTAGCCCCCAATTGTAACGAGAGGGCCCGGCCGGCTGCGAGCACCTGCTCCGCCAGCGGAGCGATCCGTTCCGGCGGCACCCGGCTGAGCGGCGCCGCGATCCCGATGCCGGCCACCAACTGCCCGGTATGGTCGTAGACCGGCGCGGCGATTCCCATCGCCCCTTCGTCGGTCTCCTCAAACGAGGTCGCGTACCCCCGCTGGCGGATGGCTGCCAGCTCGGCCCGCATGACCTCCGGCTCGGTGATGGTGCTGGGCCGCAGGGGCACCAGCTCCACTTCCTGGAA
>CAYTGR010000068.1:11267-12821 GCA_964437445.1 uncultured Anaerolineales bacterium | reverse complement strand
CCTCCGGCTCGGTGATGGTGCTGGGCCGCAGGGGCACCAGCTCCACTTCCTGGAATAACTGTTCGCGTTCTGCTTCGGGCAAAAAGGCCCACAGCACTTTGGAGGAGGCGCCGGCGTGGAGCCATAGCCGCTGGCCAACACGCCTGGTTAACCGCACCGGCTGCCGGCTTTCCACCACCTCCAGCCAGATGCCCACCGTGCCATACCGCACGGAGAGGATGGCGGTCTCACCAGTCGCGGTAGACAGCCCTTGCAGAATGGGGATCGCTAAATTGCGGAGGTCCAGCCCGTTTTGGGCCAGTGTCCCCCAGCGGATCAATTGGTAGCCGAGTTGGAAGCCCTGGTTTTGCGGCTCACGGGTTAACATCCCCTGGCTTTCCAGCGCCTCCAGGAAGCGGTAAGTGGTGCTCTTGGGCAGTCCGATCCGGCGGCTGATCTCGGTGAGGCTCAGTGCGCGATCGTCCTCGCTGAAGCTGTTCAGAATATCGCAGATCCGATTGATGGCCCGGATAGCCGAATCCGCTGGCGGCACGACTTTCCTCGCGTGGTCTCAACCTGCAAAACAGAAGTGCTGTTCCGTTTAGTGGAACACGGTTTCACTATGTTAGATTATAGCATGGTTGGAAAGCGTTGTCAATGAGGGGTTGCCCTTTTGGGCGACTATGTTATAAATTGAGGTAGTGAATGTGTCCCGGCCCAAGGCATTCTGCCAGGCACCGATTTCTTGTCCGCAGTCAATCCTGAATGGGATGAAACTATGCTGGCTACCAACATGATGTTACAGAGCCGATACCGGATCACCTCGCTGTTGGGGCGTGGCGGGATGGGGGCGGTTTATCGCGCCGATGATGTCCGTCTGGATATTGCCGTCGCGATCAAAGAGATGACGGCGCAGCCCGGCCTGGATGCGCCCACGCTGACCTTTTTGCGCGATCAATTCAAGCGTGAGGCCACCATCCTGGCCCGGCTCCAACATCCCAGCTTGGTCCGCGTGACTGACTTCTTTGAAGAAGGCGGTAACGCTTACTTGGTCATGGACTTTGTGGTCGGTGAGAGCCTGGATGCCCTGTTGCGCCGCCATGGACTTTTGCCGGAGGCCCAGGTGCTGGTCTGGGCCCGGCAACTTTTGGATGCCCTGGCCTATTGCCATAGCCAGGGAGTCATCCACCGCGACATCAAGCCCCAGAACGTCATCATCCGTTCGGATCAGCGGGCCGTGCTGGTGGATTTTGGGCTGGTCAAGCTGTGGGATCCCAACAACCCCCACACGCAGACTGCGCTGCGCGGCGCTATGACGCCGGCCTACGCCCCCCTGGAGCAGTATGGCGGTCAGACCGGCCACACCGACCCCCGCAGCGACCTCTACAGCCTCGGTGCGACGCTTTACCATACGCTGACGGGGATAGCTCCTTATGCTGCTACCCAGCGGGTTATCAACCCGGCGCTCTTTATGCCCCCGCAAGCGTTGAATCCTAACCTCAGCCCTGCCGTGGCCGCCGTTGTAGTGCGAGCCCTGGAAATCCAACCGGCGGCTCGCTTTCAGAACGCCACTGA
>CAYTGR010000068.1:0-11167 GCA_964437445.1 uncultured Anaerolineales bacterium | reverse complement strand
GATATTGATTGGGATTCCTGGGAGCCGTTTCTGCCGCAGCCGGCGACACCACCTTCCCGCGATCTGCATCTCACGTTAGCGGCGGGCGTGGAGCTGATTTTAGTTCCGGTGCCGGCCGGTGAGTTCCTCATGGGTAGCGACCGGAAACAGGATCCCCAGGCCAGGGACAACGAGTTGCCGCAGCACACGGTCATGCTGGATGAATACTGGATCGGCAAGTATCCGGTGACTAATTACCAATATCAGGCGTTTGTCCGGGCCACCGGCCATGCTGCGCCCCCGCATTGGCCCCAGGGAAAAATCCAGGCCGGGCAGGAGCTGCATCCGGTGATCAACATTTCCTGGGACGACGCCGTCGCTTTTTGTGAATGGGCCAGCGGGCAAGTGCGAGCGGCCGGATTTGCGGTTGGGTTGCCCACGGAGGCTGAGTGGGAGAAGGCTGCCCGTGGTAGTGATGGCCGGCTGTGGCCCTGGGGCAATGCCAGGCCGGACGTTAACCGGTGCAATTTCAACCACCAGGTAGACACGACCACGCCGGTGACCCGTTATGAGCTGCAGGGGGCCAGCCCTTACGGTGCGGTGGACATGGCCGGCAACGTCTGGGAATGGGTGTATGACTGGTACGGGCTCTACGCCGAGCAGCGACAGGTGAACCCGGTCGGGCCGCCGGCCGGTACCGTGCGGGTCGTGCGTGGCGGGGCCTGGTGTAATGAAATGAATGATCTCCGTTGCGCTGTCCGTGGGTGGCTCAAGCCAGCCAGCATTGATGATTCCATCGGGATGCGGTGCGCAGCGGCGCGGTTGCCATGAAGCTGCAGCTGGCTCTGCGAATCACCCTCTATTTGCTGGGAACGCTGCTGGTGAGTGTGGGGAGCCTGCGCGAGCTGCCCTCTGAGGCCTCCAGGCGGTCTCCTGTGGTCACATCCCTCACTGCGGTCGCCGTCACCCAGGCTGTAGCTCCTCTGTTGGCCCGGCTGAGGCTGGTGGGCCGGGGGCGAGCGCGCCCCAGGAATAAGCCCCTGCTCCTGAAGGGGGCTTTGGCGATCTGCTGCGCGGTGGTGCGGCTATTATGATCCGAGGGCGCGCATGACGATTCCCCTGGTGATTGAAGGGCCGTGCTTGGGACAAGGGGCAGTGGGAGAAGCGCTTTTGCGCACACTGCCAGAATGGTTTGGGATTGAAGCTGCTGTTCTCCACTATCGGGATGCCATGGCCACGTTGCCAACCTGGTTAGCGCGTAGCGATACCGGGACGGTCCTCGGTTTTCTCACCCTGAAGGTACACACCCCTTACGCGGCGGAGATTTACGTGATGGGGGTTTTGCCCACAGTGCACCGGCAGGGGGCGGGCCGGGCCTTGGTTCAGGCGGCTGAAGCTTTCTTGCGCACGCAGGGGATAGAATATCTGCAGGTCAAAACCTTAGCGCCTTCGCATCCTGATGAAGGCTATGCCCGCACGCGAGCTTTTTACCTGGCGTTGGGCTTCCGCCCTCTGGAGGAACTACCCCAAGTGTGGGGGGCCGAGAATCCCTGCTGGCTCATGGTCAAACGGCTGGAGTGAATAGCAGGTCGCCGATGGTCTGTTTCCTGTTCACTGATCTCTGATTACTTTTTCAGGAGGTCCGCTTTTGAAAACCGTGCTCTTCACCGGCAACGAAGCTTTAGCCTGGGGCGCGCTCTGCGCCGGGGCCCGCGTGATCACCGGTTATCCGGGGACTCCTTCCAGCCGCGCCATTGGCAGCCTGCTGGCGCTGCCGCCGGAACAGCGCGCCGGCCGGCATGTGGAATGGAGCACTAACGAGAAAGTGGCGCTGGAGATCGCCACCGGGGCCGCCTGGGCCGGGCACCGCGCGCTCTGCACGATGAAGATGTCGGGGCTGAATGTGGCCTACGACTCTCTCATCTCCATCGCCTATTCCGGTGTGGTGGGCGGGCTGGTGATCTACGTGGCCGACGATCCAGGTGTCAGCGCAGGGATGGCAGAGCAGGATTCGCGCGGCTTCGCCTACATGGCGGATCTGCCGATGTTGGAGCCGGCTTCTGTTATGGAGACCTACGCGCTGATCCAGGCGGCGTTTGAGCTTTCCGAGGCGGTCGGGACGCCGGTCTTCATCCGGCTGACGACGGCGGTTGCCAACTCCAAGGCGGCCGTGACGGTGGCGGAGCCTGGCCCCGTGCCGGAGCGGGAGCCGCAGTTGATCCGCGACATTGCTCGCTTCACCAAGGCTGGGGCCGCCATCTGCATGGCGCAGCACCGTGACCTGATCGTGCGGCTGGGGCAAGCGGGCGACTGGATCGCCGCGCGCGGCCTGAACCGGCTGACGTTAGCCACGCAGCCGGGCGGCCTGGGGGTCATCGCCGGCGGGGTCGTGGCGGCTTACCTGGAGGAAGGGTTGGACCTGGCAGCTCGGGCCGGGCTGGCGCACGACACCGTCTCCGTGCTGGAGGTAGCGGCAACCAATCCCTTCCCCGAGGCCGAATTTCAGGCGCTGCTGGCCCATTGCGCCACGCTGCTGGTGCTGGAGGAGCTGGAGCCTTACCTGGAGCGCGCGCTTTACGTGGCGGCGCAGCGCAGCGGCTTCACCGGGCGCATCGTCGGCAAGGTGGATGGCACGCTCAGCCGGGTGGGGGAGTACACCGTGCAGCAGGTGGTCCAGGGCCTGGCGGCAGCCACCGGCCTGCCGGTGGCGTTGCCGGAGCCCGGCGCTGAAGCTGCGGAAGCTCTCGCCGCCCCGCGTCCGATCACCGTCTGCGCCGGCTGCCCCCATCGCGGCACCTACATGGCGATCAACCAGGCGCTCAAGAAGCTGCGTTACAAGAAAGGCGAGATCATGGTCACCGGCGACATCGGCTGCACCATTTTGGGGATGAACCCGCCCTTCTACACCGTCTGGAACGAGATCTCCATGGGGGCGAGCATCGGGCTGGCACAAGGCTATCTCTGGGCGGGCGTGACCAAACCGGTGATGGCGACCATGGGCGATTCCACCTTCTTCCATGCCGGGATTCCGGGGCTGATCAACGCGGTGCAACACCAGACGCCGCTGACGCTGATCATCATGGATAACGGCTGGACAGCGATGACCGGGATGCAGGTCAACCCCGGCACGGCCGGGGATTTCCAGGCCGGCGGGCAGCGGGTAGACATCGCCAAAATTATCCCGGCGTTGGGGGTGGAGCACTTTTTTATCATAGACCCCTTTGATTACGCCCAGGCTACGGCGACCATTCAGCAGGCGCTGGCGTTGCCCGGCGTCAAGGTGATTCTCTCGCGGCAGGAGTGCGCCATCCAGGCGCAGCGGCGCGGGCTGAAAGCCGGGAAGACGACGGTCATCCCGGAAAAATGCGTCAAGTGCAAGCTCTGCATCACGATCACCGGCTGTCCGGCGTTGAGCCTCGGTGAGCAGGCGGTGGAGATTGACCCGGCGCTCTGTTATGGCTGCGGGCTTTGCGCGCAGGTCTGCAACCTGGGGGCGCTGGAGAGCAAGCGTGAAACGTGAGGCGTGAAGCGTGAAACGTCAAACGTCAAACCATCACGTGGTATGTTTGGAGCGGTCAGGTCCTGATTCGTAGACGGCAGGTATCCGGCTGACCCTGACGTTTGGCGTTCTGCGGAAAGGAATAACGATGGTGACCTACGATATTTATCTTGTCGGCGTCGGCGGGCAGGGGGTGTTGACGATTGCGGAGTTGATCACGGAGGCCGCGCACCGGCAGGGGGTCCCGGCCAATTACTATCCCACCGAGGGGATGGCGCAGCGCGGCGGCTTTGTCAAAGCGCAAGTGCGGTTGGGCCGCGAGCGGGTTGGTCCCAGCATCCCGGAACGCGGCGCGGACCTGGTGATTGCGATGGAAGTGTCGGAGTCGCTCAAGGCGCTCCGGTTCGCCAAAGCCGGCGCCGATTTTGTGCTGTGGGGGCACGTCTGGGCGCCGACGGCGGTGATGCTCGGCAAGGCGAGCTACCCGGCGTTAGCGGCGGTCCAGGAGCAGATCCAGGCGGCCGGTTGTGCGCTGCACACGCTGGACGAGAGCCGTCTGCCGTTGTACACCGACGGCCTGCCGGTGACCGACAATCTTTTCGTGCTGGGGGCCGTCTTGGCCGCGACCCGGTTGCGGGAGGTGATTGCCCCGGAGACGGTGTTGGCAGCGATCACCGGCCGCTGGCCCCAAGTTGCCGGGCGCAATGCGTTCGCGTTTCAGGCCGGGATGGAGGAAGGAAGTAGCGAGTAAGGGAAAATGGCAGCTGGGTGAGGAATGGAGCAACGCTGGCTTCGCCGGCTCTATGCGGCGGCCAGGGAGCCCAGGGAACTGTGGGAACTGCCCCAGGCTAAACATGCGGAATGTTACGCCGCTGACCCGGCCACCTATACCGAAAAAATCACGGACTTTTTTGACCGGGCCTTACATCCGACTCAGGTTGTTGCCTGGCCGGGTGCTGGTCAAGGAGCGTGGCTTTGACCGCTGATCACATCACCTTCTGGGTGGTCTGTGGTCCGTCGTCTGTGGTCTCTTGAGACAACTTAACGAACTGAGGGCTCTATTTCATGCGGCGTCTCTTTTTTGCTACCGATATACATGGTTCAGAAATCTGTTGGAAGAAGTTTCTCAATGCTGGCAAATTTTACCAGGCCGATGTTTTGATTCTGGGCGGCGATATGACCGGCAAGGCGCTGGTGCCCATCGTGCAGCAGCCTGACGGGACGTGGCAGGCGATCCTTTTACAGCAGGCCTTCACGCTGCGGACAGAGACCGAGGTCCAGGAGATGGAAAAGCGGATTGGCAGCCGGGGGTATTACCCGTTTCGCACCACGCCGGAGGCGCTCGCGGCTTTGGAGAGCGATCCGGCCCGGCGGGACGCTTTTTTCAAGGAACAGATGTTGACCACCCTGGAACGCTGGCTGGCGTTGGCCGATGAGCGGCTGGCCGGGTTCAGCACGCCCTGTTTTGTCTGCCCCGGCAACGACGACGACTTTGAGGTAGACACCATCCTCCGCCGGGCGCGCCATGTCCGGCCGGTGGAGGGAGAGGTCGTGGAACTGGGCGACGGGTTCAGGCTGATCAGCACGGGATGGTCCAACCCCACGCCCTGGCAGACCTGCCGCGAGTTGCCAGAATCAGAACTGGCCCTTAAGATAGCAGGGATGGTGCCGCACACAATTGAGGCACGGCGGGTCATCTTTAACTTCCATGCCCCGCCTTATGGTTCCGGGCTGGACGAAGCGCCGGAGATTGACGCCCAATTGAACGTTCGCCACGCCGGCCGGTCGTTAGTGCCTGTGGGCAGCACCGCGGTGCGCGATGCCATTCTCAAGTACCAGCCGCTCCTTTCGCTCCACGGTCACATTCATGAGGCGAAGGGGACAGCGCGCATAGGCAAAACGCTGGCGATCAATCCCGGCAGCATGTACGAGCAGGGCGTTCTGCAAGGGGTGGTGGTAGACCTGGATCCCCAAAAGGGGATTCGGAGCTACACGTTGACGACAGGTTAGCTGTCGGCAGGCCGGGCAGCGGTAAACATTGCACGCCAACTGAGCTCCGGGAGGTAATGTGGAAACTTTTACGTCACTTGTTGAGGTCATTCCTGTGGTAATGGACGCGGAAGGTGTGCTGCGCGTCGGTAACACGCGCGTGACCCTGGACACCTTAGTGGCCGGTTTCCTGGCAGGGGCAACACCGGAAGAGCTGGCACAGCAATACCCTTCCGTCAACCTGGGTGATATTTATTCTGTGATTGGTTATTATCTGCGTCATGCGGCCGAGTTGGAAGACTACTTCGGCCGACGGCAGCAAGAAACCCAACGGGTGCGCGAGCAAAACGAGGTCTACTTTACTTCTCAGGGAATACGCGACCGTCTGTTAGCGCGGCGTGGCTCGGAGCATTAGCTGATGCGTTGGGCAGCTGACGAAAATCTCAACAATGATATTCTGCGGGGTTTGCTACGCCGCAAACCGGATGCCGATATTGTACGAATTCAAGATGTTGGGTTATCAGGGGCTGATGACCCTACTGTTTTGGAGTGGGCTGTCAGTGAGGGGCGCGTTTTGTTGACGCATGATGCTACTACCATTACCAAATATGCATATGCACGGATCCGAGCCGGGTTGGCCATGCCGGGTGTTTTTGAGGTAAGCCGGGATGCTCCACTTGGTAGGGTGATTGATGATCTGATTCTCTTGACAGAGTATAGTTTGGAGGACGAATGGGAAGGGCAGGTGCGGTATTTGCCGCTGCGGTAGAAATGCAGAGGTAGGAAGTGTGGAGTCAAAGACCGATTCCCTATTCACTACTCACTGATCTATTCTGAAAGGAAGGTATCATTTTTATGAGTCAGTCGAGCCTTTTCCTCCGCAAAGCCACGGGCCTGATCCGCTCGTGGTCTACTTTTGACGCTTTTATCTATGCTTTTTTCTCCATTAATCTGGTGACCTTAGGGCTTTACATTTTCAGCCAGATGTGGTACCTGCAGGGGGGCTTGCTGCCGGCACTGGTGATCAGCGGGGCCATCATTTTGTTTGAGGTGGTGGTCTACGCGGCCCTGATCGCCGTGATGCCCCGCGCGGGCGGCGATTATGTCTGGCAGAGCCGCATCCTGGGCGGCGGCGTGGGCTTCGTGCTGGCGGTGACCGGTTGGTGGTTCATCCTCTGGCTCTGGACGCCGCTTTACGCCGATATGCTGCGCCACATCTTCTTCGTGCCGCTGCTGGGGATTTTAGGGGCGCAGGAGGCCGCGCTCTGGTTTGCCTGGAGCCCGGCCGCCTGGTTCCTGGTCTGCGTGCTGACCTGCGCCTTTGTCGCCGTTGTCATCGCGTTGGGCATGAAGACCTACGCCCGCGTGCAAACCCTCTGCTTCTGGATCAGTATGGTGGGGTTGGGGGCGGTCTGCCTCTGTCTGCTCTTCGGTAGCCCGGCGGCATTCCAGGCCGGACTGGAAGCCAACGCGACCCGGCTCTTCGGCGCGACGGCGGGGGTTTACGAGGCGACGTTGGCGGCCGGCCGGGCGGCGGGCGCGACGCTGCCGCTGGTGGGGGGCGGGCTCGGCGCGATTTTCTTGATCATGCCCTATCTCGCTTTTTTCAACCTCTGGCCGAACTGGGGAGCGACGCTCTACGGCGAGGTGAAAGGCTCCGATGATTTCAAGAAGAACTTCCGGGGCATGGCGCTGGCGCTGATCGTGACCACGGTGCTGGCCGTGATCCTGTTGGGGCTCATCGCCAAAACCATCGGGTGGGATTTCTACGTCAATGCCAATGCCGCTTACTGGAACTATCGTTGGGGGTACACTGACCAGACCCCGCCGCTCCACATCTGGCCCTATCCGGCGCTACTGGCCGTCTTCCTGACATCCAGCCCGCTCTTGCAGGCGCTGATCATCTTAGCGATGGGGGCCTGGTTCTTCGGGTGGGCCGGCACCATTTTCCTTTCCTCCACCCGCGTCATCTTTGCCGCCGCCTTTGATCGCATCCTGCCGGAAGCGGTCGCGACGCTGGAGCCGCGCACCCGCACGCCGCTCTGGGCGCTGATTTTGATGGTCGTTCCCGGCCTCATCGTCTCCGCGCTGTACGCCTGGAACGTGCCGCTCTTTGGCAACGGTTTTCAGAGCCTCACCTTAGCCTCCACGCTGGTCATTGCTGTGACCTACCTGGGGTCCACCGTGGCCGCGACAATTTTGCCTTTCACCCGGAAGGAACTGTATGCAGCTTCGCCGATTGCGAAGTACAAGGTGCTCGGTATCCCGTTGATCACGGTCGCCGGCGCCATCTTTGGGGCCTTTTTGCTTTTCCTGCTTTACGAGTGGCTGATTGATCCCAACGGCTTGTACGGCATCAGCTACCGGAATACGGCTTCATTGGTGTTCGTCGGGGCGATGTATCTCCTGGCCGGCGGCATCTATCTTGGCGCCCGGCTCTATCGTCGCCGTCACGGTGTGGATTTAAGCGTCGTTTATAAAGAAATCCCGGTGGAGTGAGGCACAGATGACGACTATTTTAGGGGAACCGCAGGCCGAAGCCCAGCGCGTGATCGCCGCCGCCGCTGCACAGGGCTTAACCATGCGCCTTTTGGGCGGAATTGCCGTCTTGCTGCAATCTCCCAGCGCCACTCAGCGGCCGTTGACGCGCGGCTACGGTGATCTGGATTTTGCCGTCGCCGGCAAACGGACCTATCAGGTGGAACGATTGATGATTGCCCTGGGGTATCGCCCCGATCAGGCGTTCAACCTTTATCATGGCGATGACCGGCTCCTGTTTTTTGATGATCTCCATGCGCGACAGGTAGATATTTTTCTGGATACTTTCCGGATGTGCCATCACATCCCGCTGAAACGGCGCATGGGGCTGGAGCCGCTGACACTGCCGCTGGCCGAGCTCCTGCTGACCAAGCTGCAAATCGTGGAGATGAATGAGAAGGACGCGCTGGACCTGTGCGCGTTGCTGCTGGACCATCCCTTTGGCGACAGTGATCAGGGCATGTTCAACCTGCCGCGCATTGCCAAACTGTGCGCGAACGATTGGGGCTTGTGGAAGACGGTCAATCTGAGCGCCCAAAAAGTGCGGCACTTTTGCGCGGCCAGTGCGTTAACGCCGGCTCAGAAAAACCACATCTTTCAACAACTGGAGCTGCTGGATCAGGCCCTGCGGCGGACGCCCAAGACGTTGGTCTGGCACGCCCGCAACACCCTCGGTGAGCGTGTGCGCTGGTATGAGTTGCCCGAAGAGGTCCAGCGGGGGCCGGCGTTGGAATTGCCCGTGGAGAGGCAGAAAGAGCCGCGCCAGCGGCGCGCTAAGCGCGGGCAGCGCGAGCGTGAGCACGACCAGGAAAAGCGAAAACCGATCTGGGTCACGGCCCTGCGGCGGCAACCCCAACCGAAACCGCACGGGCGGCGACGCCCTAAGGAGTGATGTCATGACGCTGGACGCTTTCTTCAATCCGCGCGGCGTGGTCGTGATCGGTTCCACCGCGCCGGGCAAGCTGGGCTACGAACTGATCCGCCAGTTGCAGGCGGGCGGCTACGCGGGTGCGCTCTACGCCGTTAATCCGAAGGCACAGGGGGTCGGCAATGTCCCCGGCTTCTCTGCCGTGACGGCGTTGGATGGCCCGGCGGACCTGGCCGTTGTTGTCTCGCCGGCCGCAACGGTGGCCGCCGTATTGGAGGAGTGCGGGCAGGCCGGCATCAAGGCGGCAGTCGTCATCACTTCCGGCTTCGGTGAGGTGGGGAACCGTGCCGGCGAGGCGGAGCTGGTGCACGTCGCGGCGCAGTACGGTATCCGTGTGATTGGCCCTAACTGCGCAGGGATTCTCAATACCGGCGCGCGCCTCTTCGCCACGTTAGAGATGCGCCCGCCGGCCGGCGCGGCGGCTTTCATCTCGCAGAGCGGCGCGCTCGGCGGCGCAGTCCTCTCCTGGGCGGAGGAACAGGGGGTGGGGATCTCCAAATTCGTCAGTTACGGCAACCGCGCCGACCTGGACGAGATTGAGCTGCTGCCCTATCTGGCGGATGACCCGGAGACGAAGGTAGTGGCGCTCTACGTGGAGAGCGTCTCGCGGGGACCGGAATTCATGGCGGCCGTGCGGGCGTTTACCGCCCGCAAGCCGCTCATCGTCATCAAATCGGGGCGGTCGCGGGCGGGCCAGCGGGCGACGCTTTCGCACACCGGGTCACTGGCCGGCGCGGACGCGGTCTACGACGCGGTCTTCAAGCAGTGTGGCGCGATCCGGGTGGACTCCGTGGAAGAGATGTTTGATCTCTGCAAGGGCTTCGTCCATCTGCCGCCGGTGCGCGGCCGGCGCGTGGCGATTGTGACCAACTCCGGCGGGCCGGGCGTCCTGGCCGCCGACCGGGCTGAGGCGCTGGGACTGGAGGTCGCGGAACCCTCGGCGGCGTTGCGGGCGGAGCTGAGCGCTGCGCTCCCGCCGCACGCGGCGTTGCGCAACCCCGTGGACCTGACCGTGGAGGGAACCGAGGCCGGCTTCCGCACGACGCTGACCGCCCTGCTGGGCTCCGGCGAGTACGACGCAGCGTTAGCGCTGCACGTGGCCACGCCCTACCTGGACTCGGTCGCGCTGGGGCGGGGCATCGCCGACGCGGCGCAGGCCACCGGCAAGCCGGTCGTCGCCAGTTTCATGGCCGGGTCGCTGGTGGCGGAAGGTATCGCCTATTTGCAACAGCGGGGCGTCCCCAACTTTGCCACCGGCGAGCGCGCCATGGGCGTCCTGGCGCGAATGGCCTCTTCTGCCAGCGCTGGGGAGGTCAGAGAGAGCGAACCTGCTCCCCGGCTTCCCGGGTCCCCGGCTCCTCTGCCCGCCTCGCCCATCCTGGAGCCGGAAGCGATGGCCTGGTTGCGCGCTAATGGCCTGCCGGTGCCGGAGTTCCGTTGGGTGCAGACGGCCGACGAAGCGGTAATCGGTTGCCGCGCGCTGGGCTATCCGGTCGTGATGAAGGTCGTCTCGCCCCAGATCCTGCACAAGTCAGACGTGGGCGGCGTGGTCGTGGGGATCCAGGATGACGCGGCGGCGCGGGCCGCTTTCGCGCAGCTGGAACGGGTCGCCGCCGGCCGGGAGTTTCGCGGCGTGGTGATCTACCCGCTGGTCAAAGACGCGCAAGAGGTGATCTTAGGCCTCTCGCGCGACCCGCAGTTTGGGCCGGTGGTGGTAGTTGGGCTGGGTGGGATTTACACCGAGCTCTGGCGTGACGTGGCGCTGCGCGTGGCCCCCGTGACGCGCGCAGAAGCCGGTGCGATGCTCCGCGAGCTCAAGTCATACCGGCTGCTCACCGGCTTTCGGGGCCAGCCGCCGCGCGACCTGGCAGCGCTCGCCGAGACGGTGGCGGCTTTTTCGCAACTGCCGCTGCGCTACCCTGAAATCACGGAAATGGACCTTAACCCGGTCTTCCTGCTGGAACAGGGGCTGGTGGTGGGGGATGTGCGGGTCATTGCCCGGTCAGGAACAGGCTTGTAGTGCTGCGCTTCAGTGCGGCTCAGATGGCGCTCAAGTTAGCGTTTCAGCGTGTTTGTGGTGCCGCGCTTGAGCGCGGCAAAACGGCGCTAAAGCGCCTGACTACAAACGCAGAGCGTTATTTTCAGAGAAGATTTCATCCTTCCGCCTTCATCCTTCATCCTTTCAGAAGGCGTTCATCAGCGGTGGGATGAAAATTGGCTCGTAGTAACGCGCT
>CAYTGR010000067.1:11770-18779 GCA_964437445.1 uncultured Anaerolineales bacterium | reverse complement strand
GTGCTGGCTGTCCCAGGTGGCATTCCACCCGCCGGGGTCTGGCGTCACTGCGTAACTTAGCGTAGAGGTGCTGATGGCCTCGCTGAAGGTGAGCACGAGGGCCGCCTGAAGGTCCACCGCGTCCATGCCGGCCGGAGGGAACCCGCTCAGCAATTGCGGCGCTGAGCCGTCGTAGGTCACGGTGAAAACCGCCGGGGCAGGTATCATGACGTTACCCGCCAGGTCCTGGGCCGCCGCTACGTGCAGCTGGTAAGGCCCATCGGCTAAGGGCGCGGTCAACGTGTAGCTCCCCTGCCACACCACCGGCAGGTCGCCCCTATAGCCCTGGTGCCAGTCAGGGCCGGCTTGCGGGGTCAAGGTATAGCTGGCCGTTTCGCCCACCGGCTTGAGGACAACCGTGGGGGTAACGGTATTTTTCATCCACTCCCGGAACTGGAGCGTAAAGCGCGCCGGCTCTCCCTGGCCAACTGCTGACGGCCCGGTCACGCTGATCACCGTGGGCGGCGTCAGGTCCAGGTAATCCAGGCTGATGTCATCCAGGAAAAAGTTGGTGATGTAACTGCCATCGGTGGTGGCCGTGAACCAGAGCTGCACCGGCTGTCCGGCATACGCGAGCATATCAAAGCTGACTTGCCGCCAATAAGGATCGCTGTCGCCGTCGTCTAAGGTCTCCAGCGTTGTGAGTCGCGCTCCGGCTGGCGTGGTCAGGAAAGCCGCGAAAAAATCGTAAGGGTGGGTTGTCTCTTCCGTGGCTACGGCCCGCCAGTAGGTCAGGCGGGCCGCCGTGGCATCAGCCGGGATCGCCACGGTCTGCGAGAGAGCAACCCGGTCATTGTTGTAGACCGGGAAGAGCGCGCCATAGTTCCCGTGCAGCGGAGATTCCGGCCGGATCACCTCACCGCCCCACAGGCTGCTCTGGTGCCAGGGCGGACTGCCAGGGCCACTTTCAAAATCGCCGTTGCCGACCGCATTGGCCGCCACCGGAATCGCATAGGCCACTAACGGCCCCTCGCTAAGGGCGTAAGGGGCTGCCGTGCGCTGGTGGGTGGAGAAGGGACGCTGCAACACCGCGCGGATTATACACACCCGGTCAACCGCCGGTGGTTGACAATCACTCTGGATTTGATCGGCCAGTTGCTGCCCGAAGGCGGTGGCGGCCAGCGCCACGAGCTGGCCCACCGCGTAAACCCCGCCCCGCATTTCCAACTGGTAGGGCACGCCCGTGATAGTCTGTTGCCACGTCACCGTGATCCCACGGGTCTGGGTAGTGGTAGGAGTGACCGCCAGGGACAGATGATTCAACCATGGCTCGTTCAACCCCGGCAGATGCAAGTCCCACTGATGATCGGCGGCCCATTGCGCGATAGCCGTCAGCTTGGCCAGCTGTGCCATCTCGTAAAGGGTGGTGTCCCCCTGCGTTAACCAGCGTTCATGGGCATAATCAAAATAATACTGGTTGAAATTGTCCACGAAGCCCTGGGCGGCGTTAGCCGTGGCCGTGCTGGTCGCCACGCTCAGGTAGGCCCAGTCAATCAAGGCCTGCGTCTGGCTGAACAGGAGCGTGGGCGGGGTGGTGATAGGCTCTGCCCACAAAGTCGGGGTAAAGAAATAGCGGATCATGATCGGGGCCGTGACAGTTTCCGCCTGGCCGCGCATCCGGTCCGGGTAGCTCAGGTAGCCGGTCACGCCAGAGGTAACGGTCAGCCCCGTCAGGTTATCCACCCCCATCGTGTAGATTTTGAGCAGCCGGTCGGTCTCAAAGGCGACTTGCCCAAAATGGATGTTGGTGATCCCGCCGAAATAAAGGACCTGCAGGGGATCTTCCACGCCCTCAATGGAAACCCCCGGCACGTCCGGCTGGAGATTGTAATAAGCGCGCAACGCCACCAGCAGGTTTTCGCGCAGGTAGTCCCAGTCCATCCCCGGCTGCCGGGGATCGGCGATGCCAAAAATCAAGATCTCGCCCCGCTCATCATCATAGGTAGCTCCGATGATGTTGCTGATGGAAACGGCACTGGTGGCTGACCAGCGCAGTGGCGCGCCCTGCGCACGTTCTGGCCCGCCGGCTGCCACCACCGGGACCGGCGCGTGCCAGGCCGCCACCCCCCAACCGAGCAAGGCGATGCCAAGCCCGCTCAAGATGCATACTGTGAACCAGCGTCTCCACGCGCCTGGAACCATGGGTTACCTCCTGTTGAACTCCTAACCCCGCCGCGACCTTCACTGCCGGCGGAACAGCCGCCAGCGACGGGCCGGCGGCAACTGCCGCAATCTCTGCTCCAGGGCAGGCACCAGTGGCGCGCCCACGCGCTGGCCCTGTTCCCAGGCCTCCTGATAATGAGTGCGGGCAGCTTCCCAATGCCGTTGCGCGCGCGCCAGTTCCCCCAGCTGGAACAGGGTCTCCACCACTTCCAGGGCCAGATTTAACCGGCGGCGGAGCTCCAGGCTGGCCTGGTAGTGCGCTTGCGCTGCGGTCCACTGTCCCTGGGCCTGGGCCACCAATCCCAGTTGATAATAGCCGGCTGCCGCTTCCTGCAGGCGGTTCCACCGGATAAACTGCTCCGGCACCGGCGCCAGCAGAGATTGAGCGCGGGCCATATCTCCCTGAGCATAAGCCAGCGCTCCCAACTGCGCCTGCGCCACGATCCGGTTGACCGGATCGCCCACCCGCAACGCCGCCTCATAGCATTCGCGGGCGGTGGCCTGATCCGGTGGTGCCGTGACTCCCGGCGGGCGATGCCAGGCCAGTGTCCCCAACGCAAGCCAGGCGGCGGCCTGACCGGGGCGGTCATCCGCGGCCTGCGCTAACAGCAATCGCTCCTGGTACTTCTGCCGGGCCAGGTCCCACTCCCCCCGCAGCTCGGCCAGCAAGCCCTGATGGAAAACGATGTCCCCTTGCAACAGCCGATCATCGGTCGCCTGTCCGGCAACCAGCGCGGCCCTGAGATGAGCTTCAGCCGCTGCCAGGTCTCCCTGGGCCAGCGCCAACCGCCCCCTATCCAGCTCGCAGCCGGCCCGCACGCGCTGCGCTTCTGCCGTGGTATCTCCCGCTATCAGGGCCAATCCCTGCTCCCAACACCGCCGGGCCTCCGCGCCAGCGGAGCTTTCCAGCGCCAGGCCACACTGCCGCCAGTCACGGGCCTCTCCCACGCGATCCCCTATCTGCCGGTGGAGCGCCATGCCCTGCTGATAGCGCTCCAACGCCAGGGAGAGCTCACCGCGCTTGGCGGCCAGCCATCCCTGCCGGCGCCGTATCTCGGCCTGCAAGGCCAGGTCATCGGTCAGTGCTAAACAGCGCGCATAAGCAGCCTCGGCTTCCGCGTCACGCCGTAAATCATCCAGCGTCAGGCCGGTATAGAAGAGCCAGTGCACCTCGGCGGATCGGTCGCCCACTTGCTGCGCAGCCACCGTCGCCAGTTGCGCCACGTGCAGCGCCTCTGTCCCCCAACCCTGCAAGTGCAAGAAATCGGCCAGCGCTTCCGCAAATTCCAGCACCCAGGTCCAGCGCTGCGTATCGTAGCACCATTGCAGGGAAACCAGCACGTTGGGGGACTCAGCAGCCAGTCGTTCCCGATCCTGCTGATAAACCGGGAGCAGCGTGCGCCGCACCTCAGCCGCTCGTTGCGCCGGGAGGCGGGCAAAGCTCAGTACGGCCGCCGACTCACTCATAGCCAGCCCTGTGTTTCCCAATAGGCAGGCAGGTCGTTCACGACAAAATAGCGCGTCAATTGGTGAAGGGTGTAACTGCGCCGCCGGGGGTCACCCAGAGGGTCCAGCAATGAAAAGCGCAGCAATTCCCGGAGGGCGGCGTCGAGCGTGTCCTCGGTCAGTTCCAGGGCCAGCCCCAGTTCTTCCCGACTCACGGGCGCGGCCGTTGGCCCCAAATACAGGAGCAGCTGTTTGGCGGTATCCGAGAGCCGGTTCCAGGTTTCCAGGAACAGGAAGAAGTAGAGCTCACCCTGCCCGCGCCGGAGCCGGGTCAGGGCTACCGGCAGCTCGCCGGTGGCCGCCTGCCCCACGAGGATTTTCATAGCCAGTGGCATCCCCTGGGTCACCTGATAGAGCTCCCGCAGCAGCGCATCATCGGCTTCAGCAATCTCCGGAATGTTGCGCTGGCGGCCCTCGGTGCGCAGGAAGGTCAGCGCACAGGCCTCCGGCAGTCCTTCCAGCCGCACTCCCCAGGCATCGCCCGCCACGACCAGCCGGCTGGTGATCAGCGCGCGGCTCCGACCCAGCAGACGCTGCAGGCGCACCAGGATCTCTTGGGCATTGGCCGTGGTCTCCAGGTTATCCACAATCACCAGCGCCGGCAACGCCGCCAGGCCGGCCTGCAAGGCGGCCTCTTTTTCAGCGGCCGGGCGGCGGACAAACTCCGGACCCTCCAGCTGCACCCCCAGGCTATCTACCAAATCGGCAAACGTGATGACAGCCTCGCGCACCCGGATGCACTCACCTTCCACCAACAGTTCCTGCTTGGCGCTTTCCCACAAGATAGCCTGGAACGGTCGCCCGGCATCCTGGGCACAGCGCCGGGCCACTTCCACGACCAGGGCCGTTTTGCCGATACCGCCCAGGCCGGTCACCAAGACCGTGGCGCGCTGCCGGACCTCGTACAGCGTGTTCAGGATGGTCATGAGCTCGGCCTCGCGGGACGGCAACGTGTAGTAGGGTTCCTGGTAGGGGAAATGCGCAGCCCGAATCACCGGCCTCGCCGGCAGGAGCAGGCCAGAGAGCCTGGCCTCCAGGTCAGCCACCTCGCGGCGCTTCTCCTCCAGTTCAAGCTGCAAGTGAGCGGGGATAGTCAACACAGTGTAGCCGGCGGCCTGGGCTTCCAGGATCGCCAGGGCGTGACGAGCGCGCACCAGGGCAGCGGTTAAATCTTCTGACCTCGGTGTCATTGGACCTCCACCTCTCCCTTTTCACCTGACCGGGGCTGCCCTCCGCTTATCCGGGTGGTTGTGTCATTCCGGGGTCACCACAAAGTGTTTAAATGAGTCAGCACCCCTTATAAGTATAGGGCCAAATGGTCGCCAAAGCAACTTTTCTTTCACCGTCTTTCACGCCCATCCCGGCCGCGTGGCAACAATCCAGGATGACAGGCAACCGTTGCGGTTGCAGCATGGCAATCTCGGCAGCGAAATCCGTAGCCCACAATCCAAAAGGGTCTTGACAAACCTTGAAAATATACGTAAAATATAAGAAAACGATTACGTAAGTGTTTCATGAAATGAGAATGAGGCGGTATGACTAATCCTCCCCCACTGACCCAGAAAGAACTGGCCCGACAACTGGGAGTTTCGGTTGCCACCATTTCACGAGTGCTGAATGACCGCCCGGGTGTGAGCGAAGAGATCCGCGCGCGGGTGTTAGCCCTGCTGGCCCAATCGGGTTACACTCCCAACGGTACCGCCCGGAGCCTGGTCACCTCCCGCACGCAGATGATTGCTTTCGTCGTCCACGAAACCAGCCACGCCAGCCACGATGATCCTTTCTATCCTTTTATCGTCGCCGGCGCCGAAGCCCACTTGAGTGCACGGCAGTATCACACACTGCTGACCAGTGTCGATCAGGACATCATGGAACACCCGCAGGATTTCACGGTCATTTCAGAACGCCGGGTGGATGGGCTGATCCTGGCCGGACCTGATATTGCGCCGGGGTTCATCCTCCATCTCCATGCCTTGGGGTTACCGCTGGTGCTGGTGGATAACTGTTTGCAAAATCTGGAGCTCAATTGTGTGCTCAATGATGACTTTGGCGGTGAATATGCCGCCACCCGCCATCTGATTGAAAAAGGGCGTCGGCAGATTATCTTTCTTTCGGGACCCGCTGAATGGCCCAGCAGCCGTGAGCGCAGTCGGGGCTACAGCCAGGCTGTGACCGAGGCCGGGTTAACGCCTCATATCCTTGGGGGCAGCAACACGACCATCCAGAGTGGCGAGCAACTGATCCAGCAAGCGCTGGAACACTGGCCGGAGCTGGATGCGGTCTGTGCGGCGAATGACGCAATGGCGATTGGCGCGCTCCGCGTTCTGGCACAACAGGGGCGAAAAGTGCCGGAGTCGGTAGCGGTCATGGGCTTTGATGATATTGCCTGGGCGGCCATGACCGAACCCCCGCTCAGCACCGTCCAGGTCTACAAGCGCCGCCTGGGTACGTTGGCTGCCCAGCGGCTCCTGGATGCTATTGAGGACCCGGAAGCGCCCCCTGTGAAGACGCTGGTCGGCACGCAACTGGTCTTGCGTCGCTCCTCTGGCGATTAGTCTGGGAGTATGGGATAGAAAGGAGGTGACTTTCGTTATTAAATATCCGGTTTGGTTCGGCAAGCGAAGTCTCTCAGAGTTTCACCGTTTCTGTAGCGTTTTTTATTTAGCTGTGCATGGAGGAAAGGAATGAAATCGCGCAATGTATGGAACCTGTTTGCAGCGCTGGCGGTACTCAGTTTGATCCTCGCTGCCTGCGCTCCTACCACGGCCCCAGCCACGACACAACCACCGGCACAAACGACCGAGGCTCCGGCGGCCACGACCCAACCGCCGGCTGCCACGACCCAACCCCCCGCGCAGAAAGTCACCATCCGCCTGACCACCTGGGCCGGCACGGGCGAATCGGCCGAGCTACAGCAAATCCTGGACAAAATCAACGCCGAGAACACCGCGTTCCAGATCGTCCACGAACCGGCACCGGACGATTATTACACCAAAATGCAGACTGCGCTGGCAGGGGGCACCTCCGCCGATCTGATCTGGCTATCGCAGGAATGGGTGGCCAATCTGGCCTCTAAGGGCGCCCTGCTTGACATCAGCGATTACCTGAAGGGCGACTCCAGCCCGGCGGCCCAGTTGGACGATTACTTCCCCGATGTGCTCAAGACGGCAGCCTACAATGGCCGTTACTACGGTCTGCCCTGGATTGCCCAGCCGGTCGTGCTTTACTACAACAAAGCCCTGTTTGATGCGGCCGGGTTGTCTTATCCCGATGAGACCTGGACCTGGGATACGTTCAAGGA
>CAYTGR010000067.1:0-11670 GCA_964437445.1 uncultured Anaerolineales bacterium | reverse complement strand
ATGCGGCCGGGTTGTCTTATCCCGATGAGACCTGGACCTGGGATACGTTCAAGGAAGCCGCGGCCAAGCTCACCAAGGACCTGAATGGGGATGGCAAGAACGATCAATGGGGCTTTACGCTTAACGGCTGGCCACCGCCGCAGATGTTCGTCTGGCAGGCCGGTGGGGATGTGATTGCGGCTGATCTGAAGTCCTGCCCGGTGGATTCGCCGGCGGCCATCCAGGCCCTGGACTTCTACACCGAGCTGATCTACAGCGACAAGTATGCGCCGCCGCAGGCCACCATCCAGGAACAAGGTTTTGGCGAGATGTTCAAGGCCGGTAAAATTGCGATGTTCATGGGCGGGGCTGCCGATGATCTGGATCGGGTAGAGGGGCTGTCGGTGGGCGTAGCGCCGGTGCCCCGGGGGCCGGCCAACCGGGCCACCTTCGCCTGGACGGCCTCCACGGTTATTGCGGCCCAAACCAAGCATCCCGACCTGGCTTACCAGGCGCTGGTGCAGCTGACCGAGGGTATCCACCACTGGAAGATCGTGCCGCCGCGCAAGTCCCTGGCCACTGCCGAGGCCATTGCCAAGATTGAACCGCGCAAAGCCAATAGCGCCGCCGCGATCGCCGCGGCTGTGCCGGAGATGCGTGCCTTCAACGTCATCCCGCAACACCAGGAATGGGATTCCGTCTTCTGGGGCGAGTTCATGGATCCCCTGTTCCAGAAAAAGGCCCAACCGGCTGACCTGGCGCCCGAAATGCGAGCCAAGCTGGAAGCTTTTTTACCTTGAAATGATTTAACCCGTGCACTCCCTATCGGCTCCTGCCATCCAGGGGCCGATAGGGACCGGTGCGCCCAAGGAGCTGCCCATGACAATCTCAGCCTGGGAAACCTATTATCCCACTCTCTTACGTTGGCTGGCAACGGGAGGTGGTCTGATCCTGCTGATGGTGGCCCTGTATCGCATCTTGCGCTGGTTCAAGGTGAAACCTGAAGCGGCCAACGGTTATGCCCTGGTCCTGCCCTGGATTTTGGGGCTGCTGATCTGGAATCTGTATCCCTTTGGGCGTTCGTTATATCTCAGTTTCACTGAATACAACATCTTCCAACCGCCTAAGTGGGTGGGATTGAGCAACTACGTGCGAATGTTCACCCGCGATCCTTACTTCTGGCCTTCTTTCCGTCTCACGCTTTCCTATGCCGCGCTCAATGTGCCTTTGGGACTGCTGGGCTCCATTGGGGTGGCGCTCCTGCTCAACCGGCCCATCAAGGGGATTGGCATCTGGCGCACGATCTACTATCTGCCGGCAGTGTTACCGGCGGCGGCAGTGGCCCTGCTGTGGCGCTGGATGCTTTCCCCCACCTCCGGGCTGATCAATTTCTTGCTCCAACCCGTTTACCGCCTGCTCAACGTGGAACCGCTTGCCTGGTACACGGATTCGCGTTTGGTGCTGCCGGCCTTTGTGATTATGGGGATGTGGGGGGTCTTTGGGGCCAATACGGTGATCCTGCTCGCCGGGTTAAAAAACATCCCCAAAGAGCTTTACGAAGTGGCCGAGATTGATGGCGCCAGCAACTGGCATAAATTCACCCGGGTGACCCTGCCCATGCTCTCTTCCACCCTGTTTTACAATGTCATCACCGGCATCATTGGCTCTTTGCAGATCTTCACCCAGGCTTTCTTTATCCCTATTCCCAGAGCTTCGGGCACTTTCTTGAATGTCAAAATTTATCAGGAAGCGTTCAGTTACGGCCGGTTTGGCTACGCTTCGGCGCTGGCCTGGTTTTTACTGCTGGTTATCCTGCTATTGACGCTGCTGGTATTCCGTTCTTCCTCTCTGTGGGTCTATTACGAAGCCGAGAAACGATAGGAGGTGCCCGATGGCTACCCTTCCTCGCCCTGCAACACTCTTGCCGGCCCGGCCGGCTCCCCTTTTCGGCCTGCGCTCTCGCCATACCGTCGCCACTCTTATCACCTATATCCTGCTGGCGGCCTTTTCCATGCTGGTACTGGTCCCATTTTTCTTCATGCTCTCCACCTCCTTGAAGTCTGAAGGGCAGCTCTTTGTCTGGCCCATCGTCTGGGTTCCCAACTCGATCATGTGGGAGAACTACGTGCGCGCTTTTACAGAATTGGGGAAAGTGGCACCCGGCTTGAGCTTCTGGCGTACTTTAGGTAATACGCTGTTCATTACCGTCCTGGCGATGACGGCTGAACTGATTGCGGTGACCCTGGTGGCTTACGGGTTCGCCCGCTTCCGCTTCCCGGGGCGCGACCTGTTGTTCATGCTCATGCTTTCTACCATGATGCTGCCGGGGATCATCACTTTGATCCCGGTCTTCATCATCTGGCGTACTTTGGGGCTGATTGATACCTACGATCCGCTGGTGGTGGGCATCTGGTTTGGCGGGGGCGCCTGGGCGGTCTTCATGCTCCGCCAGTTCCTCCTGGGGGTCCCGCGCGAGATAGAAGAAGCGGCCATTATTGACGGCGCCAACACCTTCCAGATTTACTACCAGATCATGCTGCCGCTCGTCAAACCCGCGCTACTGGCTTTGGGGGTGTTGATCTTCCAGGGTAACTGGAATAACTTCATGGGACCCTTGATCTATCTGAACACCCCGGCCAAGTTCCCCATGGTGGTCGCCCTCAAGTTTTTCCAGGAATCCCTCTCTAAAGAGGCTCCCAAGTGGCATTACATGATGGCGATGTCCACAGTCATGGCGGCGCCCATCCTGGCGCTCTTTTTCGCCGCCCAGCGTTACTTTATTGAAGGATTAACCGTGGGCGCCGTTAAGGGATAGGCGGATGAATCTTCACCGATTGCAGAAGCGGCTGGCACTCATGGCGGTTATTTCTGGACTCGTAACGGCTTGCTCTGGTGGGGTGACTTCACCGCTCCCCTTATCTTCCGCTGTCACCCCACCGGCAGCCAGTGAGACCCACCTTCCCCCCACCCCCACCTCGGTGGCCACACCCCGCCCCATACCACCGGCTGTCCTCCACCCGCTGCGCGATCGGTGGATCAATCTGGCCCACCTGCAACATCTGACCGAGGTGGTCACCTGGCAGGGAGAGCCGGTGGCGCTGGTCCACATCTACTCTGAAGCGCCGGACTATGGCTGGGTGGATGCTTCAGGTGAGGGGATCGCCTGCGTGGATGATGTGGCGCGCGCGGCCTTGGTCTACCTCATGTTTTACCAGCGCACCGGCGAACCAGAAGCGCTCCGGTTGGCGCGGGCAGCGTTAAACTTCGTCCTGTATATGCAAGCCGAAGACGGTGAGTATTACAACTTTGTTCTGGATCGCCAGGGCACCATCAACCGCACAGGCCGCACCAGCTATAAGTCCTGGAACTGGTGGGCCGCCAGAGGCCAGTGGGCGCTGGCTTCCGCTATCCCCGTCTTCCGCGAGGTGGATCCTGGTTATGCGGCCCGCCTGGAAGAAGCTTATCTCCGGGGCGAAGCGGCTCTGGCGCGCACCATGGGCCCGGTGGGTGCCTACAACGAGCTCCACGGCACCCCGGTGCCGGCCTGGTTGATCGGCAACGGCTCAGATTTGAGCGCCCTGGCGCTGCTGGGGCTGGCGGCTTATTATCAGGCGCAGCCCAACTCCACCACCCGCCATCTGCTGACCAACCTGGCCAATGGCATCGTGGCTTATCAATTGGGCGGGCCGGGGCAGTATCCCTTCGCGGCCTTTCCTTCTACCACCACCTCCACGGCCCTGTGGCACGCCTGGGGAAGCCATCAAGTGCACGCGCTGGCGCTGGCAGGCCGGTTGCTGGAGCGCCCCGATTGGATTGCGGCGGCGCAGGCGGCAGCGGATACCCTCTATGTGCGCTTTTTGGCCACCGATTTCATCAATGAGATGGCGCCGTTGCCCGTGCGCGGCGGTCAGATCGCCTACGGTATGCAAGTGCTCACGTCTGGTTTCTGGAGCCTCTTTCAGGCGACCGGAGAGGAACGCTACGCGCGCTACGCGGGCTTAAGCAACGCCTGGCTTTTTGGCAACAACATGGCCGGGGTGGCAATGTATGATCCTGAAACTGGCCGGTGCTGGGATGGGATCAACGGCCCCTCGGCTTTCCGGATCAACCGCAACGCCGGCGCTGAATCCACGATTGAGGCGTTGTATGCGCTGCTGCTGGTGGGCGATGCTCCGCTCGCCACGGCCTGGTACCAGGCCACGCCGGAGCAAACGCCCTTCAACTTGATCCTGGAGGTTGAAGACGGGCAGCCCGTGGCCGGGCAGCCGACCTATGGCCGGCGGGGCTGGACCGGCGAGGCCAATTTCTCCAACGAACGGTACTACGCCCTCAAGGCGGGCGATGCGGTGGAGATTTCCTTCGCGTTGCCCGACGCTGGCCGGTATCTTCTTTACGTGTCGCACCTGCGGCGAGCAGCGCCCCGGCCTGAGCGCGTGGCCCCGGCAGTGCGCGCCACCCGGCCACTCCAGCTTGACGGCGACTTGAGCGAATGGGAAGCCGCCCCCTGGCTGGCCGTTGACCGCCCTGAACAAATCCTGCGCGGGGCGGCCGGCTGGCCTGGAGCCGAAAAAGCCAGCTTCACCTTGAGCTTTCAATGGGACGCGCAGTTCCTCTATGTGGCGGCCCAGGTGCGGGATGAGGCCCATGTCCAGAACGAAGTCGGGCCTTCCGTCTGGCGGGGAGATGCGCTTTGGCTCTACTTCAACCTGTTGGGCGACCGGCGCAGTCTGGATGCCAAGCTGACGCTGGCCCAGACACCGGCCGGGCCGCAGGTGTGGAATTGGAGGGCGCAAGGCTTGCAGCCGGGGGCGCTCCTGGCCTGGCAGGCGACCCCCACCGGGTATACCTACGAGGCGGCGTTGCCCTGGGACAGTTTGCATGTCAACCCGTCTCAGCGCACCCGCTTCTTCTTTGACGCCGGCATCGGCTTTGGCGCCAGCGGTTTCATCACCTGGTCCGGGCTTGACCCCGATACGCCGGCCAACTTGCTGCCCCTGGAACTGGTAGAGGAAGTCCCCCCGGCGGTGAGCGAGAAATCGGCAGCCACGCAATCTCCCCAGGAGGTGGCGTTCGCGGTCACGCTTTCGTCAACAGAGCAGACGACCACCACGGTCATCGCGCAAGCGGTCTCCCCTGACCGCGACTATCTCTGGCTGGAACCGCTCTTTGCCGGCCCGTTGGCACTGCCGGCCGGCCAGTATACCTTGCGCTTCCAATACGCCGGCCAGCAAGACGCGCAGCAAGCCGTGGTGGATGCCGTATGGATTCTCCCAGAGATGGCCTGCAAGCGCTATCGCCTGCCGGCTGAGACAGGGAACCGCACTGTGGAACTCTGCCACCACCTCTGGACGGGGGAGACGACATGGCAGGAGCGCCCTTAGAGACGCCGGCGGCTCCACCGCCGCAAGGGCGGGCGGCTTGGGCGGTGATCGGCCATACCCTGCGCGAATGGTGGTACTACTGGGTGCCCCTCACCGTGCTCAGTCTGGTCTGGCTGGGCAGCTGCCTGACCGTGGTGTTGGGGCCGCCGGCCACGTTCGGGCTACTGGCAGCCGTCCGGGCTGTCTCGCGGGGAGAAACGCCCGGCCTGGGCGCCTGGTGGCAGGGCGTCCGCCGCTATGCCGGCCTGGCCTGGCTGTGGGCGCTGACCAACCTCCTCCTGCTCTGGCTGTGGGGGACCAACCTCTGGTTCTATGCCCATTGGGAGACCCCACTGGCCGAGGCCATGCGCTGGTTCTGGGGACTACTGGGCGTGCTATGGGGGCTGATCCAGTTTTATGCGTTGCCCTTTCTGCTGGAGCAAGAGCGCCAACACTTAGGGCTGGCTTTACGCAATGGCTTTTACCTGCTCATGGCAGCGCCGCTTTACACCCTGCTCATCGGCGGCTTGGCCGGATTGCTTATCCTCGGTGGCACGCTGGTCATGGCACCGTGGTTCCTGGGGCTACCGGCGTTGTTGGCCCTTTTAAGCCATAGCGCCGTGGTGGAGCGACTCACCACTTATGGTTTACGGCCGGCCTCTCGGGCAGGGGCAGCGCAGCAATCTGCCGGGAGCTCTGAATATCGGGTATAATCAGCAGCTGCTGTGGCATATCCTGACAAACGAGGGACGAATCATCATGCAACCCACCCATCTTCTACGGCGTGTTTCTGACCAGCCGCTCCTGACGGCGGCTGACTTCCCGGTGCCGGTGAATTCGGTCTTCAACGCGGGCGCGGTCAAGTTCAAGGGGGAATACCTGTTGCTGGCGCGCGTGGAGAATCTCGCCGGCGCTTCCTGGCTCTGGCTGGCCCGTAGCCCCGATGGGCTCCATTTCACCCCGGAACCCGAACCGGCGTTGCTCCCGGCTACTCAGGAACCCTTTTCGCTGGTGGAGGATTTCAGCCTGGAGGACCCGCGCATCACCCAGATTGGCGAGACCTTTTACATCACCTACGTAGGCTACTCCCAATACGATTGTGTCACAGTGCTGGCAGCCACCGAGGATTTCCGTACTTACCGGCGGATCGCCATTCTGGGCCTGCCGGAAAACAAGGATGTGGTGCTTTTCCCGGAGAAAATCGGGGGCCGGTTTGCCAAACTGGACCGCCCCATGACCCAGACATCGCAGCGGGGCGACATCTGGATCAGCTTCTCGCCGGATCTGGTTCATTGGGGGGACCCTCGCCCGGTTCTGACCCCTCGCCCCCGGTTGTGGGATGCGCTGAAAATCGGGCCGGGTGCCCCACCCCTCAAGACGCCGGCCGGCTGGCTGGAGATCTACCACGGAGTACGGCCGACCGCCGCCGGGCTGTTGTATCGTCTGGGGGCCGTTCTGCTGGACCTGGAACGGCCCTGGCAGGTGCTGGGGCGCGCTCCCGAAGCGATCCTCTCCCCGACCGTTCCGATAGATTTTCACGGCAATGTCGGTAACGTGGTCTTCACCTGTGGGGCCATTTTGGAGCCAGACGGGGAGCTCAAGGTCTATTACGGGGCAGCGGATCAGGTCATCGCGCTGGCTACCTGCCCGGTGCAAGAGCTCATTGCGCTGTGTCTCAAAGCAGCCTGAGCAGGGTTTCCTGAAGCTGAGCGCGGGTCCGCGGCAAAAACAGTTTTGATCCCTTGATAACGGAGCATGAGCATGAAACTACAGCGTCATCCTGGCAATCCCCTGCTCAAACCGGTCCCCTGGCATGAGTGGGAGGCTCTGAACGTCTTCAACCCTGGAGTGGTCTACCATCAGGGCCTGTTTCACATGTTCTATCGGGCTCAAGGGGTGGATTACGTCAGCCGGATTGGCTACGCCGTGAGTGAAGACGGTGTCCACTTTAAACGCCTGGCCCAGCCGCTGCTGGAACCTCAGGATGAGTGGGAGACTCGTGGTTTGGAAGACCCGCGGGTGACCTATCTGGCGGAGGAGGGCCGTTTTATCATGGCCTACACCGCCTATTCCCCGCGTGGCATCACGCCCATGTTTGCCGAGAGCACCAATCTGCTCAGCTGGCGGCGGCTTGGCCCGCTGGTCACCGGCGAGGACAACAAAGATCATGTGCTCTTCCCCCGGCGGGTGCGGGGGCGCTATGTGGCCCTGCATCGCCGCCCGCCGGCCATGTGGATTGCTTATTCCGATGATCTTATTCACTGGCAGGATATGGTGCCGGTCTTGCAACCGCGCCCGGAAGCCTGGGATGCCAAACGGGTCGGCGCCGGCGGCGTCCCCGTGGAGACGCCGGCCGGCTGGCTGGTGCTCTACCACGGCTACAACTTTGAGCACATCTACCGGTTGGGGGCCTGCCTGCTGGACCTGGAAAATCCGCACCGGGTTATCGCCCGGCAGACTGATTTCCTGCTGGAACCGGAAGAGCCCTGGGAATTGCGGGGCGACGTGAAAACGGTGGTCTTTTCGGCAGCTAATCCTGTGGTGGAGGGCACGGTGTATGTCTACTACGGGGCGGCTGACCGCGTCATTGGCCTGGCGACCTGCAAGGGGGAGGAGCTGTTAGCCTGGGTGCAAGCCGCCCCGTCGGCGGGAGCGTGAGAGCGCTGCACCCGTTGGAGAGAGCCTGATAGGATAGCAAAAATCAATCGGGCGGCGGAGTTGCACCCGGAAGTGCTGATGGGGGAGCGTGACGGCGTCGTCCCGTTGCCGGATACGGTCCGCGCGGCCGAGCGGGCGCTGGCGTGGGTGCTCTGGGCGCTCCTGGCGTACAGCGAGGAGGTCGGCCTGGAACTCAAGCAGGGGTATCCGCCGTTTTGGTGAATGGGATGAAAATTGGCTCATATTCGGGATGTGTATCAGAATGCGTCATGGTGCTGCCCTCACCAGATCATCCATATGAGTTTTTATACTGCTATCAGGAAACCTCTTTGCGCCCCCCTTTACCCCCCGCCGAAGACCTCTGGATGTGCCTGAATCTGCTCTCGCAGGTCGCGGTCGTAGCGGATGACGAGGACGCGGTACCCCTGAGCCTGCAAGTCACGGCGCACCTGGGCGTCGCGCTGCTGCTGGGCCGCCGTAGCGTGGACCGCGCCATCGCAAAAGACGCAGGTCTGCGGCGCGTAGAAGAAGTCGGCGTTGCAGCGCGGCTCGGAGATGGCGTGTTGCGCGTCATCCGGCAGGCGATAGCCGCCCGCCGCCAGCGCCGCCAGGAAGCGGCGCTCCAGGTCGGAGCGGGCATCGGTCAGGGATTGCAGCCAGGCCAGCTGGTCGGCGTAGGTGCGCCCGCCGCTGCGCGGGAGGGTGCGCGCGCGCGTTAGCGCGACCAGCGCCGCGCGCACTTGACGGCGGTCCAGGTTCAGGGCCTCCAGCTGATTGCTGTAGCTCAGCAGGCACTCGTAGCAAGCGGCCAGACAATCGGAGTTGAGATCGGCGCCGGCGGGCGAGTAGTGCAGCCGCTGGAGCGCCGCCGCGGCGATTTCGGCCACGGCGTTGGTCTCTTCCAGCAAGCGCCGCAACACGCCGCTGCCCCCTTCGGCCGTTTCGTAGAACAGGAAGCCACGGTGTTCGTCGCGCCCGAGGCGCTCAGCGGCCAGTTCGTTCTCTTCCAGCTGGTACACCTGCTCCATCCCCCGCTCAAGCGCGTATTGCAGGGTGATGAAGAAGACCGGATCGGCAAAGAGTTCGGCCTGCGCCGGCTGCCAGAGGAGCAGGTTTTGGGTTTCCTGGACGGCCAGGCGCACCGTTTCCAGCCGTTGGGGGCGCGCCGGGGGGCGGGAGGCCGGCCCGGCTTCGGTGACCAGCTCGCCGCTTTCAAAATCCACCAGGAAGCCCGGCGTGCGCGCGGTACGCCAGCCGTGATTGACGCGCAGGAGCGTGGCGGCCGGCGCGTAGCGCAGGGTGAAGAGCGGCTGCCCGTCCACGACGACATCGGCGGTCTGCACGCGGCTGCTGCCATCGGGCGCGGGCGCGAACTGGTAGAAGGTCTCCACGTGGTAGCCGCGCCGGCGCCGTTCTTCTTCGTCGGAGGTGATGCGCTCGCGCCGCCGGGTTTTGACGTTGGGCATATCCAGCAGCGAGGTGAGCAGGCTGTTTTCGCCGTCAAAGCGGGTCTGACAGGCCGGGCAGAGGTCCAGCGTCGGCTCGCAGAAAGCGCCGCAGGTGTAGCAGAGACGTTGCTGCCGCCGCCGCTCCTCCAGGCCGCCGGGCGGCGCCTGGAAGGCCACCACTTCCCACTTGGCGCCTTCGTGGTAGATGATGTTGCCCGGCGCAAATTCGCGCAGCGCCAGCGCGCGGGGCCGGGTGATGTATTCGCCCTCGCCGCGCGGGACCCAGGCCCGCAGCGGCAACGCCGGGAAGTTGTAGCCGGGCAGGAAGCCCTCGCTGGCCAGATAGCGGTAGGGGTAGAAGTCGCCCTCTTCGCGCTGAACATCAATCTGCAACAGGAGATTGCGCTGCCGGAGCGCCTCTTGTTGCAGGCGGTTGGCGCGTTGCTGGTCTTCGGCCTTGCGCGCTTTGAGCAGGGCCTCTTGCGCGGCCAGCAGTTGCCGGGTGGCGGCGCGATAGAGCTCGCGCCAGCGGTCAAAGGCGCGGTCAAAGGCGGCCGGCGCCTCGGCCAGTACCTGATCCAGCCAGGCCTCGGTGAACCAGGGGGTCGCGGCCAGCAGCGCGGCGTCGTGCTGGAGCGCGGCGCGGATCCGCTGCCGCAGCCGTTGCCGGGCGGCGGCGCTCAGCTGGATGGCCGCCGCCACGTGCTCGCGCAGGGGCAGCGTCTCTTGCCCGGTCTCCAAAATCCCCTCTACCGATGACCCCAACGGGAGCCGCACTTCGGCCAGCCAGAGGGCGTGCAGGTGGGCGCGGAGCAGGCTTTCGTTGGCCAGGTCTAAGCGGGGCGGGCGGACGCTGCCGGCGACCATCTCTTCCCGGTGTTGGAAGAAATACTGGTCGTGCGGGTTGAGCGCGCCGCAATAGGTGAAAATCAGCCCGGCCTGCCCCTGCCGTCCGGCGCGCCCGCTGCGCTGCGCGTAATTGGCCGGCGTGGGGGGGACGTTGCGCAGGTGGACCATATCCAGATCAGCAATGTCAATCCCCAGTTCCATTGTGGGGGAGCAGACCAGGTAGGGCAGGCGGCGGCCCAGCTCTTGCTCTTTGGTGCGGTCGCGCTCCTCCCAGCGGAAGCGGCGCTCGCGGCGTTCGCGCTCGCCCGGGGCGACCACCTGGGCGGTGTGCTCGCGCGCTTCCAGCCCGGCCAGTTCGGCGGCGGTCTCGCGGTAGAAGCGCTGGAAGAAGGCGTTGACCGGGCGGCGGGCGGCGGGGTAGGCTTCGGCCGCCGCGCGCCGGGTGTAGAGCGGGTCTGGCGGCGGAGGGGTGCCGTCGCCGGCCTCCCACAGCAGAGCGGTGACGTCCAGCTGGAAGCGCTGATGGTCGTCCACCGGCGTCAGCCGTACCAGCAGGCCGTGGGCGACCAGGCGATCCAGCAGTTGCGCCAGCACGTGGGGGTAGGCGTCGCTTTCCAGGTTGAGCTGGCGGCGCAGATAGCGGCCGATGGCGCTGCGCGTGCCCAGGCTGAAACCCTCCACCCACCGGCCGGAAGCACCTTTGAGGACAAAACAGGGCGCCGGGCGCAGTTCGGCGCCTTCGGCATCCAGGCCCCAGATGTCGTTCAGGTGCTGTTCGCAGCGGCGTTGCAGGAGCGGCTGTTCGGCTTCTTGCAGCAGGCGCGCGTTGAGCGCCAGTTTGCGGCGGAACTGGTCCAGCAGGAGGCGGAGGAGCGCGGCGCGCGCCTCGGGGCCGAGCGCGGCGAGCGCCGGATGGAAGTCCCAGGCGGCCTCTTCCTGGCAGAGCTCCGTGAGGCCGCGATAGCCGATCCGCAACAGGCCGAGCTCTTCCAGGTTGGGCTGGATGACGCGCCAGCCCCGGCGCAAATCGGTGTAGAGCCGGTATTCGGTCAGGAGGGTGAAGGCCTGCCAGACATCGGCGGCGGCGACAGTATCGGGCGCCAGCTCCGGGTTGCGGGCGATGTCGCGCAGGGTGAAGCTGCCCTGGAGCGCGGCCACGACCTGCGCCGCCACCCGGTCGGCGGTCAGCGCGCCGTCTTCGG
Organism: uncultured Anaerolineales bacterium; assembly: GCA_964437445.1. Lineage (GTDB taxonomy): Bacteria > Chloroflexota > Anaerolineae > B4-G1 > SLSP01 > CAYTGR01. Next base: position 174 of record CAYTGR010000067.1, on the reverse strand, counting down.
CCAGCGCGGCGACCAGTGCAGCGCGCAGGACAGAGAGGCGGATGAAGTCGTTGAAATGCCCGGCCTGAAGCGAGGCGTCCTGGCGGTTGTCGGTGAAGGTGAGCAGTTTGTCGCGGGCGGCCTGGGTGCGGGCGGCGTGGCGGAGCAGCGCCGTCGCCAGGACGGTGGTGGCGC
>CAYTGR010000066.1:0-19964 GCA_964437445.1 uncultured Anaerolineales bacterium | reverse complement strand
ACAGTGAGGCGCGCGGGAGCAGCGGCCCCTTCCCCACCGACCGGCGCTGCACCGGCCAGCAGGCGGAAGCCGCACCGAGGAGTGCTGGCTTGACGTTTAACGCTTGACGTTTGACATTCACTTCCCCGCGGCCTTTCCCTCTGCCGCAAGCGTTTCGCCCCCCAATTGCAATGCATTTGTTGTGAGGAACGGTTGTGCTTCACCATAAATCACGTATACTGGGAAGGAGAGCGCTCATAAAGGGGTTCATAAACAGGCCGGATGATGGCTTACCTGGTACCACTCCTGGTCTCTGCTGTTGTGGTGGCAGGATTGGGGATTTATGCCTGGCGGCATCGCGCCGTGCCGGGCGCGGTCGCCTTTATAGTGCTCATGGCGATCATGAGCTCCTGGTCGTTGCTCTACGCGCTGGAGCTGGTCAGCACCACACTCCCCGCTAAACGTTTCTGGGCCAGCCTTTCCCCGGTGGATTATGCCTGCCTGCCGGTCGTCATGCTGATCCTGGCCGTGCAATTTACGCGCCACGAGCAATGGCTCACACGCAGGCGGATCATGGCGCTCTGCGGGGTGCCGCTGGCCACGGTCGCCGTCGTCTGGACCAATTCACTGCACGGCTGGTGGCGCTACGATTTGCACCTCTATCTGGAAGGCCCCTTCCCGACGCTGTTAAGCCAGAACGGCTGGTGGTTTACCCGGGTCCACGCCGTCTACTCCTACACGTTGCTGGCATTGAGTGTCGCCCTGTTGATCGGGGGCGTGCTCCGGGCTCCCGCCGTCTACCGGGGCCAGGCCCTGGCCCTGCTGATCAGCCTCCTGGTGCCGTTTGTGATGAACGTGCTCTTTGTCTTCCGGATCCTTCACCTGATGCCCGGATACGATCCGACGCCGGTGGTCTTCAGCGCCTCCGGGGTGATCATTGCCTGGGGCCTGTTCCGCTACCGGCTGTTTGACCTGGGCCGGGTGGCGCTGGCGACCGTGATTGAAGGGCTGGGCGACGGCGTGATCGTGTTGGACGCCCAGGGACGAGTGGTAGATCTTAACCCGATGGCACAACAGATCGTGGGGCACACCGAGGCCAGTCTGATCGGCCGCCCGGCGACCGAGGTCTTCGCGGCCTGGCCCGAATTGCAGGCGTTCTGTGACGACCCGGCGGTCCGCCAGGCGGAAATTGTGGGCGGGAGCAGCGCCGCTCCCCAGTATTACGACGTACACGTTGCGCCGTTGACCGACCGGCGCGGCCAGTTGATTGGGCGCGCCTTCACCCTGCACGATGTCACCCAGCGCAAACAGGCCGAGCAGGAGATCCTGCAGCGCAACGAAGAGCTGGCTGTCCTCAATCGGGTCGCCACGGCGATCACAGCGATGCCCGATTTACCGGCCATGCTGCGGGTCACCGCCCGCGAGCTGCGGGAGATCTTTGAGGCCCGCAGCTGCGGCATCGCCCTGTTGAATCCCGACCGCACCGAATTGACGGTGGTCACCGGCCATGCGGCCGAGCCGGGGGCCGTTAGTGCGGTCGGCCAGGTCATCCCGGTGGCGGGCAACCCCGCCGTCCGCTACGTCCTGGAGAACGACCGGTCCATCGTCTCCCCGTTGACGCACGGCGACCCGCTGGCCGGCTCGCTGCCGCCGGCCGGCCCGCCGGAGGCGGACCACAGTTTGATGCTGGTCCCGCTTTATGCGCGGGGGAAAACCATCGGCACCATCGGCATTGACGTCGCGCAACCGGGCCGGGACGTGACCCACGCCAAAGTCGCCCTGGCCGAGACCATCGCCGGCCAGATTGCAGGCGCACTGGAGAACGCGCGCCTCTTTGACGAGGCCCAGCGGCGCGTGGTGGAGCTGGCAACCCTGACCGACATTGGCAAGCTGCTCTCCTCCACGTTGGAGGTAGATAAAGTGCTCCGGCTGATCTACGAGCAGACCCGGCGGATGATGGACGCCGAGACCATGGTGATCGCCCTCTACAACCCGGCGCGCCGGGAGGTGGAGTGCGCCTTCAGCAGCGCCCCCCACCTGACGGTGCCGGGGATGCGCGATTCGGCGGAGGACGGCCTGTGGGGGACGATCATCCGGGAGCGCCGCTCGGTCCTGGTACAGGGTTACGCGGCCGGCCCCGGGTTCCGCCCGTCCAGCGTGGTGAGCGCCAACCATACCGCGGCCTGCTGGTTGGGCGTCCCGCTCTTGATCGGCGAGCGCGTGCTGGGAGTGATCGTGGTCCAACATGCGACCAACCCCCGCGCCTACGACGAATCGCACCAGGCGTTGCTGGAGGCGGTAGCCAGCCAGGCCGCCATCGCCTTAGAGAATGCCCGGCTCTACACCGAGATGCTGCAGGCCCGCGCCGCCGCCGAGGCCGCCAGCCGGGCCAAGAGCGAGTTCCTGGCTAACATGAGCCACGAGATCCGCACGCCGATGAACGCCATCATCGGCATGACCACATTGCTGTTACAGACCCCGCTCAACCCCCAGCAGCGGGATTTTGTAGAGACCGCCCGCAACAGCGGGGACGCCCTGCTGACCATCATCAACGATATCCTGGACTTTTCCAAGATTGAGGCCGGTAAGCTGGACCTGGATAACCAGCCGTTTGATCTGCGCGAGTGTGTGGAGTCCACCTTTGACCTGGTGGCGTCTAAGGCGGCCGAGAAAGGGCTGGCGCTGGCCTGCCAGGTGGCCCCGGAGGTGCCGGCCACGATCATCGGCGATGCCCACCGGTTGCGCCAGGTCCTCCTCAACCTCTTGGGGAACGCCATCAAATTCACGGAGCAGGGTGAGGTGACCGTGGTGGTGAAAACCATGACGGCTGAGGAGACGGGGGGGCAGCTGCCCGTGATGTTGCATTTCATCGTGCACGACACCGGCATTGGCATTCCCGCCGACCGGCTGGATCGCCTGTTTCAATCCTTCAGCCAGGTGGATGCTTCGGCCAGCCGCCGTTACGGCGGCACCGGCCTGGGGCTGGCAATCAGCAAGCGGCTCTGCGAGCTGATGGGCGGCGCCATCTGGGTGGAGAGCGTCCTGGGCCAGGGATCGGCGTTTCACTTCACAATCCGCGCCGAGCCGGTGGAGGGACCGCAGCCGGCTTATTTGCGCAGCAATCAACCGGCCTGGCAGGGCCGGCGGGCGCTGATCGTGGATACCCACCCCACCAGCGGCGAGTTCCTGGCGGCGCAGCTGCGCTTTTGGGGCTTTGAGCCGCAGGTCGCGGCCTCGGCGGCGGTCGCGCTGGATTGGCTCCGCCAGGGGAAGCGCTGTGATGTGGCACTGCTGGACATGCAGCTGCCGGGGATGGAGGACCTGGCGCTGGTGGCGGACATCCAGCGCTTGCGGGGGGCAGAGCCACTGCCGTTGGTAATCCTCACCCCGGTGGAGTGGTTGCAATCGCCGGCCGAGGCTGGTGAGCAGATCGCGTTTCTGCCCAAATTGACCAAGACCGCTCAACTGTACCAGGTGCTGGTGGCCGTCCTGGGCGGCCCGGTGGAGACACTGTCCGGCTGTTTCACAGCGCCGGCTGAAGCGAGGTTTGATCCGCATTTAGGCGAGCAGGTCCCGCTGCGGATTTTGCTCGTGGAGGATAATGAAGTCAACCAAAAGGTGGCCCTGCTCATGTTGGAGCAGTTGGGCTATCAGGCTGACGTGGCGAACGACGGCGTGGAGGCGCTGGCCGCGCTGCACCGGCAGACCTACGACGTGGTGTTGATGGACGTGCAGATGCCGGAGATGGACGGCCTGGAGGCCACCCGGCGCATCCGGACCGAGTTCCCGGCCGCCGCGCAGCCGCGCATCGTCGCCATGACCGCAAATGCTATGCGCGGTGATCGCGAAGCCTGTCTGGCCGCCGGCATGGACGATTACATCAGCAAGCCGGTCCAGATCGGTGCGCTGGTGGCCGCGCTGACCCGCGACCACACCACGCCGCCGGGCAGTGCCGTGACGTTTTCGCCGGGGGCGGAGAGCATGGCCCAGGAACGGCCGGCGCCCGAGTCGCTGGCGGTGGAGACGCTGCGGCAACTCAAAGCCTCGTTGGGCAAACGGAGCGACGCAAAGCTGCAGGTGTTGATTGACAGCTTCTACGAGAGCTCGCTCCGTCTGCTGGCGGAGGCGCGCCAGGCGCTGGACGAGGGGCGGGTACCCGACCTGGAGCGTGCCGCGCACACGCTGAAATCCACCAGCGCGACGATGGGGGCACAGCGGCTCGCGGCCCTGGCGCAAACGCTGGAACATAATGCACACGCCGGGCTGGTGGCCGGCGCCCCTGGTCAGCTGGCCCAGGCAGCCGCCGAGTTTGAGCAGGTCCATGCCGCGTTAGAGGCGCTCCGCCATACCCTGTAGCTCAGGACCGGCGCAAGCCTGGCGCGAACCAAGGGGTAGGAGGACCGTAGTGACGCCTTCAGGCAGCTCTTAGAGGCCAAGAGCGGCTGAAGCCGCCACTCCCAACGAAAATTTGCGTAAGTCTTAAGCTCTGGGGTTACGGCTGCACCACCAAGCTGGCATCGTCCAGGTAAGCGTCTTCGTGCTTCACCCCCCACTTGGCTTCGGCCCACGTGAAGACGGTAACGGCTCCCCCGGCTCCTACCGGAGCACTCACCGGTCCCACTAACGCGTAGGTATCGTAAAGATAGGCCGGTTCAGTCCAGATCACGTTGGGCGACCAGGGATCGGTGCCGCCGGTCGGATCCAGGCCCACTTTGAACCAGAAGCCCCAGGGGTCACCGCAGGAGAGCGCCGGGCGCTCCGGGGTCGGGTCCAGGTTGCACGACCAGGCATGGGCGTAAATGGAAAACGTGGCCGTGGCGTCGGGCGGCAGTCCCGCCACCCGCTGGTAGAAGCCGGCCCGGTACTTGCCCCACCGGTAGAGCTGCATGGCCTGCTCGCCACCGTGGATGCGCGGGATCGGATCAAGGTAGATGGGATTCTGGCTGGAGATCGGGCGCACGATTTCCGGCGGTTGCAGGTCGTTTTCAGGCTCCACGGCCCACCAGGTGACCCATTGCTCGGGGGTCAGAATGGCCGGATTGGGGCCGTAGAACGTCTCGTGGGTATACCCGCCCTCAAAGCCAGGGTTAAGCAGCCGGTCGGTGATGGGCGGGGCCGGCCGTAAGACCAGGGGCAGATAGACGAAATGGTCATAAGTGGGCGCCTGGGCGTGAGCCCCACCGGTGCTCCCCAGCAGCCCCAGCGCGCCGCATAACCCCAGCAGCCCTAACCAGACCCGGCGTGGATGGTGTCTCATAAACGCCTCCTGTTGGCTCGTCTCGGTCTGATTGAATTATACAGGACTTATGCAAAATGGGGTTGGCAGTGGCGGCTTCAGCCGCTCTGAACGCCACCGGAACGAAAGGCCGCTGGCTTTACTTGCCGATTCGCTGACTCGCCGATTCACTGATTCTACCGGGCTGGTATCCCTTTTCCATTTGTGGTACAATCTTGTCAGACATTACGCTTACGCTTGAGGAGGAACCTTTATGCGTCGTTTGCTGGTCACCGGGGGGGCCGGATTCATCGGATCCAATTTTGTCCGCTACATGTTGGAAAAACACACCGATTATTTCATCGTCGTGTACGATAAACTGACCTACGCCGGGCGGTTGGAGAACCTGCGCGACGTGGCCGACCGTTTTGGCGACCGTTATGCATTTGTGCAGGGCGATATCTGCGACGCCCGGCTGGTAGAAGAGACGGTCCAGACCTACACGGTAGATACCATCGTCAACTTTGCGGCCGAAACGCACGTGGATCGTTCGTTGATGGAACCGGGCTCGTTCATCCAGACCGATGTTTACGGGACCTTTGTCCTGTTGGAGGCAGCCAAGAAGTTCCGGCTGGAACGCTACCACCAGATCAGCACCGATGAGGTTTACGGTCAGGTCGCCACCGGCCGCTCCCAAGAAAGTGACAACCTGGCGCCGCGCAGCCCCTACTCGGCCAGCAAGGCGGCCGGTGATCTGATGGTGCTGGCCTACTACGAATCGTGGCAGCTGCCCGTGACGATCACCCGCGGCTCCAACAACGTCGGCCCTTATCAATACCCGGAAAAAGTCGTGCCACTCTTCGCCACCAACGCCTTAGATGACCAACCGCTCCCCGTCTACGGGGACGGGCTGCAAATGCGGGATTACCAGTACGTGTTGGACCATTGCGAGGGAATTGACGTGGTGTTGCAGCGCGGCCAGCTGGGTGAGATTTACAACGTCGGGACCGGCGCAGAGATGACGAACCTGGAGATGACGCAGATCGTGCTGGCGACGTTAGGCAAACCGGAGAGCCTGATCAAGCACGTGGAGGACCGTCCCGGTCATGACCGCCGCTACGCGCTGGACGTGAGCAAGCTCCGCGCCTTAGGCTGGGAGAGCCGCCACACCTGCGCCCAGGCGGTGGCGCTGACGGTCCGCTGGTACGCGGAGAACGAATGGTGGTGGCGTCCCATCAAGAGCGGCGACCTTTACCGCGCGTATTATCAGCAACAGTATGGGCGCCGTCTTTCCGCCTGAACGGGGGCGTGGCTGACGGCTGATGGCTGACTGCTGACGGCTAACCATGAGTACCCCTGACGCGATTGCCTATTACCTTCTCAAAGAAGTGGCCCGTGCCGCGCGGGAGTTTGACCTGTTCGCGCCAGGCGACCGGGTGGCCGTGGGCGTTTCCGGCGGCAAAGACAGCCGGGCGTTGCTGGAATTGCTGCTCCGCTGGCAGAACAGCGAGCTGGGGGACGGGCTACGGTTTGAGCTGGTGGCCGTCCACGTGGACGGTTCGGCCGTCGGGCTGCCGGACCTCCGCCCGCTCCTGGAGCCGTGGCTGCAAACGCTGGGGCTCCCCTACGAGATTGTGCCGTTGGAGTTAAAGGCGGGTGAGCCGCAGCCGCCGGATTGCTTTCGCTGCTCGTTCAACCGGCGCAAGGCGCTCTTCCTGGCCGCCGACCGGCTGGGGTGCGCCAAAGTGGCGTTTGGGCATCACGCCGACGACGCCGCCGTGACGACCCTGCTCAATTTGCTGACGACAGGCAACTTAGAGACGCTGCCGCCGCGCCGTCCCTTCTTTGGCGGGCGGCTCACGGCCATTCGCCCGCTCATCTACCTGACGGAGGCCGAGCTGGCGCGTTACGCCCGCGCCCGAGGTTGGGAAGTCCCCCCCGAACTGGAATGCGCCCGCGGGCAGGACGGCCGCCGGGCCCAGCTGGCGCGCTTCCTGCGCTCATTAGGCCGGGATCAGACGCAGGCGCGGGCCAATCTATGGCGAGCGGCGCGGGCCGCAATGAGGTTTTAAAGAGCATGGATGAGGCGGCTGATTCCCATGAGACTGTGCGCCCCCAGGGACAGTTGCAGCGTTTGAGCAAGTTCCTGGCCCTGTTGTTGCGCCACCGGCCCGCCAAATTCCCTTTAAAGCTGGATGAGCAGGGTTACGCGAGCCTGGACGAGGTCATGACCATCCTGCACGGGCTACCCAACTTCCGGTGGGCCAATCGCGCGGATGTAGCGGCCGTGGTCAATACGGCCGGACGCCGGCGCTACGAGATCGTCGGGGACCGCATCCGGGCGCTCTACGGTCACAGCGCGCTTCGCCCGACCTACGAGCCGGCGGTGCCGCCGGCGGTACTCTATCACGGCACAGCACCGGAAGCGGCCGTGCTCATCCGCCGGGAGGGATTGCATCCCATGGATCGTGGTTACGTGCACCTCTCGGCGACGCCGGAACTGGCGCGCAGTACTGGACTCCGCCATGCAGCCGATCCCGTGATTCTGCGCATCCGTGCGGCCGAGGCCCACGCGGCCGGCATTCCGTTTTACCATCCCATCCCGGAAATCTATCTGAGCGAAACGATCCCGCCGGAGTTCATAGAAACGCCGGGCGAAGTGTAACATAAGAGCACCTGCTTCAGGAGTCGTGCAGGATGGCCCCGTCCGCCATCATGCGCACCCATGGAAGCCTGCCAGAACTAATTTTCGGATTCGGGATTTCGGATTCGGGATTTCGGATTCGGGATTTCGGATTTCGGATTTGCCTGCACAATTCTGCGACCTCTGTAAATCCGGCTTTCATGGGAGAGTCAAAAGGGCCTTCTTTTCGGAGGGAGATATGGAATACCGTTGTGTTCAAACTGTGACCGAGGCCGTTCGCCTGCTGAGCGAACCGGGCGTGCGAGCTCGCCTGGTCGGCGGCGGCACCGATTTGATGCTCAAATTGCGCGCCGGGGAGATAGAGGTAGACCGGCTGGTAGATATCTCGCGGATTCCCGAGCTGCACCGGATTGAGCAGGTGGACGGGGAGATTTGTTTGGGGGCCGGGGTCTCCTTTGCGCAAATTCTGACCAGCGAACTGCTGCGCGAGCAGGCCTATCTCCTGCTGGAGATGGCTGCCGGGGCGGGCGCAGTTCAGTTGCGGGCCATGGGGACGATTGGCGGCAACGTCGCCAACGCGGCCCTGGCCGCCGATAGCCTGCCCGCGCTCATCGCGCTGGACGCCGTGGCCGAGCTGGTCGGGCCGGAGGGAGCCCGGACCGTCCCCGTGGTGGACCTGATCACCGGCCCCGGCCGGACGGCGCTCCGCCCGGCCGAGCTGATTACCGCCTTCCGCTTCAAGCCGCTGGCGGGTCGCAGCACCTTCATCAAGCTGGGACGGCGCAACGCGCTCAACATCGCCCGGCTCTCCATCAGCGCCGTGGGGCGGCTGGAGGCCGACGGGCGCATCGCCGAAGCGCGGCTCGTCCCCGGCGCGGCCATCCCCCACACCCGCCGCGTCGTTGAGGTGGAGCAGCTGCTGGTAGGCGAGCCCCCCTCGCCGGCGCTGTTTGCCGCCGCCGGCCGGCGCATGGCCGAGGTGATGGTCACCGAGTCCGGGCGGCGCTGGTCTACGCCCTACAAAGAGCCGGTCATTGCCGTTCTCACCCGCCGGGCGCTGGAGCGGGTCTTTGAAGTCACCCCGCCCTCCGCCGTGGACGCCTGGCCGGCCCGGTTCAGTGGCCGGGTACACCGGCCGGTGCACTATCACCGGCCGCTTTACACTCCGTCGGCAGCCGAGTACCCGCATCCGCGCGTCCGCCACGAGGGGACGCCGCAGCCGATAGCCTTCACGCTCAACGGCCGGCCGGTCCAGGTGGAGGCCCCGGTGGGCTTGAGCCTGTTGACGGTGTTGCGCGAGTATTTAGGGATGCTGGGCGCGAAAGAGGGTTGCAACGGGGGTGAGTGCGGTGCCTGCACCGTCCTGCTGGATGGGACCCCGGTGCTGAGCTGCCTGATGCTGGCCCATCAGGCCGAGGGCCGTGAGGTCGTCACTGTGGAGGGGCTGCGCGCGCCTGACGGCAGCCTGAGCGATCTGCAGGAAGCGTTCATTGCTCACGGGGCGGTCCAGTGCGGCTATTGCATTCCGGGAATGCTGCTCTCGGCCGAGGCGCTGTTGCAGCGCGATTTGGAACCCACGCGCGAGGAGATCCGGTTTGCCATCGCCGGTAACCTTTGTCGCTGCACCGGTTACCAGCAGATCGTGGACGCGATTGAGGCGACGGCGCGGATTCGCCGGGGGGAAACGAGCGGCCAGGAGCGCGGGCAGGGCATAGCCGGCAGAGAGCCGTGAGCAGAAAGCAGTGAGCGGTGAGCAGTGAGCCAGACACGCCTGCTCCTTTGACCGCGTACTGCTCACGACTCACTGCTGGACCGATTTTAATAATGGAGGTAGCCTTGGAAGAAACGCGCTACATCGGCAAACATGCCCGGCGTTTGGACGCCGAAGAAAAGGTGACCGGCCGCGCCCGGTTCATTGGCGACTATTTCTTCCCGCACATGTTGCACGCCAAAGTGCTGCGCAGTCCCGTGCCCCACGCCCGCATCCTCCGCCTGGATGTACGGCCGGCCCTCGCCGTGCCGGGCGTCGTCGCGGTCATCACCGCCGACGACTTTGTGAAGTACGGGGCCTACGGGTATCCCATCCCCGACAACCAGGTGCTGGCTCACCTTAAGGTGCGCTATGTGGGGGATGCCATTGCGGCCGTCGCCGCGGAGACAGTGGAGGCCGCCGAGGCTGGCGTGCGGGCGATCATCCTGGAATTGGAGGAATTGCCCGTCGTGGGCGACCTGGACGCCGCCTTCCGGCCGGGGGCGACAACCGTCGGGCCGCGTGAGGTCTTCCCGGCCCGGCAAGAGCTCCCGCGCGGCGGCCGGCGCTACCCGGAGGAGACCCCCTGCGGCAATCTCTGCGCCCACTTGATCGTCCGTAACGCGGACCCGCTCCCCCTGCTGGAGACCGCCGAAGTGGTGCTGGATGAGTGGTACCAAACCCCCCATCAAGAGCACGCCTATATTGAGCCGGAGGGCGCGGTCGCGCTGCCGACCCCCGACGGCAGCCTGATCGTCTACGCCGACAGCCAGTCACCGTTCCCCACCCGCAACATCCTCAGCCAGGTCTTGGGCCTGCCCCACGAGCGGGTGCGCGTGATCGAGAGTTTCGTCGGCGGGGCCTTCGGGGGCAAAGATGATCTCAATTACGAGACGGCGGCCCAGGCTGCGTGTTTAGCGCTCAAGACCAACCGCCCGGTGCGGCTTATCATTACCCGCGAGGAATCCATGGTCGCCTCCTACAAGCGGGAAGCGTCGCGGGCCCACATTCGACTGGGCGCCCGGCGCGATGGGACCCTGACGGCCGCGCAGGTGGAAATGTACATGGACAACGGCGCCTACGCCTCCATGACGCCGTTTGTGGGCTGGCGGGCGGCCATGCACGCCACCGGCCCCTATCGTTATCAGGCCGCCTGGGTGGATGTCTTTGCCATCTACACCAACAATGCTTTTGCCGGCGCCTTCCGGGGCTTCGGCAACACCGACGCGGCGGCCAACCTGGAGCGGGCCATGGATGAGCTGGCCGAGCGGCTGGGGCTGGATCCGCTGGAGTTCCGGCTTCAGAACGCGCTGCGGCAGGGCGATCGGGCGCCTACCGGCAACCGGCTGGATTTCCAGGTGGGGCTGGGCGAGGCGCTGCGTTGGGTGCGGCAGGCCTCGGATTGGGATCGCAAACGGGCCGCCTATAGCGCTCAACCTGCCGCCGCCGAACTCCGGCGCGGGATCGGCGTCGCGGCCACCTTCCACGGCTCCTCCCTCGGCGCTGAAGGGGCCGATTACGCCGTCAGCACGCTCCACATCAACCCGGATTACACGCTGGAGCTCACCTCCGGCCTGACCGACTTCGGCCAGGGTGCGCGCACCGTCTTCCCACTGGTAGTCGCCGAAGTGTTAGGGGTCAACATAGAGCGTATCCAGATGCCGCGCCCGGATACCGAATTTTCGCGCGATTCCGGCCCGACCGTCGCCAGCCGGGCTTCTATCCTGGGGGGCAACGCGGCGCGGGTAGCGGCCGAGCAGCTGCGGCGGCTACTCTACGGAGCCGCCGCCGACCTGCTGGAGTGCACACCGGAGCAGCTGGTCCGCGACGGCGAAGCTTTCATCGGCCCGGGTGAGGAGCCGGTCACGTTTGAAGCCGTGGTAGATCACGCCCGGCGGTTGGGGATTGAGCTGAGCGTCACCGGGCGCTGGGACATGCCGCCCATTCACTGGGACATGGATCGGGGCCAGGGAACGCCTTACGCCACCTACTCTTTCGGCGCGCAGGTGGTGGAAGTGGCAGTGGATATGGGGACCGGCAAGGTAGATGTCACCGGCGTCTGGGCGGCGCACGACGGGGGCCGGCTGCTCTTCCCGCAGGGCGCTATCGGCCAGATGATCGGCGGCGTGGCGCAGGGGATCGGTTATGGGCTGCTGGAAGAATTTTCGTTTGAGCAGGGCTACCCGCGCACGGTCAACTACGACGAATACCTGATCCCGACGGCGCTGGATGTGCCGGAGGTCCAGGTGCACTTTGTGGAGACGCATTGGGAGCCGGGGCCGTTTGGCGCGAAAAACCTGGCCGAGCCGGTGATGATTCCGACCGCGCCGGCGTTGCTCAACGCCGTGGCGCACGCCACCGGTCGCCGGCTGCGCGACGCGCCCGCCACGTTGGAGCGCGTCCTGCTGGGTCAGCCGCTCTGGCCGAAGGCCGACCGGGCCCGCGTCCGGCGCATTGCAGGGCGCTAAGGCACTCACGTAAGCACGTCCTTCAGCGCGGCTCAGACGGCGCTCAAGCGCCTGACTACAAACTTTTCAGTGAGCGGTGAGCAGGAAACAGGCACTGCTACCGGCTGCTCTCTGCTCACTCCTTAACTGGTTTCTATTTTCAAGGGAGGGGAAGATGGACAAGCGAACAACTGCGATTGTAGTGACCGTCATTGGCCTCCTGTTGTGCGGTTGCCCGGGAGGGTTCAGCCTGTTTGCCGGCGCCCTGTTCGCGCTGATCAGTTTTATTCCCGGCGCTGAGATTGACATCTTTGGCAGCAGCGATCCCCAGGCGGCTCTGACCTTTGGGATCGGGGCCATGGGGGCGGGGCTGGTCATGGTGCTGGTGGCCGCCGTGGCCATCTTCCTGGTCTGGCGCCGCCGCAAAGTTTAGGCCTTACACCGGCGTAGCCATTTTCATCCCATAGGCCGCTGAGGACGCGGGAAAGCCCTTCCTGCACGGCGACCATCTGGGCAGCGCCTCCCAGGTGACGGGGCTTACCGGGACGAGGGTGAGTAGCCTGCGGTACACACCCTACGGCGCGACGCGCTGGAGCAGCGGCCCCTTCCCCATCAACCGCCGCTTCACCGGGCAGCAGGAGGAAGTCACGCGGGGGGTAGATGATGACGATCCGAGGGAACCGGGCCGGCTCCTGCATAACCCCCTCGCTCGCCATTGTGCTATAATCAAGCGTAGCCGGCAGTTTCTACTCACACGGCTCATCCGGTACTACAAGGAGTATGACATGGGCTTCATCGTTCACATTACATCCCGCTCCGACTGGGAGGCCGCCCAAGGGACGGGGGAATACCGGGCTGATTCACTCAACCTGCAAGGGTTTATTCATTGTTCCACGCCGGAGCAGGTCGTGGAGGTCGCCAACGGCCTTTACCGGGGGCAGACCGGGCTGGTCTTGCTGGTCATTGACCCGGCGCGATTGCGCCACGAGGTGCGCTACGAGGATTGCTATGATACCGGGTTACTGTTTCCCCATCTCTACGGCCCCTTGAGCCCGGAGGCGGTGGTGGCGGTGGTAGATTTTCCGCCGCAAACCGACGGCACCTTTGCCCTGCCAGCGGCTTTGCGGGAGTTCATCCCTTGAGCGGCCCTGAGCCGGGCTCTCCACCGACACGGCGGCGGCTCAGCCGCCGTGAGTTTCTGCAATGGGCGGCCGGCCTGGGGGGCGCGGCCCTGTTCGGCTACCTGTTGCGCGGCTGGATCGCGCCCGGCCCCGGCGAACTGCCCTCCCCCACCGCCACCGGGCCGGTCCCCACGCCGACCGCGACACCGGCATCGACCACCGCTCCACCGGACACCGCGACGCCAGAACCAACCGCCACCGAGGAGCCATGGATCCTGCCCAACCGGCCCTCCAAACTGGGATTGCACACGATCAAGCCGAACAACGCTTTCCCGTTTGTGCAGGGCGTCACGGAAGCCGGAGCACACATCACGCTGGTCAAGGCCCTGGGCGGTTTCGGCCTGTTGCGCGAGATCAAGTCGGTTTCGCCCACGACTGTCACCCTTGGGCGTTGGGACGGACTGGCAAACGTGGAGATCCAGGGGGATCCGGCGGAGGTAGCCGGTTACGTCATGGCGCAACACATGGCGCAGTGGACCAACGAGCGCGACGTGGCAGATTACTGGGAAGTGCTCAATGAGGTCAACCCGCCCACGGTGGAGGGGCATCTCTGGCTGGCCCGTTTCTACAGCGCGGCGATGACCATCGCCGAGGCTAACGGCTTTCGCCTGGCGCTGCTCTCTTACAGCACCGGCGTCCCGGAATGGGCCACCTGGCAGGCCATCGTGGAAAGTGGCTTCTTTACCCAGGCGAAGGCCGGCGGGCATATCCTGGCCCTGCACGAGTATAACTGGCCGCGGATGAGCTCCGGCTGGGGCGTGGGGCTGCCGGGACAGCCGGCCCCTGATGCAGAGCGCGGTATCCTGGCGGGACGCTACCGCCATCTCTACCGCGACTTCCTGATCCCGCGTGACCAGGTGATCCCGCTGGCGATCACCGAGTGCGGGCTGGACCCGCTCCTGGCCGGGGAGAAGGTCGGCGGACTTCCCGCCCGCTGGCTGCGGGAGCTGGCCTGGTACGATTCCAAGCTGGTGGAGGACGATTACGTCCTCGGCGCGGCGGTCTTCACGCTCGGCGGTGATGAGGGGTGGCGCGGGTTTGATTACGAGGCGCAGCTGCCGGCACTGCACGACTATCTGGTGCGGCTCAAAGATTTGGGGGCCACGTCGGCCATGGGCCAGGCCAGATCGTCCCGGATGACGATAACGCCCCCAATCAATAGTTGACAAATTTCCAAAAATGATTATTATTGATATATCGGAACAAAATAAACGGCCCGCACCCTGAAAGAAGAAGCTTACAAACGCGGTTGGCTACCGCCCAAAAAAATAGCTCAGCTTCTTGAACTTGTGCGGGCCGTCTTGGTGAGAAGAGCCATGAGAACTACACTTCAGCTGATTTCTATGCACCCGCAAGCTTGCTCATCCCTGCATCCTGAACATTTTGGTTCAGGTCAGGTGAGCGGTAGCTCTCATGCTGCCAGAGGGTCGGTATAAAAAGGGTTCCAGGCATCTCTCTCAGGGCGTGAAGGCTACACCGGGCTTCACGCCCTTTTTTATTACCGGCTTGACCCGTTTTTGAAAGGAGGTTTAAAATGCAATCTGCTATACTGCCGTATGAGGAACGCTCTGTCCATGTTCGCTTTCAAGGCCAGAGCTGGACGCTGGCCTGGACGGTGTTGAATTTGCGCGAGCCGATCACCCCGAAAGACGTGCGGCAGGCGCTGGCGCGTTATTTTGACGTAGCCGTGCGGCAATTTGACCCCTATGTCATTGAGCAACATGCCAACGGCAACATTACCGTCCGTCCAGAAGCCGTTTTCGGGTAAAGAGCTTCAGCCTGCACCCTGATAGGGGAAGCTTACAAACAGGATCCGCAAGGATTGGGGTCCGACACCCCCCCAGCCTGGATAGGCTAACCAAAAATTTTTTCGCTGCCCCAACTTGTGCAGGCTGACTCTGGCAGCCGGAAGGCGGCAACGCAGTGGCGGGCGTTTCTTTTTTGAGGCGGGAGGTGACCTATGTCCAGTGAACAAGATTTGCGGGTGACCTTGCTCAATACGTTGCTGACCACGCCGCACCGCAATCTGGCGAGCCTCTATCCGGTACACCAGACGTTGATCGCGCAGGATCCGCTGTTCTATGTCCACCTGGCGGCCTGGTACGCAGCAGAGGGTAAGATCCGCGACCACCAGGAGATGTTTGTGATCAACCTGGCGCTCAGCGATTTCCCCGGCCACCGCGATGTGGGGCTGGCGTTGTTGCGCCAATTGCCGCCCTACCAGGTGGGGCGGGTCGTGGATTTCATCAAAGGGGGTGAGGTGCGCCGCAAGGTGATGCGCGGCGGCAAAGAAGAGGTTGTGGTAGAACAGCAGGGGCTGTTTCGTAATGTGCCGCGCTCGCTCAAAACAGAGATCACGCGCTATCTGCGCGAACGGGAGGCCGTCCCGGAGCATTTTGATAGCGCAGTGTTGCACGCGCGGAAGACCCTCAAGCGGTTGTACGCCAGCCTGCACATTCAGCCGTCGGCGCGCGCGCAGGCGATCCTGTTTGATGATAACCCGCCGCCGGACTCCCACCTCTACGTGCTCAAAGTGATTGGGCAGGCCCGCACACCCGCCGAGCAGGCACGCCTCATCGTTGACAATGCCATCCCGTACCGGGTGGCCGTTTCTATCATCAGGCAGATGACACCAACAGTGCTGGTCGCTTTGATCAACAGCATGTCGCCGCAAGAAGTGATCAACAACCTCAGCGCGCTCCGGCGCCACGGCGCGTTTGCCAACGCCGAGGTGATGGCGCTGATTGAGAGCAAGCTGGCGGCGGCCCAGGATGCCAGGCGCGTCTCAGCGTATAAAGCGAAGGTGGCGGCGCAGGCGATGGGCGCGGGCACGGCGCTGACGGCCCGGTTAGACGCGATTACCGAGACGCAAGTCAAGGCGACCGGCACGATCAAGCGGCCCACGGCGTTGCTCATTGATAAATCTGGCTCCATGACGACCGCCATTGAGGTGGGTAAACAATTGGGCGCTCTCATTTCGGCTGTGTGTACCGCCGAGTTGTTTGTCTACGCTTTTGACACGGTGGCCTATCCGGTGCAGCCACGAGGCCCCTCCCTGGCGGCGTGGGAGCAGGCCTTGCTGGGCATTAAGGCGGGAGGCGGGACCTCTTGCGGCGTCGCCATAGAGTGGATGCGCAAGCGGCAGCAGCGCGTGGAGCAGATTGTGATGGTCACGGATGAAGATGAGAACCAGCCGCCGCTCTTTGAGCACGCTTATCGGGAGTATGCAGCTGCTTTCAACGTGCAGCCGGCTGTCATTTTTGTCAAAATCGGGATTGCTTCTGATCAGCTGGAAAGGGCCTGTACGCGGCTGGGGGTCGCGCCCAATGCTTTTATCTTCAGGGGCGATTACTATGCGCTGCCCAATGTGATTCCGCTGCTCACCCGTCCTTCTATGAGCGAGCTGGTGATGGAGATTCTGGCCTATCCGCTCCCGCAGCGGCGGCAGCAGTAAGGGTGGTGATGACATGAATGTAAAGCGTTTGCTGGAGACGCTGGCGACCGAAGAAGAGGCCTTTATCGGCACGGAATTCCTGGCGCCGATCTTGCCGGGACGGCGGGTGCGGGTGCGGATTGCGGGCCTGGTCTGTACCCTGCGGGTGGCAGGCGAGGTCAAGCCAGGCTGGGCGATTCTCCGGGCGCTGTCGCTGGAGACGGCACAGGTGGTAGGTCGGCCCAGCCTGCAACAAATCCGCGAGTACCTGGCGCTGTTCCCGGCGGTGCGCCTGTTGTTGCTCACACCAACCGATGACGACTGGCTGGCGCTGCCCGCCCAAAGCAACACTACGCGCGTTCAGGTGTCAGGCCCTGTACACGTCCATCTGGCAGCGGGGGTGCAACCCTTCCAGCAGATCATCGCGCGCTTTGATGGGGTGGCATTCTGGTTCCAGGAAGTGGATCGCCGCCACAGTCCGGCCAGTGCGGCCTATCTACGTGAGGCGCTGGCCGCCGGGACACCGCCCGCCGCTCTGCATAAGTCGCGCCTCACGGCCGAGGAACGGGCTGCCTACCAGCTGGTCTACGAGGCCCATGAAGCGGCCCGCCGCAGTCAAGTGGAAGAGCGGCTGGCGGGTGCGCTGGCCCATGCCGGCGCTAACCTGGCGGGCTATATTGAGCGCGGGGATGCTTACACCGTGTCTTACACGGTAGATGGCCAGCTGTATCACTCTACGGTGCGCAAAGATGATCTGACCGTGCTTTCTGCCGGTATTTGTCTGAACGGGCAGGACCGCCGCTTTGACCTGCAAAGCCTGGTCAGCGTCATCCGTGAGGGCCTGCAGCGACAGGGGCCGCATTATGTGGTGGGGAGGGGGAGGTGAGAACCGGCACCGGACGCCGGGCGCCCGATGTGGCGGCTGAACGGGCAGCCATCCTGGTAGGCTACCACCAGGGCAGCCTGTGGTATGGGCGCTTGCGGGTCTGGTCTCAGGGGACGCCGGGCGAGGTGGCCTTTGATTGGGCCTGGGTGCTGGCGCGGGAGGAGCGCTACGGCGATATCATCGGCTTTTACCACACCCATCCGGCCGGCTATCCCCGGCCCAGTGAGCGTGACCGGCGCACGCTGCACGCCTGGGTGAGCTGCCTGGGCAAGCCGCTGCTGTGCGTCATCGCCAGCGGCGAAAAACTGGCGGCGTATCGTTTCGCCACGGCGGAAGAGAAGGGACAGCGGCTGCCGGAAGTGGTGTGCTTTCCGCGCGGGGTGGTGGTGGTCGCCGAAGGGCGGCACTCTGACGGGGGGGGCGGCTGAGGAGCGTGACCATGCCTGATGTTTTCCTGCACGAGCGGCTCTATCGCGGGGAGGATGCGCTGGCGCGGCTGGCCGCGGCCCGGCTGACGATCTGCGGCGCGGGCGCGGTGGGGGCTAATCTGACGTTGAATCTGGTACGGCAGGGGTTCCGGGCCCTCACGGTCATTGATTTTGACCGGGTGGAGGCGCACAATATCGGGACGCAAATTTACACTGCCGGCGATGTGGGCGCGCTGAAAGTGGATGCGCTCCAGGCTGAGGTGTTCCGGGCCGTGGGCGTGGAGATCGGCACCGTGCGCAAGGAGCTGACGCCGGCCAATGCGGGTCGGCTGCTGGCGGGGGCGGAGGTGGTGGTGGATGGGTTTGACAATCACGCGGCCCGCGCCGCGGTGACGGAGCACTGCCGCCAGGGGGGCCAGCCCTGTCTGCATGTCGGCTTAAGCGCCGATTATGCCGAAATTCTCTGGAATGAGGGCTATCGCGTGCCCCAGGCTCCGGCGGGCGGCGCTGACGTTTGCGAGTATCCCCTGGCGCGCAATCTGATCCTCTTTGCCGTGGCGCTGGCCAGCGAGGCGTTGGTGCGTTATGTGTTGACCGGCCGGCAGCAGAATTATTCCTTCACGTTGGGGGATTTGCAGGTGAACCGGGAACGAGCTTGAGCCCGGCCTGGCGGGTAGGGCCCTGACATAGTGGGGGGGACAGACCTCAAGGTTGCGTGGTCTGTCCCCCTCTTTTGCATCGGGTGGCTCAGCCCCCCCTGGCTTTACGCAATCGTCACGCCGGCGCAGAGATAGACATCCTGGATGGCGTGGAGCAGCTCTACCCCCTGGGCCATCGGCTTCTGGAAAGCCTTGCGGCCACTGATCAGCCCCATGCCGCCGGCCCGCTTGTTGATGACCGCCGTCCGCACCGCCTCGGCCAGATCGTTCGCGCCGGAGGCCCCGCCGGAGTTGATCAGCCCGATCCGTCCCAGGTAGGCGTTGGCGACCTGGTAGCGGCAGAGGTCCACCGGGTGTTCGGTGGTCAGCTGCGTGTAGACGCGGCGGTCAATTTTGCCGTAACTGGAATCGCCCATCTGCACGGCGGTGTAGCCGCCGTTGTTTTCGGGCAGCTTTTGCTTGATGATGTCGGCCTCAATCGTCACGCCGAGGTGGTTGGCCTGCCCGGTCAGGTCGGCGCTGACGTGGTAGTCCACGCCGCCCACCTTGAAGCCGGGGTTGCGCAGGTAGCACCAGAGGATCGTCGCCATGCCCAGCTCATGGGCGCGCGCGAAGGCCTGGCTCACCTCCACGATCTGGCGCGAGGATTCGGGCGCGCCGAAGTAGATGGTCGCGCCGACCGCCACCGCGCCCATTTCCCATGCCTGTTCCACCTGCGCGAAGATGACCTGGTCGTGTTTGTTAGGGTAGGTCAGCAGCTCGTTGTGGTTGAACTTGAGGATGAAGGGGATTTTGTGCGCATACCGGCGCGCCACCGCCCCCAACACCCCCAACGTGGAGGCCACCGCGTTGCAGCCGCCTTCTATGGCCAGCTGCACAATCGCCTCCGGGTCAAAATAGGCCGGGTTCGGCGCGAACGAAGCGCCCGCCGAGTGCTCAATCCCCTGATCCACCGGCAGAATGGAGAGGTAGCCCGTCCCGGCCAGCCGGCCGTGGTTGAAGAGCGTTTGCAGGCTGCGGAGCACCGGGATGGGCCGGTCGCTCGGTGCGAAAATCCGGTCTACGAAATCCGGCCCCGGCAGGTGGAGCATGGTGCGGGGAATAGTCTGGCATTCGTGGGTCAACAACGATTCGGCCTCCGCGCCCAACAACGTCTGAATGGCGGATAGATCTAATGTCATCATTCACCTCCTTGATTTGCAAAAACTGCGCATGGATACCCATGGCACGCATGTGAGTTAAGTATATCGTAACTCCAAATTCCGACGTGGCAAATCTGGCTGTAGCTCTGAGCTGCCCCCCAAAAACTAGACCACCGACAAAGTGAAAATTTGCAGTACAA
>CAYTGR010000065.1:16190-20411 GCA_964437445.1 uncultured Anaerolineales bacterium | reverse complement strand
ACTTCGCCATGCGGCGCGTGGAAATTGAGCCGGGCATCACCTTCAAACCCCACCATCACCCCTACGAGCACGAAATCTACGTCCTGGAAGGCGAAGGCGAGCTGCTTACCCCCGACGGCGACCCCATCCGCATGACGCCTGAGACCTTCCTCTACGTCGCACCGGATGAAGAACACGGCTACCGCAACACCGGCACCGCCACCCTCAAGTTCATCTGCGTCATCCCGTTGCAGGAGTGATACAGTGAGCAGTGAGCGGTGAACAGTAAGCAGTGAGTAGTAAGCAGGAAGCAGGAAGCAGTGAGCAGGAAGACTCTCGTCCACAGCTTACCCTTCTCTGCTCTCTGCTCACTATTCTCTACTCACCATTCTCTGCTCACCCTTCACCTGACTAAAACCACAAGGAGAAACCATGGCAGAAGCAACCGTTACCTGGATTGGCCCTGGCTTCCGGCTGGTTGGCGAGGCCAACGGCAGCCCCGCCATCATCCTGGATTCAGCGCACCCCGGCTCAGGCACCCATTCCGGCCCGACGCCGATGGAATTGATCTTAATCGGCCTGGCCGGCTGCACCGGCATGGACATCGTCACCGTCATGAACAAACGCCGCGAGCCGATGACCGGCCTGCAGGTCAAAGTGACCGCCGAACGCGCCACCGAGCATCCTCAGATCTACACCCAGATCCACATTGAGTACATCGCCTACGGCACCGGCATCAACCCGGCCAGCCTGGAAAAAGCGATTGAACTCTCCGAGACCAAATACTGCTCGGTCAGCGCCATGCTGAGCAAGACTGCCACCATCACCCACAGCTACCGTATCGTAGAAGCCCCGTGGCCCAGCAAACCCGGCGACAAAGTAGACTAATCATCCTGTCACACCGGGGACGCTGGCTGCTGGTCGGCGCTCTGCTGCTGGTGACCGCCGCCTGTAGCCTCTTTGCGCCGCCGGCCGTCACCCCGGAGACCGGCGGCGTGACTCCTATCGCGCCCCGCAGCAGCGTCACCCGCCCGGCCCCCGACTTCACGCTGACCACCTTAGACGGTGACTCCCTCACGTTGAGCGATTATCAGGGCCAGGTCGTCCTGGTCAACTTCTGGGCCAGCTGGTGCCCGCCCTGCAACGCCGAAGTGGACGACCTCAACGCCTACTACGAAGCGCACAAAGACGAAGGCTTCACCATCATCGGCGTCAACGTAGAGGATACCCCTGAGGATGCCAAGGCATTCGTGGAACAGCACGGCGTCGCCTTCCCAATCGTGATAGATACCGAAGCCAAAGTCGCCGGTGACTACAACGTCATCGGCCTGCCCAGTTCCTATTTCATCAACCAGGATGGGGAACTGTACGGCTTTCAGCCGGGGATCATCACCCCTGAAGAGTTGGAGCGCCAGGTGACGCCCTACTTGCAGCCATGAGCTCCCCATCACGAACGTTGCGCTCCATCGCCGCTCGTCTTAAACCCTGGGCCGGCGATCTGGCTTACCTGGCCGTGCTCGCAGGCCTGGTCTTGCTTTTCTTCTGGCGGCTCTGGACCCCCGACCTGGCCGACCAGGCCCGCTTCCAGAGCGGCGACTTCACCGCTATCTTCTACCCGGCACGCTATTACGTGGGCCGTTCCCTCGCCGAAGGACGGCTGCCACTCTGGAACCCCTACGCTTTCGCCGGCTACCCTCACGCAGCCGATCCCCAGGCGGCGACCTTCTACCCGCCCACCTGGATTACCTTAGCCGCCACGCTGGGCCACCCCACCCTGGCCGCGCTCCAATGGGAAGCGGTCGGGCACTTCTTCCTGGCAGCGCTCTTCACTTACCTCTTCATCCGCTACCTGCTGCGTAACCGGGAAGCGGCCTTCCTGGGCGCCCTCGTCTTCACCTTCGGCGGCTACCTCACCGGCTACCCGGCACTTCAGCTCTCAGAATTAGAGGCCGCCGTCTGGCTGCCGGCCACCCTGCTGGCCGTCACCCTCGCCGTGGATCGGCGCGCGCTCCGCTGGGCCGCCCTGGGCGGCTGCACCTTAGGGCTGGTCTTCCTGGCCGGCCGGCCCCAGTCATACCTGAGCATCCTCCCACTAACCTTAGGCTGGGGCGCTTATCGGGCTGCCCAACAACGGCTCCCCTGGCGCAGCGCCGGCCGTCTCCTGGCCGTGCTGCTGGTCGGCTGGGGGGGCACGGCTGCCATCCAGGCGCTGCCCACCTGGGAACTGACCCGCTTCTCGGCCCGCTCGGCGATCACCTGGACCAGTGTCGCCGAGGGGGGCTTTTCGTGGTGGGAACTGGCCGGCATCGTGCTACCCCAACGAGTGGGCAGTTACGCGCTCTACCCCGGGCTGTTGGCCATAGTCCTGGCTGGCGCGGCGTTGGCCCGCCGGCAGGGACTTTTCTGGTTTGGCGCGGCCTTAATCAGCCTTTTCCTGGCCGTCGGGCACCGGACCGCCCTCTTCTCGGCGGCCTACCTGGCGCAGCGCTGGCTCTTCCCCGGCTACCTGCGCAACTTTGAGCGGCTCGCGCTGGCCTTTTCGTTCTCCCTGGCCCTGCTGGCGGCTACCGGTCTGCAAACGCTGCGCACGCAACCCCCAGACGAAGTGCGCACCTTCCTCCAACGCACGTTAGCCCTGCTGGGGGTCCTGCTGCTCGTCGCGGCGCTGCTGCCGGCGGGCCTGACCGCCGACGGCACCCCCCTGGCCCGCCAGGTCCTGGATACCCTGCTCCCGGTCGCCCTCCTCCTGCTGGCCGGCTGGGGCGCCCTCACCTTCCTGGCCGGACGCTGGCAGGCCTGGGCGTTGAGCCTGCTGCTGGTGCTGGACCTTTTCACCGTCAACATGGGGCGGATCCTGACCCCCCTGGCCGGGTCACCGGATCCGCTTGCCATCGTGGAAACCCTCCGCCCCTTGCAGGGCTACGGCGGCATCTTCCGCGTCGAGGGCGGTGAAGCCGCCCTGGACTTTGGCAACCTCCTCGGCCTGGAAAACGTCACCGGCACGGCCCCGCTGCAACCCCGCTGGTACACCCAGGTCATGGAGCAAGTGCAGGAACTCCGCCGCTTCCAGTTGATGAACGTCCACCTCGTGGTCACCCGGCGTGAAATTGAGCACGGCGCCTTCAAATTGCTCTCCGAGCAAGACGGTCTCCGCGTTTACGCTTTCTTTGACCTCAACCCGCGCGCCTATCTGGTCGCCCAGACCGCGACCGCCGCGACGGACGAGGCGACCATCGCGCTGCTCAACGATCCCGCCGTAGACCTCCACACCACCGCCGTCGTCGGCCCGGAGTTCCCGGCGCTGCCGCCACAGCCTCTGGCCGCCGACGAGCAAGTTGAAATCGTCAAGCGCACCCCGCTATCCATCCAGGTGCAAGTCCAGGCCGCCGTGCCCCGGCTGCTCGTCTACAGTGACCCGGACTATCCCGGCTGGCGGGCCCGCCTGGATGGCACGCCGACCACCATTTACCGCGTCAACGGCGGCTTCCGGGGCGTCATCGTCCCGGCCGGCGCCCACGAGCTCACCTTCGTCTACCGCCCCACCCTCTTCTACCTCGGCGCTGCGCTCACCCTCTTGACACTGACCAGCCTGGGCTGGCTCTTCCGCCGCACACTTTAACCCATTCCAGCAAAGGAGTATGATGTCCCCCTTCAAAGTTGAATCCCTGCTTTCCGCGCGGCTCTTCCTCAGTCCGCAACTCGTCGGCGACCGGCTCTACTTCATCAGCAACCTCTCCGGCCGCATGAGCCTCTACGCGATGGATCAGGACGGCAGCATCCCTGAACCGCTGCTGCCGCCCGACATCGCCCTGCAAAACCCGGTCCTGGTCCACGGCATGACCCTCTTCAAAGTCTTCCCCGGCCTGGGCAAAATTGTGGTAATGATTGACCACGACGGCGACGAGAACTACCAGCCGATGGTGATCCCGCTCACCGGCGGCATCCCGGAACCGCTTTTCGGCGACCGTTTCGCCGGCCAGCAAGTCCGCCTGGCGCAGGCCGACCCGGAGCGCGCCCTGGCGATCCTGGAAGTAGACCCCCGCACCAGCCCCATCATGGAAACCTTCTTCGTGAACCTGACCACGCAAGAGCTGGTCAGCCTCGGCAGCAGCCTCTATGGCAACAGCTGCCTCGCCGTCAACGAGCCTTATACCCGCTTTGTGCTGGCCGACGGCTACACCACGGGAGATGTCGTCCTCTTCACCCGCGCGCTGACCGACAGCGACCGCACCCTCCTCTACG